>NZ_AP018771.1:634178-1268357 GCF_019703545.1 Haemophilus influenzae | reverse complement strand
ATGTGTTCGCTCATGGCTATGTCACGGTGGATGGGGCGAAGATGTCAAAATCTCGCGGCACATTCATTCAAGCCAGCACTTATTTGAATCATATCGATCCTGAATGTTTGCGTTATTACTATGCAGCAAAATTAAATGATCGCATTGAAGATTTAGACTTTAACCTTGAAGATTTCGTACAACGTGTAAATACAGATATTGTAAATAAATTAGTGAATTTAGCTTCACGCAATGCGGGCTTTATTGCGAAACGCTTTGAAGGCAAACTTGCGGATAAACTGGAAGACGAATCATTATTTGCAGAATTTACCGCTCAAGCCGAGCAAATCACTGCTTATTACGAAAGCCGTGAATACAATAAAGCCATTCGTGAGATTATGGCATTAACGGATAAAGCCAATAAATATATTGATGAAAAAGCCCCTTGGGTGATTGCAAAAGAAGAAGGCAAAGAGGCAGAATTGCAAGCCGTATGTTCAATGGGTATTGAGCTTTTCCGCGTGTTGATGTCTTACTTAAAACCTGTTCTTCCAAAACTGGCAGAACGTGCAGAAGCCTTCTTACAAGCTGAATTACGTTGGGATAATATTCATCAACCATTACTTGGTCATACCCTTGCACCGTTTAAAGCCTTATTCTCTCGTTTAGAGAAAAAACAAATTGATGCCGTAGTGGAAGAAACTAAAGCCTTATTTGCAGCAGCCAATAAAGCCGCAGAAAAAACAGAAGCAAAACCAACCGCACTTTCTGCCGTTGAACCTATTGCTGAAACCATCACGATTGATGATTTCGCTAAACTTGATATGCGTGTAGCAAAAGTACTGAAATGCGAAGCAGTGCCAGAATCTAATAAACTTTTACGTTTTGAATTGGATCTTGGCGATCATACTCGTCAAGTCTTCTCTGGCATTAAAGCGGCTTACAATAAACCTGAAGAACTAGAAGGTCGTTTTGTGATTATGGTGGCAAACCTTGCACCACGTAAAATGAAATTCGGCGTGTCTGAGGGAATGATTCTATCCGCAGGAACAGGCGGTAGTGATTTATTCTTGTTATCTGCCGATAATGGTGTCACCGCAGGTATGCAAGTAAAATAATCAATTCAATTAATTAGGGCAACATTACGTTGCCCTTTTATTTTCTTGTTGAAAATAGATGACTTATAACCTACCATAACACTCAACTATTTATCTGTTTGGAGAATATTATGAAAAACGAATTAATCTGCTATAAACAAATGCCAGTGTGGACAAAAGACAAATTGCCACAAATGTTCCAAGAAAAGCACAACACAAAAGTCGGCACTTGGGGAAAATTAACCGTATTAAAAGGTAAGCTTAAATTTTATGAGCTAACAGAAAATGGCGATGTTATTGCCGAGCATATTTTTACCCCAGAAAGCCACATTCCTTTTGTTGAACCTCAAGCATGGCATCGTGTTGAAGCTCTTTCTGATGACCTAGAATGTACCCTAGGTTTCTATTGCAAAAAAGAAGATTATTTCAGTAAAAAATACAACATGACTGCCATTCACGGCGATGTGGTGGATGCAGCAAAAATTATCTCGCCTTGTAAAGTATTAGATTTAGGTTGCGGACAAGGGCGTAATTCACTTTATTTAAGTTTATTAGGCTATGATGTAACCTCTTGGGATCACAATGAAAACAGCATTGCCTTTTTAAATGAAACCAAAGAGAAAGAAAACCTTAATATTTCTACCGCACTTTACGACATTAACGCCGCCAGCATTCAAGAAAACTATGATTTTATTGTTTCAACGGTGGTGTTTATGTTCTTAAATCGTGAACGTGTGCCGTCAATCATTAAAAATATGCAAGAACACACTAATATTGGCGGGTATAACTTAATCGTTGCCGCCATGTCCACAGATGATGTGCCTTGCCCACTTCCGTTCTCATTCACTTTTGCTGAAAACGAATTGAAAGAATATTACAAAGATTGGGAATTCTTAGAATATAACGAAAATATGGGCGAATTACACAAAACTGATGAAAACGGCAATCGCATTAAAATGAAATTTGCCACAATGTTAGCGAGAAAGAAATAATCTGCTAATTTAAAAAATCACCGCACTTTGTCCTCACCCAATATTAGAAAATATCTTTTGCTTTGCGAAGTGCGGTAAATTCTTCAAGTGTTTTTGCTTGTAAAAACGGATTAATTTCTCGCTCAAGTTTTAAGGTTGTCGGCAAACTCGGTTTATTTTCAGCCCGTTGTGTTTCAACAAAAATACGTTGTTTTTCTACCGCACTTTTTTCTACCAACACAGTTTCCGCAAATGCTAAATTCCCCAAGGTATATTCATGAGCTGGGCAAACAATCGTCTCGTCAGGCAATGTATTCAAACGCTGCAAACCATCAAACATCTGCGCATAATTGCCTGTAAAAACACGTCCGCAACCTGCAGAAAATAACGCATCACCACAAAATAAATGATTATCTACTAAAAAACTAACGTGCTGTTTAGTGTGTCCCCCCGTCGGAATGACATCAATTTGATAATTTGCGGTAAGGATCTTCCCTTCGTTCACAATTTGAGTCGCACCTTTTTTCTCACATTCTTGCGGCCCATAAATCGGCACTGTTGGATAACGTTTTTTAAATGCCGACACACCTTGTGTATGATCATCATGTTCGTGAGTAAGCAACACCGCTTCAATCGTTGCGTTTTGCTTATCTAGCCATGCAAACAGCTTGTCCGTTTCAGGCAAATCGACAATAATAAGTGGCAGATTTTCTCGTTGATAAAGCCAAATGTAGTTATCATTCAGCGCAGGTAAAGCAAATAACATAATCGTCCCTTTAATTAGTGATAGAAAAATAAATTGATTCCACTTGAAACATTAGATGCGATCCACATTCCACCAAATCAACGCCCATTTTTTCTGTCCGTGAGAAATGGGTTCGTTATTGGCTTGTTTACGATCGTAAAAGGCTTTCAAACCTTGTTTTTCTTTTTCGGAAAGCTCGCCTAAAGAAAACTCCACCGAGGCTAATAAATCCTCGTAGCTTTCACCTTGAAAACAACCCGATTCCGTTTCAATAAAATTCAAATTTGCCTGAATGCCTTTTTGATACAACCGATTGAGTAAATAAATATAAGTGGGGAAACCAATATCTTCACGGCCAATCGCCTCAAATACGCCCTCATCTAAGAAATGGCGTTGTGTGACAGAAGTCAAAAACACACGTTTTTTCGCCTTGGCACAGAGTTTTTCGATCATATCGTCCAAATCGTCCACCAACGTTGAACGAGATGCCAACACTACATCAGCTTGTGGCACATCATCCCAATTATCCGCCCAAGATTTATGAAATGTCGTCAGATTATGTAAACCAAATTTCTGCTTGAATTGTGCCAAACAGTCTAACATTCCATTGCTATAATCTAAGGCATATACCGTTGAACCTTGTTGTGCGAGCGGCACAGCAAAAGTACCAGGCCCACAGCCAATATCCAACACAGTTTCATCGGTTTGCACATTCATAGCTTGCAATAATTGCTGATTATATGCTGAAGGTTTGCCGACTAAATTCTCTGCCATTTTCACAGCTTTTTTATCCCATTTTATCGGAGGTAAGTTGTAATGATTACAAGCGATTAAGTGTTGTTGATACAGTTCAGCAAAATTGATGTCGTAAATAGTCATAGTGATTTTTCAATGTAATTATTCAAATGTTGATGTAAAAGTTCGGACGAAGTGCGGTAAATTTTCGCCAAGTTTTCTAAGGTTAATAAATGTTTTTTATCGCCTTGTTGAAAGCCAACTTGTTGATCAAGCAAAACAATATTATCCCCTAAAAATGCCGCTTGTTGTGGATTATGTGTGCTAATAATAAGCGCAATTTTTTGCTTTTGCAGTTGTTTTATTTTTTCTAACACTCGAATTTGATTACCAAAATCAAGGCTAGAAGTCGGTTCGTCCATAATTAAAAGTTTGGCTTGTTGAGCAATCGCACGGGCAATCAACACAAGCTGTTTTTCGCCGCCACTTAATTGATGATAATAACGTTGCGCAAGATGAGCAATTTCTAACTCTTGCAATGCCATTAATGCTAAATCCAAATCAGATTTTTTCGGAGTTTGATACCACTTCAAAAAAGCAGATCGCCCCATCATCACCATATCCTGCACTAAAAAAGGAAATAAATGAGAATGCGCTTGTGGCACATAAGCAATATGCCGAGCCAATTCTGTTGGTGAATAATCAGAAAGTGATTTTCCTTGCCAAACAATATCACCCACCAATAGGCGGTTGTAAACCAAGTAAAGTTTTCAAAAACGTACTTTTGCCTGCACCATTTACACCAAGCAAACAACAAATTTGATTTTCCTCTAGGGTAAATTGGATATGTTGAACCAGTGTTTTTCCTTCATAGCCAATGGCAAGATTTTGTGTTTCGAGTAACATTATTTTTGCCCTCGCACTAATAAATAAAGGAAAAATGGCGCACCACAAGCAGAAGTCAAAATACCAAGTGGTAATTCAATCGGTGCAATCGTGCGAGCCAGCGTATCAGTAAGTAATAAAAAAGACGCACCAAGCAAATAGGCTGTTTTATGATGTTGTTTAGCAAAATCGCGAGCTTGTTTAAGGGTTTCTTCCGCATATTTAGCTTGTGCTTCAGCTTGTTTTTCGTTACCAAGCAATTTACCTAATCTTTGCTGGATTTACCGTATTTGGTTTGTTACTGCATTTTTATAGCCGTAAGAAGAAATGGGTAAAAATCAACACTCAATTTGCCGATCTCATCACACATAATCGCATGCCTTCTTACTGCAATTTAGATCGCTTGATGATGACTTTCGAACATTTTTCTATTCAACAAATCGCCGAGCAACTTAATCTTTCTCTCCCGATTTTATTAAATGAATTATCACAAGCTCAAATAAACATAACTGATTCCCACCGCACTTTACGCGAAAACTTTCCTCTCAACGATGAAAAAATTTTCGCCGCAATTACAATTGCCTTAAAAGTACGGTTCAGTCCAACATTACTCTAACTCTAATATACGTTAAAAGTGCGGTAGAAAACCCCGAAATTTTTCGGGGTTTATTTTTGCCGAAAAAATCTTGCCCCGCCATTAAAACTCCCCTATTATTCACCGCACTTTTTTCTCATTTAGGAACAAAAATGACAGAACAAACCTTTATTCTCGGCAAAGATGCCGCATTAGAAGATAGTATTGCAAAATTTCAGCAAAAATTGACCGCACTTGGTTTTAATATTGAAGAGGCATCTTGGTTGAATCCTGTGCCAAATGTGTGGTCTGTGCATATTCGCGATAAAGACTGTCCGCAGTGTTTTTCTAATGGTAAAGGGGCAAGTAAAAAAGCGGCGTTAGCCTCTGCCCTTGGCGAATACTTTGAGCGTCTTTCCACCAACTATTTTTTTGCTGATTTCTATTTAGGGCAAGAGATTGCAAACGGCGATTTTGTGCATTATCCCAATGAAAAATGGTTCCCAATTGAAGACGATGCTTTACTGCCTAATGGCATTTTAGATGATTATTTATTGGATTATTTTGATCCCAATGCCGAGCTTACGCCTGAATTATTAGTCGATTTACAATCTGGCAATTATGATCGTGGGATCGTGGCGATGCCTTATGTTCGTCAATCGGACGAACAAACCGTTTACATTCCACAAAGTATTATTGCCAACCTTTATGTCTCAAATGGGATGTCTGCGGGCAATACAAAATTTGAAGCACGCGTGCAAGGCTTGTCAGAAGTTTTTGAGCGTTATGTGAAAAACAAAATTATCGCTGAAGCAATTAGTCTGCCAGAAATTCCAAAATCTGTGATGGATCGCTATCCATCTATTCAAGCTTCTATTGCAAAATTAGAGGAAGAAGGTTTCCCAATTTATGCATTTGATGCTTCACTTGGCGGAAAATACCCTGTTATTTGCGTTGTGCTACTCAATCCGAATAACGGTACTTGCTTTGCCTCTTTTGGTGCGCATCCAAATTTCCAAGTGGCATTAGAACGTACTGTGACGGAGCTTTTACAGGGTCGTAGCTTGAAAGATTTAGATGTTTTCTCACCGCCCTCTTTCAATAACGATGATGTAGCTGAACACGCTAATTTAGAAACCCACTTTATTGATTCGAGCGGTTTAATTTCTTGGGATTTATTCAAAGAAACGCCTGATTATGAATTTGCTGATTGGGATTTCAGCGGTACCACACAGGAAGAATACAATAATTTAATGGCGATTTTCCGTGCCGATGAAAAAGAGGTTTACGTAATGGATTACAACCATTTGGATGTCTATGCGTGCCGTATTATTGTGCCAGGTATGTCTGATATTTATCCTGCAGACGATTTAATTTATGCCAATAATAATATGGGAATGGATTGGCGCGAAATTTTACTGGATTTACCAAACTGGCATCACGATGCAGAAACCTATCAAGAATTATTAGAAGAATTAGACGGCCAAAATATTGATGATGCGACTCGCGTGCGTGAATTTATCGGCATCGTTGCACCTAAAAATAGCGGCTGGACAACCTTACGCGTGGGTGAATTAAAATCAATGCTCCACCTTGCATTAGGCGAATTAGAACAAGCATTAGATTGGGCAAATTGGACGCTGAATATGAACAGCTCCGTATTCACCACAGAACCTGTGAATTATTATCGAGCATTAATTTCCATCATTGAATTACATTTAGATCAAAATCGCGAACCAGCGCAATATCGTTCAGTGTTTGAGAAAATGTATGGTAAAGATGCAGTTAAACAAGCTTGGGCAGCTGTCTCTGAAGGTGGCAATCCGTTCTACAATCTTCCTGCAAGTGATGAAAATTTGAAAAACTTTAAGGAACATCAGGCGTTGTTGGGGGCTTATGGGAAGTTGCAGAAAGCCAAAAAAGAAAATTGGAAATAATTAGGTCAGGATTTCGCCTGACGGCGACCTACTTTCTTTTACTCGTGTAAAAGAAAGTAGGCAAAGAAAACACGCCCCAGTTAAATCGCTGTTCTTTGCTTTGTTTCAATTTTCTTAACGGCAATTTGCTGAACTCGCTACGCTCAAACAGACGCAAATTGCCTGAAAATTGAAAGTCGCAAAGGCGATTTATATGGGGCCCCGAATTTATCAGAGCATTATTTAAAAAGTGCGGTTAATTTTAAATTCATTTTAAGAACAAAAAATATTTTGAGTTTTGACCGCACTTTAAATCGGATAAAGAACAAATTGGGTTCCCTTCTTTTCCACCTTTGTGGAATTGAATTTGTAGGAAATTTTCGTCTGTTTGAGCGCAGCGAGTTTAGAAAATTTCCGTGAAACAAATTCAATGGAACAAAGGGAATAAGGAAAAGCAGGGTTGCCTTTCTTTTTGCCTACTTTTTCTTTGGCAAAGCAAAGAAAAAGTAGGTCGCCATCAGGCGAAATCCTGATATCAAAAACCACATATCCACAATTTTATGCTATAATCCGCCACAATTTTTGATCAAAAAAGGAATACCAATGACGGATTCAATCCAATCATCTATCACCCCTGTCAATATCGAAGAAGAACTCAAATCTTCCTACCTTGACTACGCGATGTCGGTTATCGTTGGGCGTGCATTACCTGACGTTCGTGATGGTTTAAAACCTGTTCACCGCCGCGTACTATTCTCAATGGATCGCGAAGGCAATACCGCCAATAAAAAATACGTAAAATCAGCGCGTGTTGTGGGTGATGTAATCGGTAAATATCACCCGCATGGTGACTCAGCCGTGTACGATACGATCGTTCGTATGGCACAACCCTTCTCACTTCGCTATATGTTGGTTGATGGGCAAGGTAACTTTGGTTCAATTGATGGCGATGCACCCGCTGCAATGCGTTATACCGAAGTACGTATGCAAAAAATTACGCAAGCATTGCTCACGGATTTGGATAAAGAAACCGTCAATTTCTCGCCAAACTATGATGGCGAATTAATGATTCCAGATGTATTGCCGACTCGTATTCCAGCGCTTTTAGCAAATGGTTCTTCTGGTATTGCTGTGGGGATGGCAACTAACATTCCCCCTCACAACTTAAATGAAGTATTAAATGGTTGTTTGGCGTATATCGACAACAATGAAATTACTATTGATGAATTAATGCAGCATATTCCAGGGCCTGACTTCCCGACTGCTGCGTTAATTAATGGTCGTAAAGGGATTGAAGAAGCCTATCGCACTGGTCGTGGTAAAGTGTATGTTCGTGCTCGTGCAACGGTAGAAACCAACGAAAAAGGACGCGAGCAAATTATCGTGTCTGAATTGCCATACCAAGTAAATAAAGCAAAATTAGTCGAGAAAATTGCCGAATTAATTCGCGAGAAAAAAATCGAAGGCATCAGCAATATTACTGACCTTTCAAACAAAGAAGGGATCCGTATTGAAATTGATATTAAACGTGATGCAGTAGGGGAAGTGGTATTAAACCATCTTTACTCACTCACTCAAATGCAAGTGACCTTTGGTATCAATATGGTGGCATTGGATCACGGTCAGCCACGTTTATTTAATCTTAAAGAAATTATTGAAGCCTTTGTTTTACACCGCCGTGAAGTGGTGACACGTCGTTCTATCTTTGAGCTTCGCAAAGCACGTGAACGTACGCATATTTTGGAAGGTTTAGCGGTTGCTCGTTCTAATATCGATGAAATGATTGCAATTATTCGCAACTCTAAAAACCGTGAAGAAGCGGCAACAGCAATCAGTTCACGCTCTTGGACGTTACATAGCGATATTATTAATCTTCTTGATGTTTCCGCTCGTCCTGATGAGTTAGAAGAAAATCTTGGTATTCAAGGCGAACAATATTACTTATCGCCAGCGCAAGTAAACGCAATTCTAGAACTTCGTTTACATCGTTTAACGGGCATTGCGTTTGAAGAAGTTATAAAAGAATATGAAGAATTATTAGTTAAAATTGCGGATCTTCTTCATATTTTAAGTAGCGCAGAACGTTTAATGGAAGTAATTCGTGAAGAATTAGAAGAAGTAAAAGCACAATTTGGTGATGATCGTTTAACTGAAATTACCGCTGCTTCTGGCGATATTGATTTAGAAGATTTAATCGCACAAGAAGACGTGGTTGTGACGCTTTCTCACGAAGGTTATGTGAAATACCAACCACTGACTGACTATGAAGCACAACGCCGTGGCGGTAAAGGCAAATCTGCAACGAAGATGAAAGAAGAAGATTTCATCGAAAAATTACTGGTAGCAAATACTCACGATACCATCCTCTGCTTCTCTAGCCGTGGTCGTTTATATTGGTTGAAAGTATATCAACTTCCGCAAGCGAGCCGTGGCGCACGCGGGCGTCCAATTGTGAATATTCTTCCGTTACAAGAAAACGAACGTATTACTGCAATCTTGCCAGTTTCTGCTTACGAAGAAGATAAATTCGTAGTCATGGCAACTGCTGGCGGTATTGTGAAGAAAATCGCCTTAACCGAATTTAGCCGTCCACGTTCAAACGGTATCATCGCATTGAATTTACGTGACGAAGATGAATTAATCGGCGTGGATATTACTAATGGTAGCAACGAAATTATGTTGTTCTCATCGCAAGGTCGCGTGGTGCGTTTTGCTGAAAATGCCGTGCGTGCAATGGGGCGTTTAGCAACAGGTGTTCGCGGTATCAAACTTGCTTTAACAAACGATATTTCTGACGATGAAAGTGCGGTAGAAATTGAAGATATTTCTGATGACAACACTGAAGCATCATTAGACTTAAATATCGATAAAGTGGTTTCTCTTGTTGTGCCAAAAGGTGAAGGGGAAATTTTAACCGCAACACAAAACGGATACGGAAAACGCACACAATTAAGTGAATACCCAACTAAATCACGTAATACAAAAGGTGTGATTTCGATTAAAGTGAGTGAACGCAATGGTAAAGTCGTTGCCGCAACTCAAGTAGAAGAAACAGACCAAATTATGTTGATTACTGATGCAGGAACGCTTGTTCGCACACGCGTAAGCGAAGTGAGCATTGTAGGGCGTAACACGCAAGGTGTCCGTTTAATTCGTACTGCCGATGATGAACACGTAGTAAGTTTAGAGCGTGTTTGTGATGCAGATGAAGAAGATTCTTTGGAAGAAAGCGGTTCTGAAGAATAACCTATTATAAGAGAAGAAGTGCGGTGAAATTTCACCGCACTTTTTTATGACTAATTAATTACCCGCCAAACCATCTCGAATTCGTTTTTCAAACTGATCATAATCCACTAAAAACGCATCGTGTCCGTAATCTGATGGGAATTCATAAAAATGTAGATCGACTCCACTTTGTTCTAAAAGCTGTTTACTTTTATAAAGGTCAATGGGTTTAAAAAGTTGATCCGTTGTCACAGAAACCAACGTATAGCGTGCCTTAATGCGTGACAATGCCTCTTTAACATTGTCATACCCCAAACTTGGATCATACATATCCAACGCACGTAACAAATGCAAATAACTATTGGCATCAAAACGTTCTAAGAATTTTTTGCCTTGGTAAGAAAGATAGGATTCCACTTGAAAGTAATCGCCCCAAAAGCTGCCATCTGATTTTGTGGCACGCCCAAAGGCTTTGGCTAGTTGTAAATCGGTGCGGTAAGTCAGCATACCTAGCATACGCGCAATAGATAACCCTTGATCTGGCGGTGTACCCTCATAATAATCGCCGCCGTTAAAATTGGGATCATTAATGACCGCTTGACGCATTACGTGATTAAAACCTATGGCTTCAGCACTAAAATAAATGGATGAACAAAGATTTACGATATTATCCATAAAATCAGGATAATCAATCGCCCATTGATTCGCTTGCATACCGCCAAAAGATCCACCAATAATGGCTTTTAAATGGCTAATGCCAAGATGATCAAGCAAGGCTTTTTGTACTTTAACAATATCTTGCACAACAATATTAGGAAATTGGCTACCATAAGGTTTACCCGTTTGCGGATTAATTGATGAAGGCCCAGTTGTTCCCTTGCAACCACCTAATACGTTCGAGCTAATAAAAAAATAACGATCCGTATCCAATGCCAAACCTGCTCCCATAAAATTCTGCCACCAACCATCGCGACCATCATCGAAATAAGGCTCAGCATCGCCAGTCAAAGCGTGGCAAATTAATACCGCATTATTTTTCTCATCATTGAGCGTGCCATAAGTTTGATACGCGACATTAATATAGGAAAGTTTGCCGCCAAGCATCAGAGTTAAAGGCTGTGTGTCAAAAAGCACTACATTTTGCACAGACATTGAAAACCTATCGTAATAATCAGAATGGCGTTTAAACTATCAGTAAGTCGATTAGCTTGTCAAGAAATTTTAGCCATCTAAACGGCTAAATTATCGCACATCAATGCAATTCACAAAATCCATCAAATTCTCCTTGAAGTGCGGTCGATTTTTCATTATGTTTACCGCTATGCTAGTAAA
Organism: Haemophilus influenzae; assembly: GCF_019703545.1. Classification (NCBI taxonomy): domain Bacteria; kingdom Pseudomonadati; phylum Pseudomonadota; class Gammaproteobacteria; order Pasteurellales; family Pasteurellaceae; genus Haemophilus; species Haemophilus influenzae. The sequence goes on along the minus strand of NZ_AP018771.1, from coordinate 1,256,898 downwards.
AAAATTCTCCCCAAAATTCACCGCACTTTTTCGCGTCCTACTCTACGCAATCTTCGCATTGATTATAGTTTGCTTGCTAGTGGATCGAGGCGTAAGTTTTTATGTTCGCGATAAAATATTCACAAATATTGATGAACTCTCCTTTCGCCCTTACGCCCTTGTGCTTGGCACATCAAAATACACCGCCAGCGGAAAACCGAACGTTTATTACGATAGTCGCTTAATGGCAGCTAAAAGCCTAATCGAACAACAAAAAGTGAATTATCTTTTATTAAGTGGCGACAACCGAACTTTGCAATATAACGAACCAAGAGCAATGTTTCGCGATTTACGCAAAATGGGCGTATCTGAAGCCTCTATGTTCCGTGATTTTGCAGGTTTTCGCACCCTTGATTCCGTTATCCGCGCCGATAAAATTTTCCAAGTGCAAGCATTTACGATTGTCAGTCAAAAATTTCATTGCGAACGCGCTCTATTAATTGCCCAAGCACATAATATTGATGCCATTTGCTTTGTGGCAAAACAGCCAGAATTACATTTTTCCACACAAATAAGAGAAGTTTTTGCCCGCATAAAAGCGGTTTTTGACTTGATATTAGGTGTTGAGCCTTATTTTTTAGGGGAACCTCAGCCATTGCCAAACAGCACCACATTATAATAAATCATATTTCTTCTATTTTTCTAAAATCACACTAATCTAAACTTGTTAAATAAACACAAACTGGTTAAAATCCAACCGATAAGGAAAATACTGTTTTATGCTAAAGGGTTTACTTTAATTGTCGTTGAACTCACAATTGATGTAAAAGATAAAACAGAGAAAAAAATAGTCATAAAGGTTACCAAGGCACCGTGGGTGTGAAATATTCTTGGAAATAATATTCCAAAAAATAAGGGCTGATTTTAAATATCAGCCCTTTGTTTTAATGATAAATTTTATTCCACCACAGCCCAAAATTCGGCTACGGTGTGGAAAGATCCAAAGACTAAAACAACATCATTCTTTACCGCACTTTTGAGTGCTGTACACACACCATCCATAACAGAATTATCTGATGTAGCTTGAATATTTGGGAAATTGCTTTTCAATTTCTCTGCTAATTCATCGCCTGACTGCCCGCGATAGCCGCCTAAGGTTACACAATGCCATTCATCAATAATAGGCGTTAAATGCGCAAATACCCCATTTGCATCTTTGTCTTTGAGCATCCCACATACGGCAATCATTTTGCCCTCTATACTATGTTTAAGTGCGGTCAATTTTTCAGATAAATATTTTGCGGCATGAGGATTATGCCCCACATCAACGATGATTGTTGGCAAGGTTTCAACTGGTACGCCAAGATAATCCGCTAATTTCTCACGTTTATCTGTTTTTATAGCTTGAAAACGACCAACCAGTTCTACCTCTTGCAAAGATTTTCGCAAAGTCTGTTCTGAAATATCAAAAGGTAAATATTGAACAGCAGCAAGAGCCGTTGCGGCATTCGCCAATGGAATCTGACAAAACGGCAAATTTTCTAACCGCACTTTTTTATTTTGCCATTGCCAATTTTCAGTATTTTGCTCAAATAACCAATCCACATCACGACGAGCAACTTGGCAATGTAATTTTTCAGCCTGATCTAACATTGTTTGTGGCACATTAGGTTCACCAATCACGACAGGGCAATTTTCGCGGAAAATTCCTGCTTTTTCAAAAGCAATGGCCTCTCTGGTATCCCCAAGAAAATCGGTGTGATCAATATCGATGCTAGTAATCACAGCAAGATGGCTATCCACAATATTGGTCGCATCTAAACGACCGCCCAAACCCACTTCTAAAATCACCACATCTAATTTTGCTTGCTTAAATAAATGCAAGGCAGAAAGGGTGCTAAATTCAAAATAAGTCAGCGATTCTGTTTTGTTTTCATCAATAAAAGTAAAAGAGGCAGTGTGTGCTTCATCGGGTAAATCTTGATTTTGAATGCGTACTCGCTCGTTATAACGCAATAAATGGGGCGAAGAATACACGCCTACACGTAATCCGTGATTAAGCAGAATCGTTTCTAACAAGCGACAAGTCGTGCCTTTACCATTCGTCCCCCCCACAGTTATCACATAAGGGGCGGGATGAAGTAAATCCAATTTTTCTGCCACGGATTGAATACGATCTAAACCAAGATCAATAGGTTTAAAATGGCTTTTTTCTAAATAAGAAAGCCACTCAGCGAGTGGCGAAGTGGCTTTAAGTTGCATATTATTCATCTCCTGAAATGAGTTCAGGCTCCATAAAAGGAGAAGGTTGATTCGTTAATTTACTCAGTACACTTGCTAAAGTTTGACGCATTTCTGAACGTTTCACGATCATATCAATTGCCCCTTTCTCAAGTAAAAATTCACTACGTTGGAAACCTTCTGGCAATTTTTCACGCACAGTTTGTTCAATAACGCGTGGCCCTGCAAAACCAATTAAGGCTTTTGGCTCGGCAATATTTAAATCCCCTAACATCGCAAAACTGGCTGATACGCCGCCTAAAGTCGGATCCGTTAATACCGAAATAAACGGCACACCTTTTTCACGCATTTGGGCAAGCACCGCGCTAGTTTTTGCCATTTGCATTAAAGAAAACAAGGCTTCTTGCATACGCGCCCCGCCACTTGCAGAGAAACACACAAATGGACAATTCATTTCTATTGCTTTTTCAGCCGCTTTAACAAATTTTGCACCAACTACAGAACCCATTGAACCGCCCATAAAAGCAAAGTTCGATGCAGCCACAACGATTGGCATATTATAAAGCGTGCCTGTCATAGTAATTAGTGCATCTTTCTCGCCCGTTTCTTTTTGTGCCGCATTGATACGATCTTTATATTTCTTTAAATCTTTAAATTTTAAAATATCTTTTGGTTCTAAATCTGCCGCAATTTCTTGGCTTGAATCTTCGTCCAATAAATTTAATAAACGCTCACGAGCATCAATACGCATATGATGACCACATTTCGGGCAAACATACAGATTACGTTTGAGTTCTTCACTATAAAGTACTTGTTCACAAGCAGTACATTTTGTCCATACGCCTTCTGGCACATTGGCTTTTCGAGTGGAAGAAGAAGGACTTTTACTAAAAATTCGGTTAATCCAGCTCATTTTTTGACCTTTTTATTGACTAGAAAATTGCGCGTATTAGAACATAAATTTATAGAATTTGCTACTTGTAAGACCGTTTTTGTACTGCTCCGATTTCCTTTTAAACAAGATAATTTGCTCTCCTCTTATTGAACATTTTTTTTATTTTTTTGTCTTACAGACCACGTTATCTGAAATCTATTTTGGAGTATTTATGAAAAAAACACGTTTTGTATTAAATAGTATTGCACTTGGATTAAGTGTATTAAGCACATCATTTATTGCTCAAGCCACTTTGCCAAGTTTTGTTTCGGAACAAAACAGTCTTGCACCAATGTTAGAAAAAGTACAACCTGCCGTTGTCACTCTTTCCGTTGAAGGAAAAGCTAAAGTAGATTCTCGTTCTCCTTTCCTAGACGATATTCCTGAAGAATTTAAATTCTTCTTTGGCGATCGTTTTGCCGAACAATTTGGTGGACGTGGAGAGTCAAAGCGTAACTTCCGTGGTTTAGGTTCTGGTGTCATTATTAATGCAAGCAAAGGCTATGTTTTAACCAATAATCATGTTATTGATGGAGCTGATAAAATTACCGTGCAATTACAAGATGGGCGTGAATTTAAAGCAAAATTAGTGGGTAAAGATGAACAATCAGATATTGCATTAGTACAGCTTGAAAAACCAAGTAATTTAACAGAAATCAAATTTGCTGATTCCGACAAATTACGCGTAGGCGATTTCACTGTTGCAATCGGTAATCCATTTGGTTTAGGTCAAACTGTGACATCAGGTATTGTTTCTGCATTGGGTCGTTCAACAGGTTCTGACAGTGGCACTTATGAAAACTATATTCAAACCGATGCAGCAGTAAACCGCGGTAATTCGGGTGGTGCATTAGTCAATCTAAATGGCGAACTTATTGGAATTAATACCGCAATTATTTCGCCAAGCGGTGGCAATGCAGGAATTGCCTTTGCGATTCCAAGTAATCAAGCAAGCAATTTAGTGCAACAAATTTTAGAATTTGGTCAAGTGCGTCGCGGATTGCTTGGTATTAAAGGGGGCGAACTCAATGCTGATTTAGCCAAAGCCTTTAATGTAAGCGCGCAACAAGGCGCATTTGTAAGTGAAGTTTTACCGAAATCTGCTGCTGAAAAAGCAGGACTTAAAGCGGGCGATATTATCACGGCGATGAACGGTCAAAAAATCTCAAGTTTCGCTGAAATTCGTGCAAAAATCGCAACCACTGGTGCAGGCAAAGAGATTAGCTTGACTTACTTACGTGATGGCAAATCCCACGACGTTAAAATGAAATTACAAGCGGATGATGGTAGCCAACTTTCCTCAAAAACTGAGTTGCCTGCATTAGATGGTGCAACATTGAAAGACTACGATGCTAAAGGCGTTAAAGGAATTGAAATCACAAAAATTCAACCTAATTCGCTGGCTGCACAACGTGGTTTAAAATCGGGCGATATTATTATTGGTATTAATCGTCAAATGATCGAAAACATTCGTGAATTAAATAAAGTGCTTGAAACTGAACCGTCAGCAGTTGCACTTAATATTTTACGAGGTGACAGTAATTTCTATTTATTAGTGCAATAATCTACTTGATATATTTAAGAAAAAAGTCCGATCACAATGATCGGGCTTCTTTTTATGCAGCAATCGTTCTTAACAAATCCACCACAAATTCTAACCGCACTTTGTTATCAGATAAATCTTTCATGAACTTAAATTTTAATGGGCCATCAAATCGATACACAATAGGTTCTTTTTGAATTAATTGAATAAATTTATCTGGATTCACTTGTGCTTTTGCTGAAAACTCAATAAAACCACCTTGCGTTCCAGCATCAATTCGCACAACGTTCAACGGCTCAACCAATAAACGCAACTCTGTAATTTGTAATAAATTTTTCGTTGCATCAGGCAATAATCCAAATCTGTCAATCAACTCAACTTTTAATTCATCTAATTCTGCTTTACTCTCCGCTGCAGCAATGCGTTTATAAAAGGATAAACGCATATTCACGTCTCCTAGATAATCATCAGGCAGTAAAGCAGGCACACGCAATTCAATATCCGCTTGTTGTTGCGTCAATTCTTCTAATGATGGTTCACGCCCTTCTTTTAACGCTTTAACCGCTGCATCCAATAATTCCATATAAAGCGAAAAACCGATGCTTTCAATTTGTCCACTTTGTTCGTTTCCAAGTAATTCGCCAGCACCACGAATCTCTAAATCGTGGGTTGCCAAGATAAAACCAGCCCCAAGATTATCAAGATTTTCCAACGCATCTAGACGGCGTTCAGCATCTTTTGTCATCATCTTTGGCGGTGGCGTAAGCAAATAAGCATAAGCCTGATGATGTGAACGCCCAACTCGTCCACGTAATTGATGCAACTGAGCCAAACCAAAATGATCCGCTCGTTCAATAATAATGGTATTTGCCGTTGGTACATCAATACCCGTTTCGATAATGGTTGAACAAACTAAGACGTTATAACGCTGATGATAAAAATCACTCATCACACGTTCTAACTCACGTTCTCGCATTTGTCCATGCCCCACAATCACTCGCGCTTCTGGCACAAGTGCGGTCAGTTTTTCTGCTGTATTTTCAATGCTTGCGACATCATTGTGGAGATAATAAACCTGCCCACCACGTAAGATTTCACGCAAAATCGCTTCTCGTACAACAAGATCGTCATTCTGACGGACGAAGGTTTTAATACTTAATCGGCGCGCAGGAGGCGTAGAAATAATGGAAAGATCACGAATGCCATTCATCGCCATATTAAGTGTTCGAGGAATTGGCGTTGCCGTTAGCGTAAGAATATCGATATTCGCACGAAGCTGTTTGATTTTCTCTTTTTGCCCTACACCAAAACGATGTTCTTCATCAATAATCAACAATCCAAGATCGTTAAATTTTACATCTGATTGAATTAATTTATGGGTACCAATCAGTATATCGACTTTGCCTTCTGCAAGGTTTTCCAGAATTTGTTTTTGTTCTTTTGCAGTTTTGAAACGCGATAACACTTCGACATTCACAGGTAAATTCGCAAAACGATCTTTAAAATTCTCATAATGCTGTTGGGCTAACAGTGTGGTTGGCACTAGCACTGCTACTTGCTTATGATTCATCACAGCCAAAAACGCAGCGCGCATTGCCACTTCAGTTTTACCAAAACCCACATCACCACAAACAAGGCGATCCATTGCCTTAGGCTGACACATATCCGAAATTACCGCATTAATTGCCATTTCCTGATCGTAGGTTTCTTCAAAAGGAAAGGTTGCAGCAAATTGTTGAAATTCTTCACGATCATATTTAAAGGCAAAGCCTTTCTTCGCTTCACGTTGTGCGTAAACATCTAATAACTCTGCCGCCACATCACGAATTTTCTCCGCTGCTTTTTGGCGCGATTTCGCCCAAGCCTCGTTCCCTAATTTATGTAATGGCGCACTTTCATCAGAACCACCAACATAACGGCTAATCAAATGTAATGAAGTCACTGGCACATAAAGTTTCGATTCATTTGCATAATTTAGTAGCAAATATTCGGCTTTAATGCCACCTGTATCTAAGGTGACCAAACCGCCATAACGTCCCACACCGTGATCAAGATGCACAACTGGCTGCCCTATTTTCAGTTCGGCAAGATTTCGTACAAGCGTATCAGGATTAATTGTTTTACGTTTGTCTCTAGAACGTTGTTGAATGCGCTCGCCAAGCAAATTAGCTTCGCCAATAATCGCAACAGGAAGCGATTTTTCAATTATAAAACCTTGTTCAAGAGAGCTGACTAACAAGCTAAATTTTTCATTTTCAATCTGTTCCAAAGATTGAATTTGTTTTGGCTTGAGTTTTAACGGTGAAAGCAAATCAAGCAAAGTCTCTCGGCGACCTTCCGTCTCCACAGAAAACAATAAATTTCCTTTAAAATGCTCAATAAATTGACGTAATTGTCCCAATGGTTCTTTTTGCTGGGATTGAATAGTCACTTCTGGTAGAGCGGCAACAGGTAAATTTTTCTGGCGTACCGATGACCGCACTTTTTCCGCTTTAAATGTAATACGTGGATAAGATTTCAATCGGCGATTGACTTCATCTACATTAAGCCATAATTTTTCAGGCGATAAAAGCGGACGCATCGGATCCACTTTACGTTGTTCATAACGCTGTTTGGCATCTTGATAAAAACGCTCGCCTTGCGTTTGATTATTTTCCATATCTACAAACAGCGTTTGCTCCGGCAAATAATCAAACAAAGTCGCCATTTCAGCAAAGAAAAGTGGCTGCCAATATTCAATGCCAGAAATCAAGGTACCTTTACTGATTTGCTGATAAATATGTTCGGGATCTCGGCGAATCTCCCCAAAAGTTTCACGAAATTGCGCACGAAAAAATTCAATCCCTTTATCATCCGTTGGAAATTCGTGAGCCGGCAAAAGATTAATTGAGCTAATTTCATCAAGAGTGCGTTGCGTATCCACATCAAAAGTGCGAATGGAATCAATTTCATCATCAAAAAAATCAAGGCGAAAAGGCACCGCACTTCCCATTGGGAAAAGATCCAACAAAGCACCTCGAACTGCGTACTCGCCGTGTTCTAATACTTGCTCCACAGCTCGATAGCCCGCTGCTTCTAATTGTAAGCGCATTTTATCGATGACCAAACGATCGCCTTTTTTAATCAGAAGCACATTGTGTTGTAAATATTGTGGCGGGCAAAGGCGTTGCATTAATGTCGAAATCGGCAATAAGAAAATGCCTTTTTTCGCATTTTGTAAATGGAAAAGCGCACTTAAACGAGAGGAAATAATTTCTTGATGGGGAGAAAAGGTATCGTAAGGTAAGGTTTCCCAATCAGGAAAAAGGCATACATTTTGACTGCTTAATTCCGATAAAACACGTGATAAACGCACCGCACTTCGTGTATCTGGAGTCACCACTACGGTTAAATTTTGGTTTTGCTCTGCAATTTCACTAATCGCCAATGCATCAGCGCCTGGTAATACATTGCCTAAAATTTTGTGATCATTGGGTTGGGTTGGAATATCAGGTTGGAAAAAAGCCGTTTTCATAAATATAAATAATGCGTCAATCTTGTATAAAAATTGACGCATAGTGTACTGGAATTTGCTCTATCTTTCAATAAGTTTACTGTTTAAAAAAACAGTTGATATTTATTTCTTTAAAGAAGATTCTTTTTTCTTCAAATTACCATTTTCATCTTCTGTTGCTGACATAGGCACGCAGCTACAATTCGGTTGATCTAAACCCCATTCTTTAATGAAGTTGTCATATTTTTCAAGTGCGCGTTTAAACCAGCCTTTTGGTTTTGCGGCTTGTTCTGTCATAAAGTTCCTCGCTCTAAATATTGTTTAATTTCTAAACGCAAACATTCTACGCCTTTTTTCTTGTTAATAGGAAGTTGTTTTTTTGTTAAATAAGCGGAAATTAATGGGAAATTTTCTTTGCCTGCTAATTTTAATAAACGCCTTATTGCAGGAATGCTCGAAAATAAAGTGCGGTGAAAATTAGCGAAGTTTTTTAAGCCCATCCAATCAAAATCATCAAGCTGCCAATCAAGCTGATTTTGCTCAAAATTTATGGCAAACGGATGAAAAGATAAAGGGAGATTACGCTGAAATTGTTTGTACGCAGTATCAACTAAAGCCAAGCCTTCTTTGGAAATACCTTTAAGGGCAATGGCTGAATAACAACCACTACTCGCTTCTTGATGCTCGCCTAAATGCACCAAAACAAAACCGCACTTTTGCCAAAATTTTGCGAGTTCATCAGTGTAGCCAAAACTTACCGAAAGAAAATCCACATCGGCATTTTCCATGGCTTGCATCAAATTTTGCCCAATGCCCTTTTGCTGCCAATTTGGCTGAACCGCTATACGAGAAATGCGTAAAGATCGTAATTTACAGGCTTGGGAAAGATTTTCGTGGAAACACAAGGCTTGTGGCACAAGATTCCCTTTCGGGCGGCGTTTGCCTTGTTGAATTTGAATAATCAACTCATCATCTGCCATATTTCCTTCTTCTAATGCCCAAATTGCACCGAGCAAATTCTGTTGATATTCGGCAAAATAAAAACGTTGATTTTTCCCATCAAGTAAACGGCGAAGATCGAGTGGCGATGTTCGATAATGTGCCAATGTCATTAAGCCATAAAAATCTACAATATGATGTGGTTTTTGCACTTCTCGAATTTGATAAGGGAGATGAGGCTGAAAAGGAAATTGCTGAAAATCATCTTCGGCATTTAGCAACAAAAGATCATCAATAAAATGTTCTAACGGGTCATTTTCTTGCCAACGTAGGGGCTGTTTAAGCTCAAAATGCTGAAAAGTGCGGTGAATTTTCCGTTTAAATTTTAATTCGAAACCACGCCCCGTACCTTCGTAGCTATGAATTGTAGTACTGAAGACAATATGTTGAAAATATCGAGAATATTCTTGCAATAAGGGCAATGGGATCATCGCCGCTTCATCTACCAGCAACCAAGCAGATTGACTAAATTCGGATTCACTTTGTAACGTCAAAGCCAATTCATCTGGCGCAATAAATTCAATGTCCCCTTCTGAAAATTCAATAACGGAATGCACCGCACTTTTATTCGGTGCGGTGAGATAAACTGGTGCTTGAATTTGGTTAGCAAGCATACCCAATAATGCGGATTTTCCTCTTCCCCGCTTGGCGGTTAGAAAATAAATATCCTGCTCGGTCTGTAAAATAGTCTCGATAATTTGTTGTTGTGCTAACGTAGCATTTTTGTGATTCTCGTTAGAATAAAAAATGGGAGGAAATTCAACCGCACTTTCCTCTCTTAAAATGGGGAAATGATAGTGCTCAATGCACTGTTTGAAATGATCAATAAAATTAGGCGTGGCGATTGCTGACTGATTTCCATTCCAACGTAAACTATCTTGATCAGGCTGCTGAGATAAATTTTCCCAATCAGATAACACTAAACAAAGCGTGCCGCCCATTTTCAGTGTTCCAGCTGCAACAGCCAGTGCTTCAAGATGAATGCCATTTCGTCCATCAAATAAAATATGTTCAAATTCTTGCCCGAGCAAATTCGTTGCTTTAGAAAAAGCAATGCCACTTTCGCCGATAATTAATACGTTATCAGGCACAAGCAGCAAAGTTTTGCAGATTAAAATTTGAAGTTGGCGAGATGACATAGTTTTATTTCAAATAGGCAATTAACATCGCACCAATAAAACTTACGCAAGCAAGCCAAAAGAAAAAGCTTTTGGGTTGAGAAACTTTTTTACTGAAAAATTTTGCAGCAAACAGGATATACAAAATCAGTAATGCGAATTTAGCTACCAACCACCATTCAATACCAAAAGCAAAGAGATATAAAATGACGACACCAGACACAATCAGCAAGGTATCTGATAAGTGCGGTAAAATTTTTAATAATTTTATCGAACGCCAATTTTTACCATTAAGCTGCATTGCACCACGAATTACTAACAATGCCAAACTTAAAAAGGCGAAAAAAATATGTAAATCAACTAACATAATCACTCCCAAAAAAGTAAGAAAAGTGCGGTCAAAATCCACCGCACTTTCTCAATCTAAATTACTTCGCAATACGTTTATATTTAATACGATGTGGCTGGGTTGCTGCATCGCCTAAGGTTTTCTTTTTCCACTCTTCGTAGTCTGAGAAGTTACCTTCATAAAACGTGACTTTACCTTCATCGCCGTAGTCTAAAATATGCGTTGCGATACGGTCTAAGAACCAACGGTCGTGCGAAATAACCATTGCACAGCCTGGGAATTCTAAGATCGCATTTTCTAAGGCACGCAAGGTTTCAACATCTAAGTCATTGGTTGGTTCGTCCAGTAATAGCACGTTACCACCACGTTGTAGAAGTTTCGCTAAGTGTAAACGACCACGTTCTCCACCTGATAATTCGCCCACACGTTTTTGTTGATCTACACCTTTGAAGTTGAAACGCCCCACATAAGCACGGCTTGGAATTTCAAAGTTGCCGATAGTGAGAATGTCCTGTCCATTAGACACTTCTTCCCACACGGTTTTCTTATCATCCATAGCGTCACGGAATTGATCCACAGACGCAAGTACAACGGTTTCGCCCATTGTCACAGAACCTGAATCTGGCTGCTCTTGACCTGACAACATGCGGAATAGAGTAGATTTACCTGCACCATTCGCTCCGATAATCCCAACAATTGCACCTTTTGGAATACTAAAGGACAAATCATCAATTAAAGTGCGGTCGCCATAAGACTTGGTTAAGTTTTGCACTTCAATCACTTTATCGCCCAAGCGTGGGCCAGGTGGAATAAAGAGTTCGTTAGTCTCGTTTCGTTTTTGATATTCGCCAGAGTTCAATTCATCAAAACGAGCCATACGTGCTTTGCTTTTCGCTTGACGACCTTTTGGATTTTGACGAACCCATTCTAACTCTTTCGCAATGGATTTTTGACGTGCGTTTTCAGTTGCTTGTTCTTGTTCTAAACGTTTCTCTTTTTGCTCTAACCAAGAAGAATAGTTGCCTTCCCAAGGAATGCCCTCGCCACGGTCAAGCTCTAAGATCCAACCAGCCACATTATCTAAGAAATAACGGTCGTGAGTGATTGCTACCACTGTACCCTCGTAGTCGTGTAAGAAACGCTCTAACCATGCCACAGATTCCGCATCCAAGTGGTTAGTTGGCTCATCTAATAAGAGCATGTCTGGTTTTTCGAGTAATAAGCGGCAAAGTGCCACACGACGACGCTCACCACCAGATAAATGTTCGATTTTAGCATCCCAATCTGGTAAACGTAACGCATCTGCGGCGCGCTCTAATTGGTTATCTAAATTATGCCCATCATGCGCTTGAATAATGGCTTCAAGATTGGCTTGTTCTGCCGCTAATTTATCAAAATCTGCATCGGGATCCGCATAAAGCGCATACACTTCATCTAAACGAGTCAGTGCATTTTTCACTTCAGAAACCGCTTCTTCCACTGCTTCACGCACGGTTTGTTGTGGCTCGAGTTTTGGCTCTTGCGGAAGATACCCAATTTTAATACCCGGTTGTGGACGAGCTTCCCCTTCAAACTCTTTATCTACGCCTGCCATAATGCGTAAAAGAGTCGATTTACCCGCACCATTTAAACCTAAAACCCCGATCTTAGCACCAGGGAAAAAGCTTAAAGAAATATCTTTCAAAATATGACGCTTCGGCGGCACTACTTTGCCGACACGATGCATCGTATACACAAATTGAGATGACATTAATAATTCCTCACAAAAAAATTCGCCCTATTCTACTGGAAAATAGGGCGAAAATATAGGAAACAAGTGGACAGATTTTGCAAAAGTTTGGCGAAACCTAACCACTTGTAAATATTTAGAGTGAAGTATTCCCTAAATTAAATAGACACTTTAGGGCTCAAATTACATTGCAAATGTAGAAGTATCATGCCGATGTAGAGCGGGTTTAACATTTGCAAGACTTTGTTGAAAACGTTTATTGTGTTCAAGGTCCCATAAATCAATACGTGTTTGCAGATTAAGCCAAAACTCAGGCGTAGTATCAAATACTTTAGCAAGTTTAACTGCCATTTCTAGTGTAATTCGTGAACTATTATTAACAATATTGCTTGCCGTATTACGATGTACATCTAAAATTTGAGCTAAATCACTAATTTTAAGACTTAAAGGTTCTAAAAACTCTTCTTGTAGAATTTCACCAACAGAGGTGGGTTTTCTCGTCATCATATTATCCTCCTTACAAATTATAAGAATGTGGATCTAAATATAAATTATTTACTTCGTTATTTTCATATTTAAAAATTAAACGATATTGTTTATTCACTCGAATGGAATAAATTTTATTTTCTTTTGGCTCAAGCAACTCCAAATGGTTAGCTGGTGGAGAACGTAAATCGTTGATATTTTCTGAGGCACTTATCATATCTAATTTTCTTGCCAATACTTTATACAAATTAGAAGGAATCTTACTATGAGTATCTCCATATTGATAAAACCTATAAAGATAATCATCTCTAAAATGCTCACGATTTAAATTAAACATCTATTATTCTCTTAGTTATACTCGAGCTGATCATAATAAGAATAAATGCACAATGCAAGAGTGCATCTTTCGACTTAGATAAAAAAAACCACCCGAAACGGGTGGCAGGAAAGTAGTTTAGCTATATTTATCATTATTTTATTTAGGAACTTTATGAATATCAAGCAATCACTTGACGGGAGCTATGTTACTGAATATTGAAAGGCAAGGGAAATGCTATTGAGAGTTTTTTTGATTTACATCAACATTTTTGACAGAAAAATTCGTTTTTGCGTGTAGAATAAACAACTTCAAATTCTAGCGTTCAAAATAATAGGATTTTTTGTGAAAACGTATTCATTATTACTCGGTTTATTCGTTAGTTTTGGTGTTTTAGCCCATCCTCACGCATTTATTGATATACAAACCACGCCCATTATAGAAAATAATCAACTCACAGGTTTTTCAATGAAATGGACGTTGGATGAACCAAGTTCGTCTGCAGTTATTTATGATATGAAACAAGCTAGAACTAAATCGGAAAAACAAAAACTTCTTGATGATGTGATGGGAAATATCGTCAGTGAACATTATTTCAGCTATCTATATGATGCTCAGAATAATAAAATCAAATATTCCCCTCGCCCAAAAAATTACGGCATTAATGTTCAAGGCTTACAACTGCAATATTATTTTGATGTGCCACTCGCCCATCCGCAAAAGTTAGAAAAAAATACATTTAGCTTACAAACTTACGATCCCACTTATTATGTGGCGATGACTTACGCTTCAAAAAGTGCGGTAGATTTTTCCGCACTTTCGAAAAATTGCCAAGGAAAATTAATTGAACCTAATGTGGATGAAAAAATCCAAGCCTACGCATCTTCACTTGATAAATCCCAAAAGAACGAAGATGATTCCTTAGGCATAATGTTCGCGCAAAAAATAATAATTCAATGTGAGTAGAAATGAAAAAATATAAAACTGGGCTCGTGTTATTAGTGATTGCACTCGCCTTACTTGTCTATTTTTCCCCTTGGTTTTTCTTACATATTGCTGCATGGCAAAAAGATTTTAATCAACTTATTTCGGAAAATTTACATCAAATTCAAAATAATAGCATCAAGGCAGGCATCACACTTATTTTCGTCAGCTTTGTTTACGGCGTACTCCATGCCCTCGGGCCAGGACACGGCAAATTTATTATTGCCAGCTATCTTTCCACGCATGAAAGCCAATTAAAACAAAGCACTATCTTGAGCTTACTTTCATCCTTAATGCAAGGCATTGTCGCGATTACAGCAACAACATTGCTTGTTGTAGTGCTAAATCTTTCATCACGTTATTTCAAATTAAGTCAGCTTTGGTTAGAACGAACTGCCTTGCTATTATTGGTATTTCTCGGCTGTTATTGGATTTGGCAAGGTCTACGTGCCTATCGTAAAAAAGCTAAATTAACCATTAAATCCCTCAATCCCCTCCCTCTACACGAAAAAAGTGCGGTGAAAAATAACCGCACTTTTCAACCAAACACTTGTAGTTGCGGACACCAACATTTGCCAAGCCCCACACAAACTGCACAAGCAACCAATCTAAAATCACAATTTCTCGTGATTTTAACAATTGGCATGCGCCCATGTAGTGGTGCAATTTTCGTTTTATTTTTAGCTTATATGCTTGATCTTTATAGCTGGGGAATTTTAGCTGTATTAGCCATGTCTTTCGGCACGGGGCTTATGCTGTCAGCCTTCGCAGGAATTGTACGTTATGCACGAAATACCGCAATCCACTTAGGGCATTGGTATAGTTCAAAAAATACGAAAGGAAAAAGCGAAAGCATCGTGAAACTAATCGCTGGTGGAATAATGCTATTTTTTGCCTTGAGCTTGTTATACGGCACAACCATCTCAACTGGCGGAAGCAAAATCCTATTTTGAAGTTAAAAATAAAGCCCATCAACATGATGGGCTAAAAATCTTTTGGTTGCTAATTTAGAATTTGTAAAAGGAGACAAACAAACTCTAAACCAAAAGAAAAATTGGCTCCTCCTGCTGGACTTGAACCAGCGACATATGGATTAACAGTCCACCGTTCTACCGACTGAACTAAGGAGGAATAAACTTTGTATCACAAGGAACAGGGCGCGAATTTTAATGATCGATAGTTAGCTTGTCAATGCAAAATTTAAAAAAATTTCATAAAAAATAAAAAATTTCCTCATCTTTTATATACCCACCTAATATTTATTTTTCTATCCACAGAGCCTGTGGATAACTTTGTGGATTAACTTTTTAAAATTTTGCGGATCCCTTGTTCTTACAAGGATTATTCGATCTTGATTATAGATTAGCCTAAAATTAAATTTTAATTTAAAATCAATAAGTTAAGTTTTGTCTAGTAAAAATTTAAAGTTTTTTTAATGAATTTGTGACATCTTCCTCTTGACATCGCTAAGTCTGTGTAAAACTTAGATTTTTGCCTGATCAATTTTACATATTAAATATGCTAAAATAGGCATTATTCAAAACTATCAAAAAACCAACCGCACTTTATGTCTGAAAAAATCAACACAAAACCATTCATTCTGCATTCCGACTTTCGTCCCTCTGGCGATCAGCCACAAGCTATCGAAAAATTGGCTGAAAATTTAACGGATGGTTTGGCGCATCAAACTTTGCTCGGGGTAACAGGCTCGGGGAAGACGTTTACTATCGCCAATGTAATCGCTCAATTAAATCGCCCAGCGATGTTACTTGCACCGAATAAAACCCTTGCTGCTCAGCTTTATGCAGAAATGAAAGCTTTTTTTCCAGAAAATGCGGTGGAATATTTTGTGTCTTACTATGATTATTATCAGCCAGAAGCCTATGTGCCGAGCAGTGATACATTTATTGAAAAAGATGCATCTATTAATGATCAAATTGAACAAATGCGACTTTCTGCGACGAAATCTTTTCTAGAACGTCGAGATACCATCGTGGTAGCGTCTGTTTCTGCAATTTATGGTTTGGGCGATCCTGATAGCTATTTACAAATGATGTTGCATTTACAACAAGGTGCCATTATCGATCAACGCCAAATTTTAGCGAAGTTAGCGGAATTACAATATACCCGCAATGATCAAGCATTTCAGCGTGGAACTTTCCGTGTTCGTGGAGAAATTATTGATATTTTCCCTGCGGAATCTGATGATCGTGCGGTGCGTATTGAATTATTTGATGATGAAATCGAGCGTTTAAGTTTATTTGATCCGCTCACTGGCAGTAGTTTTGGTGCTGTCCCACGTTTTACGATCTATCCTAAAACTCACTATGTTACGCCAAGAGAACGTATTTTAGATGCGATAGAAAACATCAAAAAAGAACTGGTATCACGCCGTGAATACTTCATTAAACAACACAAACTTTTAGAAGAACAACGTATCAGCCAACGTACCCAATTTGATATTGAAATGATGAATGAATTGGGCTATTGCTCGGGCATTGAAAACTACTCTCGCTATTTATCGGGCAGAAATGAGGGCGAACCACCACCAACATTATTTGATTACATGCCCTCTGATGCTATTTTAATTATTGATGAATCTCATGTAACTGTGCCTCAAATTGGTGGAATGTATCGTGGCGACCGTTCACGTAAAGAAACCTTAGTCGAATATGGTTTCCGTTTGCCATCCGCCTTGGATAATCGTCCGTTACGCTTTGAGGAATTTGAACGCTTAGCTCCGCAAACCATTTATGTTTCCGCAACACCAGGACCTTATGAATTAGAAAAATCAGGCAGTGAAATCATCGATCAAGTGGTTCGCCCCACTGGTTTGCTTGATCCGCTTATTGAAATTCGTCCAGTGTCTATTCAAGTGGATGATTTACTTTCCGAAGTTCGCCAAAGAGCAGATAAAAATGAGCGAGTTTTAGTCACAACACTCACTAAAAAAATGGCGGAAGATTTAACGGATTATTTAGATGAACATGGAATTCGTGTGCGTTATCTACATTCTGATATTGATACCGTGGAACGCGTCGAAATTATCCGTGATTTGCGTTTAGGCGAATTTGATGTATTGGTTGGAATTAACTTATTACGTGAAGGTTTAGATATTCCAGAAGTGTCTCTTGTGGCGATTTTAGATGCAGACAAGGAAGGATTTTTGCGTTCCGAACGTTCTTTAATTCAAACCATCGGTCGTGCTGCACGAAACTTAAATGGTAAAGCGATTTTATATGCAGATAGCATCACAAAATCCATGGAAAAAGCCATCACCGAAACTAATCGTCGTCGTGAAAAACAAATAAAATACAATGAAGAACATGGCATTGTGCCACAAGCATTGAATAAGAAAGTCGGTGAATTATTAGATATTGGGCAAGGTGCAAACCAAAAAGCGAAAGCCAATAAACAACGTGGAAAAATGGCGGCAGAACCAACCGCACTTTATAATGCACCGAAAAATGCCAAAGAATATCAACAACAAATCAAAAAATTGGAACAACAAATGTATAAATTTGCGCAAGATTTGGAATTTGAAAAAGCCGCGGCAATTCGCGATCAATTACATCAATTGCGTGAACAGTTTGTTTTTGATAACTAAAAGAAACGCCAGCTTAAGCTGGCATTCCGTTTATTTTTTTTCACCTGAAGAATACAAGCGATTTTTATATAAATAACTGCCTAATAAAGCGTGAGCTAATGCCTCTTTTTTCATTGCATCAGGCACCTCTTTTGGCGTTAA
The DNA here is from genome assembly GCF_019703545.1 of Haemophilus influenzae. Taxonomy (NCBI): domain Bacteria; kingdom Pseudomonadati; phylum Pseudomonadota; class Gammaproteobacteria; order Pasteurellales; family Pasteurellaceae; genus Haemophilus; species Haemophilus influenzae. The sequence goes on along the minus strand of NZ_AP018771.1, from coordinate 1,238,979 downwards.
AGTTTCTGTTGATTTATCATAATGATAACCTTGTGCTGCTTTATTTGGCATTTGAATCACTACATCATTATTGCCTTTCAGCATTGCTTGAGTTTGATCGTATTGCATAAAAGCACGATCTGGGTTTACATCTTGCGTTAAATCAAAACCAATCATGGGATAATTGCCACTGACGCCTGCTAAAGAAAGCAATGTGGTTGGCATATCAATTTGACTCACAAGACGGCTGTCACGGCGTGGCGAAATGCCATTACCAAGAATCAAGGCTGGAATATGGAAATGCTTAATCGGCACAAGACTTGCTCCGCCTACACGAGAATCGTGATCCGCAACAATTAAGAAAATCGTATCTTTCCAATAATTAGACTGTTTTGCCATTTTAAAGAAATGACCTAACGCATAATCCGCATATTTTGCTGCGTTATTACGAGTGGCTTTTGGTTGCTCATAAAGCTCAATCTTGCCATCTGGATATTCAAATGGATCGTGATTGCTGGAGCTAAATACTAAACTAAAAAACGGTTTACCTTCATTTTGTAATTTCGTGAAAGTTTCATTGGCTTTATCAAATAAATCCTCATCACTCACGCCCCAAGTGCCAGTAAATTTTGGATTTTGGTAATCTTGTTGATCCCAAATATCTTTAAAACCATTGCCATAGAAAAAGCTCGCCATATTGTCGAAGTGCTTTTCGCCACCATAAATAAAGGAAGTGTTATAGCCTTGTTTATGTAATAAATCCGCAATAGTAAAGAAACCACTTTGGGCATTATTAAGTTTCACCACTGCACGAGCTGGCGTTGGCGTAAAACCAGCCGTTGTTGCTTCAATACCTCGCACTGAACGTGTGCCTGTTGCATAAAGATTTTCAAATAACCACCCTTCTTTTGCGAGCTGATCCACATTTGGAGAAAGAGGTTTGCCACCGAGTGTTCCAATAAACTGAGCACCGAGACTTTCTTGTAGCAAAATCACGATATTTTTAGGTTTCCCCTGATAAGTCGCGACATTTTTCGTTAAAGTTGGGTATTTATCTGAAATGTAATCACTTTCTGGACGGCCACGGCTAGCTTTAACAATACGAAACATTTCATCTGCATCCATTTTTCCGTACATTTCTGAAGATTTTTCTTCATCTTTAAATTGCTGTGCCGCATAAATGACGGAATAGCCCGAATTAAGCACCAAGGAATTAACTAACGCATCAGAAGAAAATGCCACCATGGCGGGGTTAATACCACGGTGTTGAAAACTTGAACGCGCGCCAAGGAAGCTCACGACAATCACAAGCAAAGCAATCACAGGGCGAAGTTTCCAACTCATTGAACGTAAATTTTTGACTGCCCAACCAGAAATTTTCCAATAAATCACGGCAGCTAAAATCGTGAAAACAAGGCTAAAAATCACCGCACTTAAATGCCCTTCCGCAAGCATTGAAAAAACTTCTTTCGGATAAATCAGATATTCGATAAATAAACGATTTGGGCGGTAATCGTAGGTTTCAATAAAGGCAGGTGTGGCAATTTCCATAAAGATAATAAACACACTGCCAAGGGTTAGCCATAGGCGTAAAATTTTTACCCAAACTTTACTGCTATGAAATAACGTTGTGAGCAATGCTGGTACGCCAAATAAATAACAAAGTGCCACAACATCCATTCGTACACCTTGCAAAAATAATTGCAACCAGCCATCTACGGCGGATACACGCTCTGATTGCCATACCGCAAGTCCAAAACGCGATAAAGAAAGTAGAATAAGATTAATCAACACGAATGTGAAGATGGGGAATAAAGGAAAATGTGCTTTTTTCATTGTAAAAACCACTAACACAACGACATCCAAGCCGTATTAAATTAAAGAAAGATAGGCAACTGTCTATCGGTCGGTTCCTTTTCGACACAACAAAAGTCTTAAAGTGCGGTCAATTTTCGCATAGTTTTACTCAATCTCAAATGTAAACACATTCACTAGAAAATAAAGCCTCGAGAAAAATCGAGGCTTTGTTAAGTAAACGACGGAAATTTAATAAAAATTCACCGCACTTTTTTTCGATTACTCTTGTTGTGCTTTCACTGCTGCATAGGCAATCATATTGATAATACGACGAACAGATGCACCTGGATTAAGAATATGCGCAGATTTATTCATACCCATTAAGATCGGGCCAACGGTAATTGCCGTAGTGGTGCTGCGTAATAAGCTATAACTAATACGTGATGCACTCAAATCAGGGAACACTAATAAATTTGCGCTTCCTTTCAATGGGCTATCAGGCATGACTTCTTTTCGGTGAGCTTCATTCATCGCTAAATCGCCACGCATTTCCCCATCGATCATTAAATGTGGATTGTGCTCTTTGACGATCTGTAATACTTCGCGCATTTTTGGTGCGCCTAATGAATCAGATGAACCAAAATTAGAATGAGAAAGCAATGCAACTGCAGGTTCAATACCAAAACGATGAATTTCTTCTGCTGCCATTAAGGTAATTTCAGCTAATTCTTCTGCTGTAGGATTACTGTTTACGTGAGTATCTGTTAAGAATACGTTACCCGTCGGTAATACAAGACTATTTAAAGCAGCGGCAGTTTTCACGCCGTCTTTTAAGCCAATAATATCGCGAATAGATGCAAGGTGTTTTCCGTATGAACCAAATAAACCACATACTAAAGCGTCTGCATAACCTAAGCTAAGCAATGTAGAAGCTAATACGGTAGTGTTAGAACGCACGACACGTTTTGCAATCGCAGGTGTAATGCCTTTACGTTTAGTAAGTTCGTAATAGTGTTTCCAACATTCTTCATAGCGAGGATTATCTTCGTTATCCACAATTTCGAAATCCACACCTGCAGTTAAACGTAAACCAAGTTTTTTAATTTTTTCTTCAATCACACTGCGGCGACCAATTAAAATTGGATTTGCCAAGCCCATTGAAATCACTTCTTGGGTAGCGTGTAATGCTTTATTTTCTTCCCCTTCCGCTAAAATAATGCGTTGTTTTGCCGCTTTTGCTTGGCTGAAAATAGGACGCATAAACAAGTTGGTTTTGTAAACAAACTGAGTGAGTTGGTCAATATAAATATCCCAATTTTGAATCGGACGAGTTGCCACGCCAGACTCCATCGCAGCTTTTGCTACCGCTGGTGCAATACGCACAATCAAGCGAGGATCAAATGGACGAGGAATCACATAATCCGCACCAAATGTTGCCCCTTCTCCACCGTAAGCAGAGGTTACCACTTCGTTTTGCTCTTCTAATGCAAGGTCAGCAATGGCATAAACTGCCGCACGTTTCATTTCTTCATTAATAGTGGTTGCGCCCACATCTAATGAACCACGGAAAATGAATGGGAAACAAAGCACGTTATTTACTTGGTTTGGATAATCAGAACGGCCTGTACATACAATCGCATCAGGACGAACTGCTTTTGCTTCTGGTGGGGTAATTTCAGGATTTGGATTAGCTAAAGCAAGAATAATTGGATGCGCAGCCATACTTTTAACCATATCTTGCGTAAGCGCACCAGCCGCAGAACAACCTAAGAAAATATCTGCATTTGGCATCGCATCGCCAAGTTTACGCCAGCCATTATCTTCAATTGCATAATCTTTTTTGGTTTGATCCATTTTGTCATCACGGCCTTTATATACCACGCCTTTCGAGTCGCAAACTGTGATATTTTCACGTTTCATACCTAAAGAAAGTAATAAGTTCAAACACGCAATTGATGCTGCACCCGCACCAGAAGCAACAAGTCGAACATCTTCAATTTTTTTACCTACAATACGAAGAGAATTGATGATCGCGGCCGCACTAATGATCGCCGTGCCATGCTGGTCATCATGGAATACAGGAATATTCATTCTCTCACGCAATTTTTGTTCAATATAGAAACATTCTGGTGCTTTAATATCTTCTAAGTTCACTCCACCGAAAGTTGGCTCTAACGAGGCAATAATATCCACAAGTTTATCGGGATCATGCTCATTCACTTCAATATCAAACACGTTAATGCCTGCAAATTTTTTGAACAATACGCCCTTCCCTTCCATTACGGGTTTGCCGGCAAGCGCGCCAATATTGCCAAGCCCAAGTACCGCTGTACCATTGGAAATCACCGCTACTAAATTGCCACGCGCGGTATATTTGTAAGAGGCGGCAGGATCTTTTTCAATTTCTAAACAAGGCTCTGCCACACCCGGTGAATAAGCTAAAGCCAGATCGCGTTGTGTTGCGAGTGATTTTGTTGGGGTAACTTCGATTTTTCCAGGAATTGGAAATTCGTGGAAATCCAAGGCTGCTTGACGTAATTGTTCGGTCATAATAAGTGCTCCATTTTCTTGAAACAGGATTGAAATATTGCGTCGATTATATCTGTTTTTTATTCAAAAAATTGTGACGAACTGCAAATTCTTACAACTTTATAACAAAATTTTTTTGATGCGAGGCATTAGCTAGACTTTTCATTTTTCAGCAAAAAAGGTAGGATTTTCGCAACAAAAGCATAAAGGATGAGAAAATGAATCCATTTCAAAAAATTAAAAGTGCGGTGAATAAATGCCAAAGATTTTTCATTAATCGCACTCTGCAACGTAAACTAACAAATCAAGGCATGACTGTCATTTCTGCCAATTGTATGGGTGCTTTTATCTTACATGATTTGCACCAGCCGTTTAATTCCCCTTTTGTGAATCTCTATCTCTCGCCACAGGATTTTTTGCGTTATTTACAAAATATGGATTTCTACCGTACTCAACCTCTCACATTCGTACAAACAGAAAAAAGTTATCCAGTGGGAAAACTTGCCGATCTTGAAATTCATTTTATGCATTATCACAGTGAGCAAGAAGCCAATGAAAAATGGCAACTTCGCACGTCACGAATGAAGTTAGACAATCTTTTTATTATGATGGCAGATCGAGACGGCGTGACCGAAAAAGACATTCAACTTTTTGATCAACTCCCTTTCAAAAATAAAGTGATTTTTACTCACAAGCCCTATCCAGCTTTTAAATCGGCTTATTATATAAAAGGCTTCGAGAAGCAAAATCAGGTGGGCGATATTTTTGAATTTTCTGGCTGGAATGGGAAAAAATATTACGATCAATTCGATTACCTGAAGTGGTTTAACCAAGCTTAATAGATAAAGGCTGCATTGCAGCCTTTTTTGTTTCGTTCTAAAAGCAAAAACCTGTACAATGCCTAGCGAATTTTAACAAGAGAAAACATAATGAGATTAGATAAATTTATTGCTGAAAATACGGGCTTAACGCGTTCTCAAGCAACAAAAGCGATCCGTCAAAGTGCGGTAAAAATTAATGGTGAAATTGTCAAAAGTGGTTCGGTTCAAATTTCACAAGAAGACGAAATTTATTTTGAAGATGAATTATTAACTTGGATCGAAGAAGGCCAGTATTTTATGTTGCATAAACCACAAGGCTGTGTTTGTTCTAATGATGACGGCGACTATCCAACTATTTATCAATTTTTCGATTACCCTTTAGCTGGAAAATTACATAGCGCAGGTCGCTTAGATGTGGATACGACAGGTCTCGTATTGCTTACTGATGATGGACAATGGTCACATCGTATTACTTCCCCAAAGCATCATTGTGAAAAAACATATTTGGTGACATTAGCTGATCCTGTAGAAGAAAATTATGCAGCGGCTTGTTCGGAAGGTATTTTATTACGCGGAGAAAAAGAGCCCACTAAACCAGCAAAATTAGAAATTTTAGATGATTACAATGTGAATCTGACCATTTCTGAAGGTCGTTATCATCAAGTAAAACGTATGTTTGCCGCACTTGGGAATAAAGTCGTTGGATTACATCGCTGGAAAATTGGTGATGTAGTGTTGGATGAATCCTTAGAAGAAGGCGAATACCGCCCATTAACTCAAAGTGAAATTGAAAAGTTAGTAAAATAATATGAATCAACAAAAATCGACTTTCATCTTTATTCTTACCCTCGGTATTCTCTCTATGCTACCGCCCTTTGGCGTGGATATGTATTTGCCGTCTTTTTTAGAAATTGCGAAAGATCTCGGCGTGAGTCCAGAACAAGTACAACACACGCTCACCTCTTTTGCTTATGGCATGGCGTTTGGTCAGCTTTTTTGGGGGCCTTTTGGTGATAGTTTCGGACGAAAACCGATCATTTTACTCGGTGTTATTGTGGGCGCATTAACAGCTTTAGTGCTTACCGAAATAAATTCAGTTGGAAATTTTACCGCACTTCGTTTTGTGCAAGGTTTCTTTGGTGCCGCACCTGTTGTACTTTCTGGCGCATTATTGCGTGATTTATTTAGTAAAGATCAGCTATCCAAAGTGATGTCCACCATTACGTTAGTGTTTATGCTTGCGCCTTTAGTTGCGCCAATTATTGGGGGTTACATCGTCAAGTTTTTTCACTGGCACGCAATTTTTTACGTTATTTCGCTCGTGGGATTATTAGCCGCTACATTGGTCTTTTTCATCATTCCAGAAACCCATAAAAAAGAAAATCGCATTCCGCTGCGCTTAAATATTATCGCTCGCAATTTCCTTCTGCTTTGGAAGCAAAAAGAAGTGCTTGGCTATATGTTTGCCGCCTCTTTTAGCTTTGGCGGGTTGTTTGCTTTTGTGACTGCAGGATCAGTTGTCTATATCGGCATTTATGGCGTTCCCGTCGATCAGTTCGGTTATTTCTTTATGATGAATATCGTTACGATGATCTTTGCCTCCTTTTTGAATAGCCGATTTGTCACTAAAGTGGGCGCAGAAACAATGTTACGGATAGCCCTCGCAATTCAATTCCTTTCTGGAATGTGGCTAATTTTGACCGCACTTTTAGATCTTGGTTTTTGGCCAATGGCAATTGGCGTCGCCTTTTTCGTCGGTCCAAACCCAGTGATTTCATCAAATGCAATGGCATCAGCTTTAGAAAAATGTCCTCAAATGGCGGGAACAACAAATTCTTTGATTGGTAGCGTACGTTTTGCAGTGGGTGCAATTATGGGAAGTTTAGTCGCGTCAATGAAAATGGATACTGCCGCACCAATGCTCTTTACTATGGGGGCATGTGTCGTGATTTCCGTGTTGGCGTATTACTTTCTAACCAGCCGAAATCTTAAAAGCCGTGGGTAAATTCCCCACGGCGCAATGATTGTTTTCTTTATTAAACAAAAACCATCCATAACGGCAAGCAAACAGCAATAAATAATAGGATAAATAAACTATTGGTAGATAATTTCCACTTTTGGAAACTATGCAGAATCAGAATAGCCGCAATCACAAAATGGCAAACAAAATAAATGATGTAGGCAAAAACACTCTCAGAATTAACCGCACTTTCCATGCCATTTAAAAGTAAAAATAAGAACATTGCCAAAGCATTTAGAGCAAGCAATATAATCATTGCTAAGGGCAACAATGCTATAAAACCTTGTAAACGATTTCGTGCAATAACAAGTGCAAGATTTGCTAAAATCACGCCAGATAAAATTGGTGCAAAAGGGTTATATTCAGCAAAATCACTCGCAGGAAGCACGGTAAAAATCATTAAATAACTCAAACAACCTAAACCCGCAATTAATGCAGCCATCAATAAAAAACTGTTACGAATTTTTTCAGTTTTGGGTTGTTTCCAAATAAAATACACGACAGAAAGACCACATACGCTCATCACGTTAGTAAGCGTGTGATTATTTTGTAATAGGCTTATCAGCAACCACACTGCCCAATAAATAGCAAAAGTCAGATTCACTTTGATTAAACGACCACGCTGCCCTGGGCAAATTTCGCCACGATAAAACACCAATAACGAAATTAACTGTGCAACCAACACGCCTACACCTAAATGAGGCATTGTTTGCTTTTCAGATTGCAAAGAAAAAATAAATAGATCGATGCCAAGCACCATTGAGATCGATAATACCGCAAGCAATGCCGCGATATATTTAGAAGATTGTTCTGACATAATTTTGACGTCTGAAAAAATAATGCGCCATTATGCTAAAAATTCATTAAATTTTAAAGTAGAATGAAACCAATTTTAACCGCACTTAGGTACATGAATGTTACTTAGTATTTTATATATCATCGGTATCACCGCTGAAGGAATGACAGGCGCACTCGCCGCTGGTCGTGAAAAAATGGATATTTTTGGCGTGATCATTATCGCATCCGTCACTGCCATTGGTGGCGGTTCTGTGCGTGATGTACTGCTTGGGCATTATCCTCTCGGCTGGGTTAAGCACCCAGAATATTTTTTAATGGTGGCAAGTGCGGCGGTAATTACCGTATATGTTGCACCATTCATCAATCATTTTATGCGCTACTTTCGCACTATTTTCTTGGTGCTCGATGCGATGGGTTTAGTGGTGTATTCCATTATTGGTGCACAAATTGCAATGGATATGGGACATAGCCTCACTATTGTTTGTATTGCAGGTTGTATTACGGGTGCCTTTGGCGGAGTTCTACGCGATATGCTATGCAATCGAATTCCTCTCGTATTTCAAAAAGAACTCTATGCCAGCATTGCGCTATTTGCCACGCTGACTTATTACGCATTAAGCACACTTCAAGTAGAACATACACTTGCCGTGTTACTCACACTTATTAGCAGCTTTACTTTACGTCTTTTAGCTATTCATTTCGAATGGGGTTTGCCAGTGTTTAATTACCAAGAACTCACATCGGAAGAACAAGATAAGCTGCCAAATAAAAAGAAATAAATACAATAAAGGGAATAACTATGTTAGAACAAATGGGTAAACAAGCCAAAGATGCAGCATTTATCTTGGCTCAACTCACCACTGCTGAAAAAAATCGTGCATTATCCATTATTGCAGAACAACTCGAACAACAAGCACCACTTATCTTAGCCGAAAACGCAAAAGATATTGAACTTGCCAAACAAAATGAATTATCGGATGCCTTGATTGATCGCTTACTGCTCACGCAAGAGCGTTTACAAGGCATTGCTAATGATGTACGCCACGTTATTTCACTTGCAGATCCTGTGGGGAAAATCATAGACGGCGGTACATTGGATAGCGGACTTAAAATCGAACGCATACGCACGCCGCTCGGTGTCATTGGCACAATTTATGAAGCTCGCCCAAATGTAACCATTGATGTGGCAAGTCTTTGCCTTAAAACGGGTAATGCAGTGATTTTACGCGGCGGTAAGGAAACACAATTTTCTAACAAGATCTTAATCGAAGTTGTGCAAAATGCTTTAGAGCAAGCAGGCTTACCAAAATTTGCTGTACAAGCCATTACCGATCCAAACCGTGAACTCGTTATGCAATTATTAAAACTAGATCGCTATGTGGATATGATTATTCCTCGTGGTGGTGCGGGTTTACATGAATTGTGTAAACAACATTCAACTATTCCTGTTATTGTAGGTGGCGTGGGTGTTTGCCATACTTTCGTTGAAGAAAGTGCGGATCAAAATAAAGCAATTTTTGTTATTGATAACGCTAAAACACAGCGTCCAAGCACCTGTAACACATTGGAAACATTGTTAGTTCAACATTCTATTGCTGAAGAATTTTTACCAAAACTCGTCTCTCATCTCGCTGCCAAAAACGTAAAATATCACGCAAAATCCACCGCACTTAATATATTAAAACAAGCGGGTGCGAATGTCTGCGAAGTGACAGAAAAAGAATTACGCGAAGAATGGGGATCATTGGATTTGAATGTGGTTGTTGTGGAAGATATTCATGCTGCTATTGATCATATCCGCCAATATGGTACGCAACATTCTGAAAGTATTTTAACCGCTTCACAAAACCTAGCCCGTCAATTTATTAATCAAGTCGATGCAGCTGCCGTTTATGTGAATGCAAGTACCCGCTTTACTGATGGCGGACAATTTGGATTAGGCGCAGAAGTTGCCGTGAGTACCCAAAAACTTCACGCTCGTGGCCCAATGGGATTAGAAGCATTAACGAGTTATAAATGGGTGTGTGAAGGAGAATATACGGTTCGCAAATAGTGCCATTGAACAAAAAGCACAAAAAGTGCGGTAATTTTTGAAAGAGATTATTCGCATATAAAAAAGTCCGCAAAAGCGGACTTTTTTATTATCTTTATTTGTCAGACTTACCCAAATTATCAAAGAATTTTTTCACACCGTCCAAAAATCCTGAAGATTTTGGTGCATGTTTACTTAAATCTTTACCTTGTAAACTTTCTTCAAGTTTGTGGAGTAATTCTTTTTGTTCGCTGGTTAAATTAACTGGCGTTTCTACCACAATACGGCAAATCAAATCGCCCGCATAGCCACTACGTGTAGAGGCGACACCTTTGCCTCGCATACGGAATAATTTTCCAGTTTGGGTTTCTGCAGGAATTTTAAGCTTCACTCTACCATCTAAAGTTGGCACTTCAATTTCCCCACCTAATGCCGCAATTGCAAAGCTAATTGGTACTTCGCAGTAAAGATTAGAACCATCACGTTCAAAAATATGATGTTCTCTTACGTGAATGACCACATACAAATCGCCAGCTGGCGCACCATTTTCGCCCGCTGCGCCTTTTCCAGCTAAACGAAGTTGATTGCCCGTATCTACGCCTGCAGGAATTTTTACTGAAAGATTTTCTTTCTTATGAACTCGCCCTTCTCCATGACAGCTGCGACAAGGTTTTTCAATTTTCTTACCGCTACCATGACAAGTTGGACAAATACTTTCAGATACGAAGAAACCTTGCTGACGACGAATTCGACCAGAACCGTGGCAATGCGGACAAGTTTCCACTTTAGAACCTTTTTCAGCCCCAGAACCACCACAGCTATCACAATGTGCAAGAGTATTGATTTGAATATCTTTGGTTGTACCTTTTACAGCTTCTTCCAAAGTAATTTCTAAGTCATAACGTAAGTCTTCGCCACGAACAACGCGCTGACGACCACGTCCACCGCCACCGAAAATATCGCCAAAAATATCGCCGAACATATCGCCGAAATCAGCACCACCAAAGCCGCCACCGAAACCACCTGCGCCACCACCTTGTTCAAAGGCTGCGTGGCCATATTGATCGTAGGCTGCGCGTTTTTGATCGTCGCCTAATACTTCATAAGCTTCATTAATTTCTTTGAATTTTTCTTCTGCTTCTTTACTGCCTTGGTTTTTATCAGGGTGATGTTTAGACGCTAAACGTTTATAAGCACGTTTAATGTCATTTTCACTCGCCCCTTTTTGTAAGCCAAGGACTTCGTAATAATCTTTTTTTGCCATAGTAATTTTGTAATTTGTTGCTGAAAATAAATACACCAAAAGGGCGTGTTTCCACGCCCTTTGTTTATGTTAAGAAGAGCGGTGAATTATTTATTATCTTTCACTTCTTCAAATTCAGCATCCACCACGCCATCATCTTTTGCTGATGATTGCTGTGGTTGCTCGCCACCAGCTTGTTGAGCTTTTGCTTGAGCAGCTTGCATTAATGGTTCAGAGGCTTTAATTACCGCTTCAATTTTCGCTTCAATTTCTGCTTTATCTTCGCCTTTTGCCGCTGTTTCAAGCTCAGAGACTGCTGCTTCAATTTTCTCTTTGTCTGCGGCACTCAATGCATCGCCAGCTTCTGCTATTTGTTTACGTGTTGCGTGAGCAATACCATCTGCTTGGTTACGCGCTTGAACCACTTCTTCAAATTTACGGTCTGCATCAGCATTTGCTTCTGCATCACGCACCATTTGTTGAATTTCTTCATCAGATAAACCAGAAGATGCTTGAATACGAATTTGTTGCTCTTTACCCGTATTTTTATCTTTTGCCGATACGTTGATTACGCCGTTTGCATCGATATCAAATGTTACTTCGATTTGTGGCATACCACGTGGTGCAGGATTAATACCTTCTAGGTTGAATTGACCTAAAGATTTATTGTCTGCCGCACGTTTACGTTCGCCTTGAAGAACGTGAATAGTTACCGCACTTTGGTTATCTTCTGCTGTTGAGAATACTTGCGATTTTTTGGTTGGAATCGTGGTGTTTTTCTCAATTAAAGTGGTCATCACGCCACCCATGGTTTCGATACCAAGTGATAATGGAGTAACATCTAATAAAAGAATGTCTTTCACATCGCCTTTTAATACACCACCTTGTACTGCCGCACCGATTGCCACCGCTTCATCAGGGTTTACATCTTTACGTGCTTCTTTGCCGAAGAACTCAGCAACTTTTTGTTGTACAAGTGGCATACGAGTTTGGCCACCCACAAGAATAATATCGTGGATTTCACTTACACCTTTACCAGCATCTTTTAATACAGTTTTGAGTGACTCAATTGAGCTTGCCACTAAATCTTCTACCAATGCTTCTAATTTTGCACGAGTGATATTTAATGCTAAGTGTTTAGGGCCAGTCGCATCTGCAGTGATGTAAGGTAAATTGACTTCGGTAGATTGCGCTGATGAAAGTTCAATTTTTGCTTTCTCTGCCGCTTCTTTCACACGTTGTAATGCCATTGCATCATTACGTAAATCAATATTTTGTTCTTTTTTGAATTCATCAATGATGTAATCAATTACACGGTTATCAAAGTCTTCCCCGCCTAAGTGAGTGTTACCCCCCGTTGCCAATACTTCGAAAGTTTGTTCGCCATCAAAGTTATCAATTTCGATGATTGAAATATCGAATGTACCACCACCTAAGTCGTAAACTGCGATCACTTGGTTCTCTTTACTTGAACCTAAACCGAACGCTAACGCAGCCGCTGTTGGTTCATTAATGATACGTTTAACGTCTAAACCAGCGATCTTACCTGCATCAATCGTTGCTTGACGTTGTGCATCGTTAAAGTATGCAGGAACGGTAATTACCGCTTCTGTTACAGACTCGCCCAAGAAATCTTCTGCCGTTTTTTTCATTTTTTTCAACACTTCAGCAGAGATTTGTGGCGGTGCTAATTTATCGCCTTTTACATTTACCCAAGCATCACCATTGTCAGCACGAGTAATTTCGAAAGGCATAATTTTAATATCGCGTTGAACTTCTTCACTTTCAAAACGACGACCAATTAAACGTTTAATCGCAAACAATGTATTTTTCGGGTTAGTGATTGCTTGGCGTTTTGCTGGCTGACCAACTAAGGTTTCATTATCTGTATATGCAATGATTGACGGAGTAGTACGTGCCCCTTCTGCATTTTCAATAACGCGAGCTTTGTCGCCGTCCATTACAGCTACACAAGAGTTTGTTGTACCTAAGTCAATACCAATAATTTTTCCCATTTTGTACTCCTAGTAAAAATTTTAAAATTCAGGGTAATTTATTACGAGTTTTAAGATGTGGATATTCTTTCGCATTTCAAGAGAAAATTTTAAAAATTTTTTATTTCTTAAAGTGCGGTAATTTCCGTTCTTGTTTTTCAAAATAAGTCTCAAATGATGAAGTTCAAAGGGAAAACAAAAATTTTCAGGCAAGAAAAAGGGATTTGTGATAAATTTGGCGAAAATTTTTACTTTAAAATAGGAAAGAAATAAATGAAAAAATCAAAAATTGCTGCAGGCGTAGTGGTTGCCCTTGCTGCCGTTTGGTGCACAAGTGCATGGTTTACAGGGAAAAAAGCTGAAGAAGAATATTTATATCAACTAAAACAGTTAAATCAACTATTTACCAAAACTGAGGCATTAGAAGAAAGTAAAATTTTTTATAAAAATATAAAATTTGAAAGAGGATTATTTGCCTCTCACATTCAAGATCAAATAGAAATTCACAAGGCAAATGAAACGATCATTATTCCTTTATCATCAACACTTTATCACGGGCCTTTGCCGCTTGATCGTGTGGCAAAACTGAATTTTGTTCCAGCCATTTTTTCAAGCCAAACATTATTAGGAAAAAATGCAACAACTCAGGCATTCTTTGATATCACAGAATCAGAGAAACCGTTACAACTGAATTTCGCAATGAATTATTCATTAAGCGGTAATGCGGAATTAAAACTTGCATCGGGGCAATATCACAATGAGCAATCTAAGACAGATTTTGATTGGTCAAATGTCGTATTAAATATTGATTTAAACCAAAATACACCAAATAACTATGTGCTATCTGTCGATACATTTAATTCAAATGCCCCTAATCATGCAGTTTCAACCGCTTCATCAATTAAAATAAAAGATCTTGTCGTACAAGGCTCGTTGCAAAGCACAAAATGGCCATTTATTTATAGTGGGAATATCAATAGTAAAATAGGCTATTTTGAGCAAAATACCGAATCTGCAGAGAGTGGCGAAGAATTCTCTCTTATTCAGAAAAACAGCCAAGCAAATTTAACTACACAAGTTGAGGGTGATACAGTAAATATCATCAATAAAACAAATCTGGATGAATTACATATTAACGGTAACAACTTAGGTAAAGTGACCAACAATGTAGAATTCAACCATATTGATGGCAACGCATTACAAGAACTTTTAAATATTTTAGTTGCAATAGGCAAAGCCGACTCAGATATGCCTTTATCTAAAACATTGGTGCAAAAATTACAACAAGCAGGCATAGCCATTGCGAATAATCAACCTCAAATTAAATTTACCCCTCTTTCTATTTCTGATGAAAAAGGCAAAGTAGCATTGGATCTAAATATTGCTTTAGTGCCAAATCCTAAATTTGATTTAATGCGCAGTGGCTTATACAAACAATTCAAAGATTTTTCGATCAATTTTGATGTGAACAAAGAAACTGCGATTTCATTGTTATCTAAATTTGTACCAGAAAACCAAAAGCAAGATTTCGTTCACCGATTGAATGAATTAGTTACCGAAGGTGAAGTGAATGACATTATCGTAAACACGGACAAAACCGTAACATTAACGCTTGCTCTAGAAAATAACGACTTGAAACTAAACGGCAAGCCAATCCCAGAAGAACAGTTGAAAGTGGTACTCTTTATACTTGTAATGGGGGGATTTGGGAGATAACTAAAACAGTGCGATAAATTTTGTTCGCGTTTTTCAGTATCGTAGGGTGGGCTTCAGCCCACCGTTTTTATTCATTTTTTATGGTTAATTGGTGGGCTAAAGCCCACTCTACAACTATAAAGTGCGGTAAATTTTCGTTGCAGTTTAAGCTAACCGCTCTTTTAAATACCCTTCATAATCTGGTACGTCAATTTCCACATCTTGTTCAAATAAAACTGAAGTTAAAAGAAAATCTGCAGAGCTTTGATTAATCGCAACAGGGATATTCCACACTGTTGCAATACGCATAAGGGCTTTCACATCAGGATCATGTGGGGCGGCATTCATTGGATCCCAAAAGAAGATCATCATGTCGATTTTCTTTTCTGCGATTAATCCACCAAGTTGCTGATCGCCGCCCATTGGGCCACTTAATAAAGATTGAATGCTTAAACCTGTTTCTCGTTCTAAAATATGCCCTGTTGTACCTGTTGCATAAAGTATATGAGACTTGAGTGCCTCTTTGTGTTTTTGCGTCCAATTCAGTAAATTTTTTTTACAACTGTCGTGAGCCACAAGTGCAATACGTTTGTGTTGAGTGAGGGTTCGAGTTGTTGTCTGCATTGCTGAGTCCTTTTTGAAAAAAATCTGAAAAAACTTTAAAACAAAGCCCGATGGAATGCAATATTTTACTGGTTATTTTAGCGAACAAAAAAACACAAAAAAATTACCGCACTTTCAAATAATTATTTATGGCAAAGCTGATTTGATATGATGATTTGATGAAAATTCACTATCTTTATCTCAAAAAATCTTCTAAAATTTACAAGATTTGTTAAATGTTTGTGAAAAGCAAATATTGCCGTATTCGTGTTTAGCCTTGTCTAAACTAATATTCACTCAAAACAGATTAAGGAAAACCTATGTCTGAGATTTTAAAAAATGACGTTGATCCAATCGAAACACAAGATTGGTTGCAATCATTAGATTCATTAATTCGTGAAGAGGGCGTTGAACGTGCTCAATATATCGTTGAGCAAGTTATTGGTCAAGCACGCACAAGTGGTGTTTCATTGCCAACAGGGGTAACCACTGATTACGTGAATACTATTCCTGTGGCTGAACAACCTGCTTATCCAGGTGATCACGCCATCGAACGTCGTATTCGTTCAGCAGTACGTTGGAATGCGATCGCAATGGTTTTACGCAGTCAGAAGAAAGATCTTGATTTAGGTGGGCATATTTCCACTTTCCAATCTGCAGCAACAATGTATGAAGTGTGTTATAACCACTTCTTCAAAGCTGCAACAGAGAAAAACGGTGGCGACTTAATTTTCTTCCAAGGCCATGCAGCACCAGGTATGTATGCGCGTGCATTCTTAGAAGGTCGTTTAACTGAAGAACAAATGGATAACTTCCGTCAAGAAGCCTTTACGGACGGTTTATCTTCATATCCACACCCTAAATTAATGCCTGAATTTTGGCAATTCTCTACGGTTTCTATGGGTTTAGGCCCTGTAAACGCCATCTATCAAGCGCGTTTCTTAAAATACTTAGATAACCGTGGCTTAAAAGATACCAAAGATCAAAAAGTTTATGCGTTCTTAGGCGATGGCGAGATGGATGAAATTGAGTCTAAAGGAGCATTAACTTTCGCAGCACGTGAAAAATTAGATAACTTAATTTTCACTATTAGCTGTAACTTACAACGTTTAGATGGCCCTGTGAATGGTAATGGTAAAATCGTTCAAGAATTAGAAGGATTATTTACTGGTGCTGGCTGGGAAGTCATTAAAGTTTTATGGGGCAGCGATTGGGATAAATTATTCGCTAAAGATACTTCAGGTAAATTAACTCAGTTAATGATGGAAGTGGTTGATGGAGACTATTTAACCTTTAAATCTAAAGATGGTGCATATATTCGTGAACACTTCTTCGGTCGTTATCCAGAAACTGCCGCATTAGTTGCTGATATGACCGATGATGAAATCTGGGCATTACGCCGTGGTGCACACGATAGCGAAAAATTATATGCAGCCTATGCAAAAGCACAAAATGCAACGAAACCAGTTGTGATTTTAGCGCATCAAGTTAAAGGTTATAAAATTCCTGAAGCGGAAAGTAAAAATACCGCTCACCAATCTAAAAAAATGTCTTACGAAAGCCTTAAAGGTTTCCGTGACTTCTTTGAATTACCATTAACCGATGAACAAGTAGAAAAATTAGAATACATTAAATTTGCTGAAGGCACACCTGAGTATGAATACTTACATGGTCACCGTAAAGCATTAAACGGTTATGTTCCCGCTCGTCGTACTAAATTTGATGTTGAATATAAAGTTCCTGCATTAGAAGAGTTTAAAGCATTATTAGAAGAACAACCTCGTGGTATTTCAACCACTATGGCGTTTACTCGTGCATTAAACATCTTATTAAAAGATAAAAACATCGGTAAAACTATCGTTCCAATGATTGCGGATGAAGCGCGTACTTTCGGTATGGAAGGTTTATTCCGTCAAGTTGGTATTTATAACCCACATGGTCAAAACTATGTACCTTCAGACCGTGATTTAGTGGCTTACTATCGTGAAGCAAAAGATGGTCAAGTGCTACAAGAAGGTATCAATGAATTAGGTGCAACCGCATCTTGGTTAGCAGCAGCGAACTCGTACTCTGTCAATAACCAACCGATGATTCCATTCTTCATCTATTACTCAATGTTTGGTTTCCAACGTGTGGGCGATATGATGTGGGCTGCAGGCGACCAATTAGCTCGTGGCTTTATGGTAGGGGGTACTTCTGGTCGTACAACCTTAAATGGAGAAGGTTTACAACACGAAGACGGTCATAGCCATATTCAAGCGGGTATCATTCCTAACTGTATCACTTACGATCCATCATTCGCTTTTGAAGTCGCTGTAATTATGCAAGACGGTATTAACCGTATGTACGGCGAAAAACAAGAAGATGTGTTCTATTATATGACTACATTAAATGAAGTGATGGATCAACCTGCGATGCCAGCTGGTGCGGAAGAAGGTATCCGCAAAGGTTTATATAAATTTGAAACAGTGGAAGGTAAAAAAGGCAAAGGTCACGTTCAATTATTAGGTTCTGGTGCGATTATGCGCCACGTTCGTGAAGCGGCACAAATTCTTGCAAATGACTACGGTGTGACTTCAGATGTATTTTCTGCGCCTTCATTCAATGAATTAGCACGCGAAGGTCATGATGCAGCACGTTGGAACTTATTACACCCAACAGAGACACAACGTGTGCCTTATGTTACTCAAGTATTAGCTGATTTACCAACCGTTGCTTCAACTGACTATGTGAAAAGTTATGCTGATCAAATCCGTGCATTTGTACCAAGTAAGCACTATCATGTATTAGGTACAGACGGTTTCGGTCGTTCAGATAGCCGTGCAAACTTACGTGAACACTTCGAAGTTGATGCACGTTATGTTGTGGTTGCTGCACTTTCTCAATTAGCGAAAGAAGGTACAGTATCTAACCAAGTGGTTGCAGATGCGATTGCGAAATTCGGTTTGAATGTAGATCGTATCAATCCGCTTTATGCGTAATTGATGAAAACTGCGGTCAAAAAACATTGTGTTTTATGACCGCACTTTAAAAGGAACAAAAAATGTCAAAACAAATTCAAATTCCTGATATTGGTAGTGATGAAGTTACCGTAACAGAAGTGATGGTAAACGTAGGCGATACCATTTCTGTTGATCAATCTATCATTAACGTTGAAGGCGATAAAGCTTCAATGGAAGTGCCTGCACCAGAAGCGGGTGTTGTAAAAGAAATTTTAGTGAAAGTGGGCGATAAAGTTTCAACTGGTACTCCAATGCTTGTATTAGAAGCGGCAGGTACTGCTCCAGTAGCTGATGCGCCTACTGCTCCAGCGGTTGCTAGCGCACCAACGGCTTCAGCTATTGTAGAAGTAAATGTGCCAGATATTGGTGGCGATGAAGTCAATGTAACCGAAATTATGGTTGCAGTTGGCGATACAATCACTGAAGAACAATCTTTAATTACCGTTGAAGGCGATAAAGCCTCAATGGAAGTTCCTGCACCATTCGGCGGTGTGGTAAAAGAAATTTTAGTGAAATCAGGCGATAAAGTTTCAACTGGTTCATTAATTATGCGTTTTGAAGTACCAGGTACAGCTCCAGCAACATCAGCTTCAACATCAGCACCACAGGCAGCAGCTCCAGCAGCATCAGCTTCAGCACCACAGGCAGCAGCTCCTGCTACTACTGCACAAGCACCTCAATCAAATAACAACGTATCTGGATTAAGCCAAGAACAAGTAGAAGCAAGTACAGGATATGCACACGCAACACCAGTAATTCGTCGTTTAGCTCGTGAATTTGGTGTAAATCTAGATAAAGTAAAAGGTACTGGTCGTAAAGGTCGTATCGTTAAAGAAGATATTGAAGCTTATGTGAAGACCGCAGTTAAAGCTTATGAAAGCGGTGCAACAGCACAAACTACTGGCAATGGTGTAGCAAATGGTGCTGGATTAGGCTTATTGCCATGGCCAAAAGTTGATTTCAGTAAATTTGGCGAAATTGAAGAAGTTGAATTAAGTCGTATCAACAAAATTTCAGGTGCTAACTTACATCGTAACTGGGTAATAATTCCACACGTTACTCACTTTGATAAAGCAGATATCACGGATTTAGAAGCATTCCGTAAAGAACAAAATGCATTAGCAGAAAAACAAAAACTCGGTGTAAAAATCACGCCAGTTGTGTTCATTATGAAAGCGGTGGCAAAAGCATTAGAAGCGTATCCACGTTTCAACAGCTCAATTACCGAAGATGCTCAACGCTTAATCCTGAAAAAATATATTAACATCGGTGTCGCAGTAGATACGCCGAATGGCTTAGTCGTGCCTGTATTCAAAAATGTGAACAAGAAAGGCATTATCGAACTTTCACGTGAATTAATGGAAGTATCGAAAAAAGCCCGTGAAGGCAAATTGACTGCATCTGATATGCAAGGTGGCTGTTTCACCATTTCAAGTCTCGGTGGTATTGGTACAACGCACTTTGCGCCAATCGTAAATGCGCCAGAAGTAGCTATCCTTGGTGTGTCTAAATCATCAATGGAGCCAGTATGGAACGGTAAAGAATTTGCGCCACGCTTAATTCTTCCAATGTCATTATCATTCGACCACCGTGTCATTGATGGTGCAGATGGAGCTCGTTTCATTAGCTATCTTGGCTCTGTTTTAGCAGATTTACGTCGCTTAGTAATGTAATCTGTAGGTGGGCTTTAAGCCCACCGATTAATGAAATCTTTGGTGGGCAGAAACCCATCCTACAAAGACCGTAAAAGTGCGGTCAATATTTTGAACGTTTTTACGAGGTAAAAATGAGTAAAGAAATTAAAACCCAAGTCGTTGTACTTGGTGCAGGTCCTGCAGGTTATTCAGCCGCATTCCGTTGTGCGGATTTAGGATTAGAAACTGTTATTGTTGAGCGTTATTCAACCTTAGGTGGGGTGTGTTTAAACGTAGGTTGTATTCCATCTAAAGCGTTATTACACGTTGCAAAAGTAATTGAAGAAGCAAAGCACGCTAATAAAAATGGTATTTATTTTAGTGAACCACGCATTGAGCTAGATGAAGTACGTGCAGGAAAAGAAGCTGTTGTTGCTAAATTAACTGGCGGTTTAGCGGGAATGGCAAAAGCACGTAAAGTGACTGTTGTTGAAGGTTTAGCGACTTTTACCGATTCTCACACATTAGTTGCGCGTGATCGCGATGGAAACCCAACGACTGTTAAATTCGACAATGCCATTATTGCGGCAGGTTCTCGTCCAGTTCAATTACCCTTTATCCCACACGAAGATCCTCGTATTTGGGATTCAACAGATGCACTTAAATTAAAAGAAGTACCGAAAAAACTACTTATTATGGGCGGTGGTATCATCGGTTTAGAAATGGGTACTGTATACAATGCTTTAGGTTCTGAAGTTGAAGTTGTGGAAATGTTCGACCAAGTGATTCCTGCAGCAGATAAAGATGTTGTTGGTATTTACACTAAACAAGTTGAGAAAAAATTCAAGTTAATGCTTGAAACCAAAGTGACTGCAGTTGAAGCAAAAGATGATGGTATCTATGTTTCAATGGAAGGCAAAGCCTGTAATGACACCAAACGTTATGATGCGGTGCTTGTTGCTATCGGTCGTGTGCCAAATGGTAAATTGATTGATGCAGGTAAAGCAGGTGTTGAAGTGGATGATCGTGGTTTTATTCACGTTGATAAACAAATGCGTACCAACGTACCACATATCTACGCAATTGGGGATATTGTAGGTCAGCCAATGTTAGCACATAAAGGTGTTCACGAAGGTCACGTTGCCGCAGAAGTCATTGCGGGACAAAAACACTACTTCGATCCTAAAGTAATTCCATCAATCGCTTATACCGAACCAGAAGTGGCGTGGGTAGGTAAAACTGAGAAAGAATGTAAACAAGAAGGCTTAAACTACGAAGTGGCTAAATTCCCTTGGGCTGCATCAGGCCGCGCGATTGCTTCTGAATGTTCAGAAGGTATGACGAAGTTAATCTTTGATAAAGATACACATCGTGTACTGGGCGGTGCAATCGTAGGTTCTAATGGTGGGGAATTATTAGGCGAAATCGGTCTTGCAATTGAAATGGGTTGTGATGCAGAAGATATCGCATTAACTATCCACGCACACCCAACGTTACACGAGTCTGTTGGCTTAGCTGCGGAAGTATTTGAAGGCTCAATTACTGACCTGCCAAATGCAAAAGCGAAGAAAAAATAATTTCTATTTAAGAAGTTTTAATTCATCTTAAATTGTAAACTCAAACTTAAATAAAAATCCCCAATTGGGGATTTTTATTTTCCTCTCTTTCTATTTTTTTATGATAGAATGCCAATCTAAAAACGTTTCTTTTTTTTACCGCACTTTTGAGCATTATTTATGACTACACAACTTGATTTAATCAAATCTTCTATCAAATCAATTCCTAATTATCCAAAAGAAGGCATTATCTTTCGCGACATTACGACCCTTTTAGAAGTTCCAGCAGCTTTTAAAGCAACAATAGATCTTATTGTGGAACAATATCGCGATAAAGGAATTACCAAAGTTCTTGGAACTGAATCTCGTGGTTTTATTTTTGGTGCACCGGTAGCTTTAGCCTTAGGATTGCCTTTTGAATTAGTGCGTAAACCTAAAAAATTACCACGTGAGACTATTTCGCAATCTTATCAATTAGAATATGGTCAAGATACTTTGGAAATGCACGTTGATGCAATTTCAGAAGGAGATAATGTTTTAATTATTGATGATTTATTAGCAACAGGCGGCACCGTTGAAGCGACAGTAAAATTAGTGCAACGTTTAGGTGGCACGGTAAAACACGCTGCATTTGTGATTAATTTACCTGAATTAGGTGGCGAAAAACGCTTAAATAATTTGGGCGTTGATTGCTATACACTCGTCAATTTTGAAGGTCATTAATTAAGGATTCGATGAGCTATCAAGTCTTAGCCAGAAAGTGGCGACCAAAAACATTTGCTGATGTTGTTGGGCAAGAACACATTATCACGGCATTAGCAAATGGATTAAAAGATAATCGACTACATCACGCTTACCTCTTTTCAGGCACGCGTGGTGTAGGAAAAACCTCTATTGCTAGATTATTCGCAAAAGGATTAAATTGTGTTCACGGTGTAACGGCAACGCCTTGTGGCGAATGTGAAAATTGTAAAGCCATTGAGCAAGGCAATTTCATTGATTTAATTGAAATTGATGCGGCGTCTCGCACAAAAGTTGAAGACACGCGTGAATTATTGGATAACGTGCAATATAAACCAGTTGTGGGCAGATTTAAGGTTTACTTAATCGATGAAGTCCATATGCTATCTCGTCATTCATTTAATGCGTTGCTCAAGACTTTAGAAGAACCGCCCGAATATGTAAAATTTTTACTCGCAACAACAGATCCACAAAAACTACCTGTAACTATTCTTTCTCGCTGTTTACAATTTCATCTTAAAGCATTAGATGAAACTCAAATCTCCCAGCATCTTGCCCATATTTTGACGCAAGAAAATATTCCTTTTGAAGAACCTGCATTAGTTAAACTTGCAAAAGCGGCACAAGGAAGTATTCGTGATAGCTTAAGTTTAACGGATCAAGCCATTGCAATGGGCGACCGACAAGTTACAAATAGTGTGGTAAGCAATATGTTAGGGTTGCTTGATGATAACTATTCTGTTGATATTTTATACGCCTTACATCAAGGCAATGGCGAACTCTTAATGCGAACACTGCAAAGAGTTGCAGATGCGGCAGGCGATTGGGATAAATTACTTGGCGAATGTGCAGAAAAATTACATCAAATTGCACTTATGCAACTTCTTCCACAAA
This sequence comes from Haemophilus influenzae, assembly GCF_019703545.1. Classification (NCBI taxonomy): domain Bacteria; kingdom Pseudomonadati; phylum Pseudomonadota; class Gammaproteobacteria; order Pasteurellales; family Pasteurellaceae; genus Haemophilus; species Haemophilus influenzae. The sequence continues at coordinate 1,215,641 of NZ_AP018771.1, read as the reverse complement.
AATCTTCAGATAACCATGAACATTTTTCATTTTTAGCCAAACATATCTCTCCAGAAAATGTTCAGTTTTTTTATCAAGTCATTGTTTCTGGTAGAAAAGATTTATCAAATGCGCCAAATCGTCGTATTGGTGCAGAGATGACATTATTGAGGGCATTGGCATTCCACCCAAAGTTCCTTACGGCAGTACCAAAGGCTAACACCACTATTACTCCACCGCCATCAACGCCAAGTGCGGTTGAAAATACGGGTAATTATGTCGATGTGCCAGTACTGTCTCAAAGTATCAAATCTGCTTATTCTCAAGTAAAACCAAATAAAACGAGCATTCCAAATTTGGCAAGCCTTTCGGCTTTAGATGCGCTTGAACATTTAACACAACTGGAAAACCAAGAACGTCAAGAACACAAAGCTGAATCATTAGCTGTAGTAAGTGAAACCTTACATCACATCCAAGAACTAGACGAAGAAAAATCTCATAAAAAAATGACCGCACTTCCCGTGCGAGAAATGACTGAGCCAAAGCCAAAGCCCAAGCACATAGAAAAGCCAACATCACCACCAAATGCCGCACAGGCTCCACAAAAAAATAGCACAGAAGAAAATTCAAGTGATGATAATGTAGAAATTGCTCAAGATGAGCAAGAAATCTTGAGTGCTGACACCTATCGTTGGGAATGGAGCAATCCAGAACTTGCTAAAGCCGATACAGGCGTTCGTCCTTCTGATATAAAACAGGCGATTTTAAAAGATATTACGCCTGAATTACGTTTAAAAATCATTACCAAAACTCAACAAGATGAGTGGGCAGATATAGTTGAGCGTTCTGGCTTAACAGGATTTAGCAAAGAATTAGCATTAAATTGTTTCTTACAAAGCAAAACCGATGATGAAATCAATCTTGGACTACGTTCAGAAAAATCCCATTTACGCCAAGACAGAAGTATAAAAAATTTAGCTGAAGCATTAAGCAAATTACAAGGTAAAGATATTCGATTAACAATTAATCTTGATGATAGCAATGTCACGACGCCAATTGAATATCGCCGCAATATTTATCAAGCATTGCGGGAAAAAGCTCAAAATGAGTTGCAAAAAGATAGTAAATTACAAATTCTACTTAATGAGTTTGATGCAAAATTAGATGTAGAAAGTATTCGACCAGTTTAAAGACAATATTGTATTGAAAACTCCCGTTTCAAGTCAGAATATTTTTATAAACCTCTACCATTTTGTATTTTTTTAATCTAGAATTTGTCAATTTGTTTTTTAAGAGCCAAAAGGAGAGTAAAAATGAAACTGGTTGAAGTCAAACACCCACTTGTAAAACACAAACTAGGTGTGATGCGTGAAGCTGAGATTGATACAAAAAAATTCCGTGAACTTGCAACAGAAATCGGTAGCCTATTAACCTATGAAGCAACCTCTGATTTAGAAACTGAAAAAGTAACGATCAACGGTTGGAATGGGCCAGTAGAAATCGATCGAATTAAAGGTAAAAAAGTAACGGTTGTACCAATTTTACGTGCAGGTTTAGGAATGATGGATGGTGTACTTGAACACGTACCAAGCGCACGCATCAGTGTAGTGGGGATCTACCGTAATGAAGAAACCCTTGAACCAGTTCCTTACTTCCAAAAATTAGCTAGCGATTTAGAAGAGCGACTTTCAATTGTTGTCGATCCTATGCTTGCAACGGGCGGTTCTATGATTGCCACCCTTGATCTTTTAAAAGCAAAAGGTTGTAAACATATCAAAGTATTAGTATTAGTCGCTGCACCAGAAGGAATTAAAGCTCTTGAGGCTGCACACCCTGACATTGAACTTTACTGTGCTTCTATTGATAGCCATTTAAATGAACAAGGTTACATTATTCCCGGTCTTGGTGACGCGGGCGATAAAATTTTTGGGACAAAATAATCCCCAAAACAAGACGGCATTTAAGCCGTCTTTTTTCCGTGCGTGAAACACAAGAAAAACTGACCGCACTTTTAAGTTAATTCAAACAGAGAGTTGAAACTAAATGACAAACCAAATCCCTCCTTCCCTAGCGGAAAATCAAAGCAAATTAAAACAATCTTTCGTTGGCCTACAAATGCTTTTTGTTGCATTTGGTGCGCTAGTACTCGTGCCATTAATTACAGGACTTGATTCCAATACGGCATTATTAACGGCAGGCGTTGGCACCCTACTCTTCCAATTTTGCACAGGCAAACAAGTGCCTATTTTCTTGGCATCATCTTTTGCCTTTATCGCGCCCATTCAATATGGCGTACAAACTTGGGGAATTGCGACTACGATGGGCGGTTTAGCGTTCACTGGTCTTGTTTATTTCGCCTTGAGCACTTTAGTAAAATTACGGGGAGCAGAAGCATTACAACGTTTTTTCCCACCAGTGGTTGTTGGGCCAGTAATTATTATCATTGGCATGGGGCTTGCACCTATTGCTGTGGATATGTCCTTAGGCAAAAACAGTGCTTATGCTTATAACGACGCTATATTAGTTTCAATGGTAACACTTCTTACCACTTTATCTGTGGCAGTATTTGCCAAAGGATTGATGAAACTTATTCCAATAATGTTCGGTATTACCGCAGGCTATATTTTGTGTTTATTTCTGGGTTTAATTAATTTCCAACCAGTGATTGATGCGCCTTGGTTCAGTTTGCCCAAATTAACGACACCTGAATTTAACCTAGAAGCCATTCTTTATATGTTACCAATTGCTATTGCCCCCGCCGTAGAACACGTTGGCGGTATTATGGCGATTAGCTCGGTAACAGGTAAAGATTTTCTAAAAAAACCAGGATTACACCGCACTTTATTAGGCGATGGCGTCGCTACCGCTGCTGCCTCTTTAGTTGGTGGTCCGCCTAATACGACTTATGCGGAAGTTACTGGTGCTGTGATGCTAACACGCAACTTTAACCCAAATATTATGACTTGGGCTGCAGTTTGGGCTATTGCAATTTCATTCTGTGGAAAAGTAGGCGCATTCCTATCAACCATTCCAACGATTGTAATGGGTGGAATTATGATGCTTGTTTTCGGTTCAATCGCAGTTGTGGGCATGAATACCTTAATTCGCGGAAAAGTTGATGTTACCGAAGCTCGTAATCTTTGTATTATTTCTGTCGTAATGACATTTGGTATCGGCAATATGTTTGTAGATGTGGGTAACGTATCACTAAAAGGTATCAGCTTGTGCGCGATTGTTGCTATCATCTTAAACCTTGTTTTACCGAAAGCAAAAAATGAAGTAGAATAAGCCCCATTTCAAAGGGTTAAATTATCATTTAGCCCTTTCTTACTTAATCTGTACTACATAAACATTTGAATAAGCAACTTCCCTTACCTATTCATCAAATTGATGATGCTACATTAGAGAACTTTTACGGCGATAATAATCTTTTATTGCTCGATTCTTTACGCAAAAATTCATCTGATTTAAAACAACCGTTTTTCTACATTTGGGGAGATAAAGGCTCTGGTAAAACCCATTTACTTAGAGCATTCAGTAACGAATATTTAATCAATCAACGTACTGCTATTTATGTACCCCTTAGCAAATCTCAATATTTTTCTACCGCAGTTCTTGAAAATTTAGAGCAACAAGAATTAGTATGCTTAGATGATTTACAAAGTGTAATCGGAAATGATGAATGGGAATTAGCTATTTTTGATCTGTTTAATCAAATTAAAGCAAGTGGGAAAACGCTTTTACTAATTAGTGCAGATAAATCGCCTTCCGCACTTTCTGTCAAATTGCCTGATTTAAACTCTCGCTTAACTTGGGGGGAAATTTATCAATTAAATTCATTAACAGACGAACAAAAAATCAAAGTACTACAACTCTCAGCTTACCAACGAGGATTCCAATTATCTGACGAAACTGCAAATTTTTTAATTACACGACTAGCACGAGATATGCATACTCTATTTAAAGCACTTGATCTACTAGATAAAGCATCATTACAAGCTCAACGAAATCTTACGATTCCTTTCGTCAAAAAAATTTTGAATCTCTAACAAAAAAGGCACTAATGCGCCTTTTTAATCATCCACCTGATAATTTAACTTTAAACCCTTTTTGCTCTAATAATTGCTTGAGCAAATCTCGTTTTTCCCCTTGAATTTCAATAATACCATTTTTAACTGCTCCACCACATCCACAACGTTTTTTTAATTCAGCCGCTAATTTTTTCAATTCCTCATCAGATAAATCTAAACCAGTTATAACTGATACGCCAGCACCTTTTCTACCACTCGTTTGTTTTTGGATACGTACAACACCGTCTCCTTTTGGGCGAACTACAGAAGCCTTTTCCTCTTTAATTCGACCCACATCTGTTGAATACACTAAAACAGAATCTGACATTTATGATTACCCAATAGATACATTAATAGAACGGAGAACCTCCGCAGGATTATCCGCTTGAGTTATTGGGCGTCCAATAACTAAATAATCTGAACCTGCACGAATTGCTGCAGTAGGCGTCATCACACGTCTTTGATCGCCAAAATCAGTTCCTATTGGACGAATCCCTGGGGTCACTAATTTAAAGTCTTCTCCACAAGCGTTACGTAAAATTTCAACTTCTTGAGGGGAACAGACTACACCATCTAAACCCGCCCGTTGGGTTAAATGAGCTAAGCGTAAAACTTGTTCCATTGGCGATGCATTAATCCCAATTTGTAATAAATCCAAGTCTTCCATACTGGTTAATACCGTCACAGCAATAAGCAATGGCGCATCTTTCCCATAAGGTTCAAGAATTTTCTTCGCTTCTTCCATCATACGCAAGCCACCACTTGCGTGTAAATCCACCATCCATACGCCTAAATCAGCAGCAGAACGAACTGCTCTTGCTACCGTATTTGGAATATCGTGATATTTCAGATCCAAAAAAACATCAAAATTACGTTGATGTAATTGTTTTACAAAATTAATACCAAGTGTAGTAAACATTTCTTTACCCACTTTTAATCGACACAAACTTGGATCAATTTGATCAACTAAAGCAAGAGCCTCTGCTTCTTTCTCGAAATCCAATGCCACAATAATTTTACTTGTCATAATGTTACCTCACTGAGTGTCAATTAATTATGTTCTTGATTTGAAACTGGTTTAATACTTTCCCATTGACGGCAAGATGGGCAATTCCATAATAGCTTATGAATTTGATAACCACAATTTGTACAACGATAAGGCGATGTTTGCTTAATCCTTTCGCCAACCATTTTATGTAATAAAATTAAGCTTTCTTTTCCCCGTCCCTCTTCTGCATCATCAATTTGATATTGCATAAAACGATGGAAAATTAAAGTACTTGGCTTTTTCGTGAGTTGCTGATAAAGCTTAGCTTGAGCAGCAGATTTGCCATCTTTTTCTTCAATTAATTTAACCAAAGCTAGCTCTACTTCATCATTATTAATAATTTGACCTGCACGAATTAGAAATAACTCAAAATTATCTAACTGATTTAATTCTTCGTAACAATGTTTTAAAGGTAACAAAATTTCACCCGTATAATCTGGATTTTGCTCCAAAACATTTTCTAATATTTTTACTGCTTGTTGATATTGACCGTCAAGCATTGCTAAATTTGCAAGCAATAAAGAAGCGCGAACACAAGTCGGAGAAACCGACAAAGCCTTTTGTAAAACACTGCGTTTTTCAACCGCACTTTCAGGCTCTAAACTTTGTGAATATTCACAATAACATTGCGCAAGTTCAATATTATTCTCTTGTGGCTTTATTTTAGCGAGTTTTTCAGCAATATTGACTGCTTTTTTCCATTCTTTTGTCTTTTGATAAATCACTAAAAGTTGCTGTAAAGCATTTTCTGCAAACTCAGGTTCATCTACTAGTAAAATATAAAGATTCTCAGCTCGGTCAAAAAAACCAACCACCATAAAATCTCGAGCAAGCTGTTGTTTTGCAAGTAATTTTTGTTCAAAAGTATAATTAGGACTAAGATCTAAAGCTTGATGAATGCGCAATGCGCGATCAACTTCGCCTCGAGAACGAAACAGATTGCCAAGTGTAAGTTCTGCTTCAAATTGGGAGTGACTTTCGATTTCATTTTCGATTTCTTGCTTTTGCAACATATCTAAAAACAAATCTACAGCTTTATCAGTTTGATTGGAAAGTAAAAAATTCACTCCCGTAACATAATCTCGGGAGAGTTTATTACTTATGTCATCTTGATCTTTCTTCGCACTACGCCGCCCCATATACCAACCATAGGCAGCAGCAATAGGCAATAATAGAAAGAGTAATTCTATCATTAAACGACCTTATCGCGCGTAGTCGTCAATTCATTGATTTGTAAAGTCTGACGTTTCACTTGACGAGCTAGTGCCATATTTTTTAATTTTAACTTAATATAGAAAAAAGCAGTAATTAGCCAACCAAGAATTAAACCTAACCCAAATAAAATAGCAACGAGGCTTGAAAGCTGAAACTGACTTTCTGCCACAATATAATTAAATGTAATAATCTGATCATTATTCGCACCAATGGTAATTGCAACTAACACAATAGCAATAAAGATCACAATACCTAAAATATATTTAATCATTTCATTTCCTTTAAAATATTTGTAACCCAAAATAAACTTTTTAATCAAAAATATTTTAATTAAATTTTAATCAATTAAGCCTGAACATCCACTCGAGCTTTTAATTCTTTACCCGCTTTAAAATATGGAACAGACTTAGCTGATAAGTTTACTGAATCGCCTGTTTTCGGATTTCTTCCCAAACGTGGTTGCCGATGATGTAAAGAAAAGCTACCAAAACCTCGAACTTCAACACGATCACCATTTTCAAGAGATTGAGAAATAAACTCTAAAATATCTTTTACCATATTTTCAATTTCTTTTGCAGATAAAGTTGGCTGTTTTGCTGACAATTTTTCCATAAGTTCTGACTTAGTCATCCTCTATACTTCCTTAATATTATTTAAATTAAGATCTATTGATAATAAATTACACAAATATATTAGCAATAACTCCTAACAAATAAGGCTGGACATCAGCCCAGCCTTATTACGTGAATTAATTATTCACCTTTAGCTGCTTTAAATGCTTCAGCCATTGCATTTGGAATAACAATATCTTCTTGTTTGTTATTTACACTTGCAACTGCCGCAGCTTCTTCAGCTTGATCTTTTGCTTTCACTGATAAGTGAACAATGCGAGATTTACGATCTACTCCAGTGTATTTCGCTTCAACCACATCGCCAACAGCTACTTCACTTGTTAAATCAGCAGAACGGATATAACCTTCAACACCACCTGCTAATTCAACTTTAGCACCTTTAGCATCTGCTTCAACAACAGTTGCAGATACTACCGCACCTTTTTTGTTGATTGCAACAAAGTTATTGAATGGATCTTCTTCAAGTTGTTTAATACCTAAAGAGATACGTTCTTTTACTGCATCAACAGCTAATACAACAGCTGACACTTCGTCACCTTTTTTGTATTGACGAACAGCTTCTTCGCCTGAAATACTCCAAGAAATATCAGATAAGTGAACTAAACCATCGATACCACCTTCAAGACCGATGAAGATACCGAAATCAGTGATAGACTTGATTTTACCCGTTACTTTATCGCCTTTATTGTGAGTTTCAGCAAATTGAGTCCATGGGTTAGCTTTACATTGTTTTAAGCCTAAAGAAATACGACGACGTTCTTCATCAATTTCTAATACCATTACTTCTACAGTATCGCCTAAGCTAACCACTTTAGATGGGTGGATATTTTTGTTAGTCCAATCCATTTCAGATACGTGAACTAAACCTTCAACGCCATCTAAGATCTCAACGAAACAACCATAGTCAGTTAAGTTAGTTACTTTACCTGTTAATTTGCTGTTTACTGGATGATTTTCAGCAATTGCTGCCCATGGATCTTGACCTAATTGTTTTAAGCCTAAAGATACACGAGTACGATCTTTATCGAATTTTAATACTTTAACAGTAACTTCATCGCCAACATTTACGATTTCACTTGGGTGTTTAACACGTTTCCAAGCCATATCTGTGATGTGTAATAAACCATCAACACCACCAAGATCAACGAATGCACCGTACTCAGTTAAGTTTTTAACGACACCTTTAACTTCTGAACCTTCCACAAGATTTTCTAATACTTGTTCACGTTCTTGGCTGTTTTCAGATTCAATTACTGCACGACGAGAAACAACAACGTTGTTACGTTTTTGATCTAATTTGATTACTTTGAATTCTAATTCCTTGCCAAGTAAGTGATCTGCTTCACGCGCTGGACGAGTATCAACTAAAGAGCCTGGTAAGAATGCACGAACACCGTTTAACTCAACTGTGAAGCCACCTTTCACTTTGCCGTTGATTAAACCGATAACGGTCGCTTTTTCTTCGTAAGCTTTTTCTAATTCAATCCAAGATTCGTGACGAACCGCTTTCTCACGAGAAAGTTTAGTTTCGCCGAAACCATCTTCAACTGCATCTAATGCAACATTTACAGTATCGCCAACTTGGATTTCAAGTTCGCCTTGTGCATTTAAGAATTCAGCAACTGGAATTGCAGACTCAGATTTTAAACCTGCATCAACAAGCACAAAGCCTTTTTGGATAGCTACTACAGTACCGCTAACGATTGAACCTTGACGAGTTTCAAGGACTTTTAATGATTCTTCAAAAAGTTGAGCAAAAGATTCTGACATATAAATAATCTTCTTAATTTAAGTTAATAACATCCACATTAAAATCCATAAAATGCGGGGTTGAGGATAAATGCTTATTCTTCCTTGAACAAACAGTTAAATCAAAACTGATACCTTTTCTTGAATATAAGCTAACGCCTGATCAATAACTTCATCAATACTCAAGGTTGTGCTATCCAATAATAAAGCATCATCTGCTGGTTTTAGCGGTGCAACTTCACGATTTCTATCACGAAAATCACGCTCTTTTATCTCGGCTAAAATCTGTGCAAAGTTACCATTTATTCCTTTATTTTGCAACTGTTTATAGCGTCTTTTTGCACGTTCTTCAGCACTTGCATCTAAAAATAATTTTACTTGTGCATTTGGGAATACAACCGTTCCCATATCTCTACCGTCCGCAATTAATCCATCATTTTTCGCAAAATCTTGCTGAAGTTGTAATAAAGCTGACCGCACTTTTTGAAAGACTGCTACTTTTGACGCAGCATCTGCCACTTCTTGCGTGCGAATTAAACGGCTCACATCCATTCCTGCAAGCAAAATGTTTACCTCGCCATTTTGAGGAATAAATTGAATATCTAAATGACGTGCTAATTCTGCTAAATCTGTTTCATTTGTTAGATCAGTTTTACGTTGCAACGCTGCCAATGCAGTAACGCGATAAATCGCCCCACTATCCAACAATGCATAGCCCAACTTTTCAGCCAACGCATAACAAAGCGTCCCTTTCCCAGCACCACTAGGACCATCAACAGTAATAATCATTCCCATACAAATTATCCTTTCATTCTCAAAATTTTGCGCATTATAGAGACAATTGCCCCTCATTACCATCCTAGAGATTATTACTAGCTTCCATGTTTTGTATGGCTTATCTAATAAAGTTAATTTCACAAGCTCTAGGAAAGAGTAAACTCCCTTTCAAGCTTTTTCTTAAATTTCAGAAAATCTAACCACATAGAAAAAGGTTTTTAAAAACATTTCAAGGTTTTTTTAATAACTATTGTGGCACTTAAGGACGAAATTCTTTCAGCTAAAGTAGCTCTTTTTTCTATTATTAAATTGGACAATCCTTCTGACGTTCTACACTTCGTTTATACAAAAAACTGAAATTAAGCACGCTAGACATTATGCCTTTTAATATATACGCATTTTTTCAAACTTGTTCTAAAGACTTTTCTACATTACAATAAAAAACGTAGCTATCAATACAAATAATCAAATAATGAGGACAAAGAAATGGCTGAAAATCGTTATGAACTAAATAAAAACTTAGCACAGATGCTCAAAGGTGGTGTTATCATGGATGTTCAAAACCCTGAACAAGCTCGCATTGCAGAAGCTGCTGGTGCAGCTGCAGTGATGGCTTTGGAACGAATTCCTGCAGATATTCGTGCTGTTGGAGGCGTCTCTCGAATGAGCGATCCTAAGATGATCAAGGAAATCCAAGGAGCAGTTAGCATTCCAGTTATGGCAAAAGTTAGAATTGGACATTTCGTTGAGGCTCAGATTTTGGAAGCTATTGAAATTGACTATATCGATGAGAGTGAAGTGCTTTCTCCAGCTGACAACCGTTTCCATGTGGACAAGAAAGAATTCCAAGTACCTTTTGTATGTGGTGCCAAGGATTTGGGCGAGGCCTTGCGTCGTATCGCTGAAGGGGCTTCAATGATTCGTACAAAAGGAGAACCAGGAACAGGAGATATCGTCCAAGCTGTTCGCCATATGCGCATGATGAGTCAAGAAATTCGTCGCATTCAAAATTTACGTGAGGACGAGCTCTATGTTGCGGCCAAAGATTTACAAGTTCCTGTAGAATTGGTTCAATACGTCCATAAGCATGGGAAATTGCCAGTTGTCAACTTCGCAGCTGGAGGAATTGCAACTCCAGCAGATGCGGCCTTGATGATGCAACTTGGCGCAGAGGGTGTCTTTGTTGGTTCAGGTATTTTTAAATCAGGAGATCCTATAAAACGTGCGAGCGCTATTGTCAAAGCTGTAACTAACTATCGAAATCCACAAATCCTAGCACAAATCTCCGAAGATTTAGGTGAAGCCATGGTTGGTATCAATGAAAATGAAATCCAAATTCTCATGGCTGAGCGAGGAAAATAAATGAAAATCGGAATATTAGCTCTACAAGGTGCCTTTGCGGAACATGCACAAATGCTAGAAAAATTAGGAATTGAAAGTGTCGAACTGAGAAATTTAAAAAATTTTCAACAACATTACAGTGATTTATCAGGTTTGATTCTACCTGGCGGTGAGTCAACCGCCATAGGAAAACTTTTAAGAGAGCTGTATATGCTGGAACCGATAAAACAAGCTATCTCTTCTGGCTTTCCTGTCTTTGGAACTTGTGCTGGTTTGATTCTGTTGGCTAAAGAGATTACTTCTCAGAAAGAGAGTCATTTTGGAACAATGGACATTGTGGTTGAGAGGAATGCCTATGGACGCCAATTGGGAAGTTTCTATACAGAAGCAGATTGCAAGGGGGTTGGTAAAATTCCTATGACTTTTATCAGAGGACCTATTATCAGTAGTGTTGGTAAAAAAGTCAATATTCTTGCAACGGTAAATAATAAAATCGTTGCAGCCCAAGAAAAGAATATGCTGGTAACATCATTTCATCCTGAATTAACAAATAACTTGAGTTTGCATAAGTACTTTATCGATATATGTAAAGTAGCATAAACCATTATCTGCATATCTGCCCTCCCTAGGAAACAAACCATATTGTAGCAATGAGAGCAGATAATTTTCATCAAAAAACCGAACAGTTACTAGACTTAAAACCGAATGCAAGGTAGGATAAGGATGAACAAAAACAAAATTTCTTGTTGTATTGACGAGAGCAAACGCCACTTCGTAATTGGGCTTTCCCCAAAACGAACCAAAATCAACAATCCTAAAGACATTACACACCATTGAGTATTTACAAGGTTTCAATGCGGACTGAATCATCTATGAAAGCACCGACGGCTTGGATCTTACGATTGCCAAAATATTATATCAAGCAGCCCTTTTCGTGCTCATTGCCAATCCACGACAAATCAATCACTTTACAATGTCACATTTAGTAACCAACAATTACTGTACAAGTGTAGACTGGAATAAGTCAAATAATTTTGCGGTAAACATCAGATAATTTGCTGACCTTATTTTGATGAGTTGGCTCTATCTAAGAAGAGGAAATAATAAACAAGCGGTCACATTTGACATCTTGTTTGCATTTTAGAGGTTTATTCCGCCCAGTATTTTTTCCTCGTCGTTTTACCAATACCTGGATTAAAGCTATTGGTTGGATCCAACTCTTTATAGAATTTTCTCAAGGTTGGTTTAGCCTCGTATAAATGCCCTACATTGTGTTCGGCTGGGTATTGCGCACCACGCTTGTCAAGTAATTTCAACATTTCGTATTCTAGTTCTTCATAATCATAACCTTTTTTTACAATGTAATCTTGATGAAAGACATGGCACATAAAATGTCCGTAGTAAAGTTTAGAGATAATTCTGTTATCAATTTCTGGCGGTAACACTTCAAACCAATCTTGATCATTGCGACGTAATGCAACATCTAAAGCAACTATTTCTTCTACTTCTTTTTCGTGAATTGCACGATAACGAATTGCAGCACTTGCAACAGCGAAACGATGAAGCATTGCTGCTTGGGTTTCGATTGCATTACATTCAAAATAGCCACCTTTTGAGCCATCTGCAATGTAGGATTCCAAATATTCACGGGCTTCTTGAATGCCTTTTCCACCCATTTTGATAATTAAGTGATGCTCGTATTTGTTGCGATAATCCCATAAGCTTTGTGGAAGATGTTCTGGGATGAATTTAGACACAGCTTGCATAAATTTATCGCTTAAATGTTGTGGTAAAAAGAAGAATTTTTTGCCGATGCGATCCACGTTTGATTTTAAGGAAAAGAGTTTTGGTAGCCAATGTGTACCAAACTTTTTAATGACCCAAAAGGTATCTTTGCCATATTTTGCTGCGATGTCAAATGCATCACGATGGATATATTCACCTGAAATGGGTAGCACTTCGAAGTTTACTAACATGTGGCGACGAATATCGCTCAACACAGAAGTTTGATTGGTGCCGATATAGAAAACAGCCGTCTCTTTTTCAAGCGGAAAGGTGTCTAAACGAACCGCAAAGACAGCAAGTTTTCCTGCACAGCCTGAGGCTTCATAGTGGCGAGCTGGGTCGGCATTAAAACGAGCAGGGGAGCCTTCATCAACTTGACGAACATAGTTGCAGTAGTAATGGTCGTGACCATGTCCGCAATCTTGTCGAATATCTTTAATCTGATAACGTTTTTCTTGTAGATTAGTTAAAATTTCTTCAGGAGTTTCTCCTAAATCAATGCCTAAATGATTTTTTAGTTCTAATTCACCTTTTTCATTAAGTTGAGCGTAAAGTGCCATTTCTGTATAAGCTGGTCCACGTTGAACTAATGCTCCACCTGAGTTGTTACAGATCCCACCAATAACTGATGCACCAATGCAAGATGAGCCAATAACAGAGTGGGGTTCACGACCAAACGGTTTAAGTTGATTTTCTAATTCATTGAGTGTAGAGCCTGGTAAGCAAATAACTTGGGAAGCGTTATTGATGAGTTGGATTCCGTCAATTCGCATTGTATTGATGACGACAATATCGCGATCATAATCATTGCCATCTGGTGTAGAGCCACCAGTTAAACCTGTATTCGCCGCTTGGTTTATAACAATAATATCATGTTCAACGCAAACTTTTACAATGTTCCAAAACTCAAGTAGAGTGGCAGGGCGAACAACAGCTAGGGCGTTTCCTGTTCCAAATCGATAACCACTTCGATAAGCTTCTGTTTTAGTTGGATCAGTAATAATATAACGAGAGCCAACAATATCGGTCAGTCGTGAAATGAGTTGTTGAACAGACATTTTATTATCCTCTTGTAATAAGAATTAATAGCACTATAACAGAATAATTCCCATTTGGATAAGGATATTTTAGGCTTTAATCGGTGTTTTTTTGGAATTGCTCTGCATATAAAGAAAATTCTCTCTTTGAGGGTAAATTGGGATGAGGTAGTTTTTGAAGTGAATTTTAAGCACAATAAAAAAACATCAGAATTTTTAGCCGCACTTTCTAAAGTATCCACTAATTTACATAAATGATTTAACCCTACCTATGCTGCTACTCTTTTAATTTTATGAACAGTATTTTCTGTTTCTTTCATATTATCTTTTGATAATTGAGTAAGATAATTAGGCATGGTTTGTTTGAATAAAGATAAATTTTTTAAAATTTTGGATTTACCATGCGTTTCAATCAATGCTAAATCAAACTGTTCTGAAAGCTTATTATCATTCATTTCTATAATAGATTCTCTTTCATCCACAAAAAATTTCTGCAGGCAATTGTGTAAATCCTTAATTGAAATGAGTTTACGTAATATGCCATCCATTCCAATTTCTTAATGTTCCTGCTCGCTTTACATAACATTGACGGTAAAAAATCATAAATACCATTCTAATAGTTTTCTCGCAAATGTTGGGCGATTTCTATAATTTCACAAATCTTTTTACATAAATTTGGGGTTTATTTAACAGTGAAATTATGGCTTATAATTTAGTGCTAAGTCCGAACTTTGAGTAAATTAACCAAATGATGAAACAAGCCGTAGCAAGGCTTGATGAAGCAAAACCGATTTTACATTCCGACCAAGGTTGGCAATATCAGATGATAGATTATCAACACATACTCAGGGAGAATGGCATTCAAAGTATGTCAAGGAAGGGAAATTGTTTAGATAACAGTAGAATGGAAAGCTTCTTTAGATGTTTTAATAACTGGAAAAAAAGCTCCATGAGCGTATTCAGAAGAGGCTAAAGACAGAGCCCTGTGAATGACAGAACTCAGTTCTTGAGCTAAATAAGTCTAACTTTTTGGGGGCAGATCATTTATCAATAAACTGATCAAAAAACCGAACTTAATGTTCGGTTTTCTTTTTCATTACATAATTCGACGCGATTGAGTGTAGGTTCTAGCCCAATATTTTTCATCAAGGGAACTTATTGTCACGCCTTGCCCTGTACTTACGTGCATAAATTGGTTATTACCAATATAAACACCAACGTGATTATTTTTACGGAAGAAAACTAAATCGCCTTTTTTAAGTTCTGATTTATTAATTTTTCTACCTAAATGACGCTGTTCAGCCGTAGAACGAGGCAATTCAATACCAAAAACTTCAGAAAAAGTAGTTTGCATAAATGCTGAACAATCAATACCACGTTTAGTCGTACCGCCCATACGATAGCGAGTGCCAACCCATTCATTATAAACACTGGCTAGAGCCTTATCGCCCATCAAAGCAGAGGAACGGTTTGTTCTCACTTTGTGAAAAATGCCTGTTCGATTATCTTTTTCTAAATTATTAATTAAACCAGTTAATTGAATATCATCATTTTCTGAAATAACCTGATGACTTACCGTTCGTGGTACATTAGAACAAGCGGTTGCTAATACAGCTAAACCAATAATAACTAAAATTCTTTTCAACATAATTTCAAATAATTAAAAGAAATAAAATTTCGCAGCGGCTATCAAAATTTGAATAAAATTGCCAGTAAAAATCCAATTCTAATGGAATTTTTGTGATCTTTTACACAATGACTTAATTTGTTCCACCAACAGTAATTTCATCAATTTTTAGTGCTGGCTGTCCTACGCCAACAGGTACACTTTGTCCCTCTTTACCACAAACCCCGATACCTAAATCAAGCTCTGATTTATCTGCAACCATAGAAATTTTTTGCATCACTTCAATGCCACTGCCAATTAAAGTTGCACCCTTAACTGGTTTCGTGATTTTTCCTTTTTCAATTAAATAAGCTTCTGAAGTGGAAAATACAAATTTACCAGAGGTAATATCCACTTGCCCTCCACCAAAGTGCGGTGCATAAATCCCCTGTTTTACAGAAGCAATCAAATCATCAAACTGACTTTGTCCAGCAAGCATATAGGTGTTAGTCATTCTAGGCATTGGTAAATGGGCGTAAGACTCACGTCGTCCATTTCCTGTTGGAGCAACGCCCATCAAACGGGCATTCATTTTATCTTGCATGTAACCTTGCAAAATCCCGTCTTTGATGAGTACATTGCACTGGCTTGGTACACCTTCATCATCAATAGTCAATGAACCTCGACGATTTTTAATCGTGCCATCATCCACAATTGTACATAATGGAGAAGTTACTTGTTCGCCAATCTTACCAGTAAAAAGTGAACTTTCTTTACGGTTAAAATCGCCTTCTAAACCATGCCCAACAGCCTCGTGTAACAGCACACCAGGCCAACCTGCGCCTAACACAACTGGCATTAATCCTGCAGGTGCTGCAACTGCACTAAGGTTTACTAAGGCTTGACGAACCGCTTCTTTAGCAAATCGTACTGCTCTAATATCGCCATCAATCACTTCAAAGAACCAATCTAAACTGAAACGCCCACCAGAACCACAACTTCCTCGTTCACGTTTTCTATTTTCCTCTACTAACACAGAAATAGATAAGCGAACTAAAGGACGAATATCTGCGGCTAATGTGCCATCTGTCGCCATAATTAATACTTCTTCATAAACGGAACTGAGGCTTGCTGAAACCTTGGTTACACGATGATCTTCTGCGCGTGCTGTACGATCAACCAAATGTAATAGCTCAATTTTTTTCTCTTTAGTCAAACTTTCCAAAGGATTAATCGCCGCATAACGAGCAATAGGATTTACAACATTAAAAGCGGATGGCGAAATCAAATTCCCCTGTTTGACTTGCGCGATCCCCTTTACCGCCTCCGCACATTGCTGCAAAGAAGCAAGATTAATTTGATCGGCATAAGCAAACCCCGTTTTCTCGCCAGAAACTGCCCGCACACCAACGCCACGATCAATATGAAAACCGCCTTCTTTTATAATGCCGTCTTCTAATACCCAACTTTCATCTTGGCTAAGTTGAAAATACAGATCGGCATAATCAATATTGCGATGCGACATAACATCAAAAATATTGAGTAATGTTTGAGTTGAAAGATTGCTTGGTGTGAGTAATGTATTTGAAACTTGGTTTAACATATTTTTTCCAGTCTAAAGTAAATATCTTGTGAGTGCTTGTATCCGTTTAATACAACAGCACAGATTAAAATCGGATTAATAAAGTGCGGTTGATTTTGAGGTTATTTTTCCAAATGCGCTAATCCAAATTGATACAAAGCATTCTTCTTATAACCATACAACTCAGCAACTATAGCTGCTGCTTTTTTAAGTGGCAATTCTTCTGCAATTAACTCAAGTGCCTTTACCGCTTGTGGCGAAATTTCATCGTTATTGTCAGACTTTGGTTTGCTTTCCACAATCAAAACCATCTCGCCTTTTGTACGATTGGGATCTTCTAAAAGCCATTCGCGTAAATTTTTAATCGTATTCCCCGTAATCGTTTCCCAAGTTTTAGTCATTTCACGGGCTAACACAATATAGCGTTCTTCCCCTAGCACCGCTTGCATATCTTCTAGTGTATCTAAAATACGGTGAGTGGATTCATAAAAAATCAAAGTGCGGTCTTCTTCTGCAATATTTTCTAATTTATCTTTGCGCGCTTTACTTTTCGCAGGTAAAAAGCCTTCAAAACAAAATCTATCAGAAGCAATCCCCGATGCACAAAGAGCGGTAATTGCCGCACAAGCTCCTGGCAAAGGCACAACTCGAATGCCAGCTTCACGGCATTGGCGTACTAAATGAAAACCAGGGTCACTGATTAATGGCGTCCCCGCATCAGAAATCAAAGCAATATTGCTACCTTGCTTGAGCTTTTCCACCAAAATATGGGCTTTTTCTTGTTCGTTATGATCATGCAAAGCAAAAAATGGCTTCTTAATGCCGTAATGGCTCAATAAAAGTCCACTATGGCGAGTATCTTCTGCTGAAATTAAATCCACTTGAGCAAAAGTCTCTAAAGCACGCTGGGTAATATCCTGTAAATTGCCAATCGGTGTGGCAACAATGTATAAAATTCCGGTTAAATCAGTCATTTTTGTTTGCTTTTAAGTTATGAGATAAGTAAGATTTGCTACAACTATTGTCTGTTTATGATGGAGCAAAGATGTCTATTCTATTACAAGGCGAACGTTTTAAAAAACGTTTAATGCCAATTTTATTGTCAATGGCTTTAGCTGGCTGTTCAAATCTACTTGGTAGCAATTTCACGCAAACCTTACAAAAAGATGCAAATGCAAGTTCTGAATTTTATATAAACAAATTAGGGCAAACGCAAGAACTTGAAGATCAACAAACCTATAAATTGCTCGCGGCTCGAGTGTTAATCCGTGAAAATAAGGTTGAACAATCGGCAGCGTTATTGAGGGAATTAGGCGAATTAAATGATGCGCAAAAATTAGATCGTGCATTAATTGAAGCGAGAATTTCTGCCGCAAAAAATGCCAATGAAGTCGCACAAAATCAATTACGTGCATTGGATTTAAATAAACTAAGCCCGTCACAAAAATCTCGTTATTACGAAACCTTAGCTATTGTTGCCGAAAACCGTAAAGACATGATTGAAGCGGTAAAAGCGCGGATAGAAATGGATAAGAATTTAACAGATGTACAACGTCGTCAAGATAATATTGATAAAACTTGGGCTTTATTGCGTTCAGCGAATACTGGCGTTATTAATAATGCCTCTGATGAAGGTAATGCAGCTTTAGGCGGTTGGCTAACATTAATCAAAGCCTACAACGATTATATTCGTCAGCCTGTACAATTAAGCCAAGCCTTACAAAGTTGGAAAAATGCTTATCCAAATCATGCAGCCGCAATATTGTTCCCAAAAGAATTGCTTACATTGCTTAATTTCCAACAAACCACTATTTCACAAATTGGTTTACTCTTGCCATTAAGTGGAGATGGACAAATTCTTGGTACAACCATTCAATCGGGTTTTAACGACGCGAAAGGTAACTCAACTATTCCAGTGCAAGTGTTTGATACCTCAATGAATTCTGTCCAAGATATCATTGCGCAAGCAAAACAAGCGGGGATTAAAACCTTAGTCGGCCCATTACTAAAACAAAATCTTGATGTGATTTTAGCAGATCCTGCTCAAATTCAAGGTATGGATGTGCTTGCATTAAATGCCACACCAAATTCTCGTGCGATTCCTCAACTTTGTTATTACGGACTTTCTCCAGAAGATGAAGCTGAATCTGCCGCCAATAAAATGTGGAACGATGGCGTGCGTAATCCACTTGTCGCAATGCCGCAAAATGATTTAGGACAACGCGTAGGCAATGCCTTTAATGTGCGTTGGCAGCAATTAGCAGGTACTGATGCGAATATCCGTTACTACAATTTGCCTGCGGATGTGACCTATTTCGTTCAAGAAAATAACTCAAATACAACCGCACTTTATGCCGTAGCAAGTCCAACTGAACTGGCAGAAATGAAAGGTTATTTAACAAATATCGTACCTAATTTAGCGATTTATGCCAGTTCTCGAGCAAGCGCAAGTGCGACAAACACTAATACCGACTTCATCGCACAGATGAACGGTGTACAGTTTAGTGATATTCCATTTTTTAAAGATACCAATTCTCCACAATATCAGAAGTTAGCAAAATCCACGGGGGGCGAATATCAATTGATGCGTTTATATGCAATGGGTGCGGATGCGTGGTTACTCATTAATCAATTTAATGAATTACGCCAAGTGCCAGGCTATCGCTTGAGTGGCTTAACAGGGATTTTAAGTGCTGATACCAACTGTAATGTTGAACGCGATATGACTTGGTATCAATATCAAGATGGTGCAATTGTACCAGTTGCAAACTAATGTTTTCTTTAAAACGTCAGCAAGGGGCGAGCTTTGAGCATCAAGCTCGCCTTTTTTTAGAATCAAAAGGCTTAACATTTATTGCGGCTAATCAAAATTTCAAATGTGGTGAACTTGATCTAATAATGAATGACAAAGAAACTATCGTCTTTGTTGAAGTTCGCCAACGAAGTCATTCCGCCTATGGTTCTGCTATAGAAAGCGTAGATTGGCGAAAACAACAAAAATGGTTAGATGCCGCAAATTTATGGCTTGCAAAACAAAATATGAGCTTAGAAGATGCTAATTGCCGCTTTGATTTAATCGCTTTTGGCAAAACACCTCAAGATATTCAATGGATTCCTAATTTTCTCGATTAATGGCTTTTTATAATGTTACAAAAAGTAAAAGATATTTATAGCGAAAGTATTCAAATTCAAATTGCAGCATCTAGCATGCTTTCTCAAAATATTACCAATGCCACACAAATGGTAATGCAATGTTTATTAGGCGGTAATAAGGTTATCGCCTGTGGCGTGTCGCGTTCTTATGCTAATGCACAGTTTCTCGTCTCAAACTTACTTAATCGATATGATTTAGTTAGACCGAGCTTCCCGTCTGTGTTATTGAGCTTAGAAAGTGCGGTGGGTTCTTCACTTGTTTTTGAACAATCGCCTGAAGAATTGTATTGTCATCAATTTAATGCCATTGCAAAATCGGGCGACTTACTTATTGCTTTTGCACCTTTGGGGACAGAAAAAATCGTACTAAATATTATTTCTCATGCTGTCAGCAAAGAAGTTAATGTTATTGTGCTAACTGGCTCTAACAACGATGCCATTCAAGGAATTTTAGCAGATAAGGATCTAGAAATATCAATCCCAGCCACCAAAGAAAGTCGAATCTTAGAGAACCATCTTTTTGTGATTAATGCACTTTGTGAATTGGTTGATCAGACTTTATTCCCAAGTGCTTGACAGGAAAATAAATCACTTTCAAACTAATAGTAATTTAATCTAAAAAGGAGTTAATTATGACATTATCCCCGTTAAAAAAACTCGCTATCCTGCTTGGGGCGACTATTTTTCTACAAGGCTGTGTTGCAGCTGTGATTGGAGGTGGCGCTGTAGCAGCTAAAGTAGCTACCGATCCCCGAACTACAGGGACACAAATTGATGATGAAACCCTCGAATTTAAAGTAGAAAATGCTGTAGAAAAAGATGCCCAAATTAAGGCTGAAGGCCGTGTAAATGCAGTGTCTTACAATGGCCGAGTACTTTTAATAGGTCAAGTTCCTAATAGTGATGTAAAAGACACTGCCACAGCTCTTGCAAAGGGTGTTAAAGGTGTAAATGAAGTTTATAATGAACTAACTGTTAGCCCAAAAATCTCTTTTGCACAAATCAGTAAAGATAGTTGGCTCACAACGCAAGTCAAATCTAAGATGTTCGTTGATGGTCGAGTTAAAGCCACAGATGTCAAAGTGATTAGCGAAAATGGAGAAGTATTTTTACTGGGTAACGTCACACAATCTCAAGCCAATGCGGCAGCCGACATTGCCAGCAAAATCAGCGGTGTGAAAAAAGTAATTAAAGTATTCAAATACCTAGACTAATCCTTCAAAGTGCGGTGAAAAATTCAACAAATTTTTACCGCACTTTTTCTTATTTTTCTAAATAAAAAATTTTAATTTTTATTCTCACAAAAACCGTTTATTTTTAAATAAGTTATCTATTGTCAAGAATCAAATCAAAAAATTTATTACTTGCGATCTTTTCTCAAACACATTATCTTGTGCATCGTTTTCATAAAAACACTATATCTTGTGTTTTAAATCCTGTTTTAAATAACAACAAGAAGGCTAATACAATGAATAAAAGTTTAATGGTTACAAAGCGTGACGGTACGCAAGAACAAATCAATCTTGATAAAATCCATCGTGTGATTACGTGGGCTGCTGAAGGACTAGACAATGTTTCTGTTTCTCAAGTAGAACTTCGTTCACATATTCAATTTTATGAAGGCATTCGCACTTCAGACATCCACGAAACCATTATTAAAGCAGCCGCAGATTTAATCAGCAAAGATTCGCCAGATTATCAATATTTAGCTGCTCGTTTAGCGATTTTCCATTTACGTAAAAAAGCCTATGGTCATTTCGATCCCCCTCGTTTATACGATCACGTCAAAAAACTAGTACGTATGGAAAAATATGATCAAGCGTTATTAGATGATTATACTCGTGAAGAATGGGACACAATGGACGGCTTCATCGATCATTGGCGTGATATGACGTTTTCTTATGCTGCAGTGAAGCAATTGGAGGGTAAATATTTAGTACAAAACCGTGTGACGGGAGAAATCTACGAGTCTGCACAATTCTTATATTTGCTGGTTTCCGCAAGTCTATTCTCTAAATATCCAAAAGAAACACGTTTGGATTATGTAAAACGTTTCTACGATGCCACATCGACTTTCAAAATTTCCTTACCTACACCAATTATGGCGGGCGTGCGTACACCAACTCGTCAGTTCAGCTCTTGCGTATTAATTGAATGTGATGACAGTTTAGATTCAATCAATGCAACAGCATCAGCTATTGTAAAATATGTTTCACAACGTGCAGGGATTGGTATTAATGCAGGGGCTATTCGTGCATTAGGTAGCGAAATTCGTGGTGGAGAAGCATTCCATACAGGTTGTATTCCATTCTATAAATATTTCCAAACTGCAGTTAAATCTTGCTCACAAGGTGGCGTTCGTGGCGGTGCAGCAACACTTTATTACCCAATTTGGCACTTAGAAGCAGAAAACTTGCTCGTATTAAAAAATAACCGTGGTGTAGAAGACAACCGTGTTCGTCATATGGATTATGGCGTCCAGTTAAACAAATTAATGTATCAACGTTTAATTAAAGGTGGCGAGATTACTTTATTTAGTCCATCAGATGTACCTGGACTTTATGAAGCATTCTTTGCGGATCAAGATAAATTTGAAGAACTTTACGTAAAATACGAACAAGATCCAACTATCCGTAAGCGTACTGTTAAAGCAGTTGAAATCTTTTCTTTATTAATGCAAGAACGGGCATCAACGGGTCGAATTTACATTCAAAACGTGGATCACTGTAATACCCACTCTCCGTTTGATCCACAAGTTGCACCAGTTCGTCAATCTAACTTATGCTTAGAAATTGCATTACCAACTAAACCGCTTCAGCACATTAACGATGAAAATGGGGAAATTGCACTTTGTACACTTTCCGCTTTTAACTTAGGTAAAATTGAAAACTTAGATGAATTAGAAGAACTTGCGGATCTTGCAGTGCGTTCACTTGATGCCTTATTAGACTATCAAGATTACCCTGTTGTGGCAGCAAAACGTAGCTCACTTGCACGCCGTTCACTCGGTATTGGGGTCATTAACTATGCGTATTACCTTGCGAAAAATGGTGTTCGCTATTCTGATGGTTCAGCCAACGATTTAACACACCGCACTTTTGAAGCCATTCAATATTATTTGTTGAAAGCCTCTATGAACTTAGCAAAAGAGCAAGGTGCGTGTGAATACTTCAATGAAACCACTTATGCAAAAGGCATTTTACCGATTGATACCTCTAAGAAAGATTTAGATGCCTTAACACAAGAGCCTCTACATTATGATTGGGAAAGTTTACGTAAAGATATTCAAGAATTTGGTTTACGTAACTCAACATTAACTGCCTTAATGCCATCAGAAACATCATCGCAGATTTCCAATGCGACTAATGGTATTGAGCCACCGCGTGGACACGTAAGTATTAAAGCATCAAAAGATGGTATCTTAAAACAAGTTGTACCTGAATATGAAAATTTAATGGATAACTATGAATTACTTTGGGATATTCCAAGTAATGACGGCTACTTACACTTAGTCGGTATTATGCAAAAATTCGTGGATCAAGCGATCTCTGCAAACACAAACTACGATCCAAAACGTTTTGAAGACGGCAAAGTACCAATGAAAGTGTTGTTAAAAGATTTATTAACCGCTTACAAATACGGTTTAAAAACCCTTTACTATCAAAATACCCGCGACGGTGCCGAAGATGTTCAAGAAGATCTTGATGACGGCTGTGCTGGTGGGGCTTGCAAAATTTAAACGCCCCTATTGTCTTCCCCAACTTATGGGGAAAATAGCACGACATAACGAATTAGGATACTTTCCTCAGTCTTTGATAGTTTCCCCTGATAAACAGGGAAAGCTAAATAAATGATAAGTTCTATTTAAAGGATAAATAAAATGGCATACACTACTTTTTCCCAAAATAAAAACGATCAATTAAAAGAACCGATGTTCTTTGGTCAAAACGTTAATGTTGCGCGTTACGATCAACAAAAATACGAGACTTTTGAGAAGCTGATTGAAAAACAACTTTCTTTTTTCTGGCGTCCAGAAGAAGTAGATGTATCGCAAGACCGTATCGACTACGCAGCATTGCCTGAACACGAAAAACACATCTTCATCAGCAACTTAAAATATCAAACCTTATTGGATTCTATTCAAGGTCGTAGCCCGAACGTGGCATTATTGCCTTTAGTGTCGATTCCTGAATTAGAAACTTGGATTGAAACTTGGACATTCTCTGAAACCATCCACTCTCGCTCTTACACACATATTATTCGTAATATTGTGAACGATCCTTCTATCGTATTTGATGACATCGTAACTAACGAAGAAATTATCAAACGCGCACAAGATATTTCATCTTACTACGATGATTTAATCCGTGATAGCCAACTTTATGGCTTATACGGCGAAGGCACTTATACCGTAGATGGCAAAGAATGCGTCGTGACTTTACGTAGTTTGAAAAAACAACTTTACCTTTGCCTAATGAGCGTGAATGCACTTGAAGCAATTCGTTTCTACGTTTCTTTCGCTTGTTCATTTGCTTTTGCAGAACGTCGTTTAATGGAAGGGAATGCAAAAATTATTAAATTTATCGCACGTGATGAAGCCTTGCATTTAACAGGTACACAGCATATTTTAAATATTATGGCTGCAGGCCAAGACGATCCTGAAATGGCAGAAATTGCGGAAGAATGTAAACAAGAAGCCTATGATTTATTTGTTGCAGCGGCAGAACAAGAAAAAGCGTGGGCTGATTATCTATTTAAAGACGGTTCTATGATCGGCCTCAACAGAGATATTTTAGTTCAATACGTAGAATATATTACTAATATCCGTATGCAAGCTGTTGGATTGCCACTACCATTCCAAACACGTTCAAATCCAATTCCTTGGATTAACGCTTGGTTAGTGTCAGATAACGTACAGGTTGCACCACAAGAAGTAGAAGTAAGCTCTTATCTTGTCGGTCAAATTGACTCAAAAGTTGATACGAATGATTTTGACGATTTTTCTCTCTAATTAAAAACACATAAAAAACTAACCGCACTTTGGAATATTCTTTTTAAATATTTAAAGTGCGGTTAATTTTTTGTTCATTTTAAAAGGCTTTCTAACACAGAAAACCTTTTATTTCTTATATTTCTAATAACAATCTTGTTGGATCTTCCAATAATTCTTTAATCGTTACCAAGAAACCAACAGATTCACGGCCGTCAATTAAACGATGATCGTAAGATAAAGCAAGGTACATCATAGGACGAATCACAACTTGACCATTAAGCGCAATCGGGCGTTCTTTAATAGCGTGCATTCCTAAAATCGCACTTTGTGGTGGATTGATAATTGGAGTGGACATAAGAGAACCGAACACGCCACCATTTGTAATAGTAAAATTGCCGCCAGTAAGATCTTCTACTGTTAATTTGCCATCACGACCTTTTTCAGCTAATGCTTTAATTTGTTCTTCGATCTCTGCCATACTGAGCTTATCGCAATCACGAAGCACTGGTGTGACTAATCCACGCGGTGTTGAAACTGCAATACTAATATCAAAATAGTTATGGTAAACAACATCATCCCCATCAATAGAAGCATTCACTTCAGGATAACGTTTTAATGCTTCCACAACCGCTTTAATATAAAAAGACATAAATCCTAAACGTACTGAATGTTGTTTTTCAAATTTTTCGCCGTAGGTTTTACGCAGAGTCATTATCGGCTGCATATCCACTTCATTGAAAGTGGTAAGCATCGCCGTACTATTTTTGGCTTCAAGTAAACGTTCAGCAATACGTTTACGCAAACGGGTCATTGGCACACGTTTTTCAGAACGTGCGCTATAAGCCACCGTACTAATTGTATTTTGCTCAGTGGCAGCTTCTTGCTTCACTTGCTGTGCTTGTCGTTTTGCAATTTCACGTTCAATATCTTCACGTGTTAAACGACCACCCACACCCGAACCTTGAATTTGATCTGCTTGTAAATCATGTTCTGCTAATAAACGACGAATTGCAGGGCTCTGATCCGCATTATGATTATGACTATTTTCAATCGCTGCATTTTGACGATCAGAAGGTGTGGGTTCATTCGTTGCTTTTAACGTCGCTGAACTGACATCTCCTTCTTGAGCCGTAGAAATTTTTCCTAGCAACTGTTTACTCACCACTGTTTCGCCCTCAGCTTGAACAACTTCAGCCAGTACACCATCAGAAAGTGCGGGAACTTCTAGCACGACTTTATCCGTTTCAATTTCCACAATAACCTCATCACGTTTCACAGTATCGCCCAGTTTTTTATGCCAAGTGGCAACAGTTGCATCTGCAACTGATTCAGGTAGGTCTGGAACAAGAATTTCGATTGTCATTTTATTTTTCCTTTTCTTCTTTTTTACTATATATCTTAATTATCTTGGCTCCCTATTTACAGAGGAAAGCAAAGATATAAAAACCTTTATTAAATTAACCGCACTTTAAAAACTCAACGCATCTTCCACTAACTGTTTTTGCTGTTTAGTGTGAAGCGACATATAACCCACAGCTGGCGAAGCTGAAGCTGGGCGCCCTGCATATTTGAGTTTAACGGATTCTGGAATTGCTGATTCAAAATTATGTTTGCTGCAATACCAAGCCCCTTGGTTAAGTGGTTCTTCTTGGCACCATACATAATCCGTGACATGCGCATAAGGCTCAAGCGCTTTCTTCACATCCTCATGCGGGAAGGGATAAAGCTGCTCAATACGAATAATCGCTACATCTTTCTGATTATTTGCACGACGTTGTTCAAGTAAATCGTAATAAACTTTACCTGAACACATTACCACACGTTTTACATCTTTAGGATCAAGCTCATCAATTTCTCCGATTACCGTTTGGAAAGTTCCATTAATCAACTCGTCTAAACTGGACACTGCCAATGGATGACGTAGTAAAGATTTTGGGGAAATGGCAATCAATGGACGGCGCATTTTACGTAAAGACTGGCGGCGCAACATATGGTACACCTGTGCAGGTGTTGATGGCACGCAAACTTGCATATTTTGTTCTGCGCAAAGTTGCAAATAACGTTCAAGACGTGCGGAAGAATGTTCTGGACCTTGTCCCTCATAGCCATGAGGCAATAACATAACTAAACCGCACATTCTGCCCCATTTTTGTTCGCCAGAGCTAATAAATTGGTCAATAACAATTTGCGCACCATTAGCAAAATCGCCAAATTGAGCCTCCCAAATGGTTAAAGTTTTTGGATCTGTCGTTGCATAACCATATTCAAAAGCAAGTACAGATTCTTCTGAAAGTACAGAATCCCATACTTCAAATCGACCTTGATTGGCGTGCAAATGTGTTAATGGCACATATCCCGTACCATCATTTTGATTATGCACAACGGCATGACGATGGAAAAAAGTACCTCGTCCCGCATCTTCGCCTGATAAACGAACATTAACACCTTCATCAAGTAAGGTTGCATAAGCCATGGTTTCAGCCATACCCCAGTCGAGCAATTTTTCGCCTTGATACATTGCTTTACGATCATTATAGATTTTTTCTACGCGAGGATGCGCACGTAAACTTTCGGGATATTCACACACACGTTTGGCAAGGGTTAAAAAACGTTCCTGCGAAAATTTGCTTTCATAAGGTGCAGTCCAATCATAATTAAGATATTGCAACCAATCCATTTTTGCCGCGTCCATTTCACGCCATTCAGATACCACGCGATCGCCATTATCTAGCGCATCACGATAATTATTTGCCATTTCAATAACTTGTTCTTCAGTTATTACAGCTTCTGAAACTAAACGATCAGCATAAACTTTACGAGGTGTAGGATGTTTTTTAATGATGCTATACATCATTGGTTGAGTGGCTAATGGTTCATCTGCCTCATTATGACCGTGGCGACGATAAGAAATTAAATCAACAAAAATATCTCGTTTGAATAAATTACGATATTCCACCGCCATATGCGCAGCAAATGCCACCGCTTCAGGATCATCACCATTAACGTGAATAATCGGTGCTTGAATCATTTTCGCAATATCGGTGCAATACTCTGTGGAACGTGTGTCATTCGGGTTAGATGTGGTAAAACCAATTTGGTTATTAATCACGATGCGAATAGTACCGCCCACACTATACCCACGGGCATTTGACATATTCAATGTTTCTTGAACAACCCCCTGTCCTGCCACAGCTGAATCTCCGTGAACAGTAATAGCAAGCACTTTGCTATGTTCTGTGTCATTCATACGAGTTTGTCGAGATCGAACAGAACCAATCACAACAGGGCTTACGATTTCCAAATGGGAGGGATTAAATGCCAAAGTTAAGTGAACTCGCTTATCATCTACGGCGAAATCAGAAGAAAAACCTTGATGATATTTCACATCCCCCGTACGTTCACTGGAATGTTTACCTGCAAATTCATCAAATAAATTTTCAGGCTTTTTACCTAATACATTCACGAGCATATTCAAACGCCCACGGTGTGCCATTCCCATTACCACATCATTTACGCCTTGGCGACTAGAATGACGAATAATTTCTTTCATCAATGGAATAAAGGCATCACTTCCTTCTAAAGAAAAACGTTTCGCACCAGGGAATTTCGCACCAAGATAACGTTCTAAACCGTCTGCAGCCGTCAGTTCACGCAGAAAATTAACACGTTCTTCAGATGTAAAAATCGGTTTCTCTAACACACTTTCCATCTTACTCTGAAGCCACATTTTCTGCTCCATATCCTGTACGTGCATAAACTCCAAACCAATTGAACCGCAATATGTTTCTTTCAACATTTGAGCTAATTCGCCAAGTTTAATGGTATCTCGTTTGTAAACGTACTGATTAATATTAAAAGTTTCGTTGAGATCTTGTTCAGTAAAACCATGATGGCGATAATCTAATTCAGGAACAGAAGACACTTTCCAACGATAATAATTGAGGGGATCAAGATTAGCCTCTAAATGGCCACGAAAACGATAGGCATTGATAAATTGTAGAACTTTCACTAATTTTGCGCCAGCTTCAGGATCTATTACTGTCACTGCTTCATTATGATTTTCTCGCGCTAAACGACGAAAATAATCTCGCACTGGTGTATGAGGCTGTTCAAGTGCGGTGGTTTTTGGTAAAGAATCAAAAGTTGTTCGCCAACTTTCCTCCACCGACTGCGGATCACTCAAATAACTTTCATAAAGTTCTTCTATATAAGATTGATTTGCACCGCCTAAAGCTGTGCTGGCTAACCAATCATCAAATGCCTTGTTTTGCTGCATAATTACCTCTTTATTATGATATTTGAAGCAATATTTTCGCTCCATTTTTTTTACGTATTATACATAGGATTAAAAAGGAAATAAGCCTCTTATAAGAAATTGTTACAAATTTGTGATCTAGTTCAAACTCTTTGTATATAAAAAACCGCACTTCATCTCTTAAACAAAGTGCGGTTATTTTTACTTGTATTAAAACTTAGGATTTAAAAATGGATTGGTCTGCTTTTCTTGCCCAATGGTTGTGTAAGATCCATGTCCAGCGATAATAATAAGATCGTCATTTAATGAGAGTAATTTTGTTCGGATTGAAGAAATCAATGCATCATAATCCCCACGAGGAAAATCAGTGCGACCAATGCCACCTTGAAATAATACATCGCCTGTAAATGCCACTTTTTTCTCGTGTTCAATAAAACCGATATGCCCTGGTGTGTGTCCTGGTAAATGTAAAATCTCGAAATTAAAGCCATCTAATTTTAAAATTTCGCCCTCTTGATTAAACCAACGATCAGGCAAAAAAGCTTCAATATTTGGTAAGCCAAAACGTTGGGCTTGCTCGGGTAAACTTTCAAATAAAAATTTATCTTCTTCTTGAGAACCCCAAATTTCAACGCCAAAATGTTGTTTTAATTGCATTGCAGCACCAACGTGATCTAAATGACCGTGAGTAATCAAAATCACTTTGAGATTTAAATGCAGTTCTTCAATGCGTTGAATTAGGCGTTCGGCTTCGCCACCTGGGTCAATAATTGCGGCATTTTTGTCATCATCCCAAATCAAAGAACAATTTTGTTGGAATGCAGTAACAGGGATAATTTCGATATTCATTTTTACTCCTTATAATCGATAAAACTGTTGAGTATTCAAAAGGATTTGCTTTTGAACAGAATGTAATGGCAAAGATTTTAATTCAGCTAGTTTTTGCAAGACTGCCAATAATTGTTCAGAAATGCCCGCACGTTCAAATCCCTCGTGTTGCCAAGGGCTATCCGTTTCAATCATCAAGCGATTTAAGGGTAAATGTTGTGCGACATATTGGGTTTTAGGGTTCCATAAAATATCAGGGGTTAGGCTTGCAAAATAGGGCGTAGAGAAAAATTTCTGAAAAGATTTTTCATCTGTCTTAAACCAATGAAAATGGGCACGTTGAATATTATGTTTCTGCAATAATTCAAGGGCAATTTCTACATCGTTATGTACAATATGCAAATTTAACGGTAAATCCCTTTTTTTCGCTATCAGAATAAATCGTTCAAGTAATTCAATGTAAGGCGCGTAATCTAAATTCGGATTTTCTCGTTTAGAATAATGTGGCAAGCCCACCTCGCCAATGACAGAAATCGATGAATGATGTTCGTCAATCCATTGAAATAATTCTTTTTGTTCTTCTAAACTAGGTAATTGCTGTTCAGGATGAAAACCAGCTGCAATATAAAGTTTCTCTGGGTAAGTCTGTTTTAAATTCAGCAGTTTTTTAGCACTTGCAAGATTCATACTTACCGCAAGCATACCTATAATCTTTGAATGACCAAGTGTTTGCTGAATATTCTCGTCAGAGAGTTGGTCTAAATGAAGATGGCTGTCAAATAACATATCTTTTCCAATGAAAAACCGCACAAAAGTGCGGTTAATTTTACATTTGTTTTACACGCCTTTCCAAGTTCTTACAGGGCCTGTATCTACGTGAATAAAATTGCTGGTTGGATAATAACCCACGCCACCATTTCGCAGACTTTCCGCAGAAGATTTCACTTTAATCAAAGGCACACCCGCAATACGAAAATCAATGGCTTTTCCTTTAATGTGATAACTATTTTTCGCTACGCCACGACTTTGGCGATGACGCATTGCATTAGTAGCGGCTGAACGATAACCACAAATTACTTCAATTTCAGCATTGCGTAAGCCTAAATTAGTTTGGATATTATAAAATTTCTGGAATAAATTTGGATCCATTTTATGCACTTGATTTGTCCTTTTATCACGCATTAAATAATCCAATTTTTTTAACATCGCAGGCGAAAAACCTTTTGCTAAAGAAAACTCGCCACTTAATCTTTCGCCCGTATTAATGTTGCGGAAAGTTAAAATACGAGGTTTAGGTGTTGAAACCATTGCTAATACAGAATTTGGTAAAATAGATATTCCTAACGCAATACCGCCCAGCGATAACCATTTTCGTTTATTCTGATCCACAGAATTCATTATAGCTCCCTTATTTTATTGAAGATATTTTTTTACGAGATCCCAATTAATCTCAGCAAGATTAATCTGACGATCATAACCATAAATATCAGGTAAATTTACAATATTTCCGTTTTTAATCCACGCAGTAACATAATATAAAAAAACAGGATTATCCGAGCGTATCGGCGCAGAAGTGGTTTTTTTACTTGCTAATACTGTATTTTTTCGAGTTTCTGTCCAACCTGCTTCTTTTAATAAAATACTTGCCAATTGATCTGATTTTTCAATACGTACACAGCCAGAACTTAACGCTCGATTTTTACGATTAAACAATCCACGATTTGGCGTATCGTGTAAATAAATTGCATCAGAACTTGGCATATTAAATTTATAATTACCTAACGCACTATCGCCAGCCGCTTGTCGAACTCGATAAGGAAATTTATTACCAATAGATTCCCAATCAATAGAAGCAGGATCAACAACATTGCCTTGATTATCTAAAATTGAATAATTATGCTCCGTAATATAATTTGGATCGGCTTTCATTTTTGGCAATAAATCTTCATTAATTAAGCGAATTGGCGCATTCCAAGGTGGATTTACAACCACATTACTTAATTTGCTATACATTACAGGTGTCCTGCGCGAATTTGTGCCAACAATTACCCGGGATTCTAAAATTAAATCGCCATCACGATAATACTGTAATTTATAGCTTGGAATATTCACAAAAATTCCATTATGAAAATCAGGAATTACTCGCAAACGCTGTGCATTCATTGCCAGTTTTTGAGCAATATTTGATTCTTTAGAAGTCGGAATAAACATCGGCAATGATTGAACTGTTTGGCGATATAAATGATTTTCTCCCGCTAAACTTTGTATGAAATCAAGAAGTTGATTATTTTCCACCGCACTTAACCAGCGTTGAATATGATCATTTTCAGGCTGTTGTGCTTGATACTGAGCAGATGAATACAACCAATTAGATGCTTGAGAACGAACATTTTGTGTGTAATATAAGTAATCTAACAAAATATCACTTAATAACACATCATAAACCAATCCGCCTTGTTGTTCTACCAATGCCAATGTTTCTAGTGAAGTTGCCGACGATTTTGAAATACCGCTTGCCACCATTGCCGCATAATCACGTAACAATTGACGAGCTGCCGCATTGTCAGTCCATAACGGGGCATATTTACGAGAAGCATATAAACGCGCGAGTAAAGGCTTAAATTGTAACTTATGATCGCCTATTTCGTGTGTTAGCGTCATATTAAGCAATGTTTGTTTTTCTTCCGTTAAACGTTGCTGATCCGCATAAATGGCTTCTTCAAGCTCTTTTCTTTCTGCGAGTGACAAATGGGAAAGATTAATGCCGTACAATGATTTAGATTGGTCATTTTTGCTCAAATCTACTAAAGCACAACCCGACATCATCATAGATAATGATAAGGCGAATAATGATAACTTTAAGGTGCTTTTAAACACTACCATTTCCTAAACCTTTATTAAAATCACCGCACTTGTTGCTTTTCTCAAACAAAGTGCGGTCAAAACCATTTAGTATTTATTTTTTACTTTCCGTTTTTGCTTCGGATAGACCGTTTGCTTGATTAATTTTCTGATCTGAATTAAAAATAACGAAATCAGCTGCCATTTTTTCAGCTTCTTTTAAGAAGAAATCTGGTGCTTCGTAATCTTTCGGCAAATCATCAATATCTTTCAATGCTTTCTTACCCTCACGTTTAAAACGTTCGTTCAAATCTTTTAAACGTCTTGCATCATCTTTATCATTCTCTGCTTTACGCATTTTATAATTCAATGATAGAAATTTTCGATCTCGGCGTTCATTTCGCACTTTCAATTCTTCATTCAATGCAACAAATTCAGGATCTTTAGCAATACGAGCAAGATGTTTTTCATTTAGAATATTTACTGCATTATCAATATAATCGATATTTCCTACTTCCATATAACTCGCTGATGGGATTTTATCCCAAGCAAGCGCATTATCTTCTTTATCTTCCCCATATTCTTTCGCATCTATAATTTCGGGAAAATTAATATCTGCGGCAACACCTTTTAATTGGGTTGAACCACCATTAATGCGATAAAATTTTTGAATGGTATATTGTAAAACACCCAACGGACTCTGATCTAAATCATAGATAAAATTTAACGAGCGACTCTGTTGTACCGTACCTTTACCAAAAGTATTTTGCCCGATGATAATACCTCGACGATAATCTTGCATTGCTGCAGCAAAAATTTCCGATGCAGAAGCACTGTAACGATTAATCATCACAAATAATAACCCCTTATATTGTTGCGTAGCGTCATCATCTTCGTGAACACGAATACGCTGATAAGCATCGCGAACCTGCACAACAGGGCCATCAGCAATAAATAAACCACTTAACGCCACGGCTTCCGTTAATGCACCACCGCCATTTTCACGTAAATCAACAATTAGAGCCTCAGCTTTTTGATTTTCTAATTCAACCAGTAGTTTTTTAACATCTTCGGTTAATCCAATATAAAAACTTGGAATTTTTATTACCGCAATTTTTTTCCCTGACACTTTTTCAAAAGTTAGTTTAGCCGCTTGATCTTCAATACGGACTTTATCACGCACCAAAGTAATAATACGTGATTTTCCCCCTTTAGCAGGCTCAATTTCTAAGCGAACTTTAGTGCCTTTTTTCCCTTTAATTTTTTCTACCAAATCTTCTAAACGCCAACCAACAACATCTTCAATATCGCCTGTTGCTTGCCCAACGCCAATGATTTTATCCCCAGGATGCAGCTTTTTACTACGTTCCGCTGGCGCACCAGGTACAAGAGATTTGATGCTAGTTTCATCATCTTCTGATTGTAAAGTAGCCCCAATGCCTTCCAAGGAAAGATTCACACTTTCATTAAAACTTTTCGCTGTTCTTGGGGAAAGATAACTGGTGTGAGGATCAATTTCACGCGCAAAAGCATTCAAATAAATTTGAACAATATCGTCTGCTTTTGTTTGCGTTAAACGACGAATGGCTAAATTATAGCGTTTTGTAAGTTTTGCTTTGATTTCTGACCATTTTTTATCTTTTAATTTAAGATTAATAATGTCATTTTTTACGCGAGCATCCCAAAGTTTATTCGCATCAGCTTCAGTTTGTGGAGCAGCCGCTTTTTCACGATCAATTTCAATTTGATCTTGACCATTTAAATCAGGCTCTTTATCTAATAAAGATAACGCATAAGTATAACGTTCATAACGACGTTTGATCATTACATCATAAATCTCAAACGCAGCAGAAAGATCGCCTTGATTTAACTGATCATCTAACTTATTACCATATTTTTGACGAAGTTCGTCTATATCAGACTGCAAAAAAGTATTGTGGCTAAAATCTAAATTTTTAATATAACGATCAAAAATTTTCTCGGAAAAATCATCATCTAATTTAATCTTACGATAATGGGATTGAGTTAATCTCGTCGTTGCACGCTTAGTTGCCAGCTGGTTTTCTTCACTTATCGCTGGAATACTAATGTCACTTGGCTTTAACTTAGGTTGTACAGCAAATGCAGGAATTGCACTGCTCAAACATACCGATAACCACGCATAACGAATCACATTTTTTGACATTTTAAATTTCATAACCATTTCCGAGTCAATTTTCATTTATTAAGCAAATAAACGATCTGCAGCAACGTTCATAATCAAACCGTTTTCAAGTTCAACACGTGCTGAATCTTTTAATACTTCTACCACTGTTGCTTTTTTAGCATTATCTCCAGCTTTAACTTTCACAACAGAACCAACAGAAATTTGTGAAAAATCAACCGCACTTAGTGATACTTTACTCTCTTTTTTAAAGTTTTTATTCGCAGGTTTACGCGGACGCTGTTTTTGTTGTGCTTTTTTAGCCGCAGCTTCTGCTTTACGTTTTTCCGCAAAGCGTGCTTTCGCTTCAGCAAGTTGCTGTGCAGCGTGAGCAACGTGTTCTGCATCTAATACACCTGCAGGATTACCCTGTAAATCAACACGTACTGCACCTTCGCGACAGCCATATAAATAACGCCAATTTGATGTATATTGACGAAGAGCCTGACGCAATTGGGTTTTACTTACGCGTTCATCATCTTGTAATGCTTCAGCTAAATCTTGAAATAAACCTATTTTTAATGGTTTTGCTTCGCCCTCTAAAACAAAGCAAAGAGGAAATTTTTCTGCTAAATAAGCAATGATAGCTTTTGCATTGGTTAATTTTTGCACTTCCGTTTGCACATCTGTAACTTGAGATGATAATTGTGTGTCAGTCATATTTATATCCTTGAGGCTATTAATAAAATAAAGATTTGCCTAGTTTATCGCACTTTTTACAAAATTAACAACGGATCCCGTTATGCTGAATAAATTTCACACAAAAATAACGCCAAGACTTCACAAATACGTTAAAACAACGATAGAATGGCGTGCTTTAATTCATAAAGAAAGACCACAAACGTGCCTAAAACAAAGCTAACTTCGCCTTCATTTCAAATTTTAAAATGCACAGAATGTGATGCTTGCATTAACGTGCCTGTTATTCTTCAATCGAATGAACAAGCCGAATGCCCACGTTGTCATCATCTGTTAGCAAGTGGTACGAGGTGGTCATTACATCGTTGTGCAATGATTGCATTATCTATTTTGATATTAATGCCCTTTTCCTTGAACTACCCCTTATTAAGTTTACATTTATTAGGTATTAAAATTGATGCCTCTATTTGGGATGGCATTTGGAAAATGGCAGTAGGTGGTTATGAATATACCGCGTTTATGATCTTTATTTGTGCAGTAGTAATGCCGATTACTTTTGCACTTTTAGTTATTATGCTTTGGCTGGCTAAGATTTTTCAGATAAAACCACGTAGTGTTTTACTATTTCTTGGTTACATTAAAGCTTGGGTAATGTTTGATGTTTATTTAGTGGCACTTGGGGTAACCATATTTAAAGTACGCGAATATGCAACATTAGAAATTAATATTTATTTAATTCCTTTTATTTTTACCGCACTTTTAACCACGCTGCTTTTTATCAAACTTAATCTTTCCGCCTTGTGGCAGGAATTTTATCCTGAATGTACTCCAGTTTATACAAAACAAGCTGTTGAATTATGTCCTGCTTGCCATTACACCTTTACGCAAAAATCTATCCAATACGATAATCAACAAAAAATTTATTGTCCCCGCTGCCAATCGCCTCTTAATACATCGGATAAGCTAAAATTACAAGCAACTTGGGCAACCTTAATTGCAGGGATTATTATGCTTTTTCCTGCAAATTTATTACCTATATCTGGCATTTATTTAACAGGTGCATTATCTGAAGATACGTTAATTTCTGGGGTTATTTCATTTGTTAAATCAGGTAGTTATTTTGTTGCTTTTGTTGTGTTTTTTGCCAGTATTTTCGTGCCTATCAGCAAAATTTTTATTATGCTTTACTTACTTGCTTGCGTGCATTTTAAATGGCAACATTCTATTAAATGGCAAATGCGTTTATTACATCTAGTACATTTTGTTGGACGCTGGTCTATGCTTGATTTATTTGTATTAGCCTTAATGATGTCGCTTGTCACACGCGGAGAAATCATTAATTTTACCGTAGGGCCAGGCGCATTTTATTTTGGTGCAGCCGTATTTTGCACTATGCTTTCCACCTCACAATTTGATAGCAAATTAATTTGGAAAATTTATGACAGAGAAAAATAATTCCTCCTCAATAGAAGAAAAATATCAAGAAAGAACAGCGAACTTACGTAAAACAAAACGCATTTCGCCTTTTTGGCTATTGCCTTTTATCGCATTATGTATCGGGGCAATTTTATTCTTCCAAATTGTGAAAGAACGCGGTACTAGCATTACGATTACCTTTACCAATGGTTCAGGTATCGTTGCGGATAAAACTCAAATTCGTTATCAAGGATTACAAATTGGCATAGTAAAAGAAGTTCATTTCACTGATAACCTGCAAAAAGTGGAAGTTGTAGCCAATATCAATCCTGAAGCATCAAGTATTTTGCGTGAAAATACAAAATTTTGGCTTGTGCAACCAAATGTTTCTCTTGCTGGCATTTCAGGATTAGATTCTCTCGTGTCAGGTAATTACATTACTCTTCAACCAGGTGATGGCGATCGTGAAGATGAATTTATAGCAGAAGAACAAGGCCCTATTGCACAAGTTTCCGCAGGAGATTTATTGATTCACTTAATTTCTGATGATTTAGGTTCGATTTCTATTGGTGCGTCTGTGTATTTTAAAAAATTACCTGTAGGAAAAATCTATGATTACCGTATTAATAAAAACAATAAAGTAGAAATAGATGTGGTCATTGATAAAGCCTATGCCAAGTTTGTGAAAAAAGATTCACGCTTTTGGAATATTAGTGGCATTAACGCGAACATTAGCCCAGCAGGCTTAAACCTAAATGTAGAAAGTTTAAATGCAGTTGTGCAAGGTGCCGTTTCTTTTGACTCTCCAGCTGACAGCCCAAAAGCAGATGAAAATAGTCATTTCACGCTCTATACCAATTTAAAAGCGGCTAAACGTGGGATTGAAATTAAGGTAACAATTCCTGCCTCTTCCGCTCTTATTGCAGGGCAAACGGAAGTTTATTCTCAA
Organism: Haemophilus influenzae; assembly: GCF_019703545.1. Classification (NCBI taxonomy): domain Bacteria; kingdom Pseudomonadati; phylum Pseudomonadota; class Gammaproteobacteria; order Pasteurellales; family Pasteurellaceae; genus Haemophilus; species Haemophilus influenzae. The sequence goes on along the minus strand of NZ_AP018771.1, from coordinate 1,177,543 downwards.
GATAATGCTATAGGGATTCTCGCCAAGCTAAGTGCGGTAGAAAACGACGATGAAATTTTAGAGGGCAGTTTATTGATAGATCCAAACCAAGCCTCTTTGTTTAAAGCGAATAGCAAAATTGTCCTACGCAATAAAAAAATAGATCTTGGCAATTTAGCAGAACCAAAAAAATTCTTTCGTGGCGAATATTTTGATGTGATTGCGGGAGACGGCGAAACTAAACATCAATTTAACGTGATTAAAGAAAATGAATTATTACTCAATGCGCCTAACACGTTAGTTTTAACCCTTACTGCGCCAGAAAATTATGGTGTAAGCGAAGGGCAAAATGTGTTTTATAACAATATGATAATTGGGCAAATTGTTTCACAAACAATAGATGTAAATGGCGTACAATTTAAAGCAGCAATTGCCTCTGAATACCGCAATTTAATTCACGAAGATACACAATTTGTGGCAGCAACCAATTTTGATATAAGCGTTGGATTAGATGGATTGCGTTTTGAATCCGCGACACCAGAAAAATGGTTACAAGGCGGCGTTCGAGTGCTGGCAAAACAAGCTTTGGGAAAAGCTAAAACCAGTTATCCGCTTTATCAAAATATTAGCAATGCTGAACATGGCATCACAGGAAATATTCTTACGCCAACGATAACCTTACACACCCAAACCTTACCAAGCATTGATAAAGGCTCTCTTGTACTATATCGTCAATTTGAAGTAGGAAAAATTTTAAGTATTAAACCTAAAACAAATAACTTTGATGTAGACATTTATATTTATCCTGCTTATCAACATTTATTGACAGATAAAAGCCGTTTTTGGGTAGAAAGTGCGGCAAAAATAGATGTAAGTCCAAAAGGCATTAGTATTCAAGCAACGCCACTTGCACGTTCCTTAAAAGGGGCGATTAGCTTTGATAATGGCGGTTCAGGCAATAATCGAACACTTTATGCAAATGAAAGTTATGCAAAATCCATTGGGTTTGTAATTACGTTAATCACAGATGATGCAACTAATCTTAGCAAAGGAATGAATCTGCGCTATCTTGGTTTAGATGTGGGGCAAATTGACAGTATTCAGCTTGATGCAAAAGCAAAACGCATTACTGCAAAAGCCCTAATAAATCCAAATTATATGAATATAATTGCAAAAGAAGGGGCTAATTTTACGATAATCTCGCCACAAATTTCGGCTGGTGGAATAAATAACCTTGATAGTTTATTACAGCCTTATATTGATATTGAAATTGGTAATGGAAACACAAAAACACAATTTAATTTAGCACAAACGGCACCACAACGTAATAAATTTAGCAATGGCACGCCGTTTATTTTAGAAACGCGTGATGCGATGAATTTAAGTGAAGGTTCGCCAATTCTTTATCGAGGTGTAGAAGTTGGCACAGTGAAGAAATTTGAACTTAATAGTCTTGGTGATCGTGTGTTAGTGCATATTGCCATTATGCCGAAATATAGCCATCTTGTTCGACAAAACACAGAATTTTGGATCGCATCAGGCTACGACTTTAGCTTAGGCTGGAAAGGTGCGGTATTTAATACGGGTAGCGTTCAGCAGTTGCTAAAAGGTGGGATTTCTTTCTCCACACCAGCAGAAAAAGAAATTCAACCGCAAGCGCAGCCCAACAAACGTTTCTTGCTTCAAATAAACCGCCCTGAAGAAGTGCAAACTTGGGGAAGTGGTGCGTTATCAAAATAACATAAATGAAAATATTTAATCTGCACCTTAATGAATTAGGGTGCAGATAAGCTATTACCATTTTTCTAATGCTTCTTTATCACTCTCTCTTGCTTCAATCCAACGCTCGCCTTGATTGGTTTGTTCTTTTTTCCAAAATGGTGCTTTAGATTTTAAAAAATCCATAATGAATTCATTGGCGTGATAAGCATCTCCACGATGTGCGGAACTTACCCCCACTAAAACAATTTCATCGCCAGTTTGTAAAAGCCCAACACGATGAATTACCGATACACGTTGAATATCCCAACGTGCTTTCGCCTGTTCTACAATTTCACGTAAGGCTTTTTCTGTCATTGCGGGATAATGTTCTAAGTATAAACTGGATACCTCATCGCCTAAATTAAGATCGCGTACTTTACCCACAAAAATAACCGTTGCGCCAATTGAATGTTGCTCAGAAAGCCATTGGTAAACGGCATTTTGATCAAAAGGCTGTTCTTGTACCGCAATTTGAATATCCGTCATTTAGCCCCCTGTTACTGGTGGGAAAAAGGCAATTTCATCGCCATTTTTTACCGCACTTTCTAAAGGCATTAAGGTTTGATTAATTGCCACTAAAAGTTTACCTTTTTCCAGTGCCAATGCCCATTTATCGCCCTTTTGAGCAAGGTGTTCACGCACCGCTTCCGCAGTGACAAAATCATCTTCTAATTGAATGGCATCAACGCCAATTAATTCACGAGTTTGAGCAAAAAATAAAACATTTAACATCTTATTTTTCCTCCGCAATAAAATGGCCTGATTTTCCACCGCTCTTTTCTAACAAGCGAACTTTCTCAATCACAATGTCTTTCTGCACAGCTTTACACATATCGTAAATGGTTAAGGCTGCTACGCTTGCCGCAGTTAGTGCTTCCATTTCTACGCCAGTTTTTCCAGTTAATTTGCAAAGAGATTGAATGCGAACTTGGTTGGTTTCAAGTAACGGTTCTAAATTCACTTCTACTTTAGAAAGTAACAATGGATGGCAAAGTGGGATAAGCTCCCAAGTGCGTTTTGCGGCTTGAATACCCGCAATACGAGCAGTAGCAAATACATCGCCTTTGTGATGTTTTCCTTCCACGATCATGGAAAGAGTTTCTTTTGACATGGTGACAATGGCTTCAGCACGAGCTTCACGAACAGTTTCCGCTTTAGCAGAAACATCCACCATATTGGCTTCGCCTTGAGAATTGATATGTGTAAATGTAGTCATAATATAATAAAAGTGCGGTTAAAATATTGAATGTTTTAAATAAGCGACAAAAGGAAGCAGATGAATATTACCATTCATCTCACTTTGCTTTTTAGCCACCAATAGAAGCTAAATGATTTCTTACACCAGTATCGCCGATATGCAAATAATGATGTTCACGTTTGCCTTGAAGTGCGGCAAAAATACGAGCCTGTAAAATACCTTGCTGTTCGTGCGACTGCAATAAATCACGTAATTCAATGCCTTCTTCGCCAAATAAACAAAGATGAAGTTTACCTTTTGCTGACACTCTTAAACGATTGCAACTTGTACAAAAATTCTTTTCATAAGGCATAATTAAGCCAATTTCGCCAGTATAATCAGAATGCGTAAAGACTTTAGCAGGGCCATCAGTGTGAGATTTCTGCTGTAATGTCCAACCATTTTTCAGCAATTTATCCGCTAAGATTTGTCCAGAAATATGGTATCTATCAAAGAAACTATCCATTTCGCCCGTTTGCATCAACTCAATAAAGCGCATTTGAATTGGGCGATCTTTAACCCAAACGAGAAATTGTTCAAATTCTTTATCATTCAGATTTTTCATTAAAACTGAATTGACTTTAACTTTGTTGTAGCCCACTTCAAATGCACGATCGATACCACGCATCACGTCATCAAATTTATTGATACCTGTAATTTGATGGAACATTTTGGGATCAAGGCTATCAACACTGACGTTAATAGACGTAATCCCTGCTTTCTTCCAATCAGCCACATCTTTTGCCATGCGATAGCCGTTTGTCGTGACGGCTAATTGACGAATGCCATCAATGTTAGTAATGCTTTCAGCAATAGAAATAAAATCTTTGCGTAAAGTCGGTTCCCCACCCGTTAAACGGATTTTCTCTGTGCCCATTTCAGCAAACGCTTGAGCAAGATGGGTGATTTCTTTTAAAGTTAAGAAACTTGGTTTGTTAGCTTCGGGTTGATAACCATCAGGTAAACAATAGGTACAACGAAAGTTACACTGATCAGTAATCGACAGTCGTAGATAGTAATATTGGCGTTGGAAAGGATCGACTAAGCGAGACTCTCCTACGTTTTTAATAGGAATAGATTGCATTTTACACCTTTCTAAATACGGAGAGGATAAACCGTTTCCAGCGTATCCCTGAATAACGTAGCGCGTTATTGGCTTGCCACCGTATTTCTTGTGAAACTTAGGCTAAACAAGCTCGGAGTTATGCGTTAAATTTGATTTGTCGTCATTCTAAAAGATTTCACTTCATAAACACAATCAATAATATTGATGAAAATCAGTATTTTCCTAAATTCTTAAAAATCAATTATATAAAAAAATACATAATGAATATAAGACTAGCTCATTAGTGATAATTAATCCTATTTATATTAATAACCATAAATTTTTAGCTGATTATTATGAGGTATTTTTATTGATTTAAATCATAATTTAATCAATAAATAAATTTCTCTACTTTTCATAATCAGAAAAATATCCTACTATTTTTATCGGATTTATTTTTACTTAATCAATATAGGAGTGATTTATGTCTTTTGCCCAACAAAAACTTAGCGAACTCGCTGTTTCAATTCCAGGTGCAACTAAAATTTTTCGTGAATATGATTTAGATTTTTGCTGCGGAGGTTCTGTATTATTAGAAGTCGCAGCACAACAAAAGAATCTTAACCTTGCTGAAATTGAAAAACGTTTAACTGATTTACAACAAAGTAAAGCAGAAAATAATGATAAAGATTGGACTTCGGCATCTTATGCGGAGATGATCGATCACATTATTACTCGTTTTCATAATCGCCACCGTGAACAACTCCCTGAATTAATTACATTGGCGGAGAAAGTAGAAAATGTACATGGTGATCGTGATGACTGTCCTATAGGCGTAGTCGCACAGTTAGAAAAAATTTATGCTGAACTTAGCCAGCATTTAATGAAAGAAGAACAAATTTTGTTCCCAATGATCAAAATGGGGAATTATGCTATGGCCTCAATGCCAATTCGTGTAATGGAAATGGAACACGATGAAGCGGGACAAGATGTGGAAGTGATCAAATCGCTTACTAATAACTGCACGCCACCAGCAGATGCTTGTTTCAGTTGGAAAGCCTTATATAGCGGTATTAATGAATTTATTGATGATTTAATGCATCATATTCATTTGGAAAATAATATTTTATTTCCACGTGTATTAAACGAAAAATAATTTAATATTCGTCAAAAATAACCGCACTTTAATCTATTCCGAAAAACAAACTAAAGTGCGGTCATTTTTACAAGCGTTTTGAGTTGGTCGATAAGCCGAGTTCTGTCGTGGACAATCATTCCTCTAGGCGACAAATTACTCTGCCGCTCAAGCAACCTACCCGAACTCTGGACGGGCCACCCATTGAGTTCCTATTTGGTCTTGCTACGAGTGGAGTTTACCCTGCTGCACGTTGTTACCAACGGCACGGTGCGCTCTTACCGCACCCTTTCACCCTTACCGTTTACACGGCGGTCTGCTCTCTGTTGCACTGGTCGTCGGCTCACGCCGCCCGGACGTTATCCGGCACTCTGCCCTGTGTAGCTCGGACTTTCCTCTCGTTTACTTGTCCCACTAGGTCGTATAAATACGGTTAAGGGCTTCAATAAACCAGCGATTGTCTAACCAACTCGGCACGTAGTATAGGGGCAATCACTAGTGCGGTCAATAAAATCCCCAATTTTTGAATATTGCTCATCAATCTTATAAACAATAATGCCTAATTTTTCATTCGTATTTTTTTAGGATTTCGCTAAAATAACGCCAATTTCAACCGCTCTTTTAGGAAGAAGAATGAACTATCTAAAAATTGCACAGGATTCCCTTTCAGTGGAAAGTAACGCACTTTTGCAACTCAGCCAACGCTTAGGCGACGATTTTAATCAAGTCATCGATCTTATTTTAGCCTGCGAAGGGCGTTTGGTAATCGGAGGGATAGGAAAATCGGGTTTAATCGGCAAAAAAATGGTGGCTACCTTTGCCTCTACGGGCACGCCAAGTTTCTTTTTACATCCGACTGAAGCCTTCCACGGTGATTTAGGAATGTTGAAACCAATTGATATCGTGATGTTAATTTCCTATAGCGGTGAAACCGATGATGTCAATAAACTGATTCCAAGTTTAAAAAATTTTGGTAATAAAATTATTGCCGTGACGAGTAACAAAAATTCCACGCTCGCACACCATGCAGATTATGTTCTAGATATTACTGTTGAGCGTGAAGTGTGTCCAAATAATCTCGCGCCAACAACATCCGCACTTGTAACGCTGGCACTTGGTGATGCGCTCGCCGTATCGCTCATTACGGCACGAAATTTCCAACCTGAAGATTTTGCTAAATTCCATCCAGGTGGCAGTCTTGGTCGTCGTTTATTATGTAAAGTGAAAGATCAAATGCAAACTCGCCTACCAACAATTTTACCGACCACCAATTTTACTGACTGCCTCACAGTCATGAATGAAGGGCGAATGGGCGTTGCCTTAGTGATGGAAAATGAGCAACTTAAAGGTATTATCACGGATGGCGATATTCGCCGCGCGCTTACAGCCAATGGTGCAGGAACGCTGAATAAAACAGCCAAAGACTTTATGACAAGTTCACCAAAAACTATTCATCAAGACGAATTTTTATCAAAAGCCGAAGACTTTATGAAAGCGAAAAAAATTCACTCGCTAGTCGTTGTTAATGATGAAAATCACGTAGTGGGTTTAGTGGAATTTTCAAGCTAAGGAATCCCGATGCAACAAAAATTAGAAAATATTAAATTTGTCATTACTGATGTAGACGGCGTACTCACTGATGGACAACTTCATTATGATGCCAATGGTGAAGCCATCAAAAGCTTTCATGTACGAGATGGTTTAGGCATAAAAATGCTGATGGATGCGGATATTCAAGTGGCAGTGCTTTCTGGTCGCGACTCCCCTATTTTACGTCGTCGCATTGCCGATCTTGGTATTAAATTATTCTTTCTTGGCAAACTTGAAAAAGAAACGGCTTGTTTTGATCTCATGAAACAAGCTGGCGTCACCGCCGAGCAAACCGCTTATATTGGCGATGATAGCGTAGATCTCCCCGCCTTTGCAGCGTGTGGAACTTCTTTTGCTGTGGCTGATGCCCCTATTTATGTGAAAAATGCTGTTGATCATGTACTTTCCACCCATGGCGGCAAAGGCGCATTCCGTGAAATGTCTGATATGATTTTACAAGCTCAGGGAAAATCCTCTGTGTTTGATACCGCCCAAGGTTTCCTAAAATCAGTGAAAAATATGGGACAGTAATAACTCATTCGTCAATGTTATTGCTTAATAAAAAATAAAGTGCGGTCAATTTTCAAAGCGTTTTAAAATCTCTCAAAAATCAACCGCACTTTTATCTTTATAACGCCCCCACGCTCTGACAGTTTATCTCTTTCTTAAAATACTCATAGAACTGCGGTAAGAGTTGCGTAATCAAATTTAATTGCTGATACGGTAAACTAAAGACGGCACGTTCTTCGGCAGTCATCTCTTGTTTTTCTAATTCTTTTAAATGTGTTTCGATACTTTCTTGCTGTTGGTTAAAAATAGCTTCGGGTATTTCTTCAATGTGTTCTAAGGTATAAATAATTTTCTTTGCCACAGGATAAAAACCAGATAAAAACTGTGCGGTCTGTTGCAAATTTTTCATTCTGTCGCGATAAGCTCCCAGTGCTGAAATATAGCTTAATAGAGAATAATTAAGTTTGAGTAAATCAAAACCTTTCTGTAAATATGCCTTATATTTCACTGGTTCATTATTCATATTGGAAAGTGTTGTACTCAGTGCGGCTGCATATTGATGCGCATTGCGACGTGCTATGCGATATTTAAGATCGTCACTTTTACCAAATTGCAACTGGCTAATAATATGCAATAAATACACCGCATCACTACGCAATGCTTGATGGCTCACTTTATCAAGTTGCAAATATTTCCAATCTGGCCATAAGTAAGATACGGCAAACCATGAAATCGCGGCACCAAGTAATGTATCAAGTAAACGAGGCATTAAGGCGGCTGCCGTATCAAATCCCATGACATCAAAACTGAGCAATACTTGCAGTGTGATGAAAAAGGTCGAGAAACTGTAATTATTACTACGAAAGAAAAAGAACAACGTGCTTGTAAGCACCACAAGACCCAGTTTTAATTCTAAGGTTGGATTTAAATAAGGTAATAAAGACCCTACCACTACGCCTAATATCGTGCCGATAATGCGCTGACGCAAACGTACTTTAGTTGCAGAATAGTTTGGTTGGCACACAAATACAGTGGTCAATAAAATCCAATAACCCAGATTAAATTGGAAAAACTCAACAATTGCACAACATAAAAATACCACAATAGATAAGCGTACCGCATGACGGAACAACGGTGACTCAAAAGTAAAATGGCTAAAAATCACCGCACTGATATTTTTTAACCCAGTGATTTGTTCCGTATGAATTTGAGCTAATTGTTCTGTAACCGTCGTGTCTTGTGCTAACTGGCGAAGTTGCCAGTTAATACTTTGTAAATTATCTAACAAGGTTTGAATATCAATCAGTTCATCTTGATCATTAAGATGTTGTGCTCGATATAGATCAAAGGAATGCAAGGTGCCTAAAAGCGCACGTTCCACACGTTCATTAAAATGATAAGGTTTATTTTCACGTAAACTCGCCGTGATTTCTTTACAGGATTGTGCTTGTAGCTCTAACAAACGTTGAATACGGAAAATTAAATCTGTATTTTTTAGTTTTTCCGTTATTTGTTGATAATCAAAATGCGTAGAATTGGCGCGTTCGTGAATGTCTTGTGCGGCAAAATAGTAACGTAACATTCTCTGAGTACGAGGATGGCGATGTTGTCCTCTAATGCGATAAAAAAGCGCGGTGCGAACAATATTAAATGCCGTGACAACATTCGCATTTTTCATCGCAAAATTGAGGTGTTTTTTTTCAATCTCAGCCGCTTCGTCAGGATCAAAAAAACAGGATTTGGTATCTAAATATTCGCCCAACGCACAAAACGCTTTAGCGACACTTTCTTGCACGGGGCGATTTGGGAAAAACAGGTAAACAATCAGAGTCACCACGCTATACAGCAAGGTACCGCATAAAATCATTACAGGGTTAATAAACCATACATTTACCTCTGGGATATAAGTTAATGTGGTGTAAAGCGCAACCACTAATGAACCGAAAGCAATGGTGCTATAACGCTGCCCCACGGCACCAATCATAGTGAAAATAAATGTCAGTACCGTCATTAACACAATATATTGGATAGGCTTGCCAATATGTAACTGCACAATAAAGGAAGAAATAGAAAAGGCAATAAGGGTAAAAAATACGTTTTTCAATCGTCCAGTTAAACGGTTATCCAAATCCACCAAACCACCTGCAATGATCCCTAGAATCAAAGGCATTGATTGCGAAGAAATATCAAAAAACCATATTCCCACTGCTGCAATATTTACAGCAATAAAAACAGGAATTGTAGAAATTACTTTAGCATTTAACCGAATATTCATTTCAAATCCTTATCAAAATAGAAAAGTGAGCAACAAGGCTCACTTTTTATTGTATAAAGTGCGGTCATTATTTATGGGATTTTGCCCAGTTTAAGAAACGTGTTTGAGTTTCTTTATCCGCTTGTTGGAACCAATATTGAAGCTGTTGCTCTGCAACGTTTTCGCCCTGAACAACCACTTTTCCTTTATTCGCTTTTGCATTACCTGCTGGTGCAGCAACCATTGAATTAGCAGAAGTTGTTGCAGTAAATTTAGAAACTGATGCCGCTGCACCAGACGCATTATATTCAGCAAGATCATTTAGCACATTACCACTTGGGAATAAACCTTCTTGTTTTAACACATCCACTTTCGCTGAAATAGCATTACCTGATTTTGTTTTCACAGTAATATTTGGCATTTGATTGAATTTATCGCCACTATCAAGATTACGAATAGCTGGTGCGGAAATAACTAAATCTTCAGCATTACCTTGAAATGTCACAATCACAGGATTAGATTCAAAAAGAGATTGATTCGATCCTGAACCAACAATTTCATTTAAACGCACAACAACCTGATGGCTTTGGGTATCATCTACAGTAAATGTCTTAGCTTTTCCGAGAGATTTAGAGGCTTTTTGACCATCAATCGCTAAAAACTCAAGGTTAGATGACGTAGAAACCATTCCAGCAAAGGTTGCCGTACTTGTGCATAATGTGGCAAGACCTAATACAACAGCGCGTAATTTCATAATTGCTCCTTTGGTATAAATGAAATACTCGCTTATGCTATGCCAAATTAGCCAAAATGAAAATAAAAAGTAAGAATTAATTTAAAATTTTTTGTTATAAATAGCGCAAACAATCACAATGTTTTATTATGTTGGCGATCTACACACTAAACCAGTGTCGTGAAAATTTAATCCATTAAATATCAACGGGAGTAACAATGTTGAACGATATTTTAACAGGCTATGGAATTTTTATTCTGGAAATTTTAACAATTTTATTACTCATTCTTGCTATTGTTGGTTTGATTATTTCTTATCGCCAACATAACAAGTCTAAAGTGGGAGAATTAGAAATTAAAGATTTATCAGAAGAATTTAATGAACAAGTTCGTTTATTACGTGATTTTAATCTTTCTGAAGAAGAACAAAAACAACGCACTAAAGCTGAAAAAAAAGCGGAAAAACAAAATGCTAAAAAACGCAAAGAAAAATTGAAAAAAGGAGAGACTTTAGAAGATGAAAAGAAAGCTTGCGTATATGTATTAGATTTTTGCGGCGATATTTCAGCCTCAGAAACAACCGCACTTCGTGAAGAAATTTCAGCAATTTTAAATGTCGCCAAATCTGAAGATGAAGTATTACTACGTTTAGAAAGCCCTGGTGGCATTGTGCATAATTATGGATTTGCAGCCTCTCAATTATCCCGCTTAAAACAAAAAGGCATAAAATTAACTGTTGCCGTCGATAAAGTGGCTGCAAGTGGCGGTTATATGATGGCTTGCGTTGCCGATAAAATTGTATCCGCACCTTTTGCTGTTATTGGTTCTATTGGCGTTGTCGCTCAAATTCCAAATGTTCATCGACTATTGAAAAAACACGATGTCGATGTAGATGTAATGACTGCGGGCGAATTTAAACGTACAGTGACCGTATTGGGTGAGAACACTGAAAAAGGCAAACAAAAATTTCAACAAGAATTGGAAGAAACACATAAATTATTCAAACAATTTGTCTCACAAAATCGCCCTTGCCTAGATATTGATAAAATCGCAACAGGCGAACATTGGTTTGGACAACAAGCCATTGCATTACAACTTGTAGATGAAATCTCAACGAGTGATGATTTAATTTTGGAAAAAATGAAAGAAAAACAGGTGCTTAATGTTAAATACCGTTTAAAAAAATCCCTAATAAAAAAATTCGGACGACAAGCTGAAGAAAGTGCAATTAATATCATTCATCGTTATAGTACAAAACAGTCTAGAGACTTTATGTACTAAACATTTATCCACAAAAAAGCAGAAGTTTTTATTTCTATGTTTACAAGACAAATCTTTGTCATTAAGATACTCGCCGATCTTTAGGGGTTTTATTATATTTAATTCATAAATCAAGTTGAGTATTGTTAATCCAAATATTACGCAGCTAATCGTTTAAATGATTAGCTGCGTTTTTTATTTTAATAACAAAATCGCAACTTACCATTTCCCCTTAGCAAAATTTTCTATTGTTCTTGCTTCCATAAATAGGGATAATAACGCCCCTATTCAAAAGGCAAAAAATAATGACGCACTATATTTTATTGATTATCGGCACCGCATTAATTAACAATTTTGTATTGGTAAAATTCTTAGGTCTTTGCCCTTTTATGGGTGTATCCAAAAAAATTGAAACGGCTGTGGGAATGGGATTAGCAACAATGTTTGTTTTAACTGTTGCTTCCCTTTGTGCATATTTGGTCAATCACTATATTCTAATTCCCTTAAATGCTACTTTTTTGCGTACATTAGTGTTTATTTTAGTTATTGCTGTAGTGGTGCAATTTACCGAAATGGCAATAAACAAAACAAGTCCAACATTATATCGTTTACTCGGCATTTTCTTGCCTTTGATAACTACAAACTGCGCAGTACTTGGTGTCGCATTATTAAATGTAAATCTCGCTCATAATTTAACAGAGTCTGTCGTTTATGGTTTTGGTGCATCTCTCGGTTTTTCCTTAGTATTGGTACTTTTTGCCGCGCTTCGTGAACGTTTAGTCGCCGCTGATATACCTGCCACTTTTCGCGGTTCAGCCATTGCTTTAATTACCGCAGGCTTAATGTCCCTCGCTTTTATGGGATTTACAGGACTTGTAAAATAATAAAATGATTTACCTTTTAATGATAATAACTCTGTTAATTTTATTTATTGGGTTCACTCAGTATTTTTCAGGAAAAAGAAAGAAATAATGACCTTTTTATTCATCGTAATTACGCTACTCGCTTTAATTTTCGGTGCGATTTTGGGCTTTGCATCAATCAAGCTCAAAGTGGAAGCTGATCCTGTCGTAGAGAAAATTGATGCTATTTTACCGCAAAGCCAATGTGGGCAATGTGGTTATCCTGGTTGTAAGCCTTATGCTGAAGCCATTTGCAATGGCGATGAAATCACAAAATGTATTCCAGGTGGTCAAACAACTATCGTAAAAATTGCCGAAATTTTAGGGGTTGATGTACCAACAATGGAGGGCATAGAAGAACCTATCGAAAAAGTTGCTTTTATTGATGAAAATATGTGTATTGGCTGCACAAAATGTATCCAAGCCTGTCCCGTTGATGCCATTATTGGTACAAATAAAGCAATGCACACGATCATTCCCGATCTTTGTACAGGTTGCGAGCTTTGTGTTGCGCCCTGCCCGACAGATTGTATTTTAATGATTCCCGTGAAAAAAAATATTGATAATTGGGATTGGAAATTTGATGCAAAACTCGTTATTCCAGTAATGAATGTCGATGGCTCTGAAAAAAAATTGGTTGTGGGGGAATAAATGGCGGACGTATTATCTCGTTTCAATTCCGGTAAATTATGGGATTTCAAAGGTGGCATTCATCCACCAGAAATGAAATCTCAATCTAATTCACAGCCATTACGCTATCTGCCTCTCGGCACGGATTTTTACATTCCACTCAAACAGCACCTAGGAACAACAGGCAATCTTTTAATAAAAGAGGGCGATTACGTCTTAAAAGGACAAGCCTTAACAAAAGGCGATGGCTTGCGTATGTTGCCAGTTCACGCGCCCACTTCTGGCACAATTAAATCGATTAAACCTTATGTTGCCACGCATCCTTCAGGTCTTGATGAACCCACAATTCATTTACAGGCGGATGGTTTAGATCAATGGATCGAACGTAATCCTATTGATGATTTTTCAACGCTATCGTCAGAACAACTTATTCACAAAATCTATCAAGCAGGTATAGCAGGTTTAGGCGGTGCAGTATTCCCAACTGCTGCCAAAATTCAGTCAGCAGAGCAAAAAGTCAAACTCTTAATTATCAATGGTGCAGAATGTGAGCCTTATATCACTTGTGATGATCGTCTTATGCGTGAACGCGCTGATGAAATCATAAAAGGCATTCGTATTTTACGTTATATATTGCACCCTGAAAAAGTTGTCATTGCCATTGAAGATAACAAACCAGAAGCCATATCGGCAATCCGCAATGCACTACAGGGAACAAATGATATTAGCATTCGGGTTATTCCAACAAAATATCCTTCAGGTGCTACCAAACAACTGATTTATTTGCTCACAGGGATAGAAGTGCCAAGCGGTGAGCGTTCATCCAGCATTGGCGTATTAATGCAAAATGTGGGAACAATGTTCGCAATAAAAAGAGCAGTTATAAATGACGAGCCTTTAATTGAGCGTGTTGTCACCCTTACTGGAAATAAAATCGCTGAAAAAGGCAATTATTGGGTGCGTCTTGGCACACCCATTTCCCAAATATTGAGCGATACGGGCTATCAATTTGACAAGCATTTTCCTATATTTGCAGGTGGGCCAATGATGGGGCTAGAGCTTCCAAACCTAAATGCGCCTGTGACAAAACTTGTCAATTGTTTACTTGCGCCAGATTATCTTGAATATGCCGAACCTGAAGCAGAACAGGCTTGTATTCGTTGTTCTAGCTGTTCTGATGCCTGCCCAGTAAATTTAATGCCACAACAACTTTATTGGTTTGCACGCAGTGAAGATCACAAAAAATCGGAAGAATACGCTCTCAAAGATTGTATTGAATGTGGAATTTGCGCCTACGTATGCCCAAGCCATATTCCTCTAATTCAATATTTCCGCCAAGAAAAAGCTAAAATCTGGCAAATAAAAGAAAAACAGAAAAAATCAGATGAAGCCAAAATTCGCTTTGAAGCAAAACAAGCACGGATGGAACGTGAAGAACAAGAGCGTAAAGCACGTTCACAACGTGCAGCACAGGCTCGCCGTGAAGAATTAGCACAAACTAAAGGGGAAGATCCAGTCAAGGCGGCACTCGAACGCTTGAAAGCGAAAAAAGCCAATGAAACAGAATCAACGCAGATTAAAACACTAACCTCAGAAAAAGGAGAAGTTTTACCTGATAACACAGATTTAATGGCGCAACGTAAGGCACGCCGTTTAGCTCGTCAGCAAGCAGCATCTCAAGTCGAAAACCAAGAACAACAAACTCAACCAACCGATGCGAAAAAAGCAGCAGTTGCAGCCGCACTTGCTCGTGCAAAAGCAAAAAAACTTGCTCAAGCAAATAGCACCAGCGAAGCTATTTCAAACGCTCAAACCGCAGAAAATGAAGTAGAAAAAACAAAAAGTGCGGTAGAAAAAACACAAGAAAATTCAACCGCACTTGACCCTAAAAAAGCAGCCGTAGCCGCCGCCATTGCTCGGGCAAAAGCAAAAAAACTTGCACAAGCAAATAGCACCAGCGAAGCTATTTCAAACTCTCAAACCGCAGAAAATGAAGTAGAAAAAACAAAAAGTGCGGTAGAAAAAACACAAGAAAATTCAACCGCACTTGATGCGAAAAAAGCAGCCGTAGCCGCCGCCATTGCTCGGGCAAAAGCAAAAAAACTTGCACAAGCAAATAGCACCAGCGAAGCTATTTCAAACTCTCAAACCGCAGAAAATGAAGTAGAAAAAACAAAAAGTGCGGTAGAAAAAACACAACAAAATTCAACCGCACTTGACCCTAAAAAAGCAGCCGTAGCCGCCGCCATTGCTCGGGCAAAAGCAAAAAAACTTGCGCAAGCAAATAGCACCAGCGAAGCTATTTCAAACTCTCAAACCGCAGAAAATGAAGTAGAAAAAACAAAAAGTGCGGTAGAAAAAATAGAAGAAAATTCAACCGCACTTGATGCGAAAAAAGCAGCCGTAGCCGCCGCCATTGCTCGGGCAAAAGCGAAGAAACTGGCAAAAACACAAGCAACATTAGAAAATAATCAGGAATAAAATAATGTTTAAAATGGTTAGCTCCCCACATACCCATTCGGGAAAACTCACAGCACGTATTATGCTTTGGGTAATATTGGCAATGATGCCCGCTTTTTTCACGCAAATTTATTATTTTGGATTTGGCGTGGTGCTTCAATCCGCATTAGCCATTAGCACGGCAATCATTGTGGAATTTATTGCAATAAAATTACGCGGTAAAAAACCGCTCAATTATCTTTCAGATTTCAGCGTAGCCCTGACTGCGTTAATTTTGGCAATGGCTATTCCACCTTATGCACCTTATTGGGTCATCATTATTGGAACACTCTGTGCAGTTTTATTAGGTAAACAAGTTTATGGGGGTTTAGGGCAAAATCCATTCAATCCTGCGATGATTGGCTATGTAATTCTTCTAATTTCATTCCCATTACCAATGACAACTTGGATGCCACCAATTAATTTATTACAGGAAACACCGACTTTTTTAGATGCATTTTCATTAATATTTTCAGGTTTAACCACTGATGGATTTACGCTTTCACAACTTACACATAACATTGATGGCATCACCCAAGCAACGCCTTTGGATAGTGCAAAAATTTTCTATAAAAGTCACAATCAATTAAGTGATTTTTATGAATTAATTAAACTGCCTATATTTATGGGTAATGGAACTGATTTCTCTCAAGGCTGGTGGCAAATCAACGTGGCTTTCTTAGCGGGCGGAATTTTCCTTATTTTAAAACGTGTCATTCACTGGCAAATTCCAGTGGCGATGCTTGTCACCTTTTTCTGTTTAGCCACCGCGACCGCTTTTACTGGTTTCACGCATTTAAGTGCGATTAGCCAACTCGTTAGTGGCGCAATGATGTTTGGTGCATTTTTTATTGCAACAGATCCTGTCACAGCCTCCATTACACCACGCGGAAAAATTATTTTTGGCGCATTAGTGGGGTTATTTGTTTATCTCATTCGTTATCACGGAAATTATCCAGACGGCGTGGCATTCGCCATTTTATTAAGTAATATTTGCGTCCCACTTATCGATCATTACACACGTCCGCGCGTATCTGGTTATCCAACAAAAGGAAGAAAATAATGGGTACAGTAAAAATCACATCGCGTTATGGCATATTGTTAGGCTTTATTGCCCTACTTTGCACAGCAATTTCTGCAGGAATTTTCTTCCTAACAAAAGATAAAATTGATGCGGTAATCGCAGCACAACAGCGAGAATTACTTCTACAAGTTATCCCACAAGATTATTTCAACAATAATTTGCTAGAAAGTGCGGTTATTCCTCAAGATAAAAATTTTGTGGGTATCCAAAAAATTTATTTTGCGAAAAAAGATGGAAATATTTCTGCCTATGCCTATGAAACCACCGCACCAGATGGTTACTCTGGCGATATTCGCTTGCTTGTGGGATTAGATCCGAAAGGCGAAGTGTTAGGCGTACGAGTAATCGAACATCACGAAACACCAGGCTTAGGCGATAAAATTGAACGCCGAATTTCTAACTGGATTTTAGGTTTCACAAATCAATCGATTAATGAACATAATTTAAGCGAATGGGCGGTAAAAAAAGATGGCGGAAAATTTGATCAATTTTCTGGGGCAACCATTACACCTCGTGCAGTAGTTAATCAAACTAAACGATCAGCATTAATCATGCTAAATAATCAAGCCTTGTTACAACAGCTTTCAACACAAGTGAAATAATATGACAGATTTAACTGAAAAAAATACCGCACTTGAAGAAGAAAAAATAGAAAGTGCGGTTGAAAATCAACAAAAATCCATCTGGAAAGAAATTTTTGCTCAAGGAATTTGGAAAAATAACCCTGCAGTTGTCCAACTTCTCGGGCTTTGTCCACTTTTAGCGGTGTCTAGCACAGCCACCAACGCGCTTGGTTTGGGTTTAGCAACAATGCTTGTACTCACTTGCACAAATACGGTCATTTCCCTTTTCCGTCAATATATTCCTAAGGAAATCCGTATTCCAATCTACGTGATGATCATTGCAACCACAGTAACAGCGGTTCAACTTTTAATGAATGCTTACACTTATACGCTTTATCAATCACTGGGGATTTTTATTCCATTAATTGTGACCAACTGTATTATTATCGGTCGCGCAGAAGCATTCGCCTCAAAAAACAGCTTACTCCATTCCATCTGGGATGGGTTTTCAATGGGATTAGGAATGGCACTTAGTCTAACCATTCTCGGCGCATTACGTGAAATTATTGGACAAGGCACGATTTTTGAGGGCATAGAAAATCTATTCGGCGAACAAGCAAAATTTTTAACGCACCATATTTACCATACAGACAGTAGCTTTTTACTTTTCATTCTGCCACCAGGCGCATTTATAGGCTTAGGCTTGCTCCTCGCCATAAAAAATCGAATTGATAATATAAAAAAATAAAGCAACCAAATCTTGCCTTCCCCTGCTTGCGAGGGAAGGTATCACAAAGTGACAAAAGGGGGCTTACAGTCTTCTAAACAGATAATTCCAATAAATTAAATAGGCTAATTTCTACAAAAATATGAACAAAACAAAAAGAATCGAAATACTCACAAGATTACGAGAGCAAAATCCCCACCCGACCACAGAATTACAGTATAATTCGCCCTTTGAATTATTAATTGCGGTCATTCTATCGGCGCAAGCAACCGATAAAGGCGTGAATAAAGCAACAGAAAAACTATTCCCCGTGGCAAACACGCCTCAAGCGATTTTAGATTTAGGATTAGATGGTTTAAAAAGCTATATTAAAACTATCGGGCTTTTTAATAGCAAAGCAGAAAATATTATCAAAACTTGCCGAGATTTAATCGAAAAGCACAACGGCGAAATCCCCGAAAATCGTGAAGCCTTAGAAGCATTAGCAGGTGTCGGACGAAAAACAGCTAACGTGGTTTTAAACACAGCATTTGGTCATCCAACTATTGCGGTGGATACCCATATTTTCCGTGTATGCAATCGCACTAATTTTGCAGCGGGTAAAGATGTGGTAAAAGTGGAAGAAAAGCTGCTTAAAGTCGTACCTAATGAATTTAAAGTGGATGTTCATCATTGGCTAATTTTACACGGACGCTACACTTGTATCGCGCGTAAACCTCGTTGTGGATCTTGCATTATTGAAGATCTTTGTGAATATAAAGAAAAAGTTGAATTTTAATTTTGCGGTAAAACAGCCTAATTATTTACCGCACTTTTTATTAAAAATAGGATAAAAAATGACAACAAACAATAAACAGCGACAAACTTGGTCGAGCCGTCTCACTTATGTAATGACGGTCGCAGGCGCAACTGTCGGTTTCGGTGCAACTTGGCGTTTCCCTTATCTTGTGGGAGAAAATGGTGGCGGTGCTTACGTTCTACTTTTCTGTATCGCAATGATTGTAATCGGCATCCCAATGATTTTAGTTGAAAACGTGATAGGTCGCCGCTTACGTGTAAATTCCATTGATGCATTCGGCGATAAAATTCTCGACAAAGGAAAAGGCATTTCTAAATATTGGAAAATATTAGGTTATATGGGCTTACTCGGCGCATTTGGCATTATGGCGTATTATATGGTGCTTGGTGGTTGGGTTATTTCTTATATCATTAGCCTAATCAGTGGTACCTTAGATATCTCAGCCCCCATCACAAAAGACATTGCCAAAAATTTCTACGATCTTCATATCGGCAATAGCCCTTATGAAATTATATTCTACACCCTCTTATTTGTTATCGTGAATTACATTATCTTGGCAAAAGGGATCATTGGTGGAATTGAACGTTCGGTAAAATATTTAATGCCACTGCTATTTATCTTCTTAATTGGAATGGTTATTCGCAACGTAACATTACCGGGTGCAATGGAGGGCATTACATTCTATTTAAAACCTGATTTCAGCAAAATTACCCCACAATTATTTATCTTCGTTTTAGGGCAAGTCTTCTTCGCATTAAGCCTTGGTTTTGGTGTATTAATTACCCTTTCCAGTTACTTAAATAAAGAAGAAAACTTAATCCATACTGCAGTTATTACAGGTTTCACCAATACAATTATTGCCGTACTTGCTGGCTTTATGATCTTCCCATCACTTTTCACCTTTGGGATTGAACCAAACGCAGGACCAACATTAGTATTCCAAAGTTTACCTATCGTATTTTCTCACTTATGGGCAGGCAAATTCTTTGCGATTATCTTCTTCGGCTTATTATTAATTGCTGCACTAACTACTTCCATCACAATTTATGAAGTAATCATTACGGCATTGCAAGAAAAGCTCAGAATGCGCCGTGGCAAAGCCATTGTCTTAACCCTTGGTGGCATTTTTCTATTAGGCAATATCCCTGCAATTTTAGGCGATAATCTATGGAAAAACGTAACCATTTTCGGCAAAAGCATTTTTGATTTCTACGATTACGCCAGTGGAAATATTCTCTTTATGCTGACCGCACTTGGCGGTGCTATTTTCGTTGGTTTCGTGTTAAAAGATGAAGCCAAAAAAGAACTTTCTTCAACAAAATATTCAACTTTCATCAAAATTTGGTTTAACTACGTGAAATTTGTTGTACCCTTGATCATCTTAGTTATCTTTATCAGCAACCTGTTCTAAAAATTAAAAATGCGGTAAGGCGACTACATCACCGACACCGCTTTAATTTGAACATAGACATCTTGCCCAACAGCAAAACGTAGTTCATTTTGCGCCCATTTACTGATACTTGCCCAAATCTTATGCCCTTCCACTAATACGGCAAGATCCACTCGAGAATCTTGTATCTCAATTTGTGTAATTTTGCCACGTAAAATATTACGGATGCTTGTTTGTTCTGGCTTTTGTAGCGTGATAGAAACATCTGAACTATAAATACAAACTCGCACTCGCTCGCCTACATTTGCAGGCACTTGATGAATCCAAAGCACTTGTTCGCCTAGCGAAAGTGCGGTCATTTTATAAGGTGGATTATGCAAATGAACAGGCAAGGCAAGTACACTGCTCTGTTCGTTTTCCCCTTTCCAAGGGGCAAAAATAGGGCTATTCCAAATTTTTTCTACGCTGTCATAGGCTTTCACAATACCGTTTTCCATCAATACGACCCGATCAGCTAAACGCAACAGTTCGTCCAAGCTATGTGTAACATATAAAATCGGGATATTAATTTCTTTAGAAAGACGTTCCAAATATTGCATTAGCTCACGTTTGCGGGGAACATCAAGGGCAGAAAGTGGTTCGTCCATCAGTAAAATATCAGGATCAGTCAGCAGCGCACGCCCTATTGCCACACGTTGTTTCTCTCCGCCAGAAAGCGTAAGCGGATAACGCTTTAATAAATGAGTAATACCGAGAAGATCGACAATATAATTAAAATCATCTTGCGAGACATTTTTCATGCCATAGCGCAAATTACCTTTCACTGTGTAGTGAGGAAATAAGCGTGCATCTTGGAACACATAGCCAATTTTACGCAAGTGGGTCGGCAATGATTCTTGGCTTTCCATATCCACTAAAGTGCGGTCATTTAAACGGATGAATCCTTCGTCTGGTTGTATCAAGCCACTGACAAGATTAATCAGCGACGTTTTACCTGAGCCAGACAAACCGAAAATAGCTGTCACACCTTGATCTGGCAATTGTATATTCGCTTGCAAGGCAAGTTGCCCGAGCTGTTTTTTCACATTAATCTGCAACATTTCCTTGTCCTAATTTTTTCTGCATTCGCTTGCTCAACCATTCAGACAGTAACAAAGAAATCAATGAAAGAATGATAGCAAATAAACATAAGCGAGCAGTTTGTTCTTCTGCTGCGGGTGTTTGAATAAAAGAATACATCGCAAGGGGAATCGTTTGAGTTTCGCCTGCAATGTTCGATACAAACGTAATGGTCGCGCCAAATTCTCCTAATGATCGAGCAAAACCAAGCACGAGTCCAGCTAAAACCCCAGGTAAAGAAAGCGGCAAGGTTATTGTAAAAAATACACGCCAAGCGGAAGCACCCAATGTTTGCGCCGCTTGCTCCAATTTAATATCAATATTTTCTAAAGAAAGTCGAATCGCGCGAACAACCAATGGAAAGGCAACCACGGCAGAGGAAAACACAGCCCCCTTCCAACTAAAACCAAAAGATAAGCCAAACCACTGATATAAATATTTACCAATGAAACCATTGCGCCCCATTGCGACAAGTAATAGATAACCGATAACCACTGGTGGCAACACTAAAGGCAAATGAATTACGCCAGTAATCAGAGATTTTCCATAGAAGTTTTTGCGTGCTAAGAGCCACGCCACAAAAATGGCTAACGGCAAACTCCAAAGCATGGAACTAACAGCGACACTCAAACTTAAATTAATCGCTGAGATTTCCATTGGCGTCAGATTGAAAAATGAAAAAAATTGGGTAAGCAAAATGAATAGCCTCTGTTTAAATACCAGATTGATGGGAAAATTCCCACATTTTCGCGAGAGATATAATAACGCTAATAACAAAGGGCAGAAATATCTGCCCTTAATAAATGTTAAAATGCCATCTTATTTTGCAGAGAAACCATATCCCACAAGCACTTTCTTCGCAGCATCTGATTCTAAATATTTCAAGAAATCGCGAGAATCCGCATTATCATGACCTTTTACAATAGAAACAGGATAAACAACTGGTTTATGGCTATCAGCTGGGAACACTGCAACCGTTTTAACTTGTTGGCTAACTTTTGCATCAGTGCTGTACACAATACCGTAAGGTGCTTCTGCACGTTCAACTAAAGCTAATGCGCCACGCACATCTTTAGCACGTGCTAAACGATCTTGCACTTTATCCCATAAATTTAATTTGGTTAATGCTTCTGCTGCGTATTGACCAGCAGGTACGTGTGCAGGATCGCCAACAGATAAATAGCTATCTTTTAATGCATTGATCCATTCACCTTTAGCAATATCCACAGAATTTACCGCACTTTTTGCTGGTGCGATTAAGACTAAATCATTGCCCACTAAAACTTTTTCGGTTTCTTTTACGGTTAAATCTTTTTCAGAAAGATATTTCATCCATTTATTGCTTGCAGAGACAAAAATATCCGCTGGTGCGCCTTCTTCAACTTGTTTTGCTAAAGTTGAAGAAGAAGCGAAAGAAAACACTACTTCATTTTTCGGATTTTGTTTTGCGTAATCTTTTGCAACTTGTTGTAAAGCATCTGTCATTGAAGCAGCTGCAAATACAGTCACTTTAGCAGATGCCGCAAAAGAAAAGCCTAATCCTGCGATTAAAAGTGCGGTTGAAATTTTCGTTAATTTTTTCATAAATCATCTCCTACGATTAAACGTTATTTACTTGATTATATATTGAAATAAATAACAATCATATAGCAAAAGAAAAATTATTTAGTAAAATATATAACGCTTAGGCTTACCACTTAGGATTACTTAGGGACAGCAAAATGAAAAACACCGAAATTTTACTCACGATTAAACTTCAACAAGCACTTTTTATCGATCCAAAACGAGTGCGTTTACTCAAAGAAATTCAACAATGCGGTTCAATTAATCAAGCTGCGAAAAATGCCAAAGTGAGCTATAAAAGTGCGTGGGATCATTTAGAAGCCATGAATAAAATCAGCCCTCGCCCATTGCTGGAACGAAATACAGGTGGAAAAAATGGCGGAGGCACGGTGCTTACCACTTATGCCGAGCGTTTGCTACAGCTTTATGATTTATTAGAACGTACGCAAGAACACGCTTTTCATATCCTACAAGATGAATCCGTGCCGTTAGATAGTTTACTCACGGCAACCGCACGTTTTTCTTTACAAAGTAGCGCACGCAATCAATTTTTTGGGCGAGTGGCACAACAACGAATCATTGACTCTCGTTGCGTTGTGGATGTGAATGTGCAAGGATTACCAACGCCGTTGCAAGTTTCTATTACCACAAAAAGCTCGGCTCGTTTGAAACTGATTACAGAAAAAGAAGTGATGCTGATGTTCAAAGCACCTTGGGTGAAAATTAGTGAACAACCATTAGCAAATCAACCGAATCAGTTCCCCGTAAATATCAAATCACTAAATGAAGAGGAAGCCATCCTTCAATTTGCTGAAAGCGACATTGAATTTTGTGCCACAGTCCACCAGCCAAATCAATGGCAAATCGGGCAACAGGTTTGGATTCACATTGATCAAGAGCAAATTATTTTAGCAACGCTGGGGTAATTCAGATATATAATACGTAAATTCAATACTTATATTTATTGTTTTCTGAACTAAAATAACCTCAAATCAAACAAAATTTTAAATAAAATATTTAATTTCATCAGATTTCCTATTTACGTAAAAAAGTTTGATAAAGGTTTTTTAATAACGAGGTTGGCAATAAACGAGAACCAAAACGCAATGCAAAAGTAAATAATCCAGATAACAAACCCTGAATTCCCAAACGATATTTTAATTTGAACAAACGCCATTCTGCTTTGGCTTGATTGACACCACGGCGGCGACTCACCATACCATTTCCCACTCGCGCATAGACTAAAATATCTGGCAAATTCGCCACATATAAACCTTGTGCAACAAGTTTGATCCACAAATAATAATCTTCTTGAAGATCTTCATATCCACCACAATTAATGACCGCACTTTTTTGATATGCCACCGTCATATGATTAAACGGACAACGTTTTTGCGTGAATTTAATAATTTCTTGAGCCGACGTTGGCACATTACGATATGCCACAATATCATTTACATTTTTACCAAATTCAGCAATTTGTCCGCCAAAAATGATGGTTTCAGGGTGCTGTTCAATAAACGCTACTTGCTTTTCAAAACGATAAGGCACGCAAATATCATCGGTATCCATACGGAAAACCCAGTCATAATCACAATGCAATAAACCTTCGTTCAAGGCTTTGCCTAAGCCCCGATTTTGCGGCAATTTAACTAATTTTAATGGCAGTTTTGTTTCAAATTCTGTCACAACAGATTCTAATTCTGGCGTTACTGCGCCATCAAAAACCAAGACAATTTCATCTGCTTGACGAGTTTGTGCCACAAGACTTTCAAAACACTCCCGCAAGAATTGAGGATTTTCCTTAATATATAAGGACATTAGGACTGAAAATTTCATTTTATTTTCCCAACCGTTTTAAATTAATGGCTAATTTTGGCGAAATTAAAATAACCAAAGTAATAATAAATTGCTTAATGCTTTTTGTTTTCTTAAAAATATCAAAATAATATTTTGCCGCTTTACGCGATAAATTCATGATATGGGGATAAGCCAAAATATAGCTCGCGTTAATATCAAAATTACGAGCTTGCTCTACCGTTTTCACATAATGCTCGCGAATATAATCAATGGCTTTTTGCGTATTAGTGGTATCCGTAGACACACTTGAGCGTTTAGTATGGAAAGTACAATAAGTTAGTGGTTCATTAATTTTATAAGGGGTAAAACTTGACTCTTGTAACAGTTTTAACAAGAAATCATAGTCTTCCAAAGAACGAAGTGCGGTGGATAATCCACCTATTTTTAAAAACATCTCTTTTTTAATCGCAACCATTGGCATGCCACCAATCTTATTGGCTAACAAAATACGTTCTGTCGAGATTTCTTGAGGTTCAATCGGTTGAGTCACATAAGTAAACCCTTCATTGACCATTTCAC
Organism: Haemophilus influenzae; assembly: GCF_019703545.1. Classification (NCBI taxonomy): domain Bacteria; kingdom Pseudomonadati; phylum Pseudomonadota; class Gammaproteobacteria; order Pasteurellales; family Pasteurellaceae; genus Haemophilus; species Haemophilus influenzae. Next base: position 1,152,385 of record NZ_AP018771.1, on the reverse strand, counting down.
ACTTAGCTGGATGATAAATAAAATTAATGTCTGGATTTTGCTCAATCACTTGTAATACTTTTTCACATTTTTCCGGCATAAAACGATCATCATCATCGAGAAAAAGCAACCAATCACCCTTTGATGCTCTCACACCAATATTACGACTTTCTGCTGCACCTTGATTGGTTTCATTACGAATCACTGTAACTGGAAAAGAATAACTTTGTTCAACAACTACTCTCTCTTTGGAACAATCATCCACAATAATCACTTCAAAATTACTCGATGTTTGTTGAGTTAGACTTTCTAATAAAGCTGGCACTTCTGCTTTTCGATTATAAGAAGGCACAATAATGCTTAACATAATTCCTTCCTTTAATTAGCCAAATTTTTCTTAATCGCAAAGATTTTTTTCAATGGATATTTCATTAATTTTTTAAATAAATTATTGGATAAAGATCCACGAACACTTTCTAAATTGCTTATCAATACAGGATTTTCAATTACCATGAGAGGGCGAACCACTTTATTTCTTATATTAAAATTCTGTTCAAAGAGTAAAAAATCATCCGCTAACCAAAAAGGTTTATTTTGATAAATTTGCTGGATAAATCTTCTTGCCGCTGATTTTTTTATAAGATAGCCCACTGTGCCGGCAAAATAACTTTTATAAGGGAAAGCATAATTTACATTGCCTGTTTTTTTGCATAGAAAAGAAAAAGTTGTGGGATAATTAATTTCTAAATCAGTATCATTGAAATTATTAATTTTTGACTGTCCAAGCAATATAATTTCAGCCTCAAGTTTTTCTGATAAAAGTGCGGTTAAATTTTGCTGAAAATCTAAGTGGAATAAAGCATCATCTTCACAGACTAACGCATAGCTATCTTCAGCAATATCGTTGTCTTCAACAATTTTTTGATATACCGAAAGATGGCTTAATGTACAACCGATCTCGCCCTTAGTCACATTACGAAAATAATATGCTTTAAATTGTTCAATATTAAAAATAGCAGCTAATTCATCCCAATCTTTTTGCATGGTATTAATGGCCGAAAAAACTTGGAAATCCTCAGTATTTTTTTGAGAAAAGAATAATTCCCGACGTTGAATATCTTTATCTAAAGAGATCAAATATTTTTTTAACATAAAATTATTCCTTATAAAATCCCTTTCCATTCTTCAATAATTTTCTCAATGCCATAATCTTCACTTATTAAACGAGATTTGTCTGACATTTGTTGATAAAGTTCAGGATTATTGATTAATAAATCTAAACCTTTAACCATTTCTTCAATATTATTTTGTTCACAAAGAAAACCATTTTCTTTATGTTCCACTAATTGCTTTACGCCAGGAGAACAATTAAAGGCAACAATAGGTAAGCCAAATGCCATCGCTTCAATAACGACTAAAGGCAAGCCTTCTGTTTGTGAAGGTAAACAATAAATTGAACTGCTTTCATAATAAAAAGAAACATCATTAGTACGAAGAATAAAATTAACTGAATCTTTAATATCCAATTCCTTAGCAAAATTTTTTAAATTTTCTTCTTCCTCCCCTGAACCCACTATTTTTAAATTCCAATTTGGGTGATTTTTTGCTAAAACTTGCCAGGCTTTTAATAAATAATCAAAACCTTTATAAGAAAATAAATGCCCTACAGATAAAATAGTTTTATTTTCCAATTTTGCTAATTTGTTCTTTGGCAAAAGCGTATTTGGATTAGCAATAGTGATTATATTGTTCGTTTTAAATTTTTCTTGCCACAGCATTTTTTCTGCTTCTGTCAATGTAACTATTTTATCGCAAGTTGTTACAGCTAAATATTTACCGAGCGTGCGAACGAGATGATTGCCCGTAAAATTAAAAGAATAATGCTCCCATAAAATATGTTTTATATTTAAATTAACCAACGCCAAAGCAGAAAAAAGCATAATTGCACCATCAACCACAATTAAGGTATCCAGCTGTAATTCTTTAACTAATTCTCTTAATTTTTTAGTGATAGAAAAATAATCTTTTTTCAATGAATAGGGTAATTTATTCATTGGGTAAATATTAATTTTTTCATCGATTTGGAAAAAAGGCTTGTTACCGCCAATGCTAATAAAAGAAACATCATAACCCTGTTTAGCAAGAGCATTAGCAACATTAATGGAAACGCGCTCCGTTCCACCCGCACTTTCGATATTCATTATAAAGAAACCAATTTTTTTCATTTTAAATTTCCTTATAAATCGTTAATCCAAGCTCAGAGAATGAATCGTAACAGAATTGCCATCTTGGAATACTCGTTCTAATAAAACGAATTTCTACATTAGGATGACTTAACAAATTAAATGCAACAGAACTGAAGAACGTATAAATAATTACTTTTTTATTTGATAAATGTTTAAATACGTAATCTTCAAAAATTAATTCAGATTCAACATAATTTACCCCATCCACTCGATAATCTTCTGCTGGATGAGGGAAATAATAGTCAAAAGGAATCTGATCTTTTAATTTTTTTATTAATGAGATGTTTTCCTCTTTTGTATTTAACAATGGTTGCCCAATAAAAAATGAGACCTTGCCATCTATATCACCATCTATTTTATTATCCCATAAGGAAATAGATTCAATATTGGAAACAATATTTTTGTAATTAGGATAAACCGTATAATGTTTTTTTATTTTTTTAAATAATTTATTCACACTATATTTATCGCCAATAAAGGCTTTAATCAGTTTATATTTAAATGTATCAGGCTCTCTCAATAAATTTGGATGAGGGAAAATATTATCTGAACCATCATCAAAGGTATAAAGTTCTTTAAATGAAACATGACTAAGATAAGTTTGTAGCCATAATGAATTAAGATTGGCGAGAAAAACCTTATCAAAACCTTTGTGCGTAATTTTATTCTTAAGCCGGCGCATTAACTTGAGAGAATCGAAACCTTTTAGATCTTTTCCCGTATCAATATTCACAGAATAACTACAAACCTCCGCTAATTTACTCGCATACAAGGTTCTTTTTTTATCCCATACCCCACCAAACATTACGCCAAAGAATTGTTCATTAGGATGTAATTCAATTATTTTTCTCGCAATTAATACTTGCAATGGTGTGCAACAAAGAATGAGATTCATAGGGTTTTACTCACTTTAGATGTCATAAAATAAAGAATAGGAATAATGGAAAGCGAACCAATAATTCCAGCATAAGGGATATATTTAATTTCTGTAAAAGTTAAAGCTACAAGGCTTGCCACATAAATGATTGTAGATAAAACGGAACATTGGGAAATAAGTTTATTTTTCCCATAATAGAAAAGATAATTAACTAAAATCAAATAAGGAATACTTAATGTGGTCGAAATTAAAAATAAAATAAAATAATATTTCGTTCCCACAAATTGACTACCTAAAATCCAAACTAACACATCCTCAGGAATAATCCACATTATTAAGGCAGGAATAGGTATTAGCAAAAAGGAAAATAACGCCCATTTATGTAGCTGTTGAATAACTAATTTCTTTTGTTTTAAGGCTTCATAAAAATAGGGAATAATCGCTTTATTAAGTGCTTGAATAGCAATAGAAACAATTAAAGCAAGTTGAGCCCCCATAGCATAAAGCCCTAAATCTGTTTCACTGAATTTGTGATAAATAAAAATACGGTCTAACTGTCCTTTTAAGAAAAAGCTCGCATAATGCAAAATGAGCGGTAATCCAAATCCTAAAATATAAAATAATGCGGATTGATAATGTTTAAATTGATATTTCTTGGATTTTGCATTCTTTCTGTAAAGAAAATAAGAAAAAAACCAAACGACTAAATTACTCAATAAAATTGCCAAAATTCTTTTTTCAACAAGATCATTTTGATAATACTCAAGCAATGCGACCGTAAATACAGCTCCCGTAACAGTAAGTGAAAATTGAATAAAAGCATAAGACCAAGCCTTTTTCTGGCATTGTCTTACACTTAGCTGAACATTTAAGAAAGATTGGAAAATTGAGGAAAGTGCAGCGTAAAATAATATTTCAGACTGAGCAATCCAACAGCCAATTAAAATAATACTGCCGATTATCGTGGTATAAGCATAGCCGGTATTCACCACTAAATTTAATGAACGTTTTCCGTAAAAATAAAAATAACGGGAAATTGCGCCTTCTTGAGTTAAAGAAACCACAATTAAAAATAAACTTAAAAAAGTTTGATAATAAGAAAGTGAGCCATACCCTTCTACGCCCAATTTACGGGATAAATAAGGCAAAAGTAAAAAAGGAACTAACTTTGACGATAATTCCCCAGCAAGGTAAATGGCACTGTCTTTAAAAACTTTCATAAATATCACCGCACTTTTGATGAATTCGAGCGTTCGTTTATCAAAAAATAAGGGGGCTTATTTTAACAAAATCAACATGGACAAGCTATGACTAATCATTATAATGAAACCGCTCTATATCAAGGATCTTATCTATGTTAGAACTAGGAAAACTTCTTACCGCACTTATCGCACCGCCTCTCAATACCTTTGTATTACTGATTATTGCAGCGATTATTTATTGTGTTCATTTCAAAAAATTAGCCAAATTTCTTGCGATTATAAGTTTCACTTGGCTTTATATCATGAGTGCGCCTTTTACTGGTTTATTGCTAACAAATAATGATGATTCTCCAGCCCTTACGCTAGATGAGTATAAACAAGCTCAAGCCATCGTGATATTAGGCGGTGGATCTTACCCAACCAAAGAGCTGTATGCAGAAACGGCTTCTGGCGCACCACAACTAGAACGTTTACGTTATGCGGCATTTTTACAAAAGGAAACGGGCTTGCCTATTTTAACCACGGGCTATTCTTTGATCGGCATTTCTGAAGGCGATTTAATGGCAAAAGAACTTAACCAATTCTTTAATGTGCCAACACAATGGATCGAAAATAAAGCCCGTAATACGGAAGAAAATGCCAGTTTCACTAAAAATATTTTAATTAAAGATCATATTCAAAAAATTATTTTAGTAACAAATCAATGGCATATGAAACGAGCCAAATATCTTTTTGAAAAACAAGGATTTGATGTTCTTCCTGCTGCAGCGGCAAGCTATGGCAGCAAAGGAAATTTATCTGCAAAATCTTTTATTCCTGACTTAGGTGCATTGAATAGCAATATGGTTTTATTAAAAGAGTGGATTGGTTATTGGAAAGCCCATTATGTAGAATAATTTGCTTATAAAACTCGATGACTCGTTGTTTGAAAAGAAAATTGTATTTGCTCATAAAAAATCTGCACCTTAGTTAGTTGTTTAGTCCAACTTTTGGGGTGCAGATCAATTCAAGGCTTTTTTATTATATTCAACATTTTATCTATAAGAAAAACCGAATCTTATAGAGATTCGGCTTTAATTATGTTGTGTTTGAAAATTATTCTTTATGTATTATGACTTACGCTAATTCCGCACGTAATTTTTTGGTTACATCCACCATCACTTTTAATTGATCGATAGTTTCTGTCCAACCACGCGTTTTTAAACCGCAGTCTGGATTTACCCATAAGCGTTCTTTTGGAATTACATTTAATGCTTTGCGTAATAAGTGTTCCACTTCCGTTGCCGTTGGCACACGAGGGCTGTGAATATCGTAAACACCTGGGCCAATATCATTTGGATATTTGAAATCTGCAAATGCGGTTAATAATTCCATATCTGAACGTGAAGTTTCGATGGTAATCACGTCTGCATCTAATGCCGCAATGGCAGGTAAGATATCGTTAAACTCGGAATAACACATATGTGTGTGAATTTGCGTATCATCTTGCACGCCCATTGAGCTTAAACGGAATGCTTCGCCTGCCCATTGTAAGTATGCGTCCCAATCTGCACGTTGAAGCGGTAAACCTTCACGAATGGCTGGTTCGTCAATTTGAATGACTTTAATGCCTGCTGCTTCTAAATCTAACACTTCATCAGATAATGCTACGCCGATTTGTTTACATACGGTTGAACGTGGAATATCGTTACGCACGAATGACCATTGTAAAATAGTCACAGGGCCTGTGAGCATTCCTTTCATTACACGGTTAGTTAAACTTTGTGCATATTGAGACCAACGTACTGTCATTGGCTCAGGGCGGGTAACATCACCGTAAATTACTGGTGGTTTTACACAGCGTGAACCGTAGCTTTGTACCCAACCAAACTTGGTGAATGCGAAACCATCTAATAATTCCCCAAAGTATTCCACCATGTCGTTACGTTCTGCTTCACCGTGAACTAACACATCTAAATCTAATTCTTCTTGGCGACGTACTACATATTCGATTTCTTTTTTCATTGCCGCTTCGTAATCTGAAAGAGATAACTCGCCTTTTTTGAAACTTGCACGTGCGTGACGAATTTCTGTCGTTTGTGGGAATGAACCAATGTTTGTAGTTGGCAGAAGCGGTAAATTTAACCACGCATTTTGCTTAACGATACGTTCTGCAAATGGCGATTTACGTTGATCCGCACCTTTTGGCAAGTTTGCTAAACGTTCTGCCACTTCAGGGCGATGAATTTCTTTTGACATTGCGCGTGCATCTGCTGCCGCTTGGCTTGCATCTAATGCAGCCTGCACAGAAGCTCTACCATGATTTAAGGCTTGTTTTAATACGTTTAATTCTTCTACTTTTTGTAGCGTGAAAGATAACCAGCTGTAAAGTGCGGTATTTTTTTCTTTTAATTGTACTTCCACTTCTAAATCAAATGGGGTGTGCAATAATGAACAACTTGGTGCAATCCATAAACGCTCGCCTAATTTTGCTTTTAATGGCTCTAATACATCTAACACTTTGTTTAAGTTTGCACGCCAGATATTACGGCCTTCAATCACACCAGCTGATAACACTTTGCTGTAATCTTCAAATGCCGCAAGTTGTTCTGGTGCACGCACTAAATCTAAATGCAAGCCTGCAACAGGTAAGGCTTTTAATAATTCAGCGTGTTGTGCAACAGAACCAAAATAAGTGGCTAATAATAATTTTGCGTTCACTTTGCTTAATTCAGTGTAAACAGATTTATAGGCTTCAACCCATTCTGCAGGTAAATCTAATGCTAATGCAGGTTCATCAATTTGAATCCACTCTGCCCCTTCAGCCACTAATGCATTTAATATTTCAACATAAACAGGCACTAATTGATTTAATAAATCGAAACGGTTAAATGCTTCGCCTTTTTCTTTACCTAACCATAAGAATGTTAATGGGCCAACAATCACAGGTTTAAAGTTTAAGCCTAACGCTTTTGCTTCACGGATTTGGTTTACATAATGTGCTGGATTAGCTTTGAAAGCGGTCGATTTTTGGAACTCAGGCACAAGATAGTGATAGTTCGTATCAAACCATTTGGTCATTTCAATTGCGAATTGATCTTTGTTACCACGTGCAAGTTGGAAATATTGATCAAGGGTTAAATTTTGGCTATCAAAACCAAAACGAGCAGGAATTGCCCCTGTTGCCACTTGTAAATCTAAAATATGATCGTAGAACGTGAAATCGCCCACTGCAACGAAATCCGCATTGGCAGTCGCTTGATGTTTCCAGTTTTTTTCACGCAATGCTTTCGCTAAATCTAATAAATCTTGCTCGGCTAATTCTTTACGCCAATAACGTTCTTGTGCGAATTTTAATTCACGTTTTGCCCCTACACGAGGAAAGCCTAAAATATGTGATGTTGTCATAATAACTCCCAATTTAAAGTAATTTTTTTAATCATTTAGACGGCTAAACGTCTATACCAATATAGAATGCTTGATCTTCATTTATTATGCAAACTTATTATTTTCAGGATTTACATTAAATAAATTCATAATCAAGCATTCTTTTATCTATCAAATAACGATGAATCAATTCAGCTAACTTATTTCCTTAAAATTAATCTCGCTTACGACTTAATAACCACCAAATCATTACAATGAAAAGCAAGCTCGGGATCAATGCACCAAAAATAGCAGGAATACCGTAAACTACACTCGTTTGTCCTAAAATTTCATTAACAACATAAAATAAAAATCCTACACAAATCCCAGTAACTATCCTTGCGCCTGCAGTCACACTGCGTAGCGAGCCAAAAATAAAAGATAAGGCTAATAACATCATTACGCCAACGGATACAGGCTGGAAAATTTTACGCCAAAACGTGAGTTCAAAACGACTCACATCTTGCCCTGTTTCACGCAGAAATGAAATGTAATGATATAAACCTGAGATAGATAATGATGTCGGGCGCAAAGAAACCGCACCTAATTTATCTGGCGTCAAACTAGTTTCCCAAGTTTCTGATAAATGATTCGTTGTGATGATTTCATCTTTCGTAATCGTTGAATGATTAACTTGACGCAATGTCCATTTAGCTTCATCTTCAGAATAACTCGCCTGGTTTGCATGTTTTAATTTTATTAAATTCTGCTGTAGATCAAAGGTATAAATATAAATATCGTCTAATTTTGTATCATCCGTCACACGCCTAACAAATACAAAATGATGACCATCTTTCGCCCACACACCATTTTTAATTGAAAGTATTGAACCACCAGAAAGAGCCTTAGCACGCATATCTCGTGCAAATTGTTCTGTTTGTGGAATTCCCCACTCCCCAATAATCATTGTAAATACTACTAATGGTAATGCAGTTTTCATTACCGCTATACCTATTTTAAAGCGAGAAAATCCAGCTGATTGCATAATAACAAGTTCGCTTCTGCTAGCAAGATTACCTAGTGCAATTAATGCCCCAAGCAATGCTGCCATAGGAAAGAAAGTTTCAATATCTTTCGGTATAGTTAAACCAGTAAAAATTACCGCTTGCCAAATATCATAAGTGCCTTTACCTACACTACGAAATTGTTCGACAAATTTAATAATCGCCGACAATCCCACTAAAGTCATTAAAGTAGCAAAAATCGTGCCAAGAATACTTTTTCCAATATAACGATCAAGGGTATTTATCATTTTGCCGATCCTTTCTTACTGAATAAATAGCGAAATTTATACATTATTTCACTGTCCCAGCTATTCAACACCACAGCAAGTAAGAAAAATCCGATATTAACAAGCGGCATTAAGAGTTCAGCCTCTAATTTTCCCGCTGAACCTGCAGATTTAAAAGAGCTTTGTAACAAGAAATAAATTAAATAGAGTAAAAGTGCGGGTAAAATTTTGGCAAATCTACCTTGTCGAGGATTTACGCGACTTAATGGTACAGCAATCAATGCCATTAATGGCACTGCCAAAATTAAGGTAATACGCCAATGCAATTCAGCTTTCGCAGAAGAAGAATCTAAATCGATAAGTTGAGACAATGTTAATTCTGCTACTTCATCATTGGTATTTTCTGCGGATTGATAACCTAAATAGGCGTGATATTCATCAAAATGCGTAATGCGAAAATCTGGCAAAGCGGAGGTTCCTTCAACCCGTTTTGTATTTTTCAAATTTAAGACTTGATCACCATTTGGCAACGCAATTAATTCCCCTTTTTCAGCTGTTATCACTGAAGGTTTTGTTTGTTTTTGAGGTGTCATTTGAAATAAATAAACATTGCGGATTTGATTATCTTTAATCTTATCAATAAATAACACAACGTTATTGTTATTGGTAGAAATAAACTGACCTGAAGACAGCACGCCAACGGTTGGATTAGCCTTTGCATCTTCCACCATATTCACTTGTTTTTGAATTGCCCAAGGCGAAAGCCATAATGCGTTATAGGCGGCAATACCTGCCGTTAATAAAGACATAATCAGTGCCACTTTAACCAAAATCCGTTGCCCCACACCGCACGCACGCATTACTGTGATTTCACTTTCAGCGTAAAGGCGACCAAAAGTCAGTAAAATCGCAATAAATAAACATAGTGGCAACATCAACTGCGCCATTGTTGGCATTCCCAAGCCTAATAAAGAGAAAACCAAATCAGCTGGCACATTCCCATTTGCCGCCGCACCTAATACACGCACAAACTGCTGACTAAAAAAAATCAATAGCAAAATTAGTAAAATTGCGATTTGGCTTTTGAAAACTTCTTTTATTAAATATCGAATTAAAATCATCTTATTTCGTTTGTTTTTCTAAATCTAAAACGGAGGAAAACTGGATAAAATCGGTCGCATATGATAACTTATTTTCGCTGAATTAAACAGAAATTTAAGGACAACAAATGAAATATCAAGCAAAAAATACCGCACTTTCTCAAGCCACTGATTGCATTGTTTTAGGCGTCTATGAAAATAATAAATTTTCAAAAAGTTTTAATGAAATCGATCAATTAACCCAAGGTTATTTAAACGATTTAGTGAAATCAGGTGAGCTCACTGGCAAATTAGCCCAAACCATTTTACTTCGTGATCTTCAAGGTTTATCTGCTAAACGCCTATTAATCGTTGGCTGTGGCAAAAAAGGAGAACTCACAGAGCGTCAATATAAACAAATCATCCAAGCTGTATTAAAAACGCTAAAAGAAACCAACGCGCGTGAAGTCGTTTCTTATTTAACTGAAATTGAATTAAAAGATCGTGATCTTTATTGGAATATCCGCTTTGCCATTGAAACGATTGAACACACCAATTATCAATTTGATCATTTCAAATCTCAAAAAGCAGAAACCTCTGTTTTAGAATCTTTCATCTTCAATACGGATTGTGCTCAAGCACAACAAGCTATTTCTCACGCCAATGCCATTAGCTCAGGCATAAAAGCAGCACGCGACATCGCAAATATGCCACCAAATATTTGTAATCCAGCTTATCTTGCTGAGCAAGCAAAAAATTTAGCAGAAAATTCTACCGCACTTTCATTGAAAGTTGTGGATGAAGAAGAAATGGCAAAACTTGGAATGAACGCTTATCTTGCCGTCTCAAAAGGCTCTGAAAACCGTGCTTATATGTCTGTTTTAACATTCAATAATGCGCCAGATAAAAACGCCAAACCTATTGTACTTGTAGGCAAAGGATTAACCTTTGATGCTGGCGGTATTTCACTTAAACCCGCCGCAGATATGGATGAAATGAAATATGATATGTGCGGTGCAGCCTCTGTCTTCGGCACAATGAAAGCCATTGCACAGTTGAACTTGCCATTAAACGTTATTGGTGTTTTAGCAGGTTGTGAAAATCTGCCAGATGGCAATGCTTATCGCCCAGGCGATATTCTTACCACTATGAATGGTTTAACCGTAGAAGTGCTCAACACCGATGCGGAAGGTCGCTTAGTGCTTTGTGATGCCCTTACTTATGTTGAGCGTTTTGAACCTGAGCTTGTTATTGATGTTGCAACCTTGACTGGTGCTTGTGTGGTTGCACTAGGGCAACACAATAGCGGCTTAGTTTCTACAGATAACAATCTTGCCAATGCACTACTCCAAGCCGCAACAGAAACCACTGACAAAGCGTGGCGTTTACCATTAAGCGAAGAATATCAAGAGCAACTGAAATCACCTTTCGCCGACCTTGCCAACATTGGCGGTCGTTGGGGTGGTGCAATTACAGCGGGTGCATTTTTGTCTAACTTCACGAAAAAATATCGCTGGGCTCATTTAGACATTGCAGGTACAGCTTGGTTACAAGGCGCAAATAAAGGTGCAACAGGTCGCCCTGTTTCGCTATTAACCCAATTTTTGATTAATCAGGTTAAATAAAATAGGTATAAAAATAACCGCACTTTTGAAAAGTGTGGTTATTCGTATTATTTTCCCGAACGATACGCCTTATCCATCGCCATAATCACCTCACGTACCACTTTTTTCTGCTCTTGTGGCAAATTCAAGAATATCTGAAAAAGCGTTTGATCTTGATAGCTTGCTGCACTTTCCCAAATATGCTTATTCGGTTCTTTTTTCTTTTCTAATTTTGCAACTTGATAGGCTCTTTTATCTGATACTAATTCTTGAATATCAATTTCAAGCCATTTCGCCAAGGTTTGTAAGCGAGCAAGCGAAGGCAATCCCTCTCCTCTTAACCAGCGAGCGACAGCGTGCAAACCAATCGGTTTACCATAATGACGTAAGTTAAATTCACGCTCAATTACCGAGGCTTTTGGTTCATAGCCCTTCTCAATCAAGATACGACGTAAATTTGTTGCAAATTTTTCTTTTTCATTCATATCTGCAACTTTAAACAGATCTTTTTGATTTACGAAAATCTTGATGAAAAATTACGTAACAATTATTATAATTACGCTTTAAATTACGTTAAAAGTTACGTTAATTACGTTATGACCAAACAAATTAAATCAAAACAGCGTGTTGCGGATCACGGGGAAGTGTTTACTCGTGAGCAAGAAGTAAATGTGATGTTAGATCTTGTTAAAGATGAAACCTTACGGATTGAATCCCGTTTTCTTGAGCCCGCTTGTGGTAATGGCAATTTTTTAATTCAAATTCTGAAAAGAAAATTAGAAATCGTTGAAAAAAACTACCGCACTTCTCAACGAGAATATGAGTTTTATGCGGTGCTAGCAGTCTGCTCTATTTATGGTATTGAACTATTGAAAGATAACGTTAAGGCTTGTCGCAAGCGGTTACTTTCTTATTTTATTTTGCAATATGAACAAACATTTCCCAACCAGACGAATCCTGATTGCATTGCGGTGGTGGCTTTTATTCTGAGCCTGAACATTGTGCAAGGAAATGCCTTAACCATGTGCTACACCGAGAGTCAAGAATTTTTGCATTTTTCGCAATGGTCTCCCGTGTCGTTTCCTCGCAAATTTTCACTCAAACGGCACGATTTCCAATATCAATATTTGGTGGATAACGCGGGTTCGCCTTATCAATCCTTACAAGAATTTCGAAGCTGTTATTTTCTGGACATCCAAAATGCAAAACCCATCGATAAACTATAACCCTGACGTGCTTTCTTGCTTGGCGAATTTATCAAATGACGAAGTGTTTACCTCGCCTGCACTTGCCAATCAAATGTTGGATTTATTGCCGCAAGAATTATTCTGTTCATCAAAAACAACATTTCTCGATCCTGCCACTAAATCAGGCGTGTTTTTACGAGAAATTGCCAAACGATTATTGGAAGGGTTAAAAGACGAAATCCCCGATTTACAAACACGAATCAACCATATTCTAACCAAACAAATTTTTGGCTTAGGTATAACCGAACTCACTGCTTTACTTGCCCGTCGCACACTTTATTGCAGCCGTGAAGCTAATGGAAAATTTTCTGTTTGTGAGGGATTTAACCACCCGCAAGGCAATATTTTTTATTCTCCGCTAAAACACCAATGGGAAAACGGACGTTGCATAAAGTGCGGTGCAAGTGAACAAGTTTATGACCGTCGCGATGAATTAGAAAACCACGCCTATTCCTTTATTCATCAAGAGTTAGCCAATATCAATGAGAAATTACCTGTGAAATTTGATGTCATTATCGGCAATCCGCCGTATCAGTTAAGTGATGGTGGTGCACAAGCCAGTGCCAAACCGATTTATGATCAATTTGTACAACAAGCCATTAAATTACAGCCCAAATACCTTTCGATGATTATTCCTGCAAGATGGTTTACAGGCGGGAAAGGTTTAGATGATTTTCGTGATCAAATGCTCAATGACCGACGAATTTCAGAAATTCATGATTTTCCAAATTCAAGTGATTGTTTTACTGGTGTAGAAATTAAAGGTGGGGTTTGTTACTTCCTTTGGGAACAACAACACAACGATGATTGCTTAATTGTGACACATGAAAAAAATTCGCAAATTTCTGAAATGAAACGACCGCTTAAAGAAGAGGGATTAGATTTTTTAATTCGTTATAACAGTGCTATTCACATTTTAAGGAAAGTAAAAGAAAAAGAAGAAAAAAGTTTTAGTGATGTAATTAGTGGAAGAAAGCCATTTGGATTAGCAACAAATTTTAAAGGAAATTCTGTACCGTATAAATCATCAGTTCATAACGTAAAACTTTATCAAAATAAAGGTACTGGTTATGTAAAACAAGAAGATATACCTGTTAATAAGCAATGGATTCATACTCATAAAGTTATTGCACCTTATGCTGTGGGTTCCGGAGATAGTAAAACCGACTGGGTAAAACCGATTTATGCCGAACCCAATACCGCTTGCACGGAAACTTATCTTGTTATGGGACCATTTGAAGATAAGCAAACCTGTGAAAATGTAATGAGTTACATTAATACGCGCTTTTTCCATTTTATGCTTACGCTCAAGAAAAATACCCAACATACCACTAAAAAAGTCTATGAACTTGTTCCAATGCAAGACTTCTCTAAACCATGGACAGACAAAGAACTCTATGAAAAATATCAATTAACGCAAGCAGAAATTGAATATATTGAATCAATGGTTCGCCCTGTTTCTAATGAATAACGCTCAAGATCCCCCTCTTTAGAAAAGAGGGGTTAGGGGAGATTTGATTGCGATCTTAATTTCTCATGAGCTTCGTTTTCATTCCTGCCAAATCTCCCCCCTGCCCCTCTTTGCTAAAGAGGGGAGTTTTTGAGCAAAATTTATATTTTATATGTCTGTAATACCACAAAGGAAAAACAATGAGCTACCTTTCACCGCTACGTCGTCCGAGAATTTATGCTTACGCTGACACCCGTTATCCCAATTGTCTAAAAGTCGGTTACACCACAAGAACCGTAACGGAACGCTTAAAAGAACAATATCCTGTTGTATTACCTTCCCAAAGTTATCGTATTGAACTAGACCAAGAGGCAATCCGTGAAGATGGCTCATTTTTTACTGATCACGAAGTGCATCAAGTTTTGCTGAAACATGGCGTAGAACGTCTTGATGGAGAATGGTTTAAATGTGATTTAAAAGCAGTACAAGTGGCATTATTGGAAATAAAAACGGGCGTAGTGCAGAAACGCCAAGCGATTTTTAACTTCGGCATGCGTCCTGAACAGCAAAGTGCGGTGGAAAAAGCGGTTGATTATTTCCAGAATTTTGTCAATGACCCACTTAATCAAGATAAAATTCCCCATTTTCTTTGGAATGCAAAAATGCGTTTTGGGAAAACCTTTGCAGCGTACCAATTAGCAAAAAGAATGGGGTGGAAGAAAGTGTTAGTACTAACGTTTAAACCTGCAGTACAAAACGCGTGGCAAGAAGATTTACAAAATCACCTTGATTTCCAAGATTGGGCGTTCGTGACAGAAGAAAAAGATTGGCAAATGAATGCGAATTTTCCGCAGGTTTGTTTTGGTTCGTTCCAAGATTATTTGGGCAAAAGCAAAGCGGGCGGGATTAAGCTCAAAAATGAATGGGTACACGCTATCAATTGGGACTGTGTGATTTTTGATGAATATCACTACGGTGCGTGGCGAGACAAGGCGAAAGATCTCTTTGCCGATAATGATTGGGAGAAAGAGCAATCCAAGCAACAGAAAGCCGAAGAGCACGAAATGGAGCTTGATTCGCCTAACTACTTTGATGAGGAATTGTTGCCAATTACCACCGATCATTACCTTTATTTATCGGGTACGCCATTCCGTGCCATCAATTCGGGCGAGTTTATTGAAGAGCAAATTTTCAACTGGACGTATTCCGATGAGCAAAAAGCCAAAAATACGTGGGAAGGCGAAGATAACCCATATTTAGCCTTGCCGAAAATGGTGATGCTGACTTATCAATTACCCGATGAAATTCGTGAAGTTGCCTTAAAAGGAGAGTTTGCTGAGTTTGATTTAAATGTATTTTTCTCTGCTACAGGTGAAGGAGAAAAAGCGAAATTTAAATACCAAAATGAAGTGCAAAAATGGTTAGATCTTATTCGTGGGCAGCTACTTTCTACTACGGTAGATAATCTCAAAATGGGCGCAGAACGCCCACCAATGCCATTTAGTGATGCCAATTTATTAGGCAGTTTGTTACACACCCTTTGGTTCTTACCAAATGTGGCAAGCTGTTATGCAATGCGGAATTTATTGGCTCAATCGCAAAATACGTTTTACCACGATTATCAAATTATTGTGGCGGCAGGTAATGAAGCAGGAATGGGGGCTGATGCATTAATTCCCGTGAAAAAGGCGATGCAAGATCCACTTAAAACCAAAAGCATTACGCTTAGCTGTGGTAAATTGACGACAGGTGTATCCGTTGCACCTTGGGCAGGGATTTTTATGTTGCGAAACCTTGCCAGCCCGGAAACTTATTTCCAAGCAGCTTTCCGCGTGCAAACCCCTTGGGTATTACGTGGACAAGATCCGAATAATCCCAATGCACAATGTATTCTAAAAGAGAATTGCTATGTGTTTGATTTCGCACCAGACCGAGCATTGCGACAGCTTGCTGATTACAGCTGCCAACTGAATACAGAGAGTATTAACCCAGAACGTAAAGTGGCGGAATTTATCCAATTTTTGCCTGTGTTGGCATATAATGGAAGCTCAATGCTACCAATTGATGCATCGGGCATTTTAGATATGGTGATGAGTGGCACAACGGCAACACTTTTGGCACGTCGTTGGGAAAGTGCGTTGTTGGTGAACGTGGACAATGACACACTTAGAAAACTGAAAAATAACGATCAGGCAATGAAAGCATTGATGAATATTGAAGGCTTCCGTCAGTTAAATTTAGATTTAGAAACCATCATCAATAAATCAGAAGCAGTCAAAAAAGCGAAAAAAGAGTCAGGCGATAACCCGACACCGCAAGAGAAAAAAGCGATTTCGGAGGAAGAAAAAGCGGAGAAAAGTTTGCGTAAACAGATTCAAGAAAAATTGATAAAGTTCGCCACCCGTATTCCGATTTTTATGTATTTGACCGATTACCGCGAATATATCTTAGAAGATGTAATCCGACAACTAGATAGTGAATTATTTAAAAAGGTGACAGGCTTAACGCAAGCCGATTTTGATCTATTAGTCAGCCTTAATTTGTTTAATAAAGGTTTGATGAACGATGCTGTATTTAAATTCAAACGCTATGAAGATAGCAGTCTTGAGTATACTGGTGTTGTGAAACATCATTCAGAACAAATTGGACTTTATGATACAACAGTGGATATTCGTGAATATAAAGGAGAATATTAGTTTTCGTTTTTTAAAAATTGTGGATTGTTAGTAATCCACAATCTTTAAATATTAACTAAGAATTAAATAACCACAAAACTGGCACACGTTGCACCTTTAAATCGATTACTCTGCTAGTTCGGTTTGCTCGTGTGCCATCAGTTCCTGACCCACATCATCAAGCAAACTTAGATAACGTTCATATTGTTTCAACATATCGGCAATCAATTCATCTTGATCCATATATTGAACATCGTAACCGACTCGTCCATCAAAGAAATAAGTGTAAGGCTCGTAAGTAACACTATGCTGAATGTGCGGTAGATTTTCATCGTTAATTAATTGCTCTGACACTTCTCGCCCAACAGATTTAATACCATACATAAAATCTCGCATTGATTCTTTATGAATTACCAATTCCAAAGCTGGCTCTTCTTGTTCAAATAATGTGTTGATTTCTACACTTAAATTATATTTTCCTGTTAATTCTTGACGTAATTCTCGCATAGCGGGTAACGCCGTATTTTTAAGGAAACGTAAAATATCTTTCTCTTGCGTTTGGTTCATCATTTGCTCTAAATGTGATTTCCATTTATCGCCGCTCCAGAAGATACTAGTTGGATTGACTTTAGTAGAAAAATATTTTTTATCCGCAATTAAGCCTTTCCATAAACTAAAACACATTACCAACATCAATAAAGCAAAAGGCAAGGCAACAATTAATGTCATTGTTTGCAAATTAGCAAGTCCACCAGATTGCATAAGCACAATTGCAACAACTGACATTAAAGTGCCCCACATTATGGCTTGCCACGCAGGCGAAGCTAAACTTTTATCACGAGATGCAATGTTATTTAACACATAAATACCTGAATCCGCTGAAGTGATAAAAAACAATGAAATCACTAATAAACTCACAAAGCCTGTTACTGTTGGCAAAGGCAGATAATTTAAAAATTTAAATAATAAAATTTCTGGGGAAGAAATAAATTCGCCAAGCCCACCCGCAGCAATGCCATCATTTAGCCATACTGCTGTATTACCAAAAACAGTAAACCATAAAATACCAAATAAACTTGGAATAACTAATACACCAAAAATAAATTCACGGATAGTTCGTCCTTTAGAAATACGGGCAATAAATAAACCCACAAACGGAGCCCAAGAACACCACCAAGCCCAATAAAGCACAGTCCATCCGCTAAACCAGCCAGTATGTTCTTGTTCATAAGCATAGGTTTTAAAACTGAGTTGCACTAAATTGCTGAAATAATTACCAATATTGTCGCTAAATGCAGATAAAAGGTATAACGTAGGGCCTGCAATTAAAACAAACAGAAGTAAACAAAATGCTAAAGTTAAGTTAATTTCACTTAATATTTTCACGCCTTTTCCAACACCAGAAATGGCAGAAAATACCGCTAAACACATCACTACAATAATAACGCCAACTTGTAAAGCAAAGCTGTTCTGGCTTATCCAACCTATTTGTTCAAGCCCTGCACCAAGCTGTGATGAACCAAAACCTAATGTAGTAATAATCCCAAATAATGTGGCAAGTAACGCCATTACATCAATCGCATCGCCGATTTTGCCATTAATACGATCTTTTAATAAAGGATAAAAACAAGAGCGCAACGCTAAAGGTAATTTATAACGAAACCCAAAATAAGCTAATGCTAAAGCAATGGTGCCATATACTGCCCACGCGTGAATTCCCCAGTGGAACAGAGTATGAAGTAAAGCCTCTTGTTGTTTATGTTCTGCAGAACCTGCTGTAATGTCAGAAAGATAATGGGTTAATGGTTCTGCTACGCCAAAAAACATCAACCCCACCCCCATTCCAGCGGCAAATAACATCGCAAGCCAAGATAAGAAACTAAATTCAGGTTCTTCTTCATCCTGCCCTAATTTTATATTGCCAAGACTACTTACTGATAAAATTAATAAAAATCCTAAAAACACTGAAAAAGTGAGTACATAAAACCAACTAAAATTAGCAAAAATACCACTTTTAGCTTGATTCAATAATGCTTGAGTTTGCTCTGGCGCAATAAAAATCATTGCCATCAGTAACAACACAAAAAATAATGTAACGCCAATTACCAAAGGATTAAATGACGTTCGCTTTGTCATAAATTGAGATAAAGACAAACTTTTCCCCTTAACGATTAAGTGAATAGATTTAATAAAAATTGCCTAGAGGCAAAAATGTGTAATGGAACCACTACAAAGGACAGCACATAGAAGTGCGATTTTGAAGGAAACGTTCAGTAGGAATTGAAGGATTGTTTCCAAAAACTTGTATATATTAACAAAATACAGTCATTATTTCAAATTAGTGAAAGCTAAAGTGAAAAGTGCGGTAAAATTTACAAAATAATTTACCGCACAAATATCATTTATTTTAAAGCCATTTCTACAAAGATATTATTGCTTTTAAACCAATTCTTTTCCCCTCTTTTACAACGTTTTCTAACCGCACTTTGAATCCGTGTAATTCCGCAATTCGCATGACAATAGAAAGCCCTAAGCCACTTCCCTTTTCATTTTGCCCAGCTGGACGATAAAAACGCTGTCCAAGTTTTTTCAAATCTTCAGGTTCAACGCCACCACCATTGTCCTCAATAATAATCTGTGAGGATGAAATTTTTACTGAAACGATTGTATCTTCAGGACAATATTTAATAGCATTGTCGAGTAAATTTCTAAGCATCAATGAAACTAAAACTAATTGTCCTTGTTTTTGCTTTGGTTCAGATTCTTTCTCAAAAACCAAGGTAATTTTACGTTTTTCTGCCACAAAATAACGCTCAGAAATTAATGATTGAACAATGGCTTCCCAATCAAGCAGCTGTAGTGTTTCTAAGGCTTGCAAATTATCCAAGCGGGAGAGCGTTAATAATTGTTCAATCAATTGCGAAGCCCGATCAATGCCTTGCGTTAAATGTAAAAGTGCTTGTTCTCGTAACGCTATATCATCGCCAGCGAGTTGCGCAACTTCAGTTTGAATACGCAATGCCGCCAATGGACTACGCAATTCGTGAGCTGCATCAGAAGTAAAACGGCGTTCTCGTTGCAACATAGCTGAAGTGCGGTCAAAAAATTGATTTAAATTTTTTACTAAGGGCAACATTTCAACGGGTAAACCCGAAGGATTAAGCAGTGATACATCGCCAGATTTTCGACTTTGCACTTCTTGACTTAAACGTTTAATTGGTCGAAGTTCTTTATGAATCAACCATACTAAAACGATAATCAAAATAGGCAAACTCGCAAACCAAATCCACATTTGCCCAAAAATCATTTCTTCAATTAAATCTTCACGGTAATCTAATTCTTGCCCTACTGCGATAAATAATTCTCCATTAGCTGCCGTACGCCAAAAAATTCGCCATTTATCGTCATCATCATAAATATTCTCGTTATAAAACCCCGTTTTATAATTAAAAATAAAATCCTTTCCATTTCGTCCATCACTAAATAAAAGTTTCCCTGTTTTAGAAAAAATAGCAAAGGCTAAGGCATCATCGTCATAACTTTTTTTTAATGCCGACTGTGAATTTTTATCTAGCTTTGTGCTAGATTCCAACAAAATAGCACTTAAATCAGAATTAGCGAGCCGTTCGGCAAAGAGAACTTGTTGTGCATCAAAAACTTTATTCACATCGTGACGTACTTGCCACCAAGCCACCAGCGTAGAACCAAACCAAACTAAAAGTGCGGTTAAAGAAAGCACAGAAATAAGACGCAAAGTAATGCTTCTATTTTTCATTTTTCAACTTGTCCTAAAGCATATCCAACACCATGTACCGTGCGAATAAATTGTTTCCCCAATTTTTGGCGTAAATTATAAATATGCACATCTAATGCGCCACTGCTAATTTCTTCATCCCAACTGGATAATTTTTCTTCAATCGATGTGCGAGACAGCACACGATCTTTATTCAGCATAAGTAATTCTAATAATTTATATTCACGGCTTGTTAAAGAAATAGGTTGATTATTCAGCCAAACGGAACGTTGATTCTGATCGAGCTTAACACCAGCATGCTCAATTACTGAATGATGATGACCATAACGACGACGAATAAGTGCTTGCAAGCGCGCCGCAACTTCAGCCAAAGCAAAAGGCTTGCAAAGGTAATCATCTGCACCACTTTGTAAACCTTTGACGCGTTCATCTAAGGTATCTCGAGCAGTCAAAATTAATACGGGAGCATCTTGACGATTAGATCGCCATTGTTGCAATACATCTAATCCGTCAAGTTTAGGCAAGGTTAAATCCAATACCACCGCATCATAAGGCGCAGAGGTTAAAGCAGCCATTCCTGTTTTTCCATCGGTAAACCAATCCACCGCAAAACCAAGTTTAGTTAAACCAATCTGCAGCCCATTGCCGATTAGATTATCATCTTCTATCAATAAAATTCTCATAAAAAATTGACCGCACTTTATAAACAAAAATAGCGAGCTAATGCCCGCTATCTTCAAAGATAATTATTCTGCTTTTTCAACGCGCAATACATCAAGTTCTGCTTTCTCAAAGGCTTCATTATCCAATTTTCCATAAATTTTCACTTTATCCTTTGACTCTACATTTAAACCATTCCAAACGCGTTTTTTGATTTCAATCTTGATTTGCCCTGTCCCATCAGTAAACCAAAATTCATCGTCATCAATTTGTTGTGTAATATTACCCACCAAAGTAATCATTGAATTATCAGCCGCAGATAAAGCTTGTTTTACGCTAATTGCAGCAGGGGCTGTTTGTTGAAAACCACCTTGACTATTATTGCCATTAAAACCAGCAAATGCTGAAGTGGTTGCTAATGCGAAGATTGTTGCTAATGCAAATTTTTTCATGACGTTTCCTTTTTAAGTTAGTTAATTTCAAGCACCATTGCTTGGATGTGTGTATTAAAACAAATAAATCTTAATAAAAGATTAAGAGGACTATACTTTTTTGGTAAGACTTTATCAAGGCAATTTCGCGACCACTGCATAGCCTTCAATTAAGCCGTCCACTTCATAAGAAGCATTTGCAGTAATAAAAGCAGCCTCGCCTTGTTTCAATGAAAGTGCGGTCGTTTCTGAGCGTAAATTTAACTGCCCTTTCATTACTAATAAAATACTCGCACTTTGTGCTTTTAAATGATGTGTTTCGCCACATTCATATTGAATATTTTGCAAAGCGAAATCTTGCGCAGGCGTAGCATAAGTAAATATACGCGCGTCTTGAGGTGCCGACGGGATAATTTTAGGCTCCACTTCACGGCAATCGACAATTTTAAGCAATTCTGGAATATCAACATATTTAGGCGTTAAACCACCTCGAATTACATTATCTGAACAAGCCATCAATTCAATATTTTGCCCACGCAAATAAGCGTGTGGAATGCCAGCATCTTGGTAAATTCCCTCGCCTTTTTTGAGATGTACAATATTAAACAAATAGAAACAAATTAAACCTGCATCTAATTTATCTAAAGAAATATTCATCGCATCAATAGTGTAAAGCACCCAATAATCTGGATTAATTAAATCAAGATTGTTAGCCTCATAAGCTGCTTGATTCTCTAACAGAATTGGGGAAAACCATTGGTACAATAGCGTTTGATCTGCCTACATAATATCAGCATAAAAATCAGGTAAATCTTGTTCCTGCAATTTTTTTGCAAGCTTCTATAATATCCGATTTATTTTTAAAACCATGCAACAACCAGAAATCAGATAAAGCAATCATCATTTCAGGTTTATGATTGTTATCTTTATAAGTACGTGTTGATGCTTTTAAATCAATGCCTTTCGCATTTTCTTCCGCAAAACCTATTTCAGCTTGCGTTTTTGTTGGATGAAGTTGAATGGAAAGAGGTTGGGCGACATCAAGAATTTTTAATAAATAGGTAATTCATCAGCAGGAATATTCAGTAATTCTGGAATATATTGATGCCCTCCCCATACGTAATTTTGGAGTGAGCCTGTAAGTTTATAGATCATTATTTATTTCTATTTTAACTAACGTAATTTTTTACTGTGTAACCGTGGGTAGGTATACCCACGGTTAATTATAGTAGTTCCCCTTTGGGGAACTTTAGATTACCCCAATGGGGTAGCATTGAGATTAACCTAGGGTATACCTACCCTAGGCAATTTGTCTTCCCCTAGATTATTTATTTAACCGCAGGTAACTATAATAAATAAAAAATCCGCACAAAGGCGGACTTTTTTTACCGTAAACAAATTATTTCTTTAAGGCTAATACCACTGATTCTCCAGCCACTACTTCGCCTGATTTTTTTACGATACAAGAAATTTCGTCCATGTTTGAAATTACGATTGGTGTTAAGACAGATTTTGCTTTTGATTCTAATAGCACAAGATCAAATTCAATCACGGTATCGCCACGCTTAACAGATTGACCTTCTTGTGCAATACGAGTAAAGCCTTCACCTTTCAACTCAACAGTATCAATACCAAAGTGTACAAATAATTCTACCCCTTCTTTTGATTCCATTGAAAAAGCGTGATTGGTTTCAAAAATTTTACCAATCACACCATCCACTGGCGCAACGATTTTGTTACCAATAGGACGAACAGCAACACCATCGCCAACGATTTTTTCAGAGAAAACCACATCAGGAACATCTTCAATATTAACGATCTCGCCAGAGATCGGTGCATAAATTTCAACTTCCACAGATTTGTTTTCTTTTGAACCAAATAACTTGTCAAATAAGCCCATTTTAATCTCCTATCCATTCAAGATGGCTGCTATTTTAACGTAAAATCAAATACTTTTGTTTAATTTAATGAATTTTCCAGCAAAAATTCTTCAATTAATTGATCAATTTCTGCAGCGGTCGGTTTTTGTAATGCGGCATCAGCAAGCGCTTTTGCATCTTGGAAATTTACATTACGGATTAATTTTTTAATGCGAGGTACAGAAATCGCACTCATGCTAAATTCATCTAATCCCATACCAAGTAACAATAAAGTCGCGCGTTCATCCCCTGCTAATTCCCCACACATTCCCGTCCATTTTCCTTCTGTGTGAGAAGCATCAATCACTTGTTTAATTAAACCAAGCACTGAAGGGTGCATTGGATTATAAAGATGGGAAATAAACTCATTACCGCGATCTACAGCCAAAGTATATTGGGTTAAATCGTTAGTACCGATACTAAAGAAATCTACTTCTTTTGCTAAAAATTTTGCATTTACCGCGGCAGAGGGGGTTTCGACCATTACCCCAACTTGGATATTATTATCAAACAGTCTCCCCTCTTCACGTAATTCCGCTTTTAATGTTTCAATAACCGCTTTTAATTCCCGAATTTCTTCTACAGAAATAATCATCGGAAACATCACCGCCAATTTACCAAACGCTGAAGCACGCAACACCGCACGTAATTGTGCATTTAAAATTTCACGGCGATCTAATGCAATGCGAATCGCACGCCATCCCAAGAATGGATTCATTTCTTTTGGTAAATCTAAATATGAAAGCTCTTTATCGCCACCAATATCCATAGTACGAAGCACGGTTAAACGTCCGTTCATTGCTTCTACCACTTGTTTATAGGCAATAAATTGTTCTTCTTCTGTGGGAAGCTGTTCACGATCCATAAATAAGAATTCAGTTCGGTATAGCCCAATCCCTTCCGCTCCATTACGTTCTGCGCCGTCACAATCACGAATCGTCCCGATATTCGCAACCACATCAACCTTATGTCCATCTAATGTGATTGCAGGAAGATCTTTTAATTTAGCTAACTCTGCTTTTTCCTCAGAAATTTTCGCTTCAAGTGCTTTTAATTCATCAATCTGAGATGCTGTTGGGTTAATATAAACTTGGTTATTGATAGCATCTAAAATTAAATAATCGCCCGTATTGACTAATTTAGTCACTTTATTTGTGCCGACAATCGCTGGCAATTCTAAAGAACGCGCCATAATAGAAGTATGTGAGGTTCTACCACCAATATCAGTGACAACCCCTAATACTTTTTCAAGATTAAGTTGAGCTGTTTCTGAGGGAGTCAGATCATAAGCAACAAGAATAGATTCTTCCTGAATATCACCAAGATCAACAATGTACATTCCCAAAATATTTTTAACTAAACGGTTAGCAATATCCCGAATATCGCCTGCACGTTCTTTCAAATATTCATCATCAATTTCAGATAACATTGTCACTTGTTGATCTAAAATTTTACTCGCCGCAACGCCTGCATTCACTTTATTTGAACGAAGATAATCAAGAATTTCTTCTTCTAATTCTTCATCCTCAAGAATCATCAAGTGACCTTCAAAGATTGCCGCTTTTTCTTCGCCTAAAGAAATTAATGCACGTTCTCTAATTGAATTAAGTTGTTCTACCGCCGCAGCACGTCCTTCGTAAAACCGAGCGACTTCTGCGTCAATTTGATCATCAGTAATTTTTTGTGTATCAAGAACAATCTTTTCTTCTTTAAGAACAAGTGCCTTACCAAAGGCAATACCTGGGGATGCGAGAATGCCAGAAATCATAGATACCTTCCGAAACAATTAACAAAGTAATAAATAAACAATAGCCATAAAATTTCACAATTTTATGGCTAAGTAAGAATTATTCTAAAGTTGGAATTAACGCGACTAAATGTTCAACTGCCTGTTGCTCGTCTTCTCCATCAGCAGAAATGGTAAGTGTTGTTCCCTGCGTTAAAGCTAATGTTTGCAACTTAAATAAGCTCTTTGCACTTGCACTTTTCCCCCCAGAGGTTACTGTAATTTCAGAAGAAAATGCTTTCGCTTCTTTCACAAATTGTGCAGCAGGGCGCGTGTGTAAACCGTTTGACGCAATAATTTCCACATCTTTTGAATACATAATGCTACCTCGACTAATCAATAATTAAAAATATAAAACCAGAAAATTGCCCTAGTATCCTTTTTCAAAGCAAAATAATCAAGAATAAACACTAAAAAGCCTGAATTAAATCATAAAAATAAGCTAAATAGTTTATTTATTATTCACAATCTCAATCGTTAAACTAATGAAAAATGACGTTGTGATTTTGTTTCACTTAAACTTTCAATTAATCGATGATAGTTATCATAACGAACAGGCGAAATTTTGCCTTGCTCAACGGCTTCACGCAACGCACATCCGGGGTCGCTCAAATGTTTACAATCACGGAATTTACAGGTGCCCAAAACATATTGAAATTCTCGATAGCCTTTTGTGATTTGCTCGGCATCTAAATGCCAAAGCCCAAATTCTCTAATTCCGGGCGAATCAATTAAATTACCGCCTTGTGGCAAATGGTAAAGACGTGACGATGTCGTGGTATGCTGCCCTAACCCTGATGTTTCGCTCACATCTCCTACTTGAGCGTTTACGCTAGGCAAAATATGATTAATTAAACTCGATTTACCAACACCAGATTGCCCAACAAAAATCGCCGTGCCTTGTGCCAAAAGTGCGGTCAATTTTTCCATATTTTCACCGCTCTTTGCTGAAATCATTAAAATTTCATAGCCAATATCTTGGTAAATTTTAAGTTGTTCTTCAATTTCTTGACGCTGTTCCTGCGTCAATAAATCCACTTTATTCAAAACAATGAGAGGCGTAATTCCCGCAATTTCACACACAACAAGATAACGATCGATAATATTTAAGGAAAGCGTTGGCAATACTGCTGATACAATAATAATACGATCAATATTCGCCGCGATGGGTTTCAAACCATCATAATAATCAGGGCGGGAAATTTCATTTTCTCGAGGGTGAATCGCCTCAATCACGCCGCTCACACCTTGTAATTGTTCATTACCTTTACGCCAAACAACTTTATCTCCCACCACCAAACTCGACAAAGTACGACGCAAATTACAACGATAAATTTCGCCTTGTTCATTTTCGACATCTGCGTGAATAGAATAACGTGTGACCACAACGCCTTCTTGCGATTCGCCCAGCATTTCATCTGACCATTCAATGTCTTTTTTCTTATGGCGATGTAATGTTTTCGCATTATTTGATTGAATTCTTCGAGTTTGGTTTTGAGTTAATTTACGTTTAGCCATAAAAGTGCGGTCGTTTTTTCCCTTGTTTTTGGTAAAATGAAAAAAATTTTTGCATAGGATACCTGATATTATGTCATTCGATAAACAAAATCTTATTTGGATTGATTTAGAAATGACCGGTTTAGAACCGGAAAAAGAACGTATTATTGAAATTGCGACTATTATGACAGATAAAAATTTAAATATTTTGGCAGAGGGCCCAGTATTAGCGGTTCATCAGCCTGATGAATTACTCAATAAAATGAATGATTGGTGCCAAAAAACGCATAGTGAAAACGGCTTAATTGAACGCGTAAAAGCCAGCAAACTTACCGAACGAGCAGCAGAATTACAAACCTTAGACTTTTTAAAAAAATGGGTGCCAAAAGGTTCGTCGCCAATTTGCGGTAACAGCATTGCCCAAGATAAACGCTTCTTAGTGAAATATATGCCAGATTTAGCCGATTATTTTCATTATCGTCATTTAGACGTGAGCACATTAAAAGAACTTGCAGCACGTTGGAAACCTGAAATTTTAGAAGGCTTTAAAAAAGAGAATACGCATTTAGCGCTAGATGACATTCGAGAATCCATTAAAGAGCTGGCTTATTATCGCAAACACTTCATGAAATTAGATTGACGAAAACTTCAACAAAAAATTTCTTTTTATGAAATTGCCCTTGCAAGCCCTAAAAATATTTGTATAATGTGGGCTCATTCACTGATGTGAACTGCGGGAATAGCTCAGTTGGTAGAGCACGACCTTGCCAAGGTCGGGGTCGCGAGTTCGAGCCTCGTTTCCCGCTCCAAATTTCAATCCCTAGGCAAAAGGCTGGGGATTTGTTCTATCTACAAAAATAGATCACCAAAATGTTAATTAAAAAGTGCTGTGAATTTTCTCAAAAAATAAAGGCTTGTGATTTAATAACACAAGCCTTTATTTTTTTATGCTTTCTTCAACCGTTTGGCACGACGTTTCATTCTTCTTACCCAACGGGTAATTCGCCATGCATGCGTAATTGAATAGACATAAAGGAAAAATAAAATGAAAAAGCCAACAAACATCGCCCACTCATTCACATAATAAACTTCCCCTAAAATACCGATAGTTGCACAAACTGCAGAAACAAACGTAATCAATAAAAAGGCTTGTCTTGATGTTAAACCCGCTCTTACCATTAAATGATGAACATGTAAACGATCTGGACGGAATGGGCTTTTACCTTTACGTACACGGCGATAAATAATCGCAACCATATCAATCAAAGGAATCGCAATAATCCAAAGTGCGGTTACTGGATTCATCGGATGCCCTTTTCCTTGCGTACTCAATAACAAAATCCAAATAATGGTAAAGCCAATTAATGTGCTCCCAGCATCCCCCATAAACACCTTATATTTTGGTCCAAATGGAATCCCTAGATTGAGCATCAAATAAGGTAAAATCGATACGATTAAAGCAAAACTCCAATGCGCCATATCCATTTGCCCATCTCGATACATTAAAATACCAATCGCCGCAAAAGAAACACAAGAGAGTCCCCCAAGCAATCCATCAATACCATCAATCATATTAAAGGCATTAATAATCGCAATAGTAGCAAAAACGGTAATAATCAAACCAATTGAACCGAGCGTTAATTGGAAAGGCCCTAAAATTTGACCAAGATGATCAAGATAAATATTCCCAAGATCGATCATTAAAATCGCCAATATTGCTTGAATGCCTGCTCTTAAAAAAGGGCTAATATCAAAGCGATCATCTAAAATCCCAATCGCCAATAAAACAAAAATACTGAACAAATAAAGATACGGTAATCGAAGTTGATCCCATTCCATCAAATAATAGCAAAGATTTCCAACAAAAAGCGATACGCCACCGATTAGTGGAATTGTGCCTTGATGACGTTTACGATAGTTTGGCTTATCAACTAATCCAATCCAATTGGCAAGTGGTCGCATCACAATCAATGTTAAAAATGCACCAAGAAAAGTAACAAAAATACTCAGCATAGTGTGACCCTAAAATTTTTTGTAAAGGATAACATAAGGCAAATTTACCTAGAAATATATTTTTATAAAAAGGACTATCCAATATTTCGATACAGCACGTTACGTAATATTTCTCTTTGTTGAGAATCCAGAGCTTGCCCAAATTGGTTCGTCAAAATAAAAAAATCCTCGGCTTTTTCGCCTACGGTGGTAATTTTCGCATTTAATAAATTTAGATTTAACTCAGTAAAAATCTGGCTCACTTGGGCTAATAAACCGGGTTTATCCAAGGCAACCAGTTCCATTTCAGTATGTTCTTTTTTGTTTTCATGTAAAAAACGCACGTCGGTTTGTACAATAAAATGTTGAAGCTGACGATTCGGCGTAATAGAAAGTGCGGGCAATTTTTCACTTTGAAGGGCTAATGTTAGAGCTTGCTCTAGTTCTCGGCGACGATCAAATTCCACTAATTCACCGTTAAGTTCTGTGATGATAAAGCTATCAAAAACATAACCATCTTGTGTCGTAATAATCTGCGCATCGTGGATACTGAATTTTTTTGCGCCAATGGTACTCACCACTTTATTAAATAAGTGCGGTTGATCTTGGCAATAAATAAACACTTCCGTGCCGCCAAGTGAAAAGCGATTACTAATTTTCACTAATAATGCCTCAACGAAATCCACCAGCAAACTTGTATGCCACGCAATTTGTTTTGGCGTATTACGCACAAAATAATCTTCTGGACAACGAGTCCATAATTTCTCAATAGAGATTGGTGCAATATCGGAATAATCCTGCGTTAAAATTTGCTGTGCAAGTTTTCGGTTTTCTGCCGATTTTTCTGAATAATCAAGCAATTCTTTCATGCCTTGTGAAAATTGCCGTCCTGTAAATTCATATAAAGAGGCAAAAAGCGAACGTTTCCAGCTATTCCATAAATTACCATTGGTTGCACAAATATCTGCCACCGTTAAACAGGTCAGATAATCTAATCGAACTTGATTTTGCACGGCTTCCGCAAAATTCATGACGACTTCAGGATCATGAATATCACGGCGTTGTGCCGTAATTGACATCAGCAAATGGGATTGAACTAGCCAAGCAAGGGTATCAATTTCTCGACGATCTAAACCATGTAATTGCGCAAAGTCTGCCACATCTTCTACGCCAAGTTCTGCGTGATCACCGCCCCGCCCTTTTGCAATATCGTGGAACAACGCCGCAATATAAAGCAAAGTGCGGTCAGAAAGTTGGCTAAAAATTCGATGAGCAATGGGGTGTTCTTGCGCACTTTCCTGTGACAGAAAACTTTCCAATTTCAACATCACGCGCAATGTATGCTCATCCACCGTATAAATATGGAATAAATCAAATTGCATTAAACCTTCAATAGCTTGCCATTGCGGAAGATACGCAGTTAATACGCCATATTGGTGCATCGGCATAAACGCACGCTTAATCGCATTAGGTTGATTAAACAAACGTAGAAATTTTTCTCGAGCAGCAGGAATTTCGCATAATTTTTGTGATAATTGATCTAAGGAAATTTGTAATTGACGTAAGGTATCAGAATGAATATCCGCCTGCTTGTACTGCGTTAAATAAAAGAATAGATCTAAAATTCGCGCTGGTTTTTCTTGAAAAACACGACTATTACGCAAACATAAACATTGATTAATCAGTTGAAAATCATCGTCTAATTGGTCAATCACAGTAGCCTTATTTGATGAAAGCACATTTTCTCGATAATGCTGAATCAGCAAATTACTAATCAGCGAAATTCGGTGCAATGCTTGGAAAAAACATTTCATCATTTTTTCCACAGCTGGATTGCCTTCCCCTCGAAAGCCCAACAATTCACTAACTTTAATTTGGCGATCAAACAACAGACGATTATCGTAACGTTTCAAAATCAAATGCAAAGCGAACCGCACTTTAAATAAAAATGCACGACTTTCTTGTAGTTGCTGATATTCTTGAGGATAAATAAAACCACTTTGTAAAATGGCCTCAAGGGTCAAAGCCCCCGAATGACGCAACGCCACCCAATACAACAAATGCAAATCACGCAAGCCACCAGGGCTGTACTTAATATCTGGCTCAAGGTTATAAGCCGTATTGTGATAACGCTGATAACGTTCTATTTGCTCTTGCACTTTGGCATTAAAAAAATCTTCTTTCGACCAAAAATCAGCACGTTTTACCAATTCATTTAGCGCATCAAAGTGCGGTCGATTTCCAGTGAGAAATCTTGCTTCTAATAAATTGGTGGCAATCGTAATATCTTGTTTTCCTTCCGATTCGCATTGTGCTAAGGTTCGAACACTATTTCCCACCTCAAAGCCACAATCCCATAAAAATTGGATAAATTGAGTAATTTTTTCTTCAATCTCAGGGCTTGGGGTTTGCTCGACTAAAATCAAAAAATCTAAATCCGACAAAGGAAACATCTCACGCCGTCCATAACCGCCCACCGCAATTAAAGAAATGCCTTGCTGTTCACTTAATTCTATTTCCTGCCAAAGTTGAATCAATAAGGCATCATAAAAATCACTGCGATTTTCAATAAGCTCAAAAATGGAATAACAAGAAAAATTCTCGAGCTCAAATTGCTTGAGATTTTCTCGCTCAATTTTGACCGCACTTGGCGTTAAAGGAGAAGATAGTGTCGGAGAAAACAACATATGAATTGCCTTTTATTAGATCGAAGTCGTTTTATTATAAAGAAAAACAAAAAGGGCGTATATCTACGCCCTTATCTTATAATTTAATGTCAATTACACATTCACCATAATCCGCGAAATTCGCCCTTCTGCAATTTCTTCATCGCGAATAGTCATCACTTCACAACCAGTTTCGGTGACAACAAGTTGATGTTCATATTGTGCTGAATGGCTGCGATCTTTGGTTTTTACTGTCCAACCATCTCCCATTACGCGCACTTCTTTTTTGCCCGCGTTAATCATTGGCTCAATGGTAAACACCATTCCGGGTTTTAAAATTACACCGCCATCATCGGCGTAATAATGCAATACTTGAGGTTCGCAGTGAAATTCCGTACCAACGCCGTGTCCGCAATATTCACGCACAACGCTGAAAGTTTGGCTTTCCGTATATTTTTGCACGGCTTTACCTATTTCATTTAAACGAATATCGGGTTTTACAGTGCGTATCCCAACATATAATGCCTCTTGTGCCGCTTCCACTAACTTTTTACTACGAATATTTGTTTCTCCGCCCACGATATACATTTTTGAGTTATCGCCAAAATAACCGTCTTTAATCACGGTAACATCAATATTCACAATATCGCCATTTTTTAACACTTTATCATCACTTGGAATACCGTGACAAACGACTTCGTTAATGGAAATACAGGTCGCCTTTGGGAAACCGTGATAATTCAAACAAGCAGGAATAACCTTTTGTTCATTTACCATATATTCATGGCAAATGCGATCAAGTTCACCTGTAGTTACACCTGCTTTTACGTAAGGTTCAATCATCACCAGCACATCCGAAGCCAATTTGCAGGCCTCACGCAGTTTTACAATTTCTTTTTCAGTTCTAATTGGAATAGCCATTTTTATCTCACTTTTTTGAAAAAACTTTGCGAGATTATAGCACGATTTCTAGGAAAAAACTGGATTACACTTGAATGGAGTAAAGGGTTATTAGATAATGGCGGGATTGAAATTTTAGGAAAGTAGGAAATAGTTATGATAGATGATATTGCGGTGCCACTGACATTTACTGATGCAGCGGCAAATAAAGTAAAAAGTTTAATCAGCGAAGAAGAAAATACTGATTTGAAATTACGCGTGTATATCACAGGGGGTGGTTGCAGCGGTTTCCAATATGGTTTTACCTTTGATGAAAAAGTCAATGACGGCGATTTAACCATTGAAAAATCAGGGGTTCAACTTGTGATTGACCCGATGAGCTTACAGTATTTAATCGGCGGTACAGTCGATTATACTGAGGGTTTAGAGGGTTCACGTTTTACTGTAAATAATCCAAATGCCACCAGCACTTGTGGCTGTGGTTCATCCTTTAGTATCTAAGATGGATTTTCAATTTACACATTATCAAGGCAATGTATCCGTCAAATGTTCGATGGAACACATTGCCCTTGCTAACTGGTTCAACACAGAAGTGCGGTCAAATTCAGACAAGATTTTAACCGCACTTTCCACTGCAAAATCACTTATTGAAAATCAAGAAAAAGTCTTAGTCGGTGCGGAATATACGTTATTTTTAAATGCTGATGAAGTAATGGTGCGCGCCAACAATCTCGCCATTGAATCAGATGAAATTTTAGAACAAGATTTCCATTATTATGATGAAGAAAGCCTTGCTTTTTGCGGTACGCAAGATTTTATTCATTTTCTCCAATCTTATGTTGATTTTATTGCTTAACTCACTATGACTTCTCAACACTCCGCTAAAAAATCATCGAAAAACACGCCAAAAAATAACCGCACTTTTAAAGGTTTTTTACTTAAATTTAGCTTCACTGCACTTGTCTTAACGATTTTTTACGGCGGTTATCTCGATTGGCAAATTCGTTCTAAAATGGACGGTCAAATTTGGCATTTGCCTGCGGAAGTTTATAGTCGATTAGAAAGTGTGAAAATTGCCGATAATCTCGCTTTTGATGAAGTCATTCAAATTTTATTAGATAACGAATATCGCCAAACCACAATGGTTGCTGCCCCTGGCGATTTCAAATTAGAAGATGATAGCATTGTAGTGCTTCGCCGCGCTTTTCCTTTCCCCGATAAAGCAGAACCTCAGCGAGTTTTACGCTTGCGTTTTAGCCATAATAAATTATCTCGCATTGAAGATTTAGTCACAGTCAAAACTGTTGATGAATTTCGTCTTGCACCAAAGTTGATTGCGATGTTGCAATCAGACAACGAAGATCGCCTTGCTATTCCTTTGCAAAATTATCCCCGTTTATTAATTGATACATTAATTTTAACGGAAGATCGCCGCTTTTATGAACATAATGGCATTAATCCAGTGGGGATTTTACGTGCATTAATTGCCAATATTCGTGCAGGTCAAACGGTACAGGGCGGCAGTACACTCACTCAACAATTAGTCAAAAATTTATTTTTATCACGCGAACGCACCATTACACGCAAAGCTAACGAAGCCTTGATGTCATTGGTGTTAGATTGGCGTTACGATAAAAACCGAATTCTCGAAACCTATCTCAATGAAATTTATCTCGGGCAAAATGGCGATACGCAAATTCACGGTTTTGAATTAGCCAGCCAATTTTATTTTGGTCGTTCGATTCGTGAAATTAGCTTAGATCAAATTGCCCTTTTAGTGGGGATGGTCAAAGGCCCTTCACTTTATAATCCGTGGCGTAATCCGCAAAACGCGCTCGAACGTCGCAACATTGTTTTAAAGCTAATGCTTGAACATAAAATGATCGGCGATGAACTTTATCAATTATTAAGTCAGCGACCTTTAGGTGTGCAAAAGAAAGGGCAAATCTCGCGTAAATATCCTGCGTTTATTCAAACTTTACAAGCAGATTTACGCCGTGAACTGGGCGAACACAAAATATCCAGTTTACTTGGTGCACGTATTTTTTCCACAATGGATTTAAAACAACAAGCTCAAGCAGAAAATGCAGTGGTCAATACCGTTTCGCAATTACAACTGAAAATGAAAAATCCCCATTTAGAGGGAGCGATGATTATAACGGATTATCGCACAGGCGAAATTCGTGCAGTAGTTGGCGGTTTACAAACGCAATATGCAGGCTTTAATCGTGCATTAATGGCAAAACGTCAGATTGGTTCTTTAGTAAAACCTTCTATTTATTTGACCGCACTTTCTAACCCAGAACAGTTCCGTTTGAATACCCCAATTAATAACCAACCAATAACAATTAATGTCAAAGGTAGCCCGCCGTGGCAGCCACGCAACTATGACAAAAAATATAGTGATTCAGTAATGTTAATGGATGCCTTAGCCCGTTCTTTAAATATTCCCACTGTAAATATTGGTATGAAAGTTGGCTTGAGCAAAGTCATTGACACGCAAAAAGCGATGGGCTGGGACAACGTGGAAATTCCTAAAGTGCCTGCGATGTTGCTCGGTTCTTATAGCATTTCGCCTTATGATGTCACAAAACTTTATCAAACCCTTGCCAATCAAGGTGGGAGAATTGCGCTTACAACCGTCGATAGTATTGCAGATCGTCAAGGTAACCTAATTTTTCAACACGATAAAAGTGCAAAACAAGTGGTGCCACAAGAAGCGGCATTCCAAACCTTATTTGCAATGCAACAAACTGTTGAACGTGGTACAGCTCGCAGTTTGCAAAAGGATTACGCTGATTTACATTTAGCAGGCAAAACAGGCACAACCAATGAATCACGCGATACGTGGTTTGTGGGAATTGACGGAAAAAATATCAGCACCGTCTGGCTTGGTCGCGATGATAATGGCGAAACAAAACTGACTGGTGCTTCTGGCGCATTGCAAATTTATAAAGATTATTTAAACCGTACAAATATTGAAAAATTAACAATTACTCCCCCTACAACAGTGAAATGGGTGGGGATAAATCAATACGGTGACTGGGATTGTGAGAGTTATCGAACAATTCCTGTTTGGCTAAATAATCGTCAGAATTTCTGTGGCGAAACATCATCTCCCTCTCTCACGCCAACAACTGAAACAGAAACACCACCACAAGAAAGCCTGTGGGACGTATTGGATAATCCCAATCCACCCGCTCAATAATTAAGCCATAGGATTTACTAAATTTCCAATAATAAACATTTTCCCCCTATACTTCCCCTAACATTTCAGAGGATTTTTATTTCTTTTTAAAAAATAGCAAACGTTTGCTTTATTTGATTTAAAAGTGCGGTACAATACGCGCCAGTTTTTACTTTCATACAGGTGCAAAACGATGACACAACAACTCCCCATTTTAAGTCTAAAAAAAATCTATTCAGGCAAAGTACGCGATCTCTATGAAATCGATGATAAACGCATGCTAATGGTTGCTTCTGACCGCTTATCTGCCTTTGATGTTATTTTAGATGATCCCATTCCACGAAAAGGCGAAATCCTAACTCAAATTTCCAATTTTTGGTTTAATAAACTTGCTCACATTATGCCCAATCATTTCACTGGCGACAGCGTTTATGATGTGTTACCAAAAGAAGAAGCGGATTTAATCAGAGATCGCGCCGTCGTGTGTAAACGTTTGAATCCCATTAAAATTGAATCTATCGCACGTGGTTATTTAACTGGCAGTGGTTTAAAAGATTACAAACAAACTGGTACTATCTGCGGATTAAAATTACCTGAAGGCTTGGTGGAAGCGAGTAAATTACCCGAAGCTATTTTCACGCCATCAAGCAAAGAAGAAGTTGGCAACCACGATATAAATATCAGCTATGCAGAATGCGAAAAACTTATCGGGGCTGATTTAGCCGCACAAGTAAAAGAAAAAGCTATCGCACTTTATACCGTGGCTGCAGAATATGCACTGACTAAAGGGATTATTATTTGTGACACAAAATTTGAATTTGGTTTAGATGAAAATGGCACGCTTACCTTAATGGATGAAGTATTAACACCAGACTCTAGCCGTTTTTGGTCTGTGGATACTTACCAAGCAGGAACAAATCCCCCATCATTCGATAAACAATTTGTGCGCGATTGGTTAGAAAATAGCGGCTGGAATAAACAAGCTCCCGCACCAAAAGTGCCAGAAAATATTATTCAGAAAACCGTTGATAAATATCAAGAAGCACTGGATTTATTAACAAAATGAAAATTAGGATTTTTTATGCACAAAGCTAAATAAAGATTTTTGCTTTTAATGCACAAAACACTAGACAAAGAGGAAAAGTGCGGTTATACTCTATCGAATTTTTATTCATAAAAATCGATTATTTATTCAATTCTAATTATTAGTAAGGAAAATATATGTCAAATACTATTCTACAGAATTTACCTAAAGGACAAAAAGTAGGGATCGCTTTCTCTGGTGGTTTAGACACTAGCGCAGCATTACTTTGGATGCGTCAAAAAGGCGCAGTGCCTTATGCCTACACCGCTAATTTAGGGCAACCCGATGAAGATGATTACAATGCAATCCCTAAAAAAGCCATGGCGTATGGTGCAGAAAATGCTCGCTTAATTGATTGTCGCGCTCAGCTTGCTCACGAGGGAATTGCCGCAATTCAATGTGGCGCATTCCATATTTCTACAGGCGGAATTCCTTATTTCAACACGACTCCACTTGGTCGCGCCGTTACGGGAACAATGCTTGTTGCAGCAATGAAAGAAGATGATGTAAACATTTGGGGCGACGGCTCCACTTTCAAAGGGAATGATATTGAGCGTTTCTATCGTTATGGTTTATTAACGAACCCAAATTTAAAAATCTATAAACCTTGGTTAGATGCACAATTTATTGAAGAACTTGGCGGTCGTTTAGAAATGTCTCAATTCCTTATCGAAAATGGTTTTGACTATAAAATGTCCGTTGAAAAAGCCTATTCCACTGATTCCAATATGCTCGGTGCAACCCATGAAGCAAAAGACTTAGAACAATTAAGCACAGGAATGAAAATTGTTAAGCCGATTATGGGTGTCGCATTTTGGGATGAAAAGGTTGAAATTAAACCTGAAACAGTCACCGTCACTTTTGAAGAAGGTGTCCCTGTGGCATTAAATGGTAAACGTTTTGATAATGCAGTTGATATTATTCTGGAAGCCAATCGTATCGGTGGTCGTCATGGTTTAGGAATGTCAGACCAAATCGAAAATCGTATTATTGAAGCCAAATCTCGTGGTATTTATGAAGCACCAGGGATGGCATTATTACATATCGCTTACGAACGTTTAGTCACAGGTATTCACAATGAAGATACCATCGAACAATATCGTATTAATGGCATCCGTTTAGGCCGTTTGTTATACCAAGGTCGTTGGTTTGATCCGCAAGCATTAATGTTGCGTGAAACAGCACAACGTTGGGTGGCAAAAGCAATTACAGGCACAGTAACCCTTGAACTTCGTCGTGGTAACGACTTCACAATTTTAAATACCGAATCGCCAAACTTAACCTACGAAGCAGAGCGTTTAAGTATGGAAAAAGTGGAAGATGCGCCATTTGATCCAATTGATCGTATCGGTCAATTAACAATGCGTAATTTAGATGTATCAGACACCCGAGGTAAACTTGGCATCTATGCACAAACAGGTTTATTAAGCGCAATTAAAGATTCCGTATTGCCACAATTAGGCAAAAAATAAATAATAAAATCTGCATTTCAATGACTGATATTTAACATCATGAAATGCAGATTCTTTCACAAAATATTAGTTAGCTAAAAAAACTAGAAATATAAGAAATAATCGTTTTTCCACTTAATATTGCCATAATAATCACAACAAACCAGCCTGAAAAAGCTAAAAAAACAGGGTGTTTATAAGTGCCAACAATATCACTTCTGTAAGCAGCTAACAAAATTAATGCCAATGCAATTGGCAATATTAAGCCATTTAATGTTCCCACAAAGACTAATACCGCAGCAGGTTTTCCCACAGTGACTAAAACAACAGTAGAAATCACAATAAAAGCAATAATCCAACGATTACGATTGCGTTCAATGGTTGGACAAAGGGTCGTTAAGAAAGAAACTGAAGTATAAGCCGCACCAATAACAGATGTGACAGACGCAGCCCAAATAACCACTCCAAATAACACTTGACCAAAATTGCCTGCTACATATTCAAAAGGCGTTTCAGCTGGATTTTTAGGATTAAGAGACACACCTTTTGAGACCACACCAAGCACCGCAAGAAATAATACAACACGCATTGTTGAAGCAATTAAAATGGCTGAAACAGAACTACGGCTCACTTCAGCCATTGCTTTTTCGCCTTGAATGCCCGCATCTAATAAACGATGCGCGCCTGCAAAAGTAATATAACCGCCTACGGTTCCCCCCACTAATGTAACAATAGCAATAGGATCAATTTGTTCTGGAATAAAGGAATGATACGCTGCTTCAGCCACAGGTGGTTCAGTTTTAAACATTACATAAAATGTGAGCGCAACCATAATAAAGCCCATTAATTGCGCAAAACGATCCATTAATAAGCCTGCTTCTTTACGCAAAAAAATCAAAATAGCAATAATACCGCTAATCACTGCGCCTATTTCTGGTGCTATGCCAAAAATAGAATTTAAACCAAGCCCCGCACCGCCAACATTACCAATGTTAAAAGCCAGTCCGCCCATCACAATCAGTGCAGCAAGAAAATACCCTGCTTTCGGAAAAACCGCATTAGAAATATCTTGCGCACGTTTGCCAGACACAATAACAATTCGCCAAATATTAAGTTGAGCACCAATATCTAACAAAATTGATAATAAAATAACAAAGCCAAAACTTGCTAATAAAGTATTGGTAAAGGTTGCAGTTTGAGTTAAAAACCCAGGACCAATAGCGGATGTCGCCATTAAGAAAGCCGCCCCTAAAACCGCATTTCGTCTGTGAGTAATTGATGCCATAAAGCACCTCCATTGTTAAGTTGATGTTATGTGTTTATTCGGCTTATGCCGTTATTTTGATATGATTTTTTTCTAATTCTTCCACAATGCGTTTAGCAAATTGCAAAGAATGTTGATTATCGCCGTGTAAGCAAATACTTTCTGCTTTTACAGGCACGAGGCTTCCATCAATGGCATTGACTTGCCCCTTTGTTACCATTTGTAACACTTGTTGAATAGCTTCCTTATCAGATTTTACCATTGCATTTGGTTGAGAACGAGGCACTAAACTCCCATCAGGCATATAATGTCGATCGGCAAACACTTCAGAAATAGTTTGCAACCCTTCTTCCTCTGCGATACGCAACATTAAACTACCCGCTAACCCCATTAATTTCAAATTCGGATCAAATTGATAAACAGTTTGTGCAATTACACGCGCTATTTTTTCATCTTTTGCCGCTTGGTTATATAACGCACCGTGAGGCTTAACATAACTAATTACCGCCCCCTCGCCATCACAAATCGCTTTTAATGCACCTAATTGATAACGCAAATGTGCGATTAATTCCTGTAAAGACAACGCCATTGCCGTACGACCAAAATTTTCTCGATCAGGAAAACTAGGGTGCGCACCAATACGCACCTTATTTTCTTTCGCAAATTTGACCGCACTTTGCATTTCCTTTGCGCCCCCAGCGTGTAAGCCACAGGCAATATTTGCAGAAGAAAGCAACTGCAACAAACTTTCATCAAAAGGAAAACCCTCTGCAATATCTGCATTTAAATCAATTTTTTTCATCAACAATTCTCCTAATTTGATCAAGGTATATTTCATTTTTACGGCGTAATTTAGCAGCCTCTTGTAAGCTAACCGCTTCAAATTTAATCGTTGAACCTAAACGCACCTGTGCCAAAGCCCCAAGATCGGCATCAATCACATTAGCAATTTTAGGATAACCGCCTGTGGTTTGCGCATCCGCCATCAAAATAATAGGCTGACCACTTGGTGGAACTTGCACACTACCAAACTGAATGGCGTGAGATAGCATTTCCAACGGCTGCTTTAATTCTAATGTCTGACCTTGAAAACGATAACCCATACGATCACTATTACTTTGCAACGTCCATTCATTTCGCCACCAATAATATTGGGATTTTCGTTTAAACGCCTGATATTCAGAAGATGGCAAAGCACGAATAACATCACTAAGCGGAATCGGCGCAACACCAATTTCGCTACGCAAAATATGATCATTTGCCGTTTGTAGCTGATCGCCTGCCTGCAAACAACGTCCCTCAATGCCCCCTATTTTCGCTCTTAAATCCGTGCTACAAGAATTCAATGCTTGAGGCAAAACAAAACCGCCTTGAACACATAAATAACCATACATTCCAATTTTTGCACGGGTCATTTTTAATATTTGACCGGCACGTGCTTGATAACGCCAATAAGCAAAAACAGGCTTATCATCTAACGTCATTTCATAAAAAGCACCTGTCACACAAAAATTCATATCTTGCTGAAATTGCAATGTAATGCCACCTAAAGGCACTTCAATGGCAGGAACGTTCTCTGCATTGCCCAATAAAATATTGCCTGCACGTAAGGCTAATTTATCCATTGCCCCACAATGGCTAATACCAAATCGGCGTAAACCAAAACGTCCTAAATCTTGAATAGTCGCACGGGATTGCACATCAAGCACATCAATCATAGTTCAATCCCCTCCACAATAAATTTCACAGTATCGCCAGCTTGTAATAAGGTTGGTTGTGCTTGATTTTTATCAAAAAGTGCTTGCTTAGTATAACCGATCAACTGCCACCCACCTGGCGAAGCAAAAGGATAAATCCCCGTTTGCGCGCCCCCAATACCAACAGAACCAGCAGGAACAACCGTTCTTGGCGTGGCACGGCGTGGCGTGTGTACGTTTTCAGGTAAACCACCCAAATAAGGAAAGCCTGCTTGGAAACCAATCATATACACAGTATAAATAGGCTCACTGTGCATCTGAATAATCCGCTCTGGTGTCGTGTGATGAAATTTTGCGACATCGGATAAATCCTGACCTCGCTCTCCCCCATAAATAACAGGAATTTCAATATGGCGTCCTTGAAAATCCGATACTTTCAATTCAGCCCAAAGTTGTTCTAAACGTTGCACAAGCTGCTTAAAATCCACGAAAAAATCGGTAAAAACCGTAAGATTATTCATTCCCAAGACAACTTCTACAATATCTTGTTCTGATTGCAATTGACGAGCAAACGCCCATAATTGGCGTTGTTGTTGAATGGAAGCTGGGGGTGGCAAAGAGCAAACCACCGCCGACTCACTGATCGGAACGATATTCATAATATACCCTTTATATGATGTTATGTAATTTGTTATTTTTTTGTTACAGATCTCTTTTAAAGGATATTTATAGGTTTTGTCAAGTCTTTATTTTCATCTTTTAATTCAATTTAAAAACACCGCACTTTAACCATCAAAAGGAAATTTAGCACAAATTCATTTGGTTGAAACGATACATAATAGCCACCCATAAAAAAAGCGGCAAATGCCGCTTTTTAAGAGGGATAATCCAAACTTTACCACTGGTAACCAACACCTGCTGCAACGCCTGTTTTACCTTGACTATTGGTTGTGCCTGACAAGCGAATATATTCACTTTGCCCTCAAGATTATTCACTTGTCCAGCAAGGTTTGTTACCTCTTTTGCCACGGCATACAACTGGCTTCCGTTAATCGCATCGGTGGAAGTGGCAGAAATTTCGCCATTAGCCATATTGTCAATGACCACGCCTTTACCTTTTGATTGATCATTTGGATCAAGGCTGACAACGTGTTTTTCATCGGTAGAAACTTTAGCATTGCTCACTTCGCCTTTGGTTTTATCCGCAGTACCGTCAGCTTTGGTGTAATACCACTTATCCGCACCATTTTCGGTTACTTTAACAACTTTCTTACCGTTTGCATCCACATT
This sequence comes from Haemophilus influenzae, assembly GCF_019703545.1. Taxonomy (NCBI): domain Bacteria; kingdom Pseudomonadati; phylum Pseudomonadota; class Gammaproteobacteria; order Pasteurellales; family Pasteurellaceae; genus Haemophilus; species Haemophilus influenzae. The sequence continues at coordinate 1,109,812 of NZ_AP018771.1, read as the reverse complement.
ACCAAGTGTCACTTCTGTGTTACTTGCTGTACCATCAGAATTCACTTCATACCATTTTCCGTCAGCTTTTTTAACGATCTTATTACCGTTTGCATCGGTGTTGTAGATTTGCGTTAAAGGCAATTCCACATCGGTTTTCACAAAGGTTGTGGTCACTTTATCGCCGTTTGCATCGGTGCTTTCCACCGTTGCCGCGCTCACTTTGGTATTTAAACCATTAGCAAAACGGACTTTATCGTGGGCATTTACAGTTTCAAGTTTAGTATCAGACAAGGCTTTTTCTTTATCGCCAAACGCTGCTTTCGCTTTTGTTTCATTTGCCAAACCAAGCTCAAAGCCTGATTTCGCAATCGCATCTGCCACTTGGTTACCTGTTACATAGCCAGAACCTTTGTTGGTTAAGGTAGCTTCGGTATTATTGCCGTCAGTAGAAACGATTTTATTGCCTTGAGTTTGATATTTCGCAGTAACTGCATTGCCATTTGTAACTTTCGGTTTACCGGTTGCTGGGTCAATATCCTCTTTGCTGTAATACTTATCGCCAACTTTAACCAAGCTCGTTTCCTTGCCATTGGTTTCTTTGACGGTAAACTCATTCGATTTAACCACTTCGCCTTTAGCCAATTCAAAGGTAATTTCGCGCGTACCGTTATCTAATGTTTTACCGGAAACATTGATACCGTTACCGCTCTTGAATTTCACTTCATTGGCGTTACGCACTTGCGCGTTGTATTCCTTATTGGGTTCTCCTGTGGTTTTGTCCGCAGAAATAACCCAACCCAAGCCGCGCAAATCGCCTACGGTCGCTGCAGTGCTGTCAGCCACCAAGAGATTTTTATTTGCTCCTTTTTCATTCAGATTTAATAAACCGTTATAAGCACCATTCGCATCAAACTGTCTAGTTAAATCAGTTGCAGAATTAGCTGTAGCATCGAAATTAGTATTCGTATCGCCATAAGCATTCAAACCACTCGCAACATTGGTAATCGCTTTATTACCCGCACTAATACCTGATGTAGTTACGCTAATGATGTTTGCATTATTCGTACCTGTTGCACCGCCATTCGCAGGCGTAATGGTTAAGCCGTCTTTGGTAATCTTAGTGGTTGCGCCATTCGCTGTCTTATCTAAAGTAATGCTCGTTAAACCAGTCAAAGTACTATTCAGTGAATAAGTAAAGTTCGCACCATCCTGTTTCACTTCTAAGTTGTCGCCAGCTTTGAAGGTAACTTTGTCGCCTGCTTTAACTTCTTGGTCGCTTGCACCCTCTGCATTACCAGTGCCATCTTTGCCAGCAGTTGCTGTCCAGCTTAAGCTGTTTAAAGCATTTACTAAGCCTTCCGCATTAACCAGCTTTTTCTTGTCGCCTTCATTTGTAATTTCAGCCACTTTACCTTTCGGTTTGTTAGCTTCATTACCACTATTCACAGTAAGTGCGGTCGTATCTGCAACGATTTTTTTCGTTGCAGTATCAACTTTCAAGCCATCGCCAACATTTACATCGTACTTGACAGTGATGTTACCTTTATCATCCTTGCTTACAATCGCAGTGGTCGCATTACCATTATCAAAGGTTACATTTGTGCCTGATGTGACAGTTTCAAACTTGCCAGCTTGACCATTAGCCGTTGTTGTTTTAATTCTCCAACCAGCATTGTTCACTGCATTGATAACAGTCTCTGCAGTCACTAAGCCTTTGCCTTCGTCCATATCTTCAGTTGCAGGGGTAGTATTTGTACCACCTGCTTCTTTATTAGCTTTACCTGTAACTAACTTACCGTCTTTTTCTTTGATAACAGAAGTTTTTGCACCAATTTTAACTTCAGCACCTTTACCATTTGCTTTTTGGGTTACGGTTACTGTTGTAGTTTCGCCATCATCTGTAAAATCCACAGTGTCGTAAGTCGAAACAAAATCAACATTATCAACCACACCACCCGCAGTAGCAGCACCTCTGATATTCCAACCCGCACTCAACACATCTTTCACGCTTGCTGCAAGGTTATGATTTTCAACAGCCACGCCGTTAGTTGCAGTTTTTGTTATACCAGTAATAGTGTCAGTTAAAGTTGAACCAATACCTCTCAATTGAATATTAGTATCGCCATTAACTGCTGTCTCTTTCGCGAAGTTCAAACCATCAGTTGTACTGGTTACATTAACTTTATTACCGTTTGCACCAAGCGATAATTTATCGCTAACGGTTGCAGTTTTTACGTTAAGGTCGTTCGCAAGGGCAAAAGTAATATTTTTACCATCACGTTTGGCTTTTAAGTTTTTACCCGCCTTAAAGGTCAAAGTATCGCCTGCTTTAAGGGCTTGGTCTGCATTATCAGCTTGCTGATTATCATCTAATTCTTCATTAGAGTTTTCCACTTTCACGAAAGTTGCTGCGTCGTTAATCGCCTTAGCAACATCAACCACTGTCGCCACTTTTTTCTTATCTTCAGCAGTTGCTTTTGTAAGGTCTGTTACACCACTCACGGTTACTTTACCGCGCTCGTTAGTATTTGCACCTGCTGCACCTGCCGTAGCTGCATCTGTTTTTACGGTATTAAACTCGCCTTTGGTAACAGACACAGTAATCGTATGTTTACCGTTTTCAGATTTGGAACTAACCGTTGCAGCACCAGATCCAGTAAAGAGAACTTCATCAGCTTGTTTAACTTGATTGCTTTCTTCTTTCGTACTGTTTTTGGTTGATACGACCCAACCCAACTTACGCAAATCGCCTACAGTTGCCGCCGTGCTGTCAGCCACCAACAACTGTTTATTCGCACCTGTTTTTTCATTCAGGTTTAATAAACCGCTATAAGCAGGATCAACGTTTCTATTTAAATCAGTTGCAGAGTTATTCAACGCATCGAAATTAGCATTTGTACTGCCATAAGCATTCAAACCATTTGTAACAGTTTTACTGTTACTCGCCTGAACCGTTGCAGACAACACAGCTAATACAGCGGTTGCCACGGTTGCGGAGGCGCATTTGGTGTGGGTGCGAGTGAGTTCAGATACGACAACCCAAGTTTGAGTCACAACATTCCAAATAACGTTAAAAATTTTGTTCATTTTTATTTACCTTATATTTAATAAAATTAATAGTAAATACACTTTTCTTAGTGAAATTGCGTGCATTCTATTCTACATTTGGAGAATAAAAAAGTGATATTTTGCGAAAAGTTTAGCCTCAAAAAAAAAAAAAAAAAAAAAAAAAAAAAATAAAAAAAAACAAACACTTACACAAAAATCAAATATTTTCAGATAAGTTAATTTATTTTTTATTTAAAATAAGGTTTAGGTTTGTTTATCTTTTATTTCTTTTTAGCAAGAAAAAAGATTAATCATGACTCATTTTAGGTATTTTTTGTTGAAAAGTGCGGTAAAAATTAAAAGAAAAACCTACTTTCTGGCATTGAAAGCAGGTTTTAGGCAAAAGGGAACGGCAATTTATTGAACGATTTCGCCGACAATGCTGCGTGTGGTTTCTTTCACTTCTGTGAGTTTCACTTTTACCATGTCGCCGATTTTATAAGTGCGGTCGCCTTTTATGTAAAGAGCGAGTTCATCAGGATTTAGTTGTATTTCTTCTTTGTTGTTGTGCAAGGTGGCAGCAGGAATGAATAGCGATGCGCCATTTTCGAGCAGTTGTACGCGTAAGCCTGCCCGCATTACATCTTGCACTTCTGCATTAAATTCCACATTTTCAGCCACTTTCGGCGAAAGATAACGGCAATATAGCCAATCGGCAATATCACGTTCGACGAGGCGATTTTGGCGACGGGCCTCTTGCAAACGTGCCAAAACTTCATTTTGTGGTTTTTCGCAAGGCTGTTGGGCAAGCACGGCTTTGATTAAGCGATGATTAACCATGTCAGAATATTTACGAATTGGGGATGTCCAAGTGGCATAGCCCTCTAGCCCCAGCCCGAAGTGCGGTGCTAATTCTGATTTAAATTCGGAGAAGGTTAAATAACGGCGTAGGCGTAGGGCTACATAATCACTTTCTAGATGGTCGATGTCGTGACGCATTTGGCAATAGCCGTTTAAGGTTGCTAAATTTTCTACTGAATAACGCACTGCAAGTTCAGCTTGATTTTGTTCATTAGCTAAATTTGCCATTAAGAAATGATGCGTATTTTCTAAGTATTTTTTATCAAAACCGCTGTGGGTGTTGAAAATGCCTGTTTTTGCCTGTTCGTGTAAAAATTGGGCAGCACAGATGTTGGCGATAATCATTGCTTCTTCCACAATTTGATTGGCAATGCGGCGATATTCTGCTTTGATTTCTTGCACTTTGCCATTTTCTGCCAGCACAAAGGTATAATCGGGTTTTTCTTTAAAGAGTAAGGAATGGGTTTTACGCCATTGTATGCGTGCTTTGGTAAATTGATGTAACCAATGAATTTGTTGTGTAATTTCTGGCGTTTCTGGCTGCCATTGGTTATTGGTTTGTTCTAAATAATCCGAGACGTTGTTGTAAACCAGTTTGGCTTTAGATTGCACATAAGCGGAAACAAAATGCGGTTTGGCTGTGATGTTGCCTGCAAGATCGGTTTCGATATAACAAACCAGTGCGGGGCGAGTTTCATTGGCGATTAAGGAACATAATTCATCGGATAATTCACGGGGTAACATTGGAATGTTAAAGCCCGGCAAATAATTTGTGAAGCAACGCTGTTTTGCTTCTTGTTCAATTTGACAATCTAGGGCGATGTAAGCGGTGGGATCGGCAATGGCGACCACGAGTTTCCAGCCTGTTTGTTCGTTGTTTTGTGTGATGGGTTCGATATATAAGGCATCGTCCATATCCATTGTGCTTTCGGAATCAATGGTTACAAAATGAAGTGCGGTCAGATTTTCACGTGTTTTTTGATCTAACATTTCATAATGTTCTACGCCTTGCACGGGATAGCGAGATTGTTCGTGGCGTGCCAATGTAACCCACCAAGGGGCAAATTCATCATCAGCTCGGCAAATAAATTGATTAATGGTGGCGTAGAAAAAGCGATCGTCACGCAATGGATGGGTTTTTAAATGTGCGACGACCCAGTCGCCCTCTTGCAGTTCTTCTTTTACCGATTTCGCCTGTTGTGCGCCAATGGGTTGATTGATGCTTGGGTGATCCACCAGCACTTGTAATTTGTTGTCTTTATTGAACCGCACTTTTGCGATAAAACGTGTGAGCATTGGCTCTATTAAGGCTTCTGGCTCGGCTTGTTCTTTGTCGCCTTGTTTTTCAATGGTGGCTTTGATTTTGTCGCCGTGCATCACTTTTTTCATTGATGGCGGTGCGATGAAATAGTTTTTTTTATCGCACTCTAAAAAGCCGTAGGCTTTATCTGTGCTTTTTACCACGCCCTCAACCTGTTCTTTGCTGTCGTGGATTTGTTGTTTAAGTTGTGCGAGTAGAGGATTATCTTGAAACATAGTTATTTTGAAACATAGTTATATTTTAAAAAAGCGAAAAGGCAGACTGAAAGCCTGCCTAAAAAGAATGGAAGAAAATTTATTCTTCGCCTAATTCGCCCATTGCCGTAATGCTGAAACCTGCATCAACGTGAACGATTTCGCCTGTAATGCCAGAGGCTAAGTCAGAACATAAAAATGCCGCTGAGTTACCCACATCTTCGATAGTCACAGTGCGACGTAATGCAGCGGTTTTCTCAAAGGTGGAAAGCATTTTTTTGAAGTTTTTAATGCCTGATGCCGCTAAAGTGCGGATTGGGCCTGCTGAAATGGCGTTTACACGAATGCCCTCTTTGCCTAGATCTGCTGCCATTACGCGTGTTGCGGCTTCAAGAGAGGCTTTTGCGAGGCACATTACGTTGTAATTAGGAATTGCACGTTCTGCACCTAAGTAAGAAAGGGTTAATAATGCTGAATTTGGGTTTAAATAAGGGCGTGCCGCTTGTGCCATTGCGACGAAGCTGTATGCACTGATGTCGTGTGCGATGCGGTAGCCCTCACGGGTTGCGGCATTGACGTAATCGCCGTCTAGTTGATCGCCCGGTGCAAATGCGATTGCGTGAACAAAACCATCAAATTTTTCCCAGCGTTTGCTTAATTCTGCAAAGCAAGTTTGAATGCTTTCATCAGTTGCAACATCTAAAGGAAGCACGATGTCAGAGCCAAATTCTTTGGCAAATTCTTCTACACGTGGTTGTAATTTATCGTTTAAATAAGTGAAAGCAAGTTCTGCACCTTGTTCTTTCATTGATTTTGCGATCCCGTAAGCGATGGAACGATTGCTTGCAAGACCTGTGACTAAAATGCGTTTACCTGTTAAGAAACCCATAATTTTTCCTATGTTGTTAGCGTAAAAAACTTGCGTAGTATAAGCGAAAATTTGTTTTTATACAAAGCCGACCAATTTTTAAATTAAACGCGTGGGCTTACACCCACCCTACAATGGAAATGTTATGATAACCATTAAATTTTCCTTAAATTTGTAAAATTGCAAAACCGTAAAATTGTAAAATTGTAGGGTGGGCGTAAGCCCACGCGGTGTTCCATTATAAATTTGTAAAATTGTAGGGTTCTATATAAGGTGTTTTTGCAAAACACGCTATTTTCAAGGATAATACGCCGATTTTTTAATACAATTTGAATGAATAAGAGAAGATTATGGCTTATCCTCAAGAAGTGAATAAACGTCGCACTTTTGCGATTATTTCCCACCCTGATGCGGGTAAAACAACGATTACTGAAAAAGTACTTTTATACGGCAATGCAATTCAAACCGCTGGCTCGGTCAAGGGCAAAGGCTCGGCGGCTCACGCAAAATCTGACTGGATGGAAATGGAAAAACAACGTGGAATTTCGATTACCACTTCTGTGATGCAATTTCCTTATAATGATTGTTTAGTGAATTTGCTCGATACCCCCGGACACGAAGATTTCTCTGAAGATACTTACCGCACTTTAACCGCTGTGGATAGCTGTTTGATGGTTATTGACTCTGCCAAAGGGGTGGAGGAACGTACGATTAAGTTGATGGAAGTCACACGTTTACGTGATACGCCAATTATCACGTTTATGAATAAACTCGACCGTGATATTCGTGATCCGATGGAATTGTTGGACGAGGTGGAAAATGTGTTGAAAATTCGTTGTGCGCCAATTACTTGGCCAATTGGCTGTGGGAAATTGTTTAAGGGTGTTTATCATCTTGCAAAAGATGAAACCTATCTTTATCAATCTGGTCAAGGCTCAACTATTCAAGAAGTTCGTGTTGTTAAAGGTTTAAATAGCCCTGAATTAGATGCCGCGGTTGGCGATGATTTAGCACAACAGCTTCGTGACGAATTGGAATTGGTGCAAGGCGCAAGTAATGAATTTGAGCAAGATGCCTTTATTAAAGGGGAACTTACACCAGTATTTTTCGGGACGGCATTAGGCAATTTTGGAGTGGATCATTTTCTTGATGGCTTAACGCAATGGGCTCCGAAGCCGCAATCTCGTCAAGCGGATACAAGAACGGTGGAAAGTGCGGAAGAAAAATTCAGTGGTTTTGTGTTTAAAATTCAAGCCAATATGGATCCGAAACACCGTGACAGAGTGGCGTTTATGCGTGTTGTTTCGGGCAAATACGAAAAAGGAATGAAACTTAAACACGTCCGTATTGGAAAAGATGTGGTTATTTCTGATGCGCTGACTTTTATGGCGGGCGATCGCGCTCACGCTGAAGAAGCTTACGCAGGCGATATTATTGGTTTGCATAATCACGGTACCATTCAAATTGGCGATACTTTCACGCAAGGCGAAATGCTGAAATTTACAGGCATTCCAAACTTTGCGCCAGAGTTATTCCGTCGCATTCGTTTGAAAGATCCTCTTAAACAAAAACAACTGTTAAAAGGCTTGGTGCAACTTTCTGAAGAAGGTGCAGTGCAAGTGTTTCGTCCATTATTAAACAACGATTTAATTGTGGGTGCTGTGGGTGTGTTGCAGTTTGATGTGGTGGTTTCTCGTCTAAAAACTGAATATAACGTGGAAGCAATTTATGAAAATGTGAACGTTGCCACAGCTCGTTGGGTGGAATGTGCCGATGGGAAAAAATTTGAAGAATTTAAACGTAAAAACGAGCAAAATCTAGCCTTAGATGGCGGCGATAATTTAACCTATATTGCACCAACAATGGTAAATCTAAATTTAGCCCAAGAACGTTATCCCGATGTGGCGTTTTATAAAACGCGGGAGCATTAAAATAACAAAGTGCGGTAAAATTCTGCCGCACTTTTCCAGAAAAAAAGCGTTGAAATTTAATTCAACGCTTTTCTTTTATTTAGAGACTTTTTCTTGTTTTAATCGCCAAAGTTGATAAATATTTACCACAACTAAAAACGCATTTAATAATGCAACAGGATACGCTATGATAATTACGCTGTAAATAACAAATAAAATAGCGCCGATACTATTTACAATGCGTAAATGCACAATAGATTTAAATAAGAAAGATGCAGCAACAAAAAAAGTCGCCATATAACCTAAAAACTCAATAAAATTAAATTCCATTATGTTGTTCTCTTTGATTAAAAATAAAAACATTGGCTATGATAAAAGATTTTTAATGCAAGGAAAAGATAAGAAAAAGAAGCAACCGTTTGCAAGGGAAAATTATATAAAAATAAGTTGAACAAGAGCCATATAGAAAAGTGTGCCTACGGCAATAGATAGAAACATATTTTTCTTCCAGAAATGTAAGCCAAGCACGACTATCCCTGCAAGCAAATCAGGAATGCCGTGATAGCCAGTTAAAATATCAATATTTTTATAGCAATAAACGACAAGCATACCAAACATTGCTGGAGGTAAAACTTTTCCGAGATAACGGATATATTGTGGAATGGGGCGATTAACAGGAAACACAAAAAATGGTAATAAACGTGTAAATTGTACCGCGACTATACAAATTCCGATGGTAATAATTTGTTCTGTTAGTGTCATTTTGTTTCTAATTTAGCTATTCGCATAGTTAAAATTAACCAAATGCTAATTAATGTTGGAATTAAAAAATATTCTTTTCCTATAATAAATAAAAAAACTAATGCGATGCCTAAACCTAATAGAGAGCTTTCGTGGGATTTTTCTTTTAACCAATTTTCGGCAAAAATAACTAAGAATAGTGCTGTCATTGAAAATTCCACACCTTTTAAATTAAAAGGTAAAACAGTACCAAATAAATTCCCCATTGCTGCACCAAGTACCCAATAAATATGTAAATATAAGCTCACAAAAAACATATACCATCCTTTATCTAAGTGCGGTGGGATTTTTGCCATATAATTTAAGGAAAAAGATTCATCTACGAGTGTTGTGATTAAATACCAGCGTTTTTTTCCTATATGTATGCCATATTTTTCTAACATTGATATGCCATAAAAAATTTGTCTGGCACTAATCATTAAGGTAATTAATAATACGCTGATTGGAGAGAAAGGTGCGATAAGTGCGCCTGCCGCAATAAATTCAACAGAACCCGCATAAATAAGTAAAGCCATTAAAGTGGGATATAAAAATCCGAAACCAAGTGCTTTCATATAAATACCGTATGCTATGCCAAGAAATAAAAATCCTGCAATCATTGGTACGCTGTAGGGAAAAGCAGCCTTAGCCGCTTCAGTAATTGGGTTAGGCTGTTGATTTTGTTGAGATAAATTCATTAATTACGTCTATAAATTTAAAACAGAAAGTCCCGGTAAAGTTGAGAAACTTTGAGATTTGACTGTTTGATAAAAATCTTCTAAATAAGAAAGGGATTCGTCTTCTTTGCGAATCGCGGCATATAAGTTGCTGTATAAGCCACTTTTTGTGATTTTTCTTGCCACAACATAACCTTTTTCCAAATAAGGCAAAGCAGCCCAATAAGGCACTGTGGCAATGCCGCGTTTGCTCGCAACAAGTTGAATCATTGCAATAGTAAGTTCTGTTGTACGGCGAGTAGGATTAATGCCTTTTGGTTTAAGCACTTTACGCCATAGATCTAACATATCGTCAGGTACGGGGTAAGTTACCCAAGTTTCATCAATAAAATCTTCTGCTTCCCAAATATCTTTTTCTGCTAAAGAATGATTTTTTGAGCAAATTCCAACCATTTCATAAGAAAAGAGCGGTTTAAAAATAACATCATCATTATGCTCTACTTCTGATACTATCGCCCAATCTGCTCGATGGGAAAGTAATAAGCCAACGGGATCCGTATGAAAGCCAGATACAATATCCAGTTCTACTAGCCCCCAATGCTGACGGAATTCATCCATCGCTGGCATTAACCAATCAAAACAAGTATGGCATTCCACCGCTATACGTAACTGTCCTGCATCGCCGTGTTTTACCCGTGCAAGATCACGTTCAGCATCAATCACTTTCGGTATTACTTCATTCGCAAGACGAATTAAACGCTCTCCCGCTGAAGTAAAACGAAGTGGATTACTTTTACGCTCAAATAAAGGCAAGCCAAATTGTTCTTCTATTAATTTAATTTGGTGAGAAAGTGCTGATTGGGTTAGATATACGCGCTTTGCAGCTAGAGAAACGCTGCCTGTCTCTTTTAAAGCCAATAAAGTTTTAAGATGTCTAAATTCTAGAAAGGTTGGTTTCATTAATAATATTCATATAAAATTAAGAATTAGGGAACCAGTATAATACATTAAAATTAGAAATATGCTAATTAATATTCTATAGAGAAAACAAAAAACCCAGTCATTCAACTGGGGTTGTTCTCTTTCAATTCACATTTGGTAACCCATAGTGCCTTACGCTCACATAGGGAAGTTCTACACTACCATCGAAATTACAGCGTTTCACTTCTGATATACATGAGATATGAAAATTATTTATTAATACCTTTTAAAACGGATAATAGAAGAATCAAAATAATAGAAACAAAAGATAATACAATTGTAAGATTCTCAGAATTATAAGCTACTTCCCTACTAAAATCCAACATTTCGTTACAAAAAACATTAGACCAAGCACACTTACTCAATAAAGGATCTATCATAACTATATTCATGATAAATAAATTTGGAAATATAAATATATAAGCAATATATCTACTCAAATTTAATGAATTTAAACGTTGAATTGAAAATATAATAAGGCCGATAGTAGATGTAACCATAACAATCACCAATCCCCAAGCTATAACTGAATTAACATCACCATCAAATAAATTGTATCTCAGTAAGTAAGATTGACTCCAAGGAAGAAAGAATAATGAAATGGAAATTGTACTATAAATAATAAACTCTATTCTGTCTATTTCTTTCTTAAGAGAAATAAACTCAGACATTTGTGTTTTAATATTTTCAAACCCTTGATTATTATTCATAACTTCTCCTTATTTAACCTTGATATGCAAAATAACCGCATTGATTTCACATCGATAAATAATATGATAATCTGGATTTTCATCAATAATCCTTTTCATAGATTTATCAATCGTTCGCTTTGTGTAATGTAGCAAAACGGTAGCTTTTTGTTCTTTGTCTGAAAGATGGGCTTCTTCTTTTAAAATCACAATTTTAGATTGCACGACTCGATTCAATAATTCGTATGACGTTTCCATTCTAAACCTCTCCAAAGTTAAATTGTTTCTTAGCAGTATGTTTCCTTAGATATGTCAATATCTAAGGACTTTAGTATACTAAAGTGAAAAATACTTTATTTTTGTTCTGATTAGAATAATAAAAATGGGAAGGATAGGAAGGACATAGGTAAAAAAGAAATAGGGTTTTGAAAAATCTTTTCAGGTATATCTATTTGTAAAAAACAAAAACCCCATATCTTTCGACACGGGGTTCTTCTGTTTTTATTTAACTTAGATAAGTATTTGCTAACCTGGCGGTGCCCTACTCTCACATGGGGAAACCCCACACTACCATCGGCATTACAGCGTTTCACTTCTGAGTTCGGTATGGTCTCAGGTGGGTCCACCGCACTATCGCCGCCAGGATAATTCTTTGATAACTCGTCTTTTCTTTTATCTCTCGTCTCTTTTATCTCTCGTTACTCAGTCTTTCCTCTACCTTTCACTCGTTCTTATTGGTCACAAGCTGAACTCGATTTTCTTTCTATTAAGTCTTCTTATTTGATTTGTTTGTCTAGCCTTCTCTTTCGCTCTTTCACAAAAACACTTGAGCGTTGTATAGTTAAGCCTCTCGGGCAATTAGTATCTGTTAGCTCAATGTATCACTACACTTACACACCAGACCTATCTACGTCGTAGTCTACAACAACCCTTACTGACTTAAAGTCAGGGATGACTCATCTCTTGGCAAGTTTCGTGCTTAGATGCTTTCAGCACTTATCTCTTCCGCACTTAGCTACCCAGCAATGCCTCTGGCGAGACAACTGGAACACCAGTGATGCGTCCACTCCGGTCCTCTCGTACTAGGAGCAGCCCCAATCAATCATCCTACGCCCACGGCAGATAGGGACCGAACTGTCTCACGACGTTCTAAACCCAGCTCGCGTACCACTTTAAATGGCGAACAGCCATACCCTTGGGACCTACTTCAGCCCCAGGATGTGATGAGCCGACATCGAGGTGCCAAACACCGCCGTCGATATGAACTCTTGGGCGGTATCAGCCTGTTATCCCCGGAGTACCTTTTATCCGTTGAGCGATGGCCCTTCCATTCAGAACCACCGGATCACTATGACCTACTTTCGTACCTGCTCGACTTGTCTGTCTCGCAGTTAAGCTTGCTTATACCATTGCACTAACCTCACGATGTCCGACCGTGATTAGCAAACCTTCGTGCTCCTCCGTTACGCTTTGGGAGGAGACCGCCCCAGTCAAACTACCCACCAGACACTGTCCGAGACCACGTTTCGTCATCTTCGTTAGAACATCAAACGTTAAAGGGTGGTATTTCAAGGTCGCCTCCACAATGACTGGCGTCACTGCTTCAAAGGCTCCCACCTATCCTACACATCAAAATTCAATGTTCAGTGTCAAGCTATAGTAAAGGTTCACGGGGTCTTTCCGTCTAGCCGCGGGTACACCGCATCTTCACGGCGATTTCAATTTCACTGAGTCTCGGGTGGAGACAGCCTGGCCATCATTATGCCATTCGTGCAGGTCGGAACTTACCCGACAAGGAATTTCGCTACCTTAGGACCGTTATAGTTACGGCCGCCGTTTACTGGGGCTTCGATCAGGTGCTTCTCTTGCGATGACACCATCAATTAACCTTCCAGCACCGGGCAGGCATCACACCCTATACGTCCACTTTCGTGTTTGCAGAGTGCTGTGTTTTTAATAAACAGTTGCAGCCAGCTGGTATCTTCGACTTACTTCACCTTCATCCGTAAGGGACTACAATTACTGTAAGCGCACCTTCTCCCGAAGTTACGGTGCTATTTTGCCTAGTTCCTTCACCCGAGTTCTCTCAAGCGCCTGAGTATTCTCTACCTGACCACCTGTGTCGGTTTTCAGTACGGTTTAGTAAAGCCTTTCGCTTAGTGGCTTTTCCTGGAAGTGTGGTATCAGTTACTTCAGCTCCGTAGAGCCTCGTCATCATCTCTCTGTGTTAAGGAAGTCCGGATTTGCCTAAACTTCCCACCTACCAACTTAAACGCACATATCCAACAGTGCGATAACCTAACCTACTCCGTCCCCACATCGCAGCTTTACCAAGTACAGGAATATTAACCTGTTTCCCATCGACTACGCTTTTCAGCCTCGCCTTAGGGGCCGACTCACCCTGCCCCGATTAACGTTGGACAGGAACCCTTGGTCTTCCGGCGAACGGGTTTTTCACCCGTTTTATCGTTACTTATGTCAGCATTCGCACTTGTGATACGTCCAGCCCACCTCTCGATGAACCTTCTTCCGCTTACACAACGCTCCCCTACCCAACAGGCGTATCACTAATAATCCTCACTCTAAGATGCCCGACTCAACGTTCGGGTTGCTTGAACAACCTTTCATGTCGCTTCGCACCATTCTAGCTTGTTAATCGTAAGGCGTATTAGTGATACGCCTGATGCCGCAGCTTCGGTGCTATATTTCAGCCCCGTTACATCTTCCGCGCAGGCCGACTCGACTAGTGAGCTATTACGCTTTCTTTAAATGATGGCTGCTTCTAAGCCAACATCCTAGCTGTCTAAGCCTTCCCACTTCGTTTCCCACTTAATATAGACTTGGGGACCTTAGCTGGCGGTCTGGGTTGTTTCCCTCTCCACGACGGACGTTAGCACCCGCCGTGTGTCTCCTGAGTATCACTCTTTGGTATTCGTAGTTTGCATCGGGTTGGTAAGCCGGGATGGCCCCCTAGCCGAAACAGTGCTCTACCCCCAAAGGTGTCACCTCAAGGCTCTACCTAAATAGATTTCGGGGAGAACCAGCTATCTCCCGGTTTGATTGGCCTTTCACCCCCAGCCACAAGTCATCCGCTAATTTTTCAACATTAGTCGGTTCGGTCCTCCAGTTAGTGTTACCCAACCTTCAACCTGCCCATGGCTAGATCACCGGGTTTCGGGTCTATACCTTGCAACTCTTCGCCCAGTTAAGACTCGGTTTCCCTTCGGCTCCCCTATTCGGTTAACCTCGCTACAAAATATAAGTCGCTGACCCATTATACAAAAGGTACGCAGTCACCCTTTCAGGCTCCCACTGCTTGTACGTACAAGGTTTCAGGTTCTATTTCACTCCCCTCACCGGGGTTCTTTTCGCCTTTCCTTCACAGTACTGGTTCACTATCGGTCAATCAGGAGTATTTAGCCTTGGAGGATGGTCCCCCCTTCTTCAAACAGGATATCACGTGTCCCGCCCTACTTCTCGTTAGCTTAGTACCACAATATGGTTTTTAGATACGGGATTATCACCCTCTTTGATTGTGCTTCCCAACACATTCTCCTAACCATACTGTTATCACTTACTGGCTCTTTCGCTTTCGCTCGCCGCTACTGACGAAATCTCGGTTGATTTCTTTTCCTCGGGGTACTTAGATGTTTCAGTTCTCCCGGTTTGCCTCAACAAGCTATGAATTCACTTGTTGATAGTAGATTCTTCATCTACTGGGTTTCCCCATTCGGATATCTTGGATTAAACGCCTCTTATCGACTCATCCAAGCTTTTCGCAGATTAGCACGTCCTTCTTCGCCTCTGATTGCCAAGGCATCCACCTTGTACGCTTAGTCACTTAACTATACAACCTCAAATGTTTTCTATCACTTTAAGTTTTCACTTCAAAGTGCGGTCAATTTGATGCGTATTTTCATTCAACTAAACACTTGATTACTTTTGTTCAATCAAGATTTTATGCAAAACAGGTTTTGTTTTTAGAGTTTCCTTTTCAGTTCCCTCCTCTCACTTTCCTATCTTGCCTACTCAGACTTTCTCTCGAAAATCTCTTGTTTTCAGCTTGTTTCCAATTTTTTAAAGAACAGTTGATAAAACTTTTCAGTTATCATCGTTAAATAAACTAAAAAAATTAAATTTAAAATTAAACTTAAAACTAAGAATAAAATAACCTAATATTTAAAATAGCTTAATACTATCTCAATACCTTATTACTTTGTCTTTTTCTAATTTACTTAACGATGATAAGTGGTGGAGATAAGCGGGATCGAACCGCTGACCTCCTGCGTGCAAGGCAGGCGCTCTCCCAGCTGAGCTATATCCCCATTTCATCATAATTTAATAACTAATTATTTACCTTTTAGTTATTATTTATTTACACTACACCTTTCGCTTCACTCACTCTCAGAGTGGTGGGTCTGAGTGGACTTGAACCACCGACCTCACCCTTATCAGGGGTGCGCTCTAACCACCTGAGCTACAGACCCAAGGGTAATGTTTTCTCCTGCTCATTTGTCTACAACTATCAGCCAATCTGTGTGAGCACTCGCTGTTTCTCGTCTTCTGTAAGGAGGTGATCCAACCGCAGGTTCCCCTACGGTTACCTTGTTACGACTTCACCCCAGTCATGAATCATACCGTGGTAAACGCCCTCCTAAAGGTTAAGCTATCTACTTCTGGTACAACCCACTCCCATGGTGTGACGGGCGGTGTGTACAAGGCCCGGGAACGTATTCACCGCGACATTCTGATTCGCGATTACTAGCGATTCCGACTTCATGGAGTCGAGTTGCAGACTCCAATCCGGACTTAGACGTACTTTATGAGATTCGCTCCACCTCGCAGCTTCGCTTCCCTCTGTATACGCCATTGTAGCACGTGTGTAGCCCTACTCGTAAGGGCCATGATGACTTGACGTCATCCCCACCTTCCTCCAGTTTATCACTGGCAGTCTCCTTTGAGTTCCCGACCAAGTCGCTGGCAACAAAGGATAAGGGTTGCGCTCGTTGCGGGACTTAACCCAACATTTCACAACACGAGCTGACGACAGCCATGCAGCACCTGTCTCTAAGTTCCCGAAGGCACAAGCTCATCTCTGAGCTCTTCTTAGGATGTCAAGAGTAGGTAAGGTTCTTCGCGTTGCATCGAATTAAACCACATGCTCCACCGCTTGTGCGGGCCCCCGTCAATTCATTTGAGTTTTAACCTTGCGGCCGTACTCCCCAGGCGGTCGATTTATCACGTTAGCTACGGGCGCCAGAGTTAAACCCCAACCCCCAAATCGACAGCGTTTACAGCGTGGACTACCAGGGTATCTAATCCTGTTTGCTCCCCACGCTTTCGCACATGAGCGTCAGTACATTCCCAAGGGGCTGCCTTCGCCTTCGGTATTCCTCCACATCTCTACGCATTTCACCGCTACACGTGGAATTCTACCCCTCCCTAAAGTACTCTAGTTACCCAGTCTGAAATGCAATTCCCAGGTTAAGCCCAGGGCTTTCACACCTCACTTAAATAACCGCCTGCGTGCCCTTTACGCCCAGTTATTCCGATTAACGCTCGCACCCTCCGTATTACCGCGGCTGCTGGCACGGAGTTAGCCGGTGCTTCTTCTGTATTTAACGTCAATTTGATGCACTATTAACACATCAACCTTCCTCAATACCGAAAGAACTTTACAACCCGAAGGCCTTCTTCATTCACGCGGCATGGCTGCGTCAGGGTTCCCCCCATTGCGCAATATTCCCCACTGCTGCCTCCCGTAGGAGTCTGGACCGTGTCTCAGTTCCAGTGTGGCTGGTCATCCTCTCAGACCAGCTAGAGATCGCAGGCTTGGTAGGCATTTACCCCACCAACTACCTAATCCCACTTGGGCTCATCCTATGGCATGCGGCCTCTCAGTCCCGCACTTTCATCTTCCGATAATACGCGGTATTAGCGACAGTTTCCCGTCGTTATCCCCCTCCATAGGCCAGATTCCCAAGCATTACTCACCCGTCCGCCACTCGTCAGCAAGAAAGCAAGCTTTCTCCTGCTACCGTTCGACTTGCATGTGTTAAGCCTGCCGCCAGCGTTCAATCTGAGCCATGATCAAACTCTTCAATTCAAGTTCAATCGCTCAATAAACTGCTTAGCTATAAATAAAACACTACTTAAAAAAGTAATGATGAATTTTCAGTTAAGCACCTATTAAGACTTCAAAATTAAAAATAGTTTTAAAACAAGTCAATCAACAAGTGCCCACACAGATTGTCTGATATATTGTTAAAGAGCAAAAAAGAACGACGCACTTGGAAACTTAAAAAACTTCACAACAGTGCGTCGTTGTGTGCGATGCATTATAGGGATTTTCAAATCTCTTGCAAGTACTTTTTGCAAAAATTTTTGAAAAACTCGACCGTTTGTTGAAAATACATACGTAAAATACATAATTCCGCCAACAAACGGTTGATTTTTGATCTCAATTTATAAATTAAAGTTTACTTAGATCAACCAAAGCCTCTGGTTTAATATCGGCAATGGTACGATTGCTGGTTAATGTCATCGCTACGCGCATCTCTTTTTTGAAAATGTCGAGCATATTTTCAACACCTTGACGACCTGCTGCCCCTAAAGCATAAACAAATGCTCGACCTAACATTGTTGCATCTGCCCCTAATGCCAACATACGGACTATGTCTAAACCATTGCGAATACCTGAATCGGCAATAATTTTAATATCCCCTTTCACTGCATCGGCAATCGGTGGCAACGCTCTTGCACTTGAAAGCACGCCATCTAACTGACGGCCACCGTGATTTGAAACGACAATTCCATCAGCACCGAAACGCACCGCATCTTTCGCATCTTCAGGGTCGAGAATGCCTTTAATGACCATTGGGCCTTCCCAAAACTCACGGATCCACTCTAAATCTTTCCACGAAATTGATGGATCAAAGTTTTCTGTTAGCCAGCCAATATAGTCATCTAAACCTATTTGTCTACCCATATAAGTTGAAACATTACCCAAGGTGTGCGGTTTGCCTTTGATACCCACATCATACGCCCAGAATGGGTGCGTAAAGCCTTGCAATACACGACGAATTTCTTTGTAGGGGCCGCTCATACCTGAGTGCATATCACGATAACGCGCACCTGGAGTAGGCATATCGACCGTAAACACTAAAGTAGAACAGCCCGCTGCTTTCGCACGCTCAAGCGCGTTTTTCATAAAACCACGATCTTTTAACACATAAAGCTGAAACCACATTGGACGCTTAATCGCAGGGGCGACTTCTTCAATTGGACAAATTGATACTGTTGAAAGGGTAAACGGCACACCTTTATTATCTGCCGCTTGTGCTGCTTGTACTTCTCCACGACGTGCATACATTCCGCACGCCCCAACTGGTGCAAGAATAGTTGGCATTGAAAGTTTTTCACCAAATAATTCTATACTAGTATCCAATTCAGACATATCTTTTAAGACACGTTGTCTTAAAGCAATATTTTCCAAATCACTCACATTACGCGCAAGTGTTTGCTCGGCATAAGAACCGCCATCGGCATAGTGGAACATAAAGGGAGGAACACGGCGGCGCGCCGCTTCACGATAATCGCTAGCTGATGAAATAATCATTTTTACCTCTTATTCAATAAAATAGTGAGAAACCTGATAGGCATTATAACACTATTTTAACAAATTCAATAAAAATCATAATTATTTTGAGAACTAGATCACAATTTATTTTAAAAAAGTGACATATAGAAATGATATAAGTAGAAAAATCACCTATAAAATTAGAAAAAATTGTGAATTTATCAATATCACACAATTAATCTATTAACTTTTAATCTATTTTGATTACTTCCAAAGATTCAAATCCCCATAGATGTAAAGCTTTTTTAAATTGAGATTCTTCGGGAAAATGTGCGGTGCAAAACATTTGATTATATTTTTCATTTTGCGCTTGTAGATTTTTATCATCAAGTAAATATTTGATCCGTTTAGCAATTGCTGCGCTCGGATCCATAAAATATTTAACTTGTGGCAAGCACAACTGAATTTCATCTTTGATGAGAGGAAAATGAGTACAACCTAAAACTAATGTATCCAAATCTGCCATGCCTGCCCACGGAGATAATTCATCTTTTAAGCTAATTAGATCAACGGAATGACCACGAATTTTTTGCTCCGCAATTTCGACTAATTTTGTCGTTCCCAGTCTCTCAACAATACAATCTTGCGCAAATTTATCAATCAACTCATCGATATAATGACGCTTTACTGTACCCTTTGTAGCTAATAAACCAATATGTTTTGTCTTTGTCATTTCTGATGCTGGTTTAATAGCGGGTACAGTCCCAACGATAGGAATATCAAAAGCAGCTCGCAAAGGCGGAAGCACAACTGTACTCGCTGTATTGCAAGCTATCACGATTGCATCTAATGGATAACGTTGATTAATAAGCTGACACGCCGCTAAAGTGCGGTGAATAATACTTTCTTCTTCGCGTTCTGAATAAGGGAAACCAGCATTATCAAAACAATAGAGATAATGCCAATTTGGTAATAGTTTTTTAGCTTCACGATATACGCTAAACCCACCCACTCCAGAATCAAAAAAAAGTACAGTTGGGCGTTTTTCTTTTTTATCCATTTAAAACTCTTTGAAAATTGACCGCACTTTTAAGCGTTCGAGTAAATCTCTTTATTATTTAACCAACGACGAATCAGACTTTCTGCTAGATCTGGGTATTTTTGGATAAGTGATTTCGCATAAAATTGCACCGTTGGTATCATTTTTCTATCTCGCATTAAATTTGCTACTCGCAATTCAGCAATGCCCGTTTGTTTAGTTCCCAGCACTTCACCTGGTCCGCGAATTTCTAAGTCTTTTTCAGAAATAACAAACCCATCTTGGCTATCTCTTAGCACTTGCAAACGTTTTTGCGAAACTTTGCCGAGCGGAGGTTTATACATTAGTACACAAAAAGAAGCCGTGCTGCCTCGACCGACGCGCCCTCGTAACTGATGAAGCTGCGATAAACCTAAACGCTCTGCATTTTCGATAATCATCAAACTAGCATTCGGAACATCAACTCCCACTTCGATGACTGTCGTCGCCACCAATAAATCCAATTCTGCATTTTTAAAACGCATCATGACATCTTGTTTTTCTTGGGGTTTCATGCGCCCGTGCACTAAACCAATATTTAACATCGGTAACGCTTTCGTTAAATCTTCCCAAATCGCTTCAGCTGCTTGAGCTTCTAAAACCTCTGATTCATCAATTAACGTACACACCCAATAGGCTTGGCGTTTTTCATTAACACAAGCGTTTTTTACACGCATCACAATTTCAGCGCGACGTTCTTCAGAAACCACTACGGTTGTTATCGGCGTACGACCTGGAGGCAATTCATCAATAATTGATGTATCCAAATCTGCATAGACGGTCATTGCCAACGTTCTCGGAATCGGTGTTGCCGTCATAATTAACTGATGGGGATAAAATCCTGCTTTTTCGCCTTTTTCACGCAACATTAATCGTTGATGCACCCCAAAACGGTGTTGTTCATCAATAATCACCAATGCTAAGTCGGAAAACTCGACTTCTTCTTGGAATAAAGCATGCGTCCCCACCACCATTTGCACCGCACCAGTTTTGATTTTTTCAAGCTCTGCTTGTCTTGATTTTCCTTTTACTTTACCTGCCAACCAGCCAACTTCAATGCCGAAAGGCTCAAACCAACGTCGGAAATTATTCGCATGCTGTTCTGCAAGAATTTCTGTTGGTGCCATTAAGGCGACTTGTTTGCCGTTATCAATTGCAGTTAAAGCAGCCAATGCGGCAACCAATGTTTTTCCCGAGCCCACATCGCCTTGCACTAAGCGCATCATCGGATAATCTTTGATAAGATCTTGTTCAATATCCAACACCACTCGCTTTTGCGCATTAGTTGGTTGAAATGGCAAGGTGGCTAAAAATCGCTGTTTCAAATCTGTTTGATAATGTAGCGGTAAGGCAGAAAATTGTTGCGTTCCTAACCGCACTTTTTGCATAGCTAAATTATGTGCCAGAAGCTCTTCAAAAATTAATCGTTGTTGTGCAGGATGCTTACCTTGCTCTAACATTTCTAATGAAATATCTGGCGGTGGACGATGCAATAATCGCAATGCCTCTTTTAAGCTATATTGATGTGGATTAAATTCATTAGGCAAAATTTCTGCAATCTTAACTTTGTCGAGTAATGCCAAAGCCTGATCCGTTAATTTTCGTAATGAATTTTGTTTTAGCCCTTCCGTTGTGGAATAAATCGGCGTTAAGGTTTCTTCCAATACTATGGGCGCATTATCTCGCACAATTTGATATTCTGGATGATGAATTTCTGGCATGTGACGCCCACGTTTCACTTCGCCAAAAGCCTTTACTCGCACGCCAACTTGAAAACTATTACGCATTCCCGCATTAAAATTGAAAAAACGTAACATAATTTTCGATGTGCCGTCTGACAAACTGACCGATAAAATCGGGCGACGGCCAAAAGTGACTTCACAGGTTTGTACAATTCCCTCTATAGTAAAATATTGTTCAGGGCGAAGATTAGCGATTGGCGTAATTCGCGTACGATCTTCATAGCGAATAGGTAAATGAAAGAGTAAATCCTGCAGGTTATGAATGCCGATTTTAGCCAGTTTATTAGAAATGGCAGCCCCCACACCAGAAAGGCTGGTCAAAGGCACGGCATCGAGAAGTTCAAGGCTCATAGCTCATTAATATTGCGTTTGACATTAACGACGCCAGTGATGCCTTTAATACGATGAACGATATTGGCAAGGTGTTTGATATCTTTTACACAAACTTGCAAAATCACAAGCAATAAATTGTTCTCTAATTCTTCCGTCCAAATATTTTGGAGACTGCCTTCGCTAGCTGAAATTGCGGTCATTAAACTAAGCAAGGCATTCTGCTCATTCAATATTTCTACTTGTAATTCAGCCTCAAAATTCACCGCACTTTGAACGTTATCCCATTTAGCCAACGATTGACGACAAGCATTTTTCAAACTTGCACAATGTTGATGGTGTACCACAACTGTATTTTTTTCTGTACAACATCCCACAATAGGATCACCTAGGATTGGATGGCAACATTGCGCAAATTGTGTTTTACCCACTTGCATTGGTGCAATAGTGAGTATTTTTGATTCAAATTCGAGATTCTTAGTATTAGCAGATTCTAACGGCACGCCCACAAATTGATGCGCAATCATGGAGGCTGACTGATTACCTAAACCAATTTCTCGTAATAATTCATCTAAAGAAGAAAGGGCTAAAGCATCTAATACAGTGCTAATTTTTTGAATAGAAAAATCACCTAAATTATGAGGCTGTAATGCTACATTAAGCTCAACTTCGCCTAATTTCACCGCATCCTCTTCACAACGCTGTTTGAGATAATGGCGAATCCGTGTTTTCGCACGAGCCGTTACCACAAAATTTAACCATGCGACTTCAGGATGCGCATTTGGATCGGTGATGATATTGACCGTTTGACCAGACTCAAGGGCTTGTGAAAGTGGATAAGGTTTATGCTCAACAGTCACGCCAACACAAGTATTCCCCACATCTGAATGCACAGCATAAGCGAAATCTACTGCTGTTGCGCCCATTGGTAATTCAACAATTCGACCTTTTGGCGTAAAAACATAAATTTCTTTCGGGAAAAACTCTGATTTTACATTCTCAATAAACTCAAACGAATTACCTACACTTTGTTGAATTTCGACCAAACTTTGCAACCAGCGTTGTGCGCGGATTTGTGCGGTTGTACTATCGTTTTTACCATTTTCTTTATAAACCCAATGCGCAGTAATGCCCATTTCTGCGACTTGTTCCATATCCTCAGTATGGATATGAACTTCTACGGGAACACCTTTCGGCCCAATCATTGAAGTTTGCAAAGATTGATAGCCATTTGCTTTAGGTACGGCGATATAATCCTTAACTCGACCAGGGCGTGGCTTATAAAGATTATGCATTTGCCCCAAAACGCGATAACAATCATCAACATTCTTTACAATCACACGGAACGCATAAATATCCATAATAGAGTGGAATTCTTGATCCTTTATGCGCATTTTTTGATAGATCTCGTAAAGATGTTTTTCACGTCCCCACACTCGGGCAAAAATGCCTGCGTTTTCTAACCGCACTTTAATCTCTTGTGAAATACGTTCGATTAAATCTTGTCGATTACTCCGCGCCACATCAACGAGTTTTTTTAACACCTCATAACGATGTGGATGCGTTGCTTGAAAAGATAAGTCTTCTAATTCATTTTTGATATGCTCAATACCTAAACGATGAGCAAGCGGACAATAGATTTCAAGCGTTTCTTTCGCAATACGGCGGCGTTTATCTGGTCGTAACGAACCAAGCGTGCGCATATTATGCGTGCGGTCAGCAAGCTTGATTAACACAACGCGAATATCACGCGTCATCGCCAAAATCATTTTGCGAAAATTCTCGACTTGTGCTTCTTGGCGAGTACGAAATTTCAACTTATCGAGTTTTGATACACCGCCCACAATTTCAGCCACACTGGCACCGAACTCGTCTTTCAGTTGGTTTTCCGTATAAGGTGTATCTTCAATAACATCGTGCAAAAGCGCAGCCATTACCGCTTCGTGATCTAAGTGAAGTTGAGCAATAATGGAGGCTACCGCCACAGGATGGGTAATGTAAGGTTCGCCGCTGGAGCGAAATTGTCCTTCGTGCGCATCTCTTGCAATCACAAACGCACGCTTGATGAGTTCAATTTTATCTGCGGGCAAATACCCTTGAATAATTCGATCTAAATCCGCAAACAGTTCCAAAGGAGACCTACTTATCGTTGAAAAATATCGCCTAGGGTAAGTAGACCCTAGCTTAACTAAACATTACCCCTTTGGGGTAGAAATTACGTTCCCCAAAGGGGTACAACTATAACCATAATTAACCGTGGGTATACCTACCCGCGGTAAAATACCTTTATTTTTTACCGCACTTTTAAAAGATTATTCTGTAATTAATGCAACAGCTGCTTCTTCCGTTTCTTGAACTTTCGCCATTTCTTGGAATTCTTGTGCATCCATAATATCTTGATTAATCAAACCTTTTTCGATTTCACGCAATGCGATTACTGTTGGTTTGTCATTATCTTCTGGCACTAACGGCACACTTTGGTTAAGTTGTAATTGTCTTGCACGACGCGCAGCCGTTAAAATTAAATCAAAACGGTTACCAATTTTTTCTACTGCATCTTGCACAGTAACACGAGCCATAATTTACTCCGATTTGTCAAAAATTACTCTATTGAAAGGGCGTTATAATACTCAATTTCGCCCTATTTTGCTAGTAGCTGTTGAATTAACATTGCATTTTGTTTTTGTTGATAATCTTTAGTTAAGCGTTCCGATTGCAAAATACTTTGTAAATCTTTTAATGCTTTCTCAAAATCATCATTCACAATAACATAATCATATTCGTCATAATGCGAAATTTCACTCATCGCTTTTGACATTCGTTCAGCGATAACCTCTTCACTATCTTGCCCACGACCAATTAAACGACGTTCTAATTCAGGCAATGAAGGCGGTAAAATAAAAATGCTTTTAACACTAGGAACTTTTTTGCGGATTTGTTGGGCGCCCTGCCAATCAATATCTAAAAATACATCAATGCCTTTTGCTAAATTTTCTTCAATCGCTGGTAAAGAGGTTCCATAATAATTGCCACCAAAAACTTTGGCATATTCTAGAAATAAATCTTGCTCAATGAGTGATTCAAACTCTTCTTTTGATACAAAATAATAGTGTACGCCTTCAACTTCACCCGGGCGTGGGGCACGGGTCGTATGTGACACAGAAACCATTTTTTGAGTTGAGCTATCTGATGTCAATAACGCAGAAATTAATGAAGATTTTCCTGCGCCACTTGGTGCAGATAAAATATAAAGATTACCTTGAGACATAGAATATTTAACCTTCTCTAACAACTTCAGTCTATTATGCAGATTTCTCTATAAAAAATCATCAAAAGTGCGGTGATTTTTTACGGTACTTTTTCATTCTAATGATAATTTGATATAGATCACAAAAAAGTAGTAGGGTTTATAGTTTTATAAAAATGCTCGTGCTATACTCTGTGCGTTGTCTTACTGAGTGAGCAGTATTACTCAAAGCAAACAGATTTGTTTAACTTAAATAAAAGGTGAAAATCTTATGGCAATTAAAATTGGTATCAATGGTTTTGGTCGTATCGGCCGTATCGTATTCCGTGCAGCACAACACCGTGATGACATTGAAGTTGTAGGTATTAACGACTTAATCGACGTTGAATACATGGCTTATATGTTGAAATATGATTCAACTCACGGTCGTTTCGACGGCACTGTTGAAGTGAAAGATGGTAACCTAGTGGTTAATGGTAAAACTATCCGTGTCACTGCAGAACGTGATCCAGCAAACTTGAACTGGGGTGCAATCGGTGTTGATATCGCTGTTGAAGCGACTGGTTTATTCTTAACTGATGAAACTGCTCGTAAACACATCACTGCAGGTGCGAAAAAAGTTGTATTAACTGGCCCATCTAAAGATGCAACTCCTATGTTCGTTCGTGGTGTAAACTTCAACGCATACGCAGGTCAAGATATCGTTTCTAACGCATCTTGTACAACAAACTGTTTAGCTCCTTTAGCACGTGTTGTTCATGAAACTTTCGGTATCAAAGATGGTTTAATGACCACTGTTCACGCAACAACTGCAACTCAAAAAACTGTGGATGGCCCATCAGCTAAAGACTGGCGCGGCGGCCGCGGTGCATCACAAAACATCATTCCATCTTCAACAGGTGCAGCGAAAGCAGTAGGTAAAGTCTTACCTGCATTAAACGGTAAATTAACTGGTATGGCTTTCCGTGTTCCAACGCCAAACGTATCTGTTGTTGATTTAACAGTTAATCTTGAAAAACCAGCTTCTTATGATGCAATCAAACAAGCAATCAAAGATGCAGCGGAAGGTAAAACGTTCAATGGCGAATTAAAAGGCGTATTAGGTTACACTGAAGATGCGGTTGTTTCTACTGACTTCAACGGCTGTACTTTAACTTCTGTATTTGATGCTGATGCTGGTATCGCATTAACTGATTCTTTCGTTAAATTAGTATCTTGGTACGATAACGAAACGGGTTACTCAAACAAAGTATTAGACTTAGTAGCTCATATCTACAACTACAAAGGCTAATTAAAACTTTGAAAAAATTAACCGCTCTTCAGAGCGGTTTTTTATTATCTAGAATTTAGTTTACGCTCTAAAAATGAACAAAGGATCACTAAAAATGATTTAAAACAATCAATATTCTTCTAGCTTTCATTCCTATTTAAGATTATATTAGCGCACAACCGTTCGCTCAATGAAATAAAAAATAGGGTTAATATGAATCTCGATCTCCATTTTGTTCATCGTATTCAACAACAAGCCAAAACTCGTGCAAATATGACCGCACTTCGCTATAAAGAACACGGCTTGTGGAGAGACATTTCTTGGAAAAATTTTCAAGATCAACTCAATCAACTTTCTCGAGCATTGCTTGCTCACAATATTGGCGTACAAGATAAAATCGCCATTTTTGCCCATAATATGGAACGTTGGACAATCGCTGACATTGCGACCTTACAAATTCGAGCAATCACAGTACCTATTTACGCAACCAATACAGCCCAGCAAGCAGAATTTATCCTAAATCACGCCGATGTAAAAATTCTCTTCGTCGGCGATCAAGAGCAATATGATCAAGCATTGGAAATTGCTCATCATTGTCCAAAATTACAAAAAATTGTGGCAATGAAATCCACCATTCAATTACAACAAGATCCTCTTTCTTGCACTTGGGAAAGTTTTATTAAAACAGGTTCAAACGCCCAACAAAATGAACTAACCCAACGCTTAAACCAAAAACAATTATCGGATTTATTTACGATTATTTATACCTCAGGCACAACGGGAGAGCCTAAAGGTGTCATGTTAGATTACGCTAATCTCGCTCACCAATTAGAAACACATGATCTTTCACTTAATGTGACAGATCAGGATATTTCACTTTCTTTTTTACCATTCTCTCATATTTTTGAACGAGCCTGGGCGGCTTATATTCTTCATAGAGGCGCAATACTTTGCTATTTAGAAGACACCAATCAAGTGCGGTCAGCTTTAACGGAAATTCGACCAACCTTAATGTGCGCCGTCCCACGTTTTTACGAAAAAATTTATGCTGCCGTATTGGATAAAGTTCAAAAAGCCCCAAAACTTCGCCAAATTATGTTTCATTGGGCAATTTCTGTAGGACAAAAACATTTTGATCTACGTGCGAATAACAAAACTGTTCCGTTCTTATTGAAGAAACAATTTGCTTTAGCGGATAAATTAGTGCTCTCAAAACTTCGTCAATTATTGGGGGGACGAATAAAAATGATGCCTTGCGGAGGAGCAAAATTAGAACCTGCTATTGGGCTATTTTTCCACGCCATTGGTATCAACATCAAATTAGGCTATGGCATGACAGAAACAACTGCAACCGTTTCTTGCTGGCATGATTTCCAATTTAACCCAAATTCAATCGGCACACTGATGCCAAAAGCGGAAGTGAAAATTGGGGAAAATAATGAAATCCTTGTGCGTGGTGGAATGGTGATGAAAGGCTATTACAAAAAGCCAGAAGAAACGGCTCAAGCCTTTACAGAAGATGGTTTCTTAAAAACTGGCGATGCGGGAGAATTTGACGAACAAGGCAATTTATTTATTACCGATCGCATTAAAGAATTAATGAAAACCTCAAACGGCAAATATATCGCACCACAATATATCGAAAGCAAAATCGGTAAAGATAAATTTATCGAACAAATTGCGATCATCGCTGATGCGAAAAAATATGTATCCGCGCTTATTGTGCCTTGCTTTGATAGTTTGGAAGAGTACGCAAAACAGCTCAATATTAAATATCATGACCGTTTAGAACTACTAAAAAATTCTGACATTCTGAAAATGTTTGAGCAGCGTATTAATGCAGTACAAAAAGAATTGGCTCATTTCGAGCAAGTAAAAAAATTCACGTTACTTTCTCAAGCATTTAGCATTAAATTGGGTGAAATTACACCAACATTAAAATTGCGTAGAAAAGTGATTTTAGAACGTTATCGCAAGCAAATTGAAGCAATGTATCATTCACAAGAAGCATAACTAAAAGGCTCTCAATTGAGAGCCTTTCTTTTCTAATTATTCAGGAAATTTTTCTTCTAAAATCAATGCAAGTCCATCTTCATTATTGGTCGTGGTAACTACATTTGCAGCTTGTTTAATTTCATTTGGCGCATTTCCCATTGCCACCCCAAGCCCCGCATGTTCTAGCATATCCAAATCATTAAAATTATCGCCAAATGCAATCACTTCATTAGTTTGTACGCCAAAATAATCTTCCAAAAAACGCACCGCACTTCCTTTGGTTGCACTCTTGTGCATTACCTCTAAAAAGTTAGCATGAGAACGACAAATACTTAAATGTGGAAATTTTTTCTTTAAAAGAACTTCAATCTCAATGATTTCTTCTGCTTCCCCAATAATTTGAATTTTATGTGGCGAACTTGTCGCTACTTCATCAAAAGGATGAATCTCAATTTTGGTCACGCTGCGTTCATAAATCACCCATTTATTTTCTACGTCACGAGCATGGCAATCATTATTTGTATAATAATTCACGCCAAGCAAAGGATGTTCCGCCAAAACGGTATTAATCTCTAAAATATCTTTTGGATCAATTTGTACGCTATAAATTGGTTCAAGATGTTGATTCAAAATAAGCGCACCACTAAATGCAACAAGCACATTATTCGTTTCAAGCTGTTTCCAATAAGGCAAAATACCCAAAGGAGAACGTGCCGAAATTGGCACAAAAGGAATGCCATTCGCCGTTAAACGCTTAATTGCCGCAACAGTTCGAGGGGAAATGGTATGTTGAGAGGTTAATAAGGTGCCATCAAAATCACTAAATACTGCTTTATACATCATTACTCCGAATAAAGATTATTTCTCTGCTAGATAAGGATCATCAAAGCCTAATCCTTGCATAATTTGGGTTTCTAAGCTTTCCATTTCTTCCGCTTCATCGTCTTCAATATGATCATAACCGAGTAAATGTAAGCTACCATGCACGACCATATGCGCCCAATGTGCCATTAATGGTTTCTCTTGTTCTGAGGCTTCTCGCTCCACGACTTGACGACAAATAACGAGATCCCCTAACAATGGCAACTCCACCTCATCGGGGCATTCAAATGGAAATGAAAGTACGTTAGTCGGGCGATCCTTTCCACGATAAGTTAAATTTAATTCATGGCTTTCGGCTTCATCCACAATACGCACCGTCATTTCGACTTCATTGCCCTCAGGCTGAACAGCATCTGTTGCCCACTGCACAATCTGCTCTTCTATTGGCAAACCCTCTATATTTTCTGTGGCAATTTGCAAATCAACCAATACACTTCCCATTCTATTCTCCTAAATTCTTTTCAATTTCTAACCGCACTTTTGCACTTATTGAATACATATAACAAACGGGTGGGCTTATGACCACTTTTATATGTGTAAAAATGAGGGGAATTATACAATAATAAACCCACCAATCCCCTTTAGATTACATAATTTATATTTACCGCTAATTTACTCTATTTTTAACATACAAAGAGACAAATCACGCTATTTCCTTAATAAACACAAGACCTCAAATCTCTCGCTCTTGGTTGGGGTTAATTGTGAAGTCGTAGATGTCCGCTATAAATATTTCCTTTTCCTTCCCTAGCAAAACCAATTAAAGTCAAATTATGTTTTTCTGCCATTGTGACTGCTAAATCCGTTGCGGCAGAAATCGTGACTAACATTTCCACCCCGCAAGCCACTGTTTTTTGCACCATTTCATAACTCGCTCGACTGGAGGCTAAAATAAAACCTCTAGGTTTACCCGATTTTGCGTGCCACCCAAGCAATTTATCTAATGCAACGTGGCGACCCACATCTTCGTAAATAGCTAACATACTTCCATATAAATCGAAAAATGCACAAGCATGGGTAGCACCAGTTTTACATCCAAGCAATTGATTTTTTTGAAGATCAATAAGACAACTATCTAGCAAATTTAAATCAAATTGAAAAGTACAGTCTAATTTCGGAAAAGTTTTATATACTTGATTCAATTGTTCTGTACCACAAATACCACAACCAGTACGCCCCGTAAGATTACGACGATGCTCTTTTAATGCCATAAATTTACGGCTGGAAAGTTCAATTTGCACTTCAATACCATTGCAAACTTCTACAACATCAATACCATAAATATCTTCTGGTTTATTGATAATTCCCTCTGTTAGAGAAAAACCTAAAGCAAAATCCTCTAAATTGTTTGGGGAACACATCATAACTGCGTGAGAAATGCCGTTATATACCAAAGAAACTGGTATCTCTACAGCCAGTATGTCTTCTTTTTGTTGCAAAAGTGCGGTCAATTTTTCTGTATTTTTTGTCTTTCTAAAAAAGTTGATAGTTTGTCGAATCCAGCACTGCATTTATTACCCGTTCATTAGTTAAATGTAAAAAGTCTGTTAAATTATTTTTATATTTATGATCTAGATCACAATATTTGTTGAAGCTAATGTCATTTGATTATGGATTTATTGTTAAAAAATCGTTACTCTAGCCATCTAATAAATCAACGTTTTTACGATGATTTATACACTAGAGAGTGTTATTTTAACGAAATCAACATAATCTAGCTACTAAACGAATTTTATTACTATCTATAATATCTCAACAACTTGTTGTTGAAAGGAGTGATTATGCAGGTCTCAAGAAGAAAATTCTTCAAGATCTGTGCAGGAGGTATGGCGGGAACGTCAGCTGCAATGTTGGGCTTTGCTCCAGCAAATGTATTAGCTGCGCCACGCGAATATAAATTATTACGCGCGTTTGAATCCCGTAACACCTGTACATACTGCGCTGTAAGTTGCGGTATGTTGTTATATAGCACAGGCAAACCTTACAATTCATTAAGTAGCCATACTGGCACAAATACTCGTTCAAAACTCTTTCATATTGAAGGCGATCCAGATCACCCAGTCAGTCGTGGTGCACTTTGCCCGAAAGGTGCTGGCGCACTCGATTATGTCAATAGTGAAAGCCGTTCTTTATATCCTCAATATCGTGCGCCCGGTTCTGATAAATGGGAACGAATTTCTTGGAAAGATGCCATTAAACGTATTGCTCGTTTAATGAAAGATGACCGAGATGCCAACTTTGTTGAAAAAGATGCAAGTGGAAAAACGGTTAATCGTTGGGCAACGACAGGAATTATGACTGCATCAGCAATGAGCAATGAAGCTGCGTTATTAACGCAAAAGTGGATTCGAATGCTCGGTATGGTGCCAGTATGTAACCAAGCGAATACTTGACACGGACCAACGGTAGCAAGTCTTGCTCCATCATTTGGTCGCGGTGCCATGACAAATAACTGGGTTGATATTAAAAATGCCAACTTAATCATCGTTCAAGGCGGTAACCCTGCTGAAGCCCATCCTGTTGGCTTCCGTTGGGCAATTGAAGCGAAGAAAAACGGTGCGAAAATCATCGTTATTGATCCGCGTTTTAACCGTACCGCATCCGTTGCAGATTTACACGTGCCAATTCGTTCTGGTTCTGATATTACGTTCTTAATGGGCGTGATCCGTTACCTATTGGAAACAAATCAAATTCAACACGAATATGTTAAACACTATACCAATGCTTCATTCTTAATTGATGAAGGTTTCAAATTTGAAGACGGTTTATTTGTAGGTTACAACGAAGAAAAACGTAACTACGATAAATCTAAATGGAACTACCAATTTGATGAAAATGGTCACGCTAAACGTGATATGACATTACAACATCCTCGTTGTGTCATTAACATCTTAAAAGAGCACGTTTCTCGTTATACCCCAGAAATGGTTGAGCGTATTACAGGTGTAAAACAAAAACTCTTCTTACAAATCTGTGAAGAAATTGGTAAAACCTCAGTGCCAAATAAAACGATGACGCATCTATATGCGTTAGGCTTTACTGAGCATTCAATCGGTACACAAAATATTCGCTCAATGGCGATAATCCAATTACTTTTAGGTAATATGGGGATGCCAGGTGGCGGTATTAACGCATTACGTGGACACTCCAATGTTCAAGGTACGACAGATATGGGCTTATTGCCAATGTCTTTACCAGGTTATATGCGTTTGCCAAACGATAAAGATACCTCTTACGATCAATACATTAACGCAATTACACCAAAAGATATCGTTCCAAACCAAGTGAACTATTATCGTCATACTTCAAAATTCTTTGTCAGTATGATGAAAACTTTCTACGGAGATAATGCCACTAAGGAAAATGGCTGGGGATTCGATTTCTTACCAAAAGCAGATCGCTTATATGATCCGATTACTCACGTTAAATTGATGAATGAAGGCAAATTACACGGTTGGATTTTACAAGGTTTTAACGTATTAAATGCACTACCAAATAAAAATAAAACGTTATCTGGTATGAGTAAACTGAAATACTTAGTCGTTATGGATCCATTACAAACTGAATCATCAGAATTTTGGAGAAATTTTGGTGAGTCAAATGATGTAAATCCTACGGAAATTCAAACAGAAGTTTTCCGTTTACCAACTACTTGTTTCGCAGAAGAAGAAGGATCAATCGTTAATTCTGGTCGCTGGGCTCAATGGCACTGGAAAGGTTGCGATCAACCGGGAGAAGCCTTACCTGATGTTGATATTCTTTCTATGCTACGCGAAGAAATGCACGAACTTTATAAAAAAGAGGGTGGTCAAGGCATTGAATCTTTTGAAGCAATGACTTGGAATTATGCTCAACCACACTCACCAAGTGCGGTTGAATTAGCCAAAGAATTAAATGGTTATGCGCTTGAAGATCTTTATGATCCAAACGGTAACTTGATGTACAAAAAAGGTCAATTACTCAATGGATTTGCACATTTACGTGATGATGGTACAACAACATCAGGTAACTGGTTATATGTTGGTCAATGGACTGAAAAAGGCAACCAAACTGCTAATCGCGATAATTCAGATCCATCGGGTTTAGGTTGTACTATTGGCTGGGGCTTTGCATGGCCTGCAAACCGCCGCGTACTTTATAGCCGTGCATCATTAGATATCAATGGTAATCCTTGGGATAAAAACCGCCAATTAATCAAATGGAACGGTAAAAACTGGAACTGGTTTGATATTGCTGACTACGGCACGCAACCACCAGGTTCTGATACTGGGCCGTTTATTATGTCCGCAGAAGGCGTAGGACGTTTATTTGCCGTTGATAAAATTGCAAATGGCCCAATGCCAGAACACTATGAACCAGTTGAAAGCCCAATTGATACAAACCCACTTCATCCAAATGTAGTGACAGATCCAACTTTACGTATCTATAAAGAAGATCGTGAATTTATTGGTTCAAATAAAAACTATCCATTTGTAGCAACAACTTATCGTTTAACCGAGCATTTCCACAGCTGGACTGCACAATCTGCATTAAATATCATCGCACAACCACAACAATTTGTGGAAATTGGCGAAAAATTAGCGGCAGAAAAAGGCATCCAAAAAGGCGATATGGTAAAAATTACTTCTCGTCGTGGCTATATTAGAGCGGTTGCCGTGGTTACAAAACGTCTTAAAGATCTCGAAATTGATGGACGTGTCGTACACCATATAGGTCTTCCAATTCACTGGAATATGAAGGCATTGAATGGCAAAGGTAACCGTGGATTCTCTACTAATACCTTAACACCATCTTGGGGTGAGGCAATCACGCAAACACCAGAATACAAAACATTCTTGGTAAATATTGAAAAAGTTGGGGAGGCATAATATGGCCGGAACTGCTCAAGGCGTTCAAACGCAAGACGTTATTAAAATCTCCGCAACATCTGGTTTAACACCAGCACCACAAGCGAGAGATCATAAAGTCGAAGTTGCAAAATTAATTGATGTTTCAACTTGTATAGGATGTAAAGCCTGTCAAGTGGGTTGTTCAGAGTGGAATGATATTCGCTCTGATGTCAATGCACAATGTGTTGGGGTTTATGACAATCCAGTTGATCTTGATGCAAAAGCGTGGACGGTGATGCGTTTTAACGAAGTTGAAGAAAACGATCGTTTAGAATGGCTGATTCGTAAAGATGGCTGTATGCACTGCGCAGAACCTGGTTGTTTAAAGGCTTGTCCAGCACCTGGTGCGATCATTCAATATGCTAACGGTATTGTAGATTTCCAATCCGATAAATGTATTGGTTGTGGTTATTGTATTGCAGGCTGTCCATTCAATATTCCACGTATGAATCCTGAAGACAATCGTGTATACAAATGCACCCTTTGTGTGGATCGTGTTTCTGTAGCACAAGAACCAGCTTGCGTGAAAACCTGTCCAACAGGTGCGATTCGTTTCGGCTCTAAAGAAGAAATGAAAATTTACGCAGAACAACGCGTGGCAGATTTAAAATCTCGTGGTTATGAAAATGCAGGACTTTACGATCCTCCAGGTGTAGGCGGTACACATGTAATGTATGTGTTGCATCACGCAGATAAACCTGAACTTTACAATGGTCTTCCAAAAGATCCTCAAATTGATTTGAGTGTGACCTTATGGAAAGATGTATTGAAACCAGTCGCTGCAGTGGCAATGGGTGGTCTAGCTCTAGCAGAAGTTGCACATTACTTAACCGTTGGCCCAAATGTAGAAGAAGATGTAGAAGATCATCATCACGAATTTGAAGAAAATAAACCGTCTAAGGGGGAAAACAATGAGTAAAATTGAAATTAGCAACGATACTCGCGTTATCCGTCATAGAACCCCAGCGCGTATTAGTCACTGGATGTTGGTTATTTGCTTTTTTATGACGATGTTCACTGGCGTTGCATTTTTCTTCCCTGACTTTGCTTGGCTCACAGAAATTTTGGGTACACCACAAATTGCGCGCGCCATTCACCCATTCACAGGGATTTTAATGTTCTTCGCTTTCATCTACTTAGCGTTATTGTACTGGGATCACAATATTCCAGAAAAAAACGATATTCGCTGGGCAAAAGGTGTCGTTGAAGTGCTTAAAGGGAATGAACACGCAGTTGCTGACAACGGTAAATATAACCTTGGTCAAAAAATGCTCTTTTGGACATTAAACTTGGCGATGGTAACGTTATTAGTCACTGGCATCATTATGTGGCGTCAATATTTTTCACATTACTTCTCAATCCCAGTATTGCGAATTGCTATTTTGCTCCACTCTGCAAGTGCTTTTATGTTATTCACGGGTATCTTGGTGCATATATATATGGCATTTTGGGTTAAAGGATCAATTCGCGGTATTGTTGAAGGTTGGGTTACTGTTCGTTGGGCGAAAAAACATCACCCAAGATGGTATCGTGAAGAAGTTTTATCAAAACTTGAAGAAGATTTACTCAACGAGCAATCTGGCAAAAAAGTAGGTAAAACCAAAGTCTTATTTAAAGGATTTGGCAAATAAGCTCAAATCCTGAAAAAGAAAAAAGTGCGGTTAAAATTGACCGCACTTTTTATTATAAAAGTGAGAAGAATATGAGTATCAAAATCTTATCTGAATCAGAAATTAAACAAGTGGCAAATACATATCAAGCCCCAGCGGTTTTATTTGCCAATCCTAAAAATCTTTACCAACGCAGAGCGAAACGTTTAAGAGACTTAGCACAAAATCATCCTCTATCTGATTATTTATTATTTGCCGCAGACATAGTTGAAAGCCAACTTTCCACGTTAGAAAAAAATCCTTTACCAGCACAACAGTTTGAACCGTTAAATGCTATCGAGCCACTAAATGCCAAAACCTTTAAGCGAGACAGTATCTGGCGCGAATACTTAACTGAAATTCTTGATGAAATAAAACCCAAAGCTAACGAACAAGTTGCTGCAACAATTGAATTTCTTGAAAAAGCCTCCTCTACCGACTTAGAAGAAATGGCAAATAAGTTATTAGCACAAGAATTTAATTTAGTTAGCAGTGATAAAGCCGTCTTTATTTGGGCTACACTTTCCCTTTATTGGCTACAGCTCGCCCAGCAAATTCCCCATAATAGCCAAGTTGAGAACGCCGAAAATTTACATCACTGCCCTGTTTGTGGTTCTTTACCTGTGGCAAGTATTGTACAAATTGGTACATCACAAGGGTTACGCTACTTACATTGTAATTTATGTGAAAGTGAATGGAATTTAGTACGCGCACAATGCACCAATTGTAATAGCCACGACAAACTCGAAATGTGGTCGTTAGATGAAGAACTTGCACTTGTTCGTGCTGAAACCTGTGGTAGCTGTGAAAGTTACTTGAAAATTATGTTCCAAGAAAAAGATCCTCATGTAGAGCCTGTAGCCGATGATTTGGCTTCTATTTTCTTAGATATTGAAATGGAAGAAAAAGGTTTCGCACGAAGCGGATTAAATCCATTTGTTTTTCCTGCAGAAGAAGCATAAAAAATATAGCCTAGAAATATCTAGGCTAATTATTTAAATCTATAGATAACACGCCATTACCACGGCATTTTCTCGTCCACCACTGGGTTTCGGATAATAATTTTTCCGAATATCGACTTCATTAAAACCAACTTTTTCATACAAGAAACGAGCAGGGTTAGACTCTCTGACTTCTAGCCATAAAGTCTGTACACCTCTTTCCTTTAATTGAAAGATTAATTCGCCTAACAATAATTTGCCAAATCCACAACCTTGATAATTAGGCAAAATCGCAATATTAAACAAATTCGCTTCATCTAATACGGTTTGGCAAATCGCAAAACCGATAATCTGATTATTCTCAATTAATTTTAAATTGAAATAACGCTCCCCTTGATTATTTTTTAACGTCCCCAGCGACCAAGGCACCAGATGTGCTTGCTGTTCGATTTCATACAATCGCTCGAAATCACAGGCTTCAATTTGAGAAATAATAGACATAATTAAGACTGCTGAATTTGTTGCCATAACGCTCGTTTGGCTTGATGATTAGATTGAAATTGCTGCCAACTTGGCGAGCGATAAACCTGCTCTGCCTGCACACAAAATGCTAAAGTGCGGTCAATTTGGTCGCTATTTTCTGATAGTAACCAATAACGAATAGGCTGCTTACATTCCATATGCTGGATTTGATCGTAATTCAAACATAAGCAATTTTCTTTTTTAAGATCAAGGCTTAACAGCACATCAGCCAACAAAGGCGAGCTACTGATATTCTCATCGGAAACAGTGATAAAGCGAATATTCTCTGCCACACTGATTCCTACTGAACCTTGCAGTACCTCGGGGCGATATAATTCCCACTGGGAAATGCCCATTTCTTGTAAAAGAAGATCGCGTCTGTTCATAAGTGAATTTTTAAAACGTTGCTTGAAAAATAGTGTTAATTTCTTTTATTAATCTTTGCTAAAATGACGCATAATTTTAACTAATAACCCACAGGATTCAAAGCGTGATTTCTCTAGAGAGCCAAGTTTTAGAACGCCATCTTTCATTTTTTAATGGTAAATCGGTATTATTTGCTGGAGGAATTTCTGATAATTTTCCTCAAACATTAGCCTCAAAATGCCAATCAATCCAAATTTGGAGCTGCTATTTTGACTATGCAAGAACGCAAAGTGCGGTCAATTTTTCCGTTGAATTTCAAGGTCAAGCCGATTTAATCGTTTATTATTGGACTAAAAACAAACAAGAAGTCAATTTCCAACTGCTTCAACTATTGTCTCAAGCTCCTATTGGTCAAGAAATATTAATTATTGGCGAAAATCGTTGTGGCGTACGTTCAGTAGAAAAAACATTAGCACCCTATGGGGAAATAGCAAAAATTGACTCTGCTCGCCGTTGTGGTTTATATCATTTTTCACTCCAAAATAAACCGCACTTTGAACTTAAAAATTTCTGGAAAACCTATCAACATTCTACGCTAGAAGACTTAACTATATATAGTTTACCTGGGGTATTTAGTGCGGCGGAATTAGACGCAGGCACGGAACTGTTACTTTCAACCATTGATAATAAAATAAAAGGAAAAGTGCTCGATCTTGGCTGTGGCGCGGGGGTAATTGGCTCTATGATAAAAAAACGCTCGCCTAACGCACAAATTACGATGGCAGATATTCACGCAATGGCATTAGAATCAGCGCGTAAAACACTTTCTGAATATCAATTACAAGGCGAGGTTTACGCCAGTGATGTCTTTTCTGATGTACAAGG
Source organism: Haemophilus influenzae (assembly GCF_019703545.1). Classification (NCBI taxonomy): domain Bacteria; kingdom Pseudomonadati; phylum Pseudomonadota; class Gammaproteobacteria; order Pasteurellales; family Pasteurellaceae; genus Haemophilus; species Haemophilus influenzae. Next base: position 1,071,126 of record NZ_AP018771.1, on the reverse strand, counting down.
AAAATTTGATTTGATCATTTCAAATCCACCATTCCACGATGGCATTGATACCGCCTATCGAGCCGTAAAAGAACTTATCACTCAAGCGAAATGGCATCTCAATCAAGGTGGAGAATTACGCATTGTCGCCAATGCATTTTTGCCTTATCCCGAGCTACTTAAACAACATTTCAATGATTATCAAGTTCTTGCTCAAACAGGAAAATTTAAAGTGTATTCAGTGAAAAGTTAAAAACAAAAAATCCCCATCACAATAATGGGGATTTTTATTATGCGAATAAATTTTACCGCACTTTATTCATCCATATATCCTAAACTGCGCAGCGCACGTTCATCATCTGCCCAACCTGATTTCACTTTTACCCAAAGTTCAAGATGGACTTTGTTATCAAATAAACGTTCCATATCAGCACGTGCTTCCATACCAATAGTTTTAATTTTTTGACCGCCCGCACCAATTACCATTTTTTTCTGACCTTCACGTTCAACCAGAATTAAGCCATTTATTTCATAAGTACCACGTTCATTCACTTTGAATTGTTCGATTTCAACAGTAACAGAGTAAGGCAATTCTTCTCCCGTAAAACGCATTAATTTTTCACGGATTATTTCCGATGCCATAAAACGTTGTGAACGGTCTGTAACATAATCTTCTGGGAAATGATGCACACCTTCGCGTAAAGATTGGCGTACAATTTTCTCTAATTCATGAACATTATTACCACGCTGTGCAGAAATTGGCACAATGTGAGCAAAGTTAAATTTACTGCTAAGATCTGTAATAAACGGCAATAAATCATCTTTATTTTTGATGTTATCTACTTTGTTGATAGCAAGCACAACGGGGGATTTTGCATTGCGTAATTTGTTTAGCACCATCTCATCATCTGCATTCCAGTGTGTGCCATCAACAACAAAAATAATTAAATCAACATCGCCGATAGCACTACTTGCGGCGCGGTTCATTAAGCGGTTAATTGCACGCTTCTCTTCAATATGAAGCCCTGGCGTATCCACATAGATTTCTTGATACGACCCTTCAGTTTTAATTCCCACAATGCGGTGACGGGTAGTTTGTGCTTTACGTGATGTAATTGAAATTTTTTGTCCTAAAATTTTATTTAAGAGCGTTGATTTACCCACATTTGGGCGACCTACGATAGCAATAAAGCCGCAATAGGTTTTGTCGAATTGTTCGGTCATTTGATGTCCAGTTCTTTTAAAATTTGTTCTGCTGCCGCTTGTTCAGCTTTACGACGGCTAGATCCTTTTGCCACAAAAGTGCGGTCAATTTTATCCGCACTTTTCACTTTGCATTCAACAGTGAAAATTTGGCAATGGGCTTCCCCTTGAATATTTACCACTTCATAAGTTGGCAATGGCAAATGTTTACCCTGTAAATATTCTTGCAAACGAGTTTTCGCATCTTTTTGATTATCGCCCGGTTTAATTTCTGCCAATAATTGTTGATACCAATTTCGAATCACTTGGGTCGTCACAGCTAATCCTTGATCCAAAGACATTGCACCAATAATCGCTTCTACACAATCGGCAAGAATAGATTCACGGCGAAAACCACCGCTCTTTAGCTCGCCAGAACCAAGCGACATATAATCGCCTAATTCAAATTGGCGCGCTAAAATCGCTAAAGTGGGTTCGCGTACCAAAGTAGCACGCATACGGCTCAGTTCTCCTTCATTACAACGTGGAAACTGATGATAAAGTGCTTCAGCGATAGTGAAATTAAGAATGGAATCGCCTAGGAATTCTAGGCGTTCATTATGTTGAGTTGCCGCACTTCGATGCGTAAGTGCCTGCTTTAAGAGCGCAATATCATTAAAACAATAGCCGATTTTACGCTCAAGTCGATCTAAATGATTCATCTTATTTTATTGCTGTAAAGAAGCGATCAAAACGGAAACCTGTTGGCCATTCATTCGCTTCTTTTTCTAAGCTCATCCAAATATAAGTGGCTTTCCCCACAATATTTTTTTCAGGCACAAAGCCCCAAAAACGGCTATCATCACTGTGATCGCGATGATCCCCCATCACAAAATACTGCCCTTCTGGCACAAGCCATTCTGCAGTTTGCATCCCCTCTTGTGGGAAAAATTCAGAGCCTGAATAACGACGATATTCACTAATTAACACATTGTGTGTTACATCGCCTTTTTCAGTCAATTCTAATTCATTAGGAAAAGCTGGATTTGTTGGATTTTGTGTATATTCAAACGCCTTGGTTTCGCAATCAATTTCACAAGGTTTACCTTCTTTACCATATACAATTTTTAATGTTTTTTGTTCCACATCAAAAATTATGCGGTCTCCGCCCTTTCCAACAATACGTTTAATATAATCAACACCAGACATATTATCTTTTGAACTTAACGCAAGATTTTCTGCAAAAGCCGCTCGAGTTGCGCCAAGACCTGTACGAATTAACGCTTGTTGTGGTGCTTTAAACACAATTACATCGCCACGTTGTGGTTTTTCGCCTGCAATAATGGTGTTTTGGAAAATCGGATCTTTCACACCATAAGCATATTTATTCACAATTAAAAAATCGCCAACACGTAAGGTGGATTCCATTGAGCCAGAGGGAATTTGAAACGGTTCAAACAAAAAAGAACGAACCAAAAATACCACTGCAAGCACAGGAAAAAGTGAAGATAAAAATTCTGAAGCCTCAGAAATCGGTTCAATTTTGGCTTTATCTTCCTCACTTAAGGTTTTACCAGAACGTTGTTCTGCACGTGCCACTTGACGATGACGTTTTGGCAGCACCACAAAACGATGATAAAACCATAATACGCCTGAAAGTGCGGTCAAAATTAGTAACAAAATACTAAAAGTATTTGGCAGCTGAAAATAATCTAATACTTTCCACACACCAAAACCCACAGCCAATAAAATCACAAAAAATAAATTTGACATAATTTTCCTTATTTATCTTTTCCTACGTGTAAAATTGCTAAAAACGCCTCTTGCGGCACTTCTACGTTACCTAAAGACTTCATACGTTTTTTACCCTCTTTCTGTTTCTGTAAGAGTTTTTTCTTACGGCTCACGTCGCCACCATAACATTTTGCTAATACGTTTTTACGTAATTGTTTTACGGTTGAACGCGCAATAATGTGGTTTCCAATCGCTGCTTGAATGGCAATATCAAATTGCTGACGAGGAATTAACTCTCGCATTTTTTCAACCAATTCACGACCACGATATTGTGAATTATCTTTATGAACAATTAAAGCTAAAGCATCTACTCGTTCGCTGTTAATCATAATATCCACGCGAACCATATCTGCCGCTTGGAAACGTTTGAAACCGTAATCTAACGAAGCATAACCACGAGATGTTGATTTTAAACGGTCAAAGAAATCTAGAACCACTTCTCCCATTGGAATTTCATAAGTCAGCGCAATCTGATTACCGTGATATACCATATTGGTTTGCACACCACGTTTTTCAACGCAAAGGGTAATGACGTTACCTAAATATTCTTGTGGCACTAACATATTACATTCTGCGATTGGCTCGCGAATTTCAGCAATATTATTAAGTGGGGGCAATTTTGCAGGACTATCCACATAAACAACCTCCCCATTCGTTAATTGCACTTCGTAAATTACCGTTGGCGCAGTTGTGATAAGATCTAAATCATACTCACGTTCTAAACGCTCTTGAATGATTTCCATATGTAGAAGTCCAAGGAAACCACAACGGAAACCAAAACCAAGTGCGGTCGAAGTTTCTGGTTCATAGAAAAGTGATGCATCGTTTAAACTTAATTTACCAAGCGCATCACGAAACGCTTCATAATCATCAGAACTTACAGGGAAAAGCCCAGCATAAACCTGTGGTTTTACTTTTTTAAAACCTGGCAACACTTCAGTTGCAGAATTATGTTGATGGGTTAAGGTATCCCCAACTGGCGCGCCTAAAATATCTTTAATCGCACAAACAACCCAACCCACTTCGCCACATTCTAAAACAGTCGTATCTTCTTGTTTTGGCGTAAAAATCCCTAAACGATCTACGTTGTAAGTTTGCCCTGTGGACATCACTTTAATTTTATCGCCTTTACGTAATACCCCGTTTTTAATACGCACTAAAGACACCACGCCCAAATAGTTATCGAACCAAGAATCAATAATCAATGCTTGTAATGGCACATTAGGATCGCCTTCTGGTGCTGGAATTTTTGCCACGATTTCTTCTAATACATCTTCGATACCCACACCCGTTTTAGCTGAGCATCGAACCGCTTCCATCGCATCAATTCCCACGATATCTTCAATTTCTTCAGCTACGCGTTCAGGATCTGCGGCAGGCAAATCGATTTTATTTAAAATCGGCACTACTTCTAAATCCATTTCGATTGCGGTATAACAGTTTGCCAGAGTTTGGGCTTCGACTCCTTGTCCTGCATCCACAACTAACAATGCCCCTTCACAAGCAGCAAGAGAGCGAGACACTTCATAAGAAAAGTCCACGTGTCCTGGTGTATCGATGAAGTTTAATTGATAAGTTTCGCCATCTTTGGCTTTATAATTTAAAGTCACACTTTGTGCTTTGATGGTAATTCCACGTTCACGCTCAAGATCCATTGAATCTAGCACTTGCGCTTCCATTTCACGATCCGAAAGGCCACCACAAGTTTGAATCAAACGGTCAGAAAGCGTTGATTTACCGTGGTCAATATGGGCAATAATAGAAAAGTTGCGAATATTCTTCATAAAAGATAGTTTTTCTCAAAAAATCAATAAATTTAACTGGCGGATTCTACCTGAAAAGCGCGGAAATCGCTAGAGATGAAAAGGAAAAGTGCGGTCAAATTTTTTAACCTTTTAGATAAAACAAAACCCCGAATGACTTCGGGGTTTCTTTTTTTCATTCAAACTGAAATTATAGGCTTTCAGTGAAAGTACGAGTAATAACGTCGCGTTGTTGTTCTGGCGTTAAAGAGTTGAAACGTACTGCGTAACCAGAAACACGGATAGTTAATTGTGGATATTTATCTGGATTGTTTACCGCATCTTCTAAAGTTTCACGACGTAATACGTTTACGTTTAAGTGTTGGCCACCTTCAACTTTAACAGTTGGTGCTACGTTTACTGGTAATTCACGGTATTCGATTTGACCTAATTCGCTCACTGCAACAACTTGGTCTTCAGCAAATTCGCCTTTTGCACATAAGCAACGTGCTTCATTTTTTTCGCTGTCTAATAACCAGAATGAATTAAGCAAATTGTCATTTGCCGCTTGAGTAATTTGAATACCTTTAATCATAATAGCCTCCTAATTGGCACGAAAATAATAATACTGTACAAATTTTATCAAATCATTTTAATATTTCAAATTATTTTAGATTTATTTGATAAAGAGCAGGTTATTTTTTTAATTAATTTTTATAAATTTGATCTAAATTAAAATTTATTAATTTTTAAATAAAATTTATATCAATAATTTAACATTAATTTAACTTTTTATTGAATGAATGTTTTTGTTTATAATGAATAAAAACTTATTAATAGGATAAAATAATGAAAAACTGGACAGACGTTATCGGAACAGAAAAAGCGCAACCTTACTTTCAACACGCACTACAACAGGTTCATCTTGCAAGAGCAAGCGGGAAAACGATTTATCCCCCACAAGAAGATGTATTTAACGCATTCAAATATACCGCTTTTGAAGATGTAAAAGTGGTAATTTTAGGTCAAGATCCTTATCACGGTGCAAACCAAGCGCACGGCTTGGCTTTTTCAGTAAAACCTGAAGTAGCCATTCCCCCTTCCCTATTAAATATATATAAAGAACTCACACAAGATATTTCGGGATTTCAAATGCCATCAAATGGTTATTTAGTCAAATGGGCAGAACAAGGGGTATTGCTACTTAACACTGTGCTTACCGTGGAACGAGGTATGGCACATTCACACGCCAATTTAGGTTGGGAAAGGTTTACAGATAAAGTTATTGAAGTACTCAATGAACATCGTGAAAAACTGGTGTTTTTACTTTGGGGCAGTCACGCACAAAAAAAAGGGCAAATTATTGACCGCACTCGTCACTTTGTTTTAACGGCGCCACACCCTTCCCCGTTATCAGCACATCGAGGTTTCTTTGGTTGTCATCATTTTTCCAAAACAAATTCATATTTGGAAAGCCACGGAATAAAACCGATAGATTGGCAAATCTAAACCATATCTCTAAAAAAATAACCGCACTTTAATCTCTCAAAGTGCGGTTAAATATTTCAGTATTTCAATTAGCCGTGGTAACGCCCTACACCTAATTCATCTTCTTTACGTGTGCGATTCATCACTTCTTGTGGAGATTGCGCAATACGTAATCCCATTTCATCTTCAGTACGCACCACTTCGCCACGTAACGAATTAGTATAAACATCAGTGATTTTCACATCCACAAACTTACCGATCATTTCTGGAGAACCTTGGAAATTAACAATACGATTTGTTTCAGTGCGTCCCGTCAATTCCATAATATCTTTCTTCGATGGACCTTCAACTAACACGCGCTGCTCTGTGCCAAGCATACGACGGCTAAATTGTGCCGCTTGTTGATTAATACGCTCTTGTAGCACATAAAGACGCTGTTTCTTTTCATCTTCCGTCACATCATCTGGCATATCTGCTGCTGGCGTACCTGGTCGGGCGGAATAAACAAAACTGAAGCTCATATCAAAGTTTACTTGTGCAATCAAATTCATAGTTTGCTCAAAATCTTCCGCCGTTTCACCTGGGAAACCAACAATAAAGTCTGAGCTGATTTGAATATCTGGGCGCACTGCACGAAGTTTACGAATAATGGATTTATATTCTAATGCGGTATGAGCACGTTTCATCATAGTTAATACACGGTCAGAACCTGCTTGCACTGGAAGATGTAGGAAACTCACCAATTCAGGCGTATCACGATATACATCAATAATATCATCGGTAAATTCTATTGGATGACTGGTTGTGAAACGTAAACGGTCAATACCATCGATAGAAGCCACGAGACGAAGCAACTCAGCAAAGCTACAAATTTGACCATCATGCGTTGGTCCACGATAAGCATTTACATTTTGACCTAGTAGATTGACCTCACGCACACCTTGTTCCGCAAGTTGCGCAATTTCAAATAGCACGTCATCCACAGGACGGCTGACTTCTTCTCCACGAGTATAAGGCACAACACAAAAAGTACAGTATTTATTACAGCCTTCCATAATGGAAACAAATGCCGTTGGGCCTTCTGCACGAGGTTCAGGTAAGCGGTCAAATTTCTCAATTTCAGGAAAGCTCACATCAACCACAGAGCTTTTACCGCCACGAATTTGATTAATCATTTCAGGCAAGCGATGCAAAGTTTGCGGGCCAAAAATAATATCCACATAAGGCGCACGATGGCGAATATGTTCCCCTTCTTGAGAGGCTACACAGCCGCCCACACCAATCACTAAATTTGGATTATTTTTCTTTAATTCTTTCCAACGCCCAAGTTGGTGGAACACTTTTTCTTGTGCTTTTTCACGAATAGAACAGGTATTTAATAATAATACGTCTGCTTCTTCAGGTGCTTCCGTGAGTTCTAATCCGTGGGTGCTTAATAAAAGATCAGCCATTTTAGATGAATCATATTCATTCATCTGGCAGCCCCAAGTTTTAATATGTAATTTTTGAGTCATTTTCTACAATATCGTTAGGTGTTATAAATAATTAGTTAAATAAAGCAATGGACTATTCTACAGGCTTGCGCTAATTCTGGCTAGTGAATATTCGGTGAAAGACACTAAACAGAATATTTTGATAAGCTAGAAAGGCTTGTAAATCATTAAAAAAATAAGATATTCATAAATATACTCAAGATATAATGCAGTATGAGGTAAATATTAGTTCATAAAATTAAAGGAAATACTAGCTTATCGCGATTACAACGATGTGTATATTCAAGGTAAACCAAAAGGATTAAATAGAGCTCACTTTTTAGTGAAAGCGCAAGCATATATTTATAATCAACTACTTTGTCTACTACACCGTCAAAATAGCAGTTAAATTTAAAAAAGATTAGCTTATAACCAGCCTAAACTCATTAATAATTTCCACCATGCCATACCGATAGTTAGATGGATAATTAAACTACCAAAAGCAATGATCGCGCCAGTAATCCACCAAGATTTTATATCATTATAACCTGCACCGAATGCAATTGGACCTGGTCCGCCTCCGTAGTGAGTTACTGAACCACCATAAGAATTAGCAAAGACTAAGCCTAGAGCAAGCAATTCAGTAGGAGCGCCTGTTACATGTCCGACTGTTGCAAATACGGGTACCATTGCAGCTACATATGCACCGCCTGATGCGAATAAATAACGTACAGAGACACTTAAGGTAAGAATCACTATTAACGCCATCATACCATGTCCCTCAAACTGAAGTATGGTACTTAAGGTGTTTGCTAACCATTTGAAAAAGCCAGATTTTTCAAGCAAGCCAGACATACCGATGATACCACCATACCATACTAGGGTATTCCATGCGCCTTTGCTTTTTAGGATATCGTCCCAGGTCACAATACTTAATACAATACAAAGCACCATTACAATGATTGCAACAATGGTAGCATTGATATGAAGTGAATTAGAGAAAATCCAGCCGAATAATGCAATTACGAATAACACGCTGAGTGCTTTTTCACGAAAAGACATTGGACCTAATTCTTCTAAGCCTTTTTTCGCAATGGCTTTATTATCCACTTTTTTCAATTCTGGTGGAGATACCCAATAACAAATTAACGGAATTAAGAATAAGCAGAGTAAGCCGGGTACAGATGCAGCTAAGAACCATTTGATCCAAGTGGTTTCAAAACCAAGAATTGGTGCCATTAATGAAAGAGCTAAGGCATTAGGAGCCATTGCGGTTAAGAAAATATAAGAGGTAGTTTTAACCACCATATATACGTTCATCATCAAATAACGCCCTGCTTTTTTCGGGCTTTTTTCTGGATCTGAACCAAGAGCAACCACTACGCTATTAATGATTGGAAAGATAATCCCACCTGAACGCGCGGTGTTAGAGGGCGTTGCTGGCGAGAGTAAAAGATCTAAGAACATGGTAACATAGCCTAAGCGTAGGGTTGTGCTACCCATTGCGCCGATCATATGATAGGCGATACGTTTACCTAGACCTGTGATTACAAATGCTGAACTCAAAGTGAATGCGGTAAAAATAAGCCATGTTGTGCCAGATTTATAACCATCCAACATATTGCCGACTTTAACCAATTCTTTCGCCCCTTCAGTATTACCGATGATAACGCCAGAAACCGCAATTGCAGCCAATAAGATAACGGGCTCGCCATAAGGTTTAAGCACAAGCCCAACGATAGTGGCGATATAAACACCAAGTAATCGCCAAGCAATCAAAGAAAGCCCATCAGGAGCAGGTAGTAAGAAAGTGATCAATGGGATAGCCATTAAAATCACCAGTTTTGTATTTTTGGATAATGCCATATTAATTACCTCTAAATGATAAAAAGAAAATTGTTAGTGCTAATAAATCAGCACTACCGCCCGAACTTAAATTACGTTCAATGCAGGCGGTATCAAATTTCATTAATGCTTGTGTCAGTGCTGTTTTATCTGTCACAAGGTGTTGATCTGTAAGCAGATCCTGTGCTGTTTGCTGTATGAAATGTAATCCCGCTAAACCACCTCGATGAACCACGTTAGTGTCGGAGTTAATTGCCATTAAATTCAATAACAAAATCAGTAAACGATGTTCCCATTCTAACTGATGGTACTCATCAAATTGTGGCAACAACGTTTGAATGAGATTAAAACCATTTTCTGCTTCGCCACGGACACCTGTTAAGCCATATTTTTGGAATAAACGCACTCCAGCCGTACTAGGCAAGTGTTCAGGATAATTTTTCAGTTCATCCGTTAAACCTTGAGTAAATTGTGCAACAAGTGAACAGATTAATTTAACATCAAAATCTACCGCACTTTGAACCAAACTTTTTTGTGCCAATAATCGTCCAATTGCCGTACACACTAAACCAAAAGAAAAAATAGCACCTTTGTGGGTGTTTACGCCATCAGTAACTTTAAACATTGCTTTTTCTGCTAATAAACCTAAAGGACGAATTTCAGAGAGAATTTGATTTTCAGACAAATGCCCGGTCATCATGCCTTTGAGAACAAACTGCGTAAAAAAAGGTTTTAAACTAATCGCACTTTGCTCAAAAGTATGTAGGTTCATATCTTTGTGCGAACCGTTATTGATGGCATCCACTAAACCAGGTTTTGGCGATAAGCGAGCCTCTTGTATTAATGCCAGATAAACTTGTTCACCAATATGTTCTGCGAAATCATGCTTCTGTGCGAGAGATTGAATTTTATCTACAATCTCATCAATCTCGTGCTTGCGGGTTCTCGCACAGATTTTTGCATTTTCTCCGCACACTAAACAAGTTCTTGGAGAAAGATCAAAATCTGTACGACTCAGTAGATTGCCTTTAGCATTAAACACATCTAAATCCCACAAACGAGCAAGAGGAATACTTTCTTCCAATTCAATCATCAGCACTTTTAGCGTACGAGCATCTATCGGTACTACAAAATAGGCTTCATGCCCCGTTTCTAACGGACGGACTATTTCTTTTACTGCTGTGATGTTTAACTGAGTAAAAAGTGCGGTCAGATTTTCTAGAGCTTTTGTAAAAACATAATCCAACAAAGCATTTTTTTTTACGCCACCCACAGCAGTTAAAGTGATGCAAAGTAAGGTTTGTCCATATTGTGTTATAAGCTGTTGTTGTAAAATTGCACGTTCCTCTCGAGCATTAAGCAATGCTTCAAGTGAAATTTTTGAACCCTCTGTAGAGAATGTCGTAAAAAAATGCTGCAAAATTTGACCGCTCTTTTGTATAAAAATAAATTTTCTTAACTCTTTCCATTTATATGGTGCTGGTGAAAGCTGAAAGAGCTAATCGAGTCCCTTTCAACTCTTTGGGCTCCTTTCCTGATAATCATGGGAAGACAAGAGTTAATTTTGGCTATTGAAAGTAGATCGCTTGTAATGCTGATTCTAGTCTTTAACTTGATACACCGTATCAATCACCGAACCATCACGATAACGAACAACAGCCACAGGTTTATTAGTAAACTTAATTTCTTTTGGTTTACCAGTAATGCTGTAAGCACGTTCACAAAGTTGTTCAATAGTAAACAATGGAATGTCTGTTTTGCTTAAAGCTTCAATCAAATCTGGACGTTTAGGATTTACTGCTACACCATGATCGGTAACGAGAATATCGACGTTTTCACCAGGTGTTACACAGGTAATCACGTTTTCCACCACGGTTGGAATACGACCACGAACTAATGGTGCCACAATGATTGCTACTTGTGCAGAAGCTGCGGTATCACAATGACCACCAGATGCTCCGCGAATCACACCGTCAGAGCCAGTCAATACATTCACGTTAAATTTAGTGTCGATTTCTAAAGCAGAAAGAATCACCATATCTAAACGTTCAACAGATGCGCCTTTGGAACTGTAATTCGCATATTGGTTAGCGGAGACTTCAATATGATTTGGGTTACGGGCAAGTGATTCAGCTGCAACAGAATCAAAGCTTTGTACATCTAATAATTTTTTAATAAGACCAGCCTCATGTAATGCCACCATACTTGCAGTAATTCCGCCAAGTGCGAAATCTGCAGTGATATTTTCACGACGCATTTTTTCTTCTAGGAAGCGTGTAACAGCTAATGCTGCCCCCCCAGAACCAGTTTGTAATGAGAAGCCATCTTTAAAATAACCACTGGCAAAAATTACTTCTGCACATTTACGCGCAATGAGCAATTCGCGTGGATTGGTAGTCATTCGGGTTGCACCACCACCAATTTTTTTCGGGTCACCGACTGCTTCAACTTGCACGATTAAATCTACTTGATCTTGAGCTATGCTGATTGGGTGGTGCGGGTATTCAACAAATTCCTCTGTGAGCAACACAACTTTGTCAGCATATTCAGCATCGACACGCGCATAGCCTAGAGAGCCGCATTTACTTTTTCCAGTAAATCCATTGGCATTACCGAATGTGTCACAGCAAGGCACGCCTAAAAAAGCAACGTCAATTTTTAATTCGCCAGATTTTACTAAGTGAACACGTCCACCATGAGAATGAATATTTACAGGTTCATTCAATAAACCTCGAGAGATTTGCTCTGCAAGTTCACCGCGTAAACCAGAAGAATAGATTTTGGTGACCACGCCATTTTTGATATGTTCGACAATCGGGAAGTGGCTATCAATTAAAGATGAAGATGCAAGGGTCAGATTTTTGAAACCCATTTCGGCAATTTTATTCATCACCATATTCACCACAAAATCTCCGCCCCGAAAAGCATGATGAAATGAAACAGTCATACCATCTTTTAAGCCAGAGCGTTTAATCGCTTCTTCTAGAGAGGTACAAAGTTTGCGATCTTTCGCTGTACGAGAAAGGGATTCAGATTTAGGCACTGCTTGATAGACTGAGCGATCAGCGTGATATTTTTCAATACGTTGTTCTCTTGTTGTCATCTTTTTATCTCCCTTTACTCTTCACGAATACCTGATTTCGCACGTTCTAATACAAGTTTTGCGCGATCAATAATCGGTGCGTCAATCATTTTACCGTTTAACGAAACAACACCAGCCCCTTGTCGTTCAGCTTCTGCTGCCGCTTCAATAATGCGTTTTGCCTGCTCCACGTCTTTTTGTGTCGGTGCAAATAAGTTGTGTAACAATTCAATTTGGCGTGGGTTGATTAAGGATTTACCGTCAAAACCAAGCTGTTTAATTAATGCAGCCTCTTTTAAGAAGCCTTCTTCATTGTTCGCGTTAGAATATACGGTATCAAAAGCCTGAATGCCAGCCGCACGTGCCGCTTGTAAAATAGAACAACGAGCAAAAAGCAGTTCAATCCCCTCTGGTGAACGCTCGGTTTTTAAGTTACGTACGTAATCCTCTGCACCCAATGCGATACCAATTAAACGTTTAGAAGCGAAAGCGATTTGGTTGGCTTGAGTGATACCTAATGGCGATTCGATGGCGGCTAGCATTTTAGTCGAACCTGCTTCTCGACCGCAAGCTTTCTCAATCTCAGTAATGGCGTGATCCATATCCAACACATCTTGCGCGCTTTCAGTTTTTGGCATACGTACCACATCCACACCCGCACGCACTACCGAATTCAAATCCAATAAACCAAATTCAGAATCTAGCGGATTAACACGAACTACGGTCTCAATTTCTTTATAAAGCGGATGTTGAAGTGCATGAGCGACTAATAAACGAGCAGAATCTTTTTCTTTGAGAGCAACCGCATCTTCTAAGTCAAACATAATGGAATCTGGTTTATAAATAAAGCTATTACTTAACATGGCGGCATTTGAGCCCGGCACAAATAACATACTTCTTCTTAATTTCATAGCACAGCCTCCCAGTTAATCGTTTCATCAGTTGCACGCATTGCAGCAGCTTTTACTCGAGCTTGTAACACGCAATCTAACGCCCCTTTGTCTTCTACAATGACTTGCGCTGCTGTAATGCCTAGTTTTGCTAATACTTCACGAACTGTCGCTTCAATTTGTTCACCAAATTGTTTTGCTACTGAGCTATTGATTTCAATATCGAGTGAATCAAAAGGTTGAACCCGTACTTGAACATCACTGGATTCCAGTGTCCCTGCAACGGCTACTTTTGTTATTTTCATAGATTTTCCTTCCGTATATTGATGAATAAAAATGTATTTAAAAACGACCGCACTTTTGTAAATAATTTAACGTAGTCATAGGCACAAACTCTGCGAGTTGAGCCCAATTTTTTTCAGCCAAATGCTTTCGTACTGTAGAAGCAGAAATAATGTGGTTGCTTGCTGTTTTTCTAGGTATCTCGATAACATTTATTTTTGGTGCATTCATTTCGGCATCCATTAACCAATAATGCATTTGGCGATTATATTCGGCAGTGACGGGACAATTTAGCTCAGTACCAACAAAGCGATGTGTTATTCCCAAAGCTTGAGCAATATGTAAACGGAATAACTTCAGATCAATCTCAAAATAACTTTCATCTGTAATTAATTGATCTTTTAGGAAATAATTTGGAAATGTTGCACGAGAAATAATATAGTCAGAGCCAGAATGAAGAGTGATATTGGATAAATCGAAAATACCTTGTTGAATCATTTCAAATCGTTCAGTGTAAGAAAATTGCGATGCGTCTTCACCGACAATAAATAAATGCAGATGATCACATTGTTGTAATGCTTGCTCAATTAAATAACGATGACCTAAGGTAAATGGATTCGCGTTCATTACAATCGAGCCAATTCGATTACCATCCACACGCATTTTCTCCCATAATGAGCATTGTTTTTGTAAACGCGTAGCACTATTTTCTAACAATACTACATAAGGATTGGCATCAGAGATGATATAAAAACCACAAGATTTGAACAACGTTGCATATTCGGGTTTTGTATAAATAAAAAGGTGTGGGCGTTTTAGCGTGTAAGCTAAATCAACCAATTCAGTAATTAATTGCAAGGCAACACCGCTACCACGCAAAGACTCATCAATCGCAACACATTTTATGATATTGCCTGCTAAACCGCCACAGACAACGATTTGTTCGTTATCATTATAGCCAACAACAAAATACTCGATTTGTTCATCTAATTTAAGCGCATTTTGATGTAAAAATGTCTGAATGAGGGAAAGTTTTTTTTGTTCAGTAGAAATTCGCTCAAATTGCATCGACTCTCCAAAAAAGAAGAAAACATAACATCACTACCAAGTTAGTAGTATAGAGCTATTATAAGCGATGAGCAAATTACGATACAAGATAAGCTCATATTTTTCCCAACTTTATAATCTAATATTATCTTCACACTGCATTATACATTGAATAATTTATAGGCAATATTGGCGGTTATTCTGAGTTGTAAAAATAAACCGCACTTTTGTTGCAAGCAAAAAGTGCGGTTTAATTCAGCGCAGTTTTAAATTATTTCACTAATCCGCCACTGGCTTGTAAATCAGCGTGATAAGAAGAGCGAACAAATGGCCCACAAGCCGCATGTTCAAAGCCCATTTCATTGGCTTTATCACGGAATTCATCAAATTCAGTTGGCGGCACATAACGGGCAACAGGCAAATGATGGCGGCTAGGTTGAAGATATTGACCCAACGTGAGCATAGTCACACCGTTATCACGTAAATCTTGCATCACTTGCAAAATTTCCTCGTTGGTTTCGCCTAACCCAACCATTAAACCAGATTTGGTTGGGATATTTGGGAATATTTCTTTGAATTCACGCAATAATTTAAGTGACCATTCGTAATCCGCACCTGGACGAATTTCTTTATATAAGCGCGGTACGTTTTCTAAATTATGGTTAAAGACATCTGGCGGATTATCTTTTAATTTCTCTAAAGCCTGTGTAATACGACCACGAAAATCAGGCACTAAAATTTCAATCTTAATGTTAGGATTAAGCTCGCGCACAGCTTTTACACATTCAGAAAAATGACCCGCACCACGATCAGGTAAGTCATCACGATCCACCGATGTGATTACCACATATTTAAGTTTCATATCTTGAATCGTTTCTGCCAATTTTTGTGGCTCTTCAGGATCAGGCGGTAATGGTTTACCGTGAGCCACATCACAGAATGGGCAACGGCGCGTGCAAATTGCACCTAAAATCATAAAAGTGGCTGTGCCATGATTAAAACATTCGTGTAAATTTGGACAAGATGCTTCCTCACAAACAGAATGTAATCCGTGACGGCGCATTCCATTTTTAATGCTTTCAATTTTAGCTGAACTTGCTGGAAGTTTAATTTTCATCCATTCTGGTTTTTTTAATAACTCTTGATTAGGATCGATATTTTTTACGGGAATAATTGAGGTTTTTGCCGCATCGCGATATTTTACACCGCGTTCCATTTTGAAAGGCGTAGACATAGTATTTTCCTAAATAAAAATGCCCAAATTGGGCATTTAGTTTTTATAAAATGTTATAAAGTTGTTATATTATAGCCTAAAAGATCGGCGAAGTGTTTAATTAATTTTGCTGAAACATTATCGCAATCAGCTTCATCTTGATTAACAAAATCCGCTAACTGACACATTTCAAGCCCTGCATAACCACAAGGATTAATATAATGGAAAGGATTAAGATCCATATTAATATTTAATGCTAACCCGTGAAAAGAGCAACCACGACGAATACGTAATCCAAGAGAACAAATCTTTTTTCCATCCACATAAACACCTGGCGCATCAGGCTTTGGATAGCTTTCAATGCCATATTCAGCCAAAGTTTTCACCACCGTTTGTTCAAGTGCGGTAACTAATTGACGCACATTTAAGTTTTTATGGCGTTTAATGTCAATAAGCACATACATCACTTGCTGACCAGGTGCGTGATAGGTAATTTGCCCACCACGATCCGATTGCACCACAGGGATTTCACTACGTTGTAAAAGATGCTCTGGTTTACCTGCTTGCCCTTGTGTAAAAACAGGATAATGTTGTACTAACCAAATTTCGTCTTGCGTTTCAGCATTTCGAGTATCAGTAAAATCCTGCATTTTGTGCCAAATTTCTTGATAATCTTGCAATCCTAACTGACGAACGATAAGGGAATTGTTCATACTAAATAACCATTTTCACGCCTTCAACTTTAGCCAGTTCTTTATAGAGTGTTTCTACCTGATCAAAGTTTTCAGCAATAATATCAATTGAAACTGAATTATAAGTGCCTTTACTACTGCGCTTTTCTTTTGGAATATAATCGCCTTTAATATATTTTTGCACCACTTGTATAAGATCTTGTGCTAACCCTTCTCTATTAATTCCCGCAACTTTAAAAGTCATTTTTGCTGGAAATTCCATTAATTCCTTGAGTTTTGCATAATCGTTTTCTATTGTCATTTTCTTTCCTAAAAATAAAATAAATCAAAAAGTGCGGTCAATTTTCAACTTGTTTTTATGAGAATAACCCTTTCACAGTCAATACTAACCAATCCCATAGTTTACCAAAAATACCCGCTTCTCCCACATCATTCATCACTTGTAAATTGGCACTTGCAATATCCTTACCATCCAGTTGATAAACCACTTTACCAATCACTTGACCTTTTGCTAATGGTGCTTGTAAATTTTTATCTGCTAATTCATAACGAGCTTTAACCTCACTTTGTTTACCTTTAGGTATCGTAATAAAGTGATCCATGAAAGCACCAAGTTTTACTGAATTTTTATCGCCATAATAAACCCTTTGTTCTGAAATTTCTTTACCAGCCTCTAAAGTTTTAAATGTTTCGAAATTAGCAAAACCCCATTGTAAAAGTTTCTTACTTTCTACTTCACGACCTTTGTAAGTTGGCACACCCATTACTACAGAAATTAAACGCATATTGTTTGATGTAGTCGCTGAAGCGACTAAGTTATATCCTGCTTGGCTAGTATGCCCTGTCTTCATTCCATCAACATTGATGGTTTTATCCCATAATAGTCCATTACGGTTAGGTTGTTTGATTTTATTAAATGTAAAGTCTTTTTCGGAGTAAATTTTATATTCTTCAGGTAAATCACGAATAATATGTGCACCAATAATTGCCATATCACGCGCGGA
Source organism: Haemophilus influenzae (assembly GCF_019703545.1). Taxonomy (NCBI): domain Bacteria; kingdom Pseudomonadati; phylum Pseudomonadota; class Gammaproteobacteria; order Pasteurellales; family Pasteurellaceae; genus Haemophilus; species Haemophilus influenzae. The sequence continues at coordinate 1,053,414 of NZ_AP018771.1, read as the reverse complement.
AGAATATTGATTTGGATCGTCTAAACCATGGGGCGTGGTGAAATTTGTATTTTTCAAACCAAATTGTTGAACATATTTATTCATTGTTTCTACAAAGTTCGGTACATTGCCAGAAATATGTTCAGCTAATGCAACAGTCGCATCATTACCAGAAACAACAATCACACCTCGATTTAAGTCTGCTACAGATACTTGTGTATTTAAATCTAAAAACATTTTTGATGAATCAGGGAAATTACGCCCCCACGCACTTTCACCAATGGTAACCATATCGGTATTATGGATTTTGCCTTGTTTTAATGCGACACCAACTACATAACTTGTCATCATTTTAGTCAGTGATGCTGGATATTGACGTTGATCTGGATTAAGTGCGGTCAAAATTGCACCTGAATTATAATCCATCAATACATACGTTTGAGCCGTAATTTGTGGTGGAGTTACGCCAAACTGCATATCCTCTGCAGATACCGAAAAAGCACTAAGTGCCGCAAAACTTGATAAAAATGCGATTTTTGTTGTTCTTTTCAACATAGTGTGTTCCTACAATTAATTTTTATACGTATAAACAATTAATGGCTTATTATTTGCCATTTTTTGTAATTTAGTTCTCACTTGTGCCATTTTTGTTTTGTCATCAAAAGGCCCAATATAAATTTCATATTTATTTCCTGAGCGATTTACTTCAGTTTGAATATTCGCTAACGCAAGTTGCGTAATTAATTTATTTGCTTGGCTACGAGAGGTTAATTCAAGCATTTTCAAACAGTAAAATTCGGTTCCTTTTAGAGCATTTATTGACTTAGATGCGTTATCAAAAAGCGTGTTAGATTTTAATACTAAACGATCGGCAGCTTCCTGAGTTTTTGCTTGTTTAGCCAGTGTTTTTGTGGCTGCGCCTGATAAATTCCCATTTTTAGCAACGTGCAAGGCCTCAATTCTTACCTGCCCTATGCCGCGGGAAATTAAGCCAATTTCTTTTGCCGCAGCGTGTGAAAGATCAATTAAACGTTTATCACTAAAAGGCCCACGATCATTAATACGTACGATAACTTTACGATTGTTATGTAAATTTGTCACTAAAGCATAAGAATTTATTGGCAATGTTTTATGTGCTGCAGTAAATTGTTTTGAGTTATAAACATCGCCACTTGCTGTTTTGCGCCCATCAAATTTAAGATGATAATAACTTGCTAAACCTTCTTTAATATAAGATTTGGCTTCATTCCCACTTTTAGTGGTATAAGTTTGCCCTTTTACTGAATAAGTCCTTGGTGCAGGCATTTGAGTTGCGATAGAAAGATTATCCCCTCGAATACCATACATTTTTTGCGTATCAGCCTGCACAGGAAAAGCTACACTTATCATAAATAGCAAAAGTGCGGTCAAATTTAACCCAGTTTTTAATTTCATAAAATATTAACGCTTTTCATTTATTCTTTCTTTAAGAAAGAAAAAAATGAAATTAGCTCCTTTTCATAAATTGACTTTTATGCGTATGAATAGACATCAGTAAACCAAAACTTGCCATAATCGCAACATAAGAGGTACCACCATAACTAAATAAAGGTAATGGCACACCCACAACAGGCAAAATTCCGCTTACCATTCCAATATTCACAAATACATAAACAAAGAAAATTAATGTTGTTGCACCAGCAAGAATACGCCCAAAAGAAGTTTGAGCATTTACGGCAATCATTAAACCTCGCACAATAATAAACAAGTAAATCGCCATTAAAATCAAAAAACCAATCATTCCGTGCTCTTCACCCATTACCGCAAAAATAAAATCTGTATGAGGTTCGGGCAAAAATTCTAATTGTGATTGAGTCCCCTGCATCCAGCCTTTTCCGCTTAATCCACCAGAACCAATCGCAATCTTTGATTGTAAAATATGATAGCCAGCACCGAGAGGATCTTTTTCTGGGTCCAATAATGTGAGAACGCGAGTGCGTTGATAATCGTGCATTAGATATAACCACATGATCGGAATAAATCCAGCTAAGCCAATCACTGCCGCTAAAATAAGCCACCAGCTCATTCCTGCTAAAAACACGACAAATAAACCTGACGCACTGACCAAAATTGATGTGCCTAAATCAGGCTGAATCGCCACAAGCAATGTTGGCAGTAGAATCATTGCAATCGCTATAAATGTTTCACTTAATTTAGGTGGAAGCGGGCGATTACCTAAATACACCGCCACCATTAATGGCACAGCAAGTTTTACAATTTCAGAGGGTTGAAAACGAATAAATCCAAGATCAAGCCAACGCTGCGCACCTTTACTTGTCGTACCAATAACATCTACCAAGATCAATAACACAAAACCAATTAAATAAAGATAAGGTGCGATGCGTTGGTAAAATCTTGGTGGAAATTGAGCCATTAACAGCATAACAATAAATCCAAGTAAGACCTGAATAATTCGGCTATTAAACATCGTTTCACTGGCACCTGATGCACTATATAACACCAGCATACCATAAGCAGTTATTGCAAGAAGTCCGATAAACAGCCAAAAATCAATATGCAAACGTTGCCAAACACGCAACCAAAAAGGGATTTTATCTTCCATTTATTTGTTCGCTCTCTTGTGACAAATCTTTTTTTTGCTGAATAGGTTCATTATATTTTTCAACTTGTGGTAAACGCTGATTTAAATAGTAATCCATCACTTTACGTGCTAACGGTGCGGCATTACTTGAACCACCACCTGCATTTTCTAAAATCACTGTTACAACTAATTTAGGATTATCATAAGGGGCGTAAGCGGTAAACCAAGCGTGATCATGCAATTCTTTTTTTAAGCCTGCCGCATTATATTTTTCATTTTCCTTTAAACTAAACACTTGTGCAGTGCCAGATTTCCCTGCAACACGATAATTTGCATCTGCAAAGGCTTTTCGCCCAGTTCCATTTGCAGCATTAACAACATTGTACATACCGCGTTTCGCTGCCTCCCAAGCTGCCACTTTAGGTGTGTTAATATCAGGATAAAGTAACGGATCTTCATAAGGCTCTAATACTTCACCTTCAATTGCTTTCATCAAATGCGGTGTATTTACTTTGCCATTATTGACCAATATTGTCGTCGCTTTTGCTACTTGTAGTGGTGTTGCCGTCCAATAACCTTGACCAATCCCAACCGAAATCGTATCGCCTTGCACCCAAGGGCGTTTATAACGTTTTTGTTTCCATTCTCGAGTTGGTATATTGGCAGCCGTTTCTTCTTGAATTTCAATCCCCGTTGGCATACCAAAACCAAAATCCTTCATCCAATTAGAAAGGCGATCAATACCCATATTATAAGCCACTTGATAAAAATAAGTATCAGAGGATTCAGTAATAGCTTTATTCAAATCCGTATCCCCGTGACCTGTTTTTTTCCAATCACGAAAACGTTTTGTGGAATTAGGTAATACCCAATATCCCGGATCAAAAATCGTTGTGTTTGGTGTAATCACATTTTCAGTTTGAGCGGCTACTGCAATAAAAGGTTTGACTGTCGAAGCGGGCGGATACGCACCTTGTGTCGCACGACTATAAAGTGGACGAGCAAGATCATTTAATAAACGTTTATAATCTTCGGAGGAAATACCATCAACAAATAAATTATTATCATAACTTGGTGTAGATACCATCGCTAATACACTACTATCTTTCGGATCAAGCACAACTACAGCACCTTTTAGTCCCGATAAAAGTTCAGTAATATAACGCTGTAATGCCAAATCAATGGTTAAATGAATACTTTTTCCCGCCACAGCAGGTCGGCTACGCAAAGTGCGGATTACTTTGCCGCGATTATTAATTTCTACTTCTTCAAAACCCGTGGTACCTTGCAGAATATCCTCGTAATAACGTTCAATACCCAATTTTCCAATATCGTTCGTTCCCGCATAATTCGCGAATTTATCCTCTCGTTTCAAACGTTCTACATCTTTATCATTCATTTTACCTACATAGCCCAAAATATGCGCCATTGTTTCGCCATATAAATAATGGCGTTTGAAATAAGGACGTACCTCTAAGCTCGGGTATTGGTAGCCATTTACCGCAAAGCGTGAAATTTGTTCTTCTGTTAAATTCGGCTTTAATAAAATCGGTGTATAACGCGTTCCGCGGCGACGTTCCTTTTTAAAATTTTCAATATCGTTATCCGTCAATCCCACAATATAGCGTAATTCATCTAAAGTGCGGTCTAAATTTTCAGTTTTTTCTGGCACAATGTATAAACCAAAAAAAGTAAGATTTTCGGCTAATAATTTGCCGTAACGATCATAGATTAAGCCACGCGTTGGCGGTAAAGGTAATAATTTAATTCGGTTACCATTAGAACGCGTTTGGTAAGTATCGAAATTAACAATCTGTAGCCGATAAATATTGGTGAATAACACGCCTGTTAAGAGCAAAATCCCCAAAAAAGCCACTAACGTTCGACGTGCAAAAAGGTTACGCTCCGCTTTTTTATCGCGGAACGGTTCGTGCGTTGGTGTATTGAAGAATTTTTTTAAATTCATCTGACTAAAAATAAGGATATATTATTCTCGATGATAAGGATGATTAGTGGTTAGCGACCACGCACGATACAAACTTTCAGCCACCACGACACGAACAAGCGGGTGAGGTAATGTCAAGGGAGAAAGCGACCAGCTTTGCTCTGCGGCAGCTTTGCATTCTGGCGAAAGCCCCTCAGGCCCACCAATCAATAAACAAACATCGCGACCATCATTTTTCCACGCTTCTAGTTGCTCAGCTAGCTGCGGCGTCGTCCAAGGTTTACCAGGAATATCTAACGTCACGACTTTGCCTTTTCCACAGACCGCTAACATCGCTTTACCTTCTTGTTCTAAAATACGTTTAATATCAGCATTTTTTCCACGCTTGCCTGCTGGGATTTCAATTAGTTCAAAAGGCATATCTTTTGGGAAACGGCGTTGATATTCCTCAAAACCCGTTGTAACCCAAGAAGGCATTTTTGTTCCGACGGCAATTAACGTGATTTTCACAAGTCATCCTTATCTAAAAAGTGCGGTTATTTTTTACCGCACTTTACTAAAATTTACGCCCAAAGTTTCTCTAATTGATACATTTCACGGGCGTCACGTTGCATGATATGTACGATAGCTTGACCAAGATCCACCACAATCCAATCTGCAGTATTTTTACCTTCTTCGCCAAAGGTTTCAAAACCTGCTTTTTTACATTCTGTAATTAAATTATCTGCCATTGCAGAAACTTGGCGACTCGACGTCCCCGTGCAAATAATCATATTATCCGTAATCGAGGATTTTCCACGTACATCAAAATGTACAATATCTGTTCCCTTTAACCCATCTAAGGTTTCCATCAAAAATTCAACTAACGCCATTTTGTTCTCACTTAGCAATAAAGGTGCGGAATTCTATCATTGAATACCCTCTTGCGCAAAATCCACGCAAAAAATAAGCGCGAAATTAACCGCGCTTTTTATGTCTACATTGAAATTATTTTTACTATGCTGCCCATAATAACACTGCCAATAACTGTGGCGACATTATCCGCAAGAACATCACCAATGGATACACAGTTGCATAAGAAAGTGCTGCAGCACCGTTATCTTCTTTAATTTCATTCGCAAATGCTAAAGCGGGAGGATCCGTCATTGAACCTGCAAGTAAACCGCATATTGTGAGGTAATTAAGTTTTCCATATAAGCGTGCTATAGTCCCAACAATAATCAACGGCACAAAAGTGATAAAAATACCGTATCCCATCCATTCAAGTCCCGAACCATTCACTAAAGTATCAAAGAAACTTCCACCTGATTTTAAACCAACAACCGCCAAGAAAAGAACAATCCCAATTTCGCGCAATGCCAAGTTAGCACTTGGTGGCATAAACCAGTAAAGTTTACCAATCGTGCCAATTCTCGCTAAAATCAACGCAACCACCAATGGCCCGCCAGCAAGCCCTAATTTTAACGCAACAGGGAAACCTGGAATATAGAATGGAATCGAACCAACGAGTACCCCTAAACCAATACCGATAAACACTGGTAACATTTGCACTTGAAGTAATTTCTGTTGTGCGTTACCAATAACTGAAATGGCCTGATTTAGTACATCACTGCGTCCAACCATATGTAGCACATCGCCAAATTGCAGTGTGGTATTTCCCGTTGGAACTAACTCAATCCCTGCACGATTTAAACGTGAAATTACAACCCCATATTTTTGATGAATGCCTAACGCACGGATCTTTTTGCCTAATACTTTTTCATTCGTTACCACCACACGCTCGGAACGAATTTCGCCACTATAGGCAACGGTTGGTGCATCAACTTCGTGTCCGATAATTAAACGCATTTTAGCAAGCGAATTATCATCACCCACTAATTGTAAAATATCGTTGGTACGAATCTCAGTACTTGCCTTTGGAACAATTTCCATATCATCGCGTTTTAAACGTGAACATACGACTTCTTCATCACTAAATCCAGGAATTTGAATCAATGTCAGACCATCTAGATTTTGGTTCGTCACTTTTAAAGAAATATTATGTAAACTTTCTTTATCTTGGCTGCTCTCCGCATTAAAACGAGCGGCTTCATCGTCCACTTTGACGTTAAAAAACAAGCGGATTAACCACATTGCAAGCAAAATACCGCAAATCCCGAATGGATAAGCCATTGCATAAGACACCCCCATAGTCACAGTGGTTTGAGGCACCCCTAATTCTGCTAAAATTTGCTGCCCTGCCCCCAACGCTGGCGTATTAGTAACAGCACCAGAATAAATACCTAAGGCAATATCCAGTGGAACATCCGCAATTTTATGTACAAGAACCACGGCAATTGACCCCAGCACAATAATCAAAATGGCAAAGGCATTTAGCTTTAAACCAGATTTTCGTAAAGAAGAAAAAAAGCCAGGTCCAACCTGAATACCAATAGTATAAACAAATAAAATCAAACCAAATTCTTGCACAAAATGCAGCGTATGCGCATCCAGTTGCAAGCCATATTGATTAGTGAAATGGGCAACAATAATGCCGCCAAACAGCACGCCACCAATGCCAAGCCCAACCCCGCGGATCTTCCAATGCCCGATCCATAAGCCGATTACGGCGACGAGGGCAAGAAGACTAATCGTGATCGCAATATCACTCATATTGACCCCTTAAAAATGAAATTTAACTCCTTCGGATTATATCCAAGTTGTTTTTTGAAAACCTTAACCAAACTCAAAAAATGATACGTTCGTCACATTTTTTCTTGCGAAATTGAGCATAGACTCTACAATACCGAAAATTTTTGACCCTTTTACAAAAAGTGCGGTTATTTTTCACCGCACTTTTATCTCGGATGGAATATTTATGGATTACAGCCAAGAAGCCATTACTTCTCTTATTTGGATTTTACAAACGCTAGCCATCACCTCAGTCGTCTTTAGTTTTGGCATTTTTCTTTTGGTGCGTTTTACTCAATGGGGAAAACAATTTTGGATGTTTGCAGGCGGTTATCTTTCGCCTAAACGTAGCATTAAACCTATCTTATTCTTTCTGCTTATTGTTGCAATGACATTACTTAGCGTACGTATCAGCCTTGTAAATTCTGAGTGGTATAAAAATATGTATACCTCATTGCAAGAATTTAATGAACATGTATTTTGGCAACAAATGGGCTTATTCTGCGTCATCGCAGCAAGTTCTGTTTCAGCAGCATTAGTAAGCTATTATTTAGAGCAACGTTTCGTCATCAACTGGATTGAATGGCTTAACGAGCAGCTTGTTAATAAATGGATGGCACATCGTGCCTATTACAAAACACAGTATTTATCAGAAAACCTAGATAACCCCGATCAACGTATTCAACAAGATGTGCAATCTTATGTAAAAACCACGCTTTCTTTAAGCACTGGCGTCATTGATGCGGTCACCTCGATGATCTCTTACACGATTTTGTTATGGGGATTAGCAGGTCCAATGATAGTACTTGGTGTAGAAATTCCGCATATGATGGTATTTTTAGTGTTTGGTTATGTCATTTTCACAACCCTCATCGCATTCTGGCTCGGTCGCCCATTAATCTCATTGAATTTTATTAATGAACGCCTAAACGCAAACTATCGTTATTCTTTAATTCGCATTAAAGAATATGCTGAAAGCATTGCTTTTTATGCGGGCGAAAAAGTCGAAAAAAATCAGCTTTATCAGCAGTTCAACGCCGTCATTCACAATATGTGGGTCATTATATTTAGAACACTAAAATTTTCTGGATTTAACCTAGTCGTAAGCCAAATTTCTGTTGTTTTTCCATTGTTAATTCAAGTTGGACGTTACTTTGAAAAGCAAATAAAACTAGGCGATCTAATGCAAACCTTGCAAGTATTTGGTCAGTTACACGCAAATCTTTCATTCTTCCGCAGTACTTATGATAATTTTGCAAGCTATAAAGCAACGCTAGATCGTTTAACTGGGTTCTGTTATGCCATTGAAAAAGCAAATAATAAATCACAAACACAGATCCACAATCATCCAACAGATGTGATTTTCAAAAATTTAAGTATTCAAAATCCATTAGGTCATACACTAATTAAACATCTAAACATTACCTTACCGCAAGGAACAAGTTTACTTATTCAAGGAAAATCTGGGGCAGGAAAAACCACGCTTTTACGCACCATTGCGGGGCTTTGGAGCTACGCCGAGGGAGAAATAAATTGCCCTACGCACAATCAGCTTTTCTTGTCACAAAAGCCCTATGTGCCACAAGGAAATTTAATGTCAGCATTAGCTTATCCAAATAACGCTGACAATATTTCACATACACAAGCTGTAGAAATATTAAATAAAGTACAACTAGGACATTTGGCTGAACAATTAGAAAAAGAACAAGACTGGACACGTATTCTTTCTCTTGGCGAACAACAGCGTTTGGCGTTTGCACGATTAATTCTACACAAACCAGCGGTGGCATTTTTAGATGAAGCCACAGCTAGTATGGATGAAGGTTTAGAATTTTCGATGTATCAATTGTTACAACAAGAACTACCACAAACGACAATCATCAGTGTGGGACACCGTTCAACCCTTAAAACCTTACATCAACAACAGTTAATTCTGCAAGACAAAGGGCAATGGCAAGTGCTATAAAAAACGCTAAAAAACACTGTAATCGCAACGCTTTTTTTGATACATTTAGTGCAATTTTTTGTATGTTTGACAAAGTCATTTTCTACTTTTTGTCAAACAAAACTAACTTTCATTTTAAACGGTATAATTATGTTATTTAAAAAAATTCGTGGGTTGTTTTCAAACGATCTTTCTATTGATTTAGGCACAGCTAATACTTTAATTTATGTCAAAAGACAAGGTATTGTACTTGATGAACCCTCTGTTGTTGCGATTCGTCAAGATCGCGTAGGCACATTAAAAAGCATTGCAGCTGTGGGTAAAGAAGCTAAATTAATGTTAGGTCGTACTCCCAAAAGTATTGTAGCAATTCGTCCGATGAAAGATGGCGTTATTGCAGACTTTTTTGTGACAGAAAAAATGTTGCAATACTTTATCAAACAAGTTCATAGCGGTAATTTTATGCGTCCAAGCCCACGTGTATTAGTATGTGTGCCAGCTGGTGCAACACAAGTAGAACGTCGCGCAATTAAAGAATCAGCAATCGGTGCTGGTGCGCGTGAAGTATATTTAATTGAAGAACCAATGGCAGCTGCAATTGGGGCTAAATTACCCGTTTCTACTGCAGTTGGTTCTATGGTAATTGATATCGGTGGCGGTACGACAGAAGTGGCTGTAATTTCCTTAAATGGTATCGTATATTCTTCTTCCGTGCGTATCGGTGGTGACCGTTTCGACGAGGCGATTATTTCTTATGTTCGCCGCACTTTTGGCTCGGTTATCGGAGAACCTACCGCCGAACGCATCAAACAAGAAATTGGTTCTGCTTATATTCAAGAAGGTGACGAAATTAAAGAAATGGAAGTACACGGACATAATTTAGCTGAAGGTGCGCCACGTTCATTTACTTTAACATCACGTGATGTCCTAGAAGCCATTCAACAACCATTAAACGGTATTGTAGCAGCGGTTCGAACGGCACTTGAAGAATGCCAACCAGAACACGCAGCAGACATTTTCGAACGTGGTATGGTATTAACTGGTGGCGGTGCTTTATTACGTAATATTGATATTTTACTTTCTAAAGAATCTGGTGTCCCAGTTATCATCGCAGAAGATCCATTAACCTGTGTTGCTCGTGGTGGTGGCGAAGCATTAGAAATGATCGATATGCACGGCGGCGATATTTTTAGTGATGAAATTTAATCAGAATATGAACAAAAAGTGCGGTTAAAAATAACCGCACTTTTCCTTTCACTTTTTTCATTCAACAAGAGAAAGTTTAATGAAACCCATTTTCGGCAAAGCCCCTCCCCTAGGTATTCGTCTGCTTATCGCTATCTTTGCATCTATTGCCTTAATTTTAGCTGATGGACGTAATAGCTCAATAACGAAAGCACGTAGTGCAATGGAAACGGCAATAGGCGGTTTATATTATCTTGCAAATAGCCCTAGAAGTATCTTAGATGGCATTTCAGAAAATCTTGTTGATACCAATAAATTACAAATTGAAAACAAAGTACTACGCCAACAGCTTTTGGAAAAAAATGCAGATTTACTTTTACTTGATCAACTCAAAGTTGAAAATCAGCGATTACGTCTTTTATTAAATTCTCCGTTAAGAACCGATGAATACAAAAAAATTGCCGAAGTTCTTACTGCAGAAACAGATATTTATCGCCAACAAATTGTTATTAATCAAGGCAAAAAAGACGGTGCTTATGTAGGTCAGCCTGTCATTGATGAAAAAGGCGTCATTGGACAAATTATTTCCGTGGGCGAAAATACTAGCCGAGTACTGCTACTCACAGACGTAACACACTCAATTCCAGTGCAAGTTCTACGCAATGATGTTCGTGTTATTGCGAGTGGGACTGGGCATACCGATGAACTAAGCCTCGATAACGTGCCTCGTTCCGTTGATATAGAAAAAGGCGATCTTCTCGTAACCTCTGGGCTTGGTGGACGTTTTCTTGAAGGCTATCCCGTAGCTGTTGTACAAAGCGTTTCGCGTGATAGCTCTAATTACTTTGCAATAGTTAAAGCTAAACCTTTAGCTTTATTAGAACGTTTACGTTATGTACTTTTACTTTGGCCAAGTAACCTAGATATATCAAAAGTAAAATCAATGTCGCCAGAAGAAGTTCGCAATCTGGTGCAAAAACGTTTAGAAAGCCAAGCTAATGAAGCAAATTATAGAGTGAAAAAAACACCCTTAACAGAAAAAGACTTTCCAGAAAATGAAGAAAAAACCATTATTGAACCAGATATTCCAACAGATTTTCTTCAAAATGAAGAAGATCTTCCCATAGAACAGCAAGAAGAAAGGATAGAAGACTAATGCAAACACGATTTATTTTACAATGGTTCACTATTTTAAGCTTCTTTGTTATTGCCTTTGTATTAGAACTTGCACCTTGGCCAGTTGGTTTCCAAATGCTAAAGCCTGCGTGGCTTGTACTTGTATTACTTTATTGGGTATTAGCTATTCCCAATAAAGTAAGTATAGGCTGGTCATTTTTACTCGGATTAACTTGGGATTTAATATTAGGCTCTACATTAGGCGTTCACGCTCTCGTACTTTCTACGAGCATGTACATCATTGCCAAAAACTATTTAATTCTGCGAAATTTATCACTTTGGTTCCAAAGTTTATTGGTTGTACTTTTCGTCTTCATTATAAGATTACTTATTTTCTTAGTTGAATTTTCACTCCATACTGCCTTTTTTCATTGGCAAGCCATCTTGGGCGCATTCGCTTCTGGTTTACTATGGCCTTGGGTATTTTTATTAATGCGCAAAATACGCAGAAAAGTTAAATTACATTAAAAAAGAGAGGTAACTCTCTCTTTTTTATGATTTATGAATGTTTCAAACACCTAATTCAACGGCTTATTGCTATCCAGTAAAGAATCACATTCCCAACCGATATACTCTCCCGAAAATTGTTCAGCCAATTTTTCAAAACGTTCTACTTGTTCAAAAATCTCACTATTATCTAATGAAATTTCTTGCTCTAATTTTACCAAGAAATAAGGTTCGTCACCTTCATTAAACTGAATCGCTTGTGCAGAATATTGTAATGTTGTGAAAGAATAATCCCCTAAACTCAGTTCATCCATAAAAGGGAACATTTTCTGCTCTTCATCAAAATGAAAACTATGCTCTACTAAATAGGTATCACTTAAATTACGACCTTTACTTTTTAATAAATCAAGTAACTCCTCCGTTGCATTTAACTTAATCTCTAATGGAGAAGCAAGCAAAAAGTCAAAATAAGTATCCCAAATTAAATCCTTTTGAACATTAATATCTTTAACAAAATCAATTTGTTGTAAAGTTTCTACAATAAGATTTTCGTGCTTACAATAAAAATGTATTTTTATTTGAGAATTACAAATAAAATGCCCCGCAAAAAATACATTTGGAAGTGCGGTGAGTTGTGTCAAAATTTTAAATACACGGTTAATTAACTTATCGTATTCAACTTCTGAGGGTAAACCCGTTTCATCATCAGCCTGATAATCAATAGTAAACTGCACTATTTTATCGAGACCTTTACCGTGATATTTTTCAACATCTTCAATATTTGCGGTAAACACGGCAGGCATACCGTTCACGGTAGAACGATAATTCTGCCAATTTGCCATATCCATTTCGCTTTCCTATTTAAATTCAGCCCAAATCGGTGCGTGATCAGACGGTTTTTCCATTGCTCGAATATCTAATGCAATACCCACATCGACACAGCGTTCAGTCAATTTTTGGCTTACTAAAATATGATCAATTCGTAAACCTCGATTATCATCAAAACCTTTAGAACGGTAATCAAACCACGAGAATTTATCATTTGCTGTTGGGTTCATCTTACGGAAACTATCTTCTAATCCGTAATCATATAAACGTTGATACCACTCTCTTTCTTCTGGTAAGAAAGAACATTTACCTGTGCGTAACCAACGTTTACGATTTTCATCTCCGATACCAATATCTAAATCACTCGGGCTAATATTCATATCGCCCATAATTAAAATCGGATTAGATTTGTTGTGTTCTTTTTCTAAATACTGTTGAAGATCTGCATAAAATTTCTCTTTAGCTGGAAATTTAGTCTCGTGAGCACGGCTTTCCCCCTGTGGGAAATAGCCATTAATGACAGTCAATAAGCCAAATTCAGTTTCAAGATCAGCCATAATAATACGTTTTTGCGCATCTTCATTGTCTGTTGGAAAACCGCGACGAACCGCTTTAGGTTCTTGTTTAGTCAATAATGCCACGCCATAATGACCTTTCTGTCCGTGATGAAATACGTGATAACCTAAGTTTTCTGTAATTTCATAAGGAAAAGCCTCATCAGCAACTTTAATTTCCTGCAAGCCGATAACATCTGGCTGATATTTTTCAATAATGGCTTCAAGTTGATGTGGTCTAGCACGTAAACCATTTATATTAAAAGAGATAAATTTCATTTTTGTTCCTGTTAAAGAGTGAAATTGGCTTTATTATACAGAGATTTCTATTTTGATAAAAACGGCTTTGTCAGATAAACCTGAATTTGCTCAAATACTGTAGGCTTAAGCCAAAATTGACCTTGAATAGGAAAACAAGTGACCGAAATAAAATCATTCAAATAATCAAATTCCAATTGAGTAGCGTGCAAATAAGTGCGGTCAATTTTTTCAGTATTTTTACCATAAAGCCCATCGCCTAAAATCGGGCTACCTAAACTTTTCATGGCAACACGTAATTGATGTGTTTTCCCCGTTTGAGGTTTTAAAATAAATAAACGTAAATTAGGTTCACAATTTACACTTTCAAAACGCGTAATCGCTGGATTTTCTTTAGTTTGACAAAGTTTCCACGCACCATCTCGGGCTTTCTTCATATCCCCGACGATCAATCCTTGTTTCTTCTTAGGCTTTTGCTTACTTAATGCCAAATAAGTTTTATGAATTTTATGTTCAGAAAAAAGTCGAGAAAATTCAGCCGCACTTTCAGCATTCAGTGCCAAAATTAATAGCCCCGACGTCACTTTATCCAAGCGATGAACCAACCATACTTGAGACACATTCAGTTGTTTTGCAACAAGTTCTGTTAAGCCTTGTTCTTCTTGATCTTTATGAACACTAATACCTTCAGGCTTATTGATAATAATAAAATCGCTATGTTGATAAACAACCTCGATTTTCATCAGACTTGTTCCTTTTTGTAAATTTTGTTTTTACCGAGAACAATATCTTTTACCGAACTAAGTAATTCCTGTTGAATATGTGACAGTTTTGGTTTTTCGTTTAATTGAAATGCTAACGGGCGACAAAGCTCCATTGCTTTCACACCTAATCTAGCTGTGAGTAATCCCACACCGATTCCTTGAGCGATACGCGCAGACAATTTTGCTGTCACATCTTGAGAAAGCCAATCCATTCCAATATCTTGTGCCACTTCGGCTGCCCCAGCAAAAGCGATATTGACCAATACCATTCTTAACAATCGAATACGTGAAAAATACCCTAATTCAATCCCATAAATTTCAGCAATTTTATTCATTAATCGAAGATTGCGCCACGCGATAAAAAACATATCCACTACAGCAAGCGGACTAATCGCAACAATCACAGCTGATTCAGCTGCCATTTTACTAATCAATTTTTTAGCTTGTGCATCAAAAGAAGACAAAACATGACGACTGAATAAATGAGCAATTTCTTGCGCTGAATAAGCTTCATTTAATTGATGTTGCCATTGAATTACCGCTGGAGAATCATTTTCCAAACCTAGAGATTTTGCGACCTCTAAACAAAGTACTTTACTTTTTTCTACGCTCTGAACAGAAAAAATATCGCCATTTTTTACCGCACTTGCTAACCAAATCTGCTGACTTTGTTGTTGCAATTGCTCACGTTTTTTTAGACAAACTAAACGTCGCCACTCGCCAATAATCTCTTTAATCCCTAATAAAATGACAATTAAACTCACTAAAGAAAAAGCAAGATAAATCCATTGATGTTGTTGATAGCTATCCCAAATCCACTGCACAGATTGCGCAACCGTCGCCGTGCCAAATAAAAGTGCGGTAAATTTTAATACCGTTTTTCCAAAACTGGATTTTGGTTTCAATGCCTGTTCAAGCTGAGCATCAAGTAACTCTCCGTCTAACGCTTCATCTAACTTTGTTTCCACATTATGAAACTCTTGCTTAGGCTGATATTGTTCTTCCTCTACATTAACTGAATGTTCAAAAATTTGTTTTTCCATTGCCTATTCCAAAAAATAACCCCACTAAATAGTGGGGTCATAAAGTCAAAATTCAATCATTATTCATCACTTGAAAAGATAGAAAGTAATCTTAATAAACTCAAGAATAAATTGTAGATTGAAACATAGATGTTCACGGTTGCTCGAATGTAATTTGTTTCTCCACCGTGAATAATATTACTGGTTTCATACAAAATGGTCATTGTTGAGAACACAACAAATAATGCACTAATTGCGACTGATAACGCAGGAATTTGGAAGAAGAAACTTGCCACCATACCAAGCAATAGCACAATAAATAATGCGAACATTGCACTAGATAAGAATGACATATCTTTTTTCGTGGTCAATACATAAGCGGAACAAGCGAAAAACACAATGGCAGTTCCTGCGAATGCAAGCATAATCAAATCTTCCATTCCACGTGCCACATACATATTTAAAATTGGCCCGATGGTGTATCCCATAAATCCAGTGAAAGCAAAGGCAGCCAAAATACCAGCAGGGCGATCAGCTAATTTATTGGTTAAGAAAAGTAAGCCATAAAAGCCAACCAATAACACAATAATATTTGGATATGGCAAGTTTAAGCTCATTGAAATAAACGCAACAACCGCTGAAAATGCCATGGTTAATCCCAATAAAAAATACGTGTTACGCAACACTTTATGTGTGCTGAGTAACGATTCTTTTTGAGCATCCACAATAAGACGTGATTGCATAAAAGCTCCTTGTAAAATAAATAAAAAGTCTTCTGTAAAGTAAGGGCTAGGGATAAAAAAGTCAATGGTATTAATGGAATTAATTTCATCAAAATGAATAAATTATCATCATCTAAAGTTAAATCATCAAATTTCTATTTACATCAATAAAATATTCATTATACTACGCCCATCAATCACGGAGGAATGGTCGAGTGGTTGAAGGCACCGGTCTTGAAAACCGGCGAGGGTTTACGCCCTCCTAGGGTTCGAATCCCTATTCCTCCGCCATCAGAATTAAGAAATCCCTAAGTCACACGGCTTAGGGATTTTTACTTTGTATTACGTTATTTGGTCAATCCATTCACTAGTGAAATAACAGTCTGAATATCGCTATCAAACAATTTTCCTTCTTTCACAAATTTTACTTTTCCCGTTTTGTCTAACACGATAATTGCACTATCTTTAGAATTTAATCCCCAAGCATTTTTTACCGCACTTTTATCATCTAACACAACTTGACTATGTGGATTTTCCTGTTTGCCTTTTTGTGCACTATTTTTTACAAACATACCTGTACCAACAATCGCATCATCCGCATTAATAATAGTGGTTGTTTGGTATTTTACAGGATTAAAATGGGATGCTTTTATCGCATCAATCATCGACTGATTTTTCTCTTTTGCAGCCGTTCTACCCGCTAAATGATGAACAACACGCACTTTACCCGCTAATTCCGCAGAACCCCAAGGTTGAAACGCAGTATCTTTTCCTGAAAGCACAATTTCACCATACTCCGTTACTTGCACTGCTGGTAAAGATTGCTCTAATTGCAAATTGTGTGCCCAAGTCGAACTACTAAACATTACGCCACAAACTAAGGCAAGAATTTGTTTTTTCATACATTTTCCTCAAAAATTTATCAAAAACTTTCACGCTTTGGCGAAAGACATCTTTTTGCTATACTTGCGCGCCTATTATATGTAATCAAGAAGGAAAACCCAATGGATCAAATGCCTAATTGCCCAAAATGTCAAAGTGAATACGTTTACCACGATTCAATTAATTTTGTTTGCCCTGATTGCGGTAATGAATGGGATAATAATGAAATTCAAGAATCAGATGACGATCAACTAATCGTAAAAGACAGCAATGGGAATTTGCTTGCAGAAGGCGACAATGTACTTTTGATTAAAGATTTAAAATTAAAAGGTTCATCAGAAGTATTGAAAAAAGGTACAAAATTCAAAAACATCCGCTTAGTAAATGGCGATCATAATGTCGATTGCGGCAAAATCATGTTGAAATCTGAGTTTTTGAAAAAGGCTTAATCGAAAAAACGCGGTCTAAATAGACCGCACTTTGCACTTTAAAGAAATAAATTTATTTAATAATATCAATCACTTCTCTGACTAATCGTCCAATTTCATCCCAATTTTTGGATTGAATCAATTTTTTCTCCACAAACCAAGAGCCTCCACAAGCAACAATATTAGGAATAGCAAGATAATCCCTTATGTTATGAAGCCCTATACCACCAGTCGGCATTATCTGTAATTGAGCATAAGGACCGAGCAATGCTTTAATCATTTTCACTCCGCCTGAAGCCTCTGCAGGGAAAAATTTTACCGCCGAAATTCCCATTTCTAATGCAGTTTCAATTGCCATAGGATTATTCACCCCTGGCGTTATTGGAAAATTTAAATCTTGACATAATTTCACAATTTTTGGATTTAACCCAGGAGTAACCACAAAATCTGCTCCGCTACTTTTAGCTAAAACTACTTGTTCCGCAGTTAAAACTGTGCCCGCAGCAATCAAAAAATCGGGTCGATGAGTACGCAGTAAATGAATTGCATCTGCCGCTGCTTCAGAGCGAAAAGTAATCTCTGCCACAGGTAAACCATTTTTAGCCAACGTATCTGCTAGCGGCAAAATATCGTCTGCATTATCCAACGCAATTACAGGCACAATTTTGAGTTCACGAAGTTTTTCAATAATTTGTTGAGTTGTGTATGACATAATTTTCCCTATTTAAAATAATTTTTTGCATTGTTGAAACAAATATCTTCAATCATTTTACCCAGTAATGAAATGTCATTTGGCGCTTCACCTTTTTCAACCCATCCACCAATCATTTCACATAAAATACGGCGGAAATACTCATGGCGAGTGTAAGATAAAAAACTACGTGAATCAGTTAGCATTCCAACAAATTGACTGAGTAACCCTAATTGAGAAAGCTGTTGTAACTGACGTTCCATTCCGTCTTTTTGATCGTTAAACCACCATCCAGAACCAAACTGTATTTTCCCTGCAATACCATCGCCTTGAAAGTTTCCGATCATACTAGCGATCATTTCATTATCTCGAGGATTTAAGCAATATAAAATAGTTTTAGGCAGTTGATTTTCCTTATCCATTGCATCTAACAAACGAGAGAGGGGATATGCATAAGCTCGATCACCAATGGAATCAAAGCCACTATCTGCACCGAGTAAAGCAAACATTCGACTATTATTGTTACGTATTGCACCAATATGCATTTGCATTACCCAGTGAAGTTTACAATATTCCGAAGCCAACCAGACTAAAATTGCAGTACTAAATTGAGCGATTTCTTCTTCCAAGAGCGGTTGATTTTGCAAACGTTTTTGTAAAATACTATTCAATACTGATTCATCTGGAATAGCTGAAAAACGGACAATTTCCATACCATGATCAGCAGATTTACAACCTTGAGCATCAAAATATTCGAGACGTTTTAACAACGCTTTTTTTAAATCTGCAAACGTATAAATATCTACATCTGCAACTTCACTTAACTGTACAAGGTAGTCATTAAATTGTGGCAACTCAATTTTGAATACTTTATCAGGTCGCCAACTTGGTACAACATCAATATCAAAACTTTCATCATTCTTGATTGCTTGATGATATTGCAAAGAATCAATGGGATCATCTGTTGTCCCCACTAATTTCACGTTCATTTTCTGCATAATGCCTCGCGCAGAAAATTCAGGTTGTTGCAACATTTCATTACATTGATGCCAAATTTTTTCCGCATTTTGCGGATTAAATAACATATTGGTTATACCAAAAGGACGGCGTAATTCTAAATGTGTCCAGTGATAAATTGGATTACCAATACAAAGAGGGACTGTTTTCGCCCAAGCCAAATATTTTTGATAGTTAGTAGCCTTCCCTGTAATCAATTCTTCTGGTACTCCAGCTGTACGTAAGGCACGCCATTTGTAGTGATCACCCTCTAGCCAAATTTCAGCTAAATCATTAAATTGACGATTTTCCGCCACTTCTCTTGGATTTAAATGACAGTGATAGTCAAAAATAGGTTTATTTTTGGCATAATCATGATAGAGAATTTTTGCAGTATTCGTTGAAAGAAGGAAATTTTCATCCATAAATGATTTCATAATGTTACCTTTGAATGATTCTGTAAATAAGAAGAAGGAGATTCCCCTCTAAAAGAGGGGATAGATTATTATTTATTTATTTTCTCCAATTCACGAGAATTATTATCGACAACTTCTTTTGAAAGTGGATACCAGAAAGTTAAAATAACAAAAATTGCAATGCAAGAGATTGCAGGAACCAACGTTGCAACATTATAAATTGAATTCAGAGTTTCACTTGATTGACTTGGCACATTAGGCATATAACCTACCAAACTTAATGCAACACCACCTAATCCGCCTGCAAGTGCTTGTCCAATTTTACGTGCAAAAGAATATACCGCATAAATAGTACCATCTTCACGGCGATGTGTTTTCAGGAATTGGTAATCAATAATATCAGTAATAAACGCCCAAATAATCACCATAAAATAATTGAGTCCCAATAAAGAAATGAAAGCAATTGCCATATATAACCATACATCGGTTGTTTTAACTCCGAATAGAATAAAATATCCAATTCCAGTGAGCAATAAAGCAATCGATGCTGATTCTTTTTTACCAAATTTTTTCACCAAGGTTTGTGCAAACGGTGCAACACAGAAAGAAGCAATGACAGGTAATGTTCCACCAATAGATAATGCAAATTTACTATTAAAGTAATCAATATAAAGGTATGGATTCATTGCACCGATAAGTAAATTAGCTAATAGTAAAATGATGGCAATTAAAATAAAAATTTGTAATGGTTTATTTGAAAAAAGACTAACAAAAATAGCTTTGACATCTCCAAAACACTCATTTCTATTATGTCTGCGCCCTACTTTTTCTGGCAATTGAATGCGCTCAACTGAATTTCTCCAGCAGAATTGATACAAATAAAATGCGATGAGCATTAAAACACCCATAATAATAGTAAACATCTCTGGAATAATAATTTGTTTACCATCCACATTTTTATAAATCAATAACGGAACAATAAAAGAAATTGTTAATAGCGCAATATTGGCACCAATCGAACGGAATACAGATAGAGAAGCACGATCTTCAGGACAACTACTGATAACGCTTGCCATTGAGCCATAAGGAATATTAACCGCAGTGTAACAGAAACTCCCCCAGATAATATAAGTAATGCTCACATAAGCTAATTTGGCTGGATATGACCAATCTTTTACAACATAAAGAAATAGCAAGAAACCAGATAAACAGACAAATGGTGCAGCACGTCTAATTATTCCTTTAAAGCGCCCTTCTTTAAAAGGCTTCATAGTATCAACTAAACGTCCCATTCCCATATCAGTAAAAGCATCTAATACACGTGATATTAAGAAGAGTAACCCAACAACATACCCTGGAATTTCTAATACATTGGTATAAAATAGCATAAGAAAAAAAGCTGACATCATAAAGCTCATATCATTTGCGATGTCACCTGTCATATAGGCAATTTTATCTTTGAGACCAAAAGGTCTTGATTCTAATGTGTTCATAAATTTATCCTTGTATGGTTAAATATAACTATCTTTAAACCCACAATATGCATCAACCGGGCTTACGCCTTTAAAATCAGAATAGCCCATTAATTTTTCTACTAACATTTCCATCGTGTCTTGTTTTCCATCATAGGCATTAATGTAAGTTTTAACTTGAGGAACATCTGCCAAATGGAATGGACATTGCACAGAAACAAAAATCGTTGGAATTTCATGCACATAGAAAGGTATATCCGGCGTGCCTTTAGTTGCTTGCCACACGATGCGCTGTACGGTACTCATATGTACATTTGCTACATTAATAATCAGATCATATTGACCAACTAAATCAGAGATTGGACGTTTTTGGGAGTATTCGTTGCGAATCGCTTGTACTTGTTCTTCATCGGGAAGAGCTAGAATATTATCCATCGGAGACTGATAAATTGAGACGGAAAAACCTTTTTTAGTCAATTGCTCTTGTAAAATTTCAATGGCACTTTTTGAGCTTCCTGCGACCATTTTTCCAAAGCCTCCCTCAACCCCTTTAATATTCACTAATAACACTCGAGGGTGTTTTTCAGGCGAAATCGGGAAAATTGCTTGTTTATTTTTAACAAGCGTAATCGCTTTATCAGCAACTTGACGGAAAATCGCTTTATTTTCTGGCAGTCCAATTTTTGCCATAGCAGCTTCTTTTGGAGGTAGAATTTGTTCTTTTGGTGTCTTATGCAAATTAAGTTTCGCTTTAAAACCTAATATTCTGCAAAGAGCATCATATAAACGTGTTTCAGTAATGACACCATTGCGGTATCCATCCATCATATAAGCAAAATCTTCATCTGGATCATTGAAGAATAAGAATAAATCACAACCAGCAGCAATAGCTTGAGGAACAAGTTCACTACGTTTCATGCTTGATGTCATTGCAACCATATGGCTTGCATCAGTAACAATTACACCATTAAACCCTAATTTTCCACGCAATAAATCTGTTAAAAGCGGTTTAGAAAGTGTAGCAGGCAAGCACTCTTCATCACTTAATTCTGGAGAAAAATATTTCTCATAACTTGGTAGATGAATATGCCCCGCCATTATAGAAGGCAACCCTGCATCAATTAACCCTTGATAAACTTTACCGAATGTTTCATCCCATTTTTCACATGAAAAGTCATTAATGCTAAAGGAAAGATGCTGGTCTCGCTCATCAACACCATCTCCTGGGAAATGTTTAGCGGCAGGTTGAATACCACTTTCTTGAATGCCTTTCATATAAGCAAGCGCCATTTCCAATACGGTATCAGGATCAGAACTAAACGAGCGGTTAGAAATAATAGGATTGCGCCAGTTATAATTAATGTCCACAATTGGGGCAAAACTCCAGTTACAACCAATAGCCGAAGCCTCAATCCCCGCTACTCTGCCCATTTCATAGGCATAATGAGCATCTTGAGTCGCAGCAATTTTTATTTGAAGACCAATTTCCGTGCCATCTGTACAAGCACCATTTCCGCCCGCTTCAGTATTTGCCGCAATCAAAAGCGGAATTTTACTCTTCGTTTGCAAAATATGATTTTGTTCATAAACCTCTTCAGCCTTAGCTGGGTTATAACGCACTGCTCCAATATGATATTTATTAACCATATTAGTTAAATATTCTTCTGAACGACTTGAACCCATATTGACAAATAATTGCCCAATTTTTTCTTCTAAACTCATATTTGCAATGGTATTTTCTACCCAAGCAATTTGTTCAGCATTGAGATAAAATGGTTTTTTACTTAAATCAACAGTCATATTTGTCTCCTTAATTATTTGATTGTGTATTCAAATTATGGTGGAACTGTTCAATCAATGTCTGCTGGTATCCCGTATCAAATTGACCATAAACTAATTTTCCTAACGCCTCTAAAATTAATTGCTGCCAAGACTGACTTTCGAAGCCACATAAAATAGGGAAAAAACATACATTATTTGCCATTGCTGAAAATAAATCACCAGGTGAATCGCCCACCATCAAGATATTTTCTGGCAGATAGCCATATTTTTTCAGCTCGTTTAGGCTATCTGCTTTACTACCTTGATCCTGTCCAAAAATAATATTAACGCTCTCTAATAAATGGTATTTTCCCCACTCATCAATAATGGCTTCATTATTAGCTGCACTCACTACGGCAACATCCGCAAATCTTTTAATAAATGCCAGATTTTGCTGCACATTAGGAAACGTTTTAAATTCTTCTTTGAGCGTAATAATACTTTGATTAACTTGTTCCGACCATCGCAACGCAAGAGTTAGATCCTCTGATGGTGAAATCTCAATCTCTTGTTTCAAGGCTCGATTAGAAAGCTCTTTAGTGCGACTCACCCATGATTTAAATATAGAAATGTCGCCTTGATATCCATACTCTTCGAGAGATAACACTAAGCCTTTAAAACGATTACAACCTCGTGTTTCAGAAAATAAATTAATTTTGTTCCATAAAGAAAGAAAACGCTCTCTATCTTCAATATGAAAGGTATCTACCGCACAAGGCCCAAAACATTTTTCGTGTTTAAGATTCATTGTATCCATTGCACATCCATCAGAATCTACGCAAACAATAACCTCTTTTTGCTTACTGAAATTTTGCATTTTTTCACCTAATTCACTGTCACTAAACACCACTATAAGCAGAAAAACCACCATCAATTGGCAATACCACTCCATTTACAAAGCTTGCGTAAGCTTCATCAATTAAAAACAGCACACCACCAACAAGTTCATCTGGTTCACCAAAACGTCCCATTGGAGTATTGGTTAAAATTTTATTTGCTCGCGGTGTTGGTTTTCCTTGTTCATCAAAAAGTAATGCTTGATTTTGGTTGCTCACTAAAAAACCTGGAGCAATAGCATTGCAACGAATGCCCACTTTTGAAAAATACACTGCCAGCCATTGGGTAAAGTTACTAATAGCGGCTTTCGCACCAGAATACGCAGGAATCTTTGTCAATGGAGTAAAGGCATTCATACTAGACACATTTAGAATGTTTGCACCTTGTTTACCAATCATATCTTGAGCAAAAACTTGAGTAGGTAAAAGTGTTCCTAAGTAGTTCAAATTAAACACAAACTCGATGCTTGATTTATCTAAATTAAAAAATGTTTTGGTATTTTCGTTAAGATTAAGTTGATGATATTCGTTATCTGTAGTCGCTTTCGGATTATTACCTCCCGCACCATTAATTAAAATGTCGCAAGTACCAAAATCCAGCATAATTTGTTCCCGAACTACTTTTAGACTATCAATATCCAATACATCCGTTTTATATGCTTTTGCTTTCCCGCCTTGTTGGTTAATTTCATCAGCAACAGCATTAGCCGCATCAAAGTTAATATCTAATAAAGCGATGTTAGCTTGTGTATGAACCAACTGCTTAGCTAAAAAGGCACATAAAACTCCACCTGCACCAGTAATAACGATGAGTTTATTTTTAAGATCATGTTTTCTAGCAATTGACATAATTCCCTCTTCCATAAATGATTAACCACTGACCAAATGGTACACAACCAAAATAAATTGGTAAACCGATTTATTTCAATTTTGTGACATACATCACATTTTTAAGAAAACAATCTTGCATATTCTTCTAGAAAAGAGAGAATTGGTTTACCTGATAAGTATTAATGTAAATCATGTCTAATTGAAGTAGATGAAAGTAACTTCGGTGGCACACGCAAACGTGAGCGTGGTACGGCCAGCAAAGTGGCTGTATTCGGGCTTCTTAAACGTAATGGCAAGGTTCATACCACTGCCAATACTTAATCGGCAACACAACTTCCGATTATTCGAGAGCAAGTAAGGCTTGATAGCATGGTTTACACTGATACTTATCGTAGTTATGATGTACTTAATGTGAGTGAATTTAGCCATTTTCGTATCAATCACAGAATACATTTTGCTGAAAATCATAACCACATTAACATTTGGGGAATCAAGCAAAACGCCATTTACACAAGTTTAACGACATTCCCAAATGTGCATTTTGAACTATATTTGAAGGAATGCGAATGGCGTTTTAATTACAGTAACATTGAATCCAAAATTTTCATTTTAAAACAAAATGTTAAGTATGCATCACTATAGTTATCTAGTACAACCCAAAATAATAATATTGATAAATGTTTTTTACATATTGCATTTAACGTATAATTGGTAAACCAAAATACAAAGATAGGATTAAGAAATGATGCTCAGTGACTTACGCTCCTATAAAAAAATAGGAAATGAATTAAAAGAACAACTTGAAAATCACCAATATCAAATAGGCGATAAATTGCCGGCAGAACGTGATTTAGCTAATTATTTCAATGTGAGTCGAACCGTAATTAGAGAAGCCATAATTATGCTTGAATTAGAAAACCTTGTTGAAGTACGCAAAGGTTCTGGAGTGTATGTGATTGCATTGCCACAACGCACTGCAAGTAATGATGAATTTTTAGATAAGGTTGATGTAGGCCCTTTTGAACTTTTACAAGCTCGCCAATTATTAGAAAGTAGTATGGCTGAATTTGCTGCATTACAAGTGACAAGAGCAGATATTACTAAATTAAAAGACATTCTAGCAAGAGAGCGAAATACTCTTGAACAAGGTGATGAAGATTATGTGGCAGATGAAGATTTTCATCGCACTATAGCAGAAATAACTCAAAATGAAGTTATCTTACAGATGCAAAAAGCATTATGGGATCTTCGTACCAATAGTCAAATGTGGAAGGGTTTACATCTTCATATTCCAAATCAAAGTTATCGTCACCTTTGGTTACAAGATCATGAAAATATTATTACAGCCCTGCAGAAAAAAGATCCTGCAATGGCAAAAAAAGCAATGTGGCAACATTTAGAAAATGTTAAGCAAAAACTTTTTGAATTATCTGATGTAGATGATCCTAATTTTGATGGTTATCTATTTAATATGAGCCCAATTGTTGTTGATCGTTAGAAAACTATAGGAGTTAAAAATGGAACAAGCATGGCGTTGGTATGGACCAAAAGATCCTGTTTCTTTATCTGATATTCGTCAAGCAGGCGCAACTGGTATAGTCACTGCACTTCACCATATTCCTAACGGTGAAATATGGCGTATTGAAGAAATTAAAAAACGCAAAACTGAAATAGAGAATGCAGGTTTAAGCTGGTCAGTAGTGGAAAGTGTACCAGTTCATGAAGAGATAAAAACTCAGACTGGAAATTATCAAAAATGGATTAATAACTACAAACAAACTCTTCGCAATCTTGCTCAATGCGGAATTGACACTGTTTGTTACAATTTTATGCCTGTTTTAGACTGGACTCGTACTGATCTCGCTTATGAATTACCAGATGGTTCTAAAGCATTGCGCTTTGATCATATCGCTTTCGCAGCATTTGAACTTCATATTTTAAAACGTCCTGATGCAGAAAAAGCCTATAATCAAGAAGAACAAGTTGCAGCAAGAACCTATTATGACAAGATGTCAGAGCAAGATATAACGCAATTAACGCATAATATTATTGCGGGCTTACCTGGGGCAGAAGAAGGTTATACTCTTGATGAATTTCAAACTCAATTAAATCGCTATAAAGATATTTCACCCGAAAAATTCCGTACGCATTTGGCTTATTTTTTAAATGAGATCGTACCTGTTGCCCAAGAAGTAGGAATCAAAATGGCGATTCATCCAGATGATCCTCCACGCCCAATCTTAGGCTTACCACGCATAGTTTCAACTATTGAAGATATGCAGTGGTTTGTAGAAACTCAACCATTACCAGCAAATGGTTTTACAATGTGTACGGGTTCTTATGGCGTACGCTCCGATAATGATCTCGTAAAAATGATAGAACAATTCGCTGATCGTATTTACTTCGCACATTTACGTTCTACTCAACGTGAAGATAATCCACTAACCTTCCATGAAGCAGCTCATCTAGAAGGAGACGTAGATATGTTTAATGTGGTAAAAGCCTTATTAAATGAAGAATATCGTCGATTAAATCAAGGAGAAACGCGTTTAATCCCAATGCGCCCAGATCATGGGCATCAAATGTTGGATGACTTACGTAAAAAAACCAACCCTGGCTACTCTGCCATTGGTCGGTTAAAAGGCCTAGCTGAATTTCGCGGTTTAGAGATGGCACTAAAAAAAGTGTATTTCAATAAGTAAAAGAAAAAGTGCGGTCATAAAAAACATTATTTTTATCGACCGCACTTCTAATTTATTTTATCAATCTTCTCATTCGAATATTGATCATTTCGACCACAACAGAGAATCCCATTGCAAAATAGATGTAACCTTTCGGGATGTGAATATCCAAACTTTCTGCAATTAAACTAATTCCCACTAAAACTAAGAAGGCTAAAGCTAGAATTTTCAAGGTTGGATGCGTATCTACGAAATCGCCGATTGGTTTTGCTGCAAACATCATCACGCCAACGGCAATCATAATCGCCAAAATCATCACAGGAAGGTGGCTTGCCATACCCACCGCTGTAATGACAGAATCTAAAGAAAATACAATATCTAGCACAGCAATTTGAATTAATACGCCAAAATAACTCACTTTGTTTTTGCTTTCAGAATTATGGTGTTCTTGATGATTTATTGCCTCTTTAATTTCGCCTGAACTTTTCACAATCAGGAATAAACCACCGATTAATAAAATCAAATCACGCCCAGAAATTTCTTGATTAAACAGAGTAAATAATGGCGCAGTAAGTTTCATCATCCAAGCCAGTGACATTAAAAGTAAAATTCTTGTTAGCATTGCTAAACCAAGTCCAATAATACGACCAAACTGGCGTTGGCTTTCAGGTAAACGCCCAACTAGGATACTAATAAAAATAATATTATCGACCCCTAAAATGATCTCCAAAGCAGTAAGTGTCGCAAGTGATATCCACGCTTCAGGATCAGTAATCCATTCAAACATAATTTTTCCTATAATAGAGTTAAATAGATCCGAAAGTTCGGATCATAATGACTTTATGATGAAAAGCAATCGTTATTTACATTTAAGAGATAATTGATTAATCGTTTTTGAGCGTTTCAAAAATCGTTTCAGCAAGTTTAAGGGAAATTCCTGGTACAGAGGCTATTTCATCTAAGGTCGCCTTTTTCACACCTTGTAAACCGCCAAGATATTTCAGTAAAGCCTGACGACGTTTAGCACCCACACCTTCAATCGTTTCTAAACCACTTTGTGTAAAGGCTTTTTGACGTTTTTTACGGTGTCCGCTTATTGCGTGATTATGACTTTCATCACGGATGTGTTGAATCAAATGCAATGCCAAACTATCATCAGGCAAATGAATTTCGCGGTCTTGTTTGCTGATGATCAGTACTTCCTGCCCTGCTCGACGATCCACACCTTTTGCCACGCCAATTAAGTGCGGTCTATTTTTATCCCATTTTACTTGAAGATGTTGGAACACGTTCAGCGCACGATTTAATTGCCCTTTTCCACCATCAATAAAAATAATATCAGGAATTTTATCTTCTTCTAAATCACGCTCATAACGTTTCTGCAACGCTTGTTCCATTGCTGCATAATCATCCCCACCAGTAATGCCTTCAATATTAAAACGACGATAATCAGATTTCAGTGGGCCTTCTTGATTAAAAACAACACAAGATGCTACCGTTTGATTTCCCATCGTGTGGCTTATATCGAAACACTCCATACGCTTAATTTCAGGGAGATTTAACAGATCACACAACGCTTGATAACGCTCTGACATTCGTGAAGATTGTTTAAGTTGTACATTTAAAGCCGCTTTAGCATTAACTTGTGCGAGCTGTAAGTATTTACTCTTATCGCCTTTTACACTTTCTTGAATCGTCACTTTTCTGCCTGCTTGCTCCGTAAGAAGTTGCTCAAGCTCTGATTTTTCAGCTAATTGACGATCGACAATAATACTATTTGGGATACTTCGCCCTTGATGACCTTGTAAATAAAATTGCCCCACAAAAGTTTCGGTAAGTTCCGATAAATCCGTATTGGCAGGGACTTTTGGGAAGTAACTGCGATTGCCTAGCACTTTTCCTTGACGAATGAACATCACTTGTACACAGGCTAAACCGTGTTGGTAAGCGATGGACATAATATCCATATCATCTAAACGTTCATTGGATACAAATTGTTTTTCAATAACCGAACGCACCGCCTGAATCTGATCACGATAACGAGCCGCCTGTTCAAAATCTAAATTTCTGCTTGCCTGCTCCATTTTCCCGATTAAATAATCTAACACCAGTTGATCTTTGCCTTGTAAAAATAAGCGGGCTAATTCAACTTGCTGATTATATTCTTCATCAGAAACATATCCCTGTACACAAGGCGCAGAACAACGCCCAATTTGATATTGTAAACAAGGACGAGAGCGGTTGGAATAAACGGAATTTTCACATTGTCGAACAGGGAAAAGTTTTTGCAAAAGTGATAAGGTTTCACGCACGGCGCCTGCGTGAGGATAAGGCCCGAAATATTCACCCGCAAATTTTTTAGACCCACGATAGGACGTGATTCTTGGATGACGTTCTTTGGTTAATAAAATAAATGGATAGGATTTATCATCACGCAATAATACGTTATAGCGAGGCTGATAAAGCTTGATAAAATTATGCTCTAGCAGTAAAGCTTCCGTTTCAGATGAAGTTAGCATGGTGTCAATATGATGAATTGATGCCACCAACGCCTCTGTTTTTTTACTACTCAGATTTTTACGAAAATAGCTTGAAAGACGTTTTTTTAGATCCTTTGCTTTCCCAACATAAATAACCTGATCTTTATCGTCATACATACGATAAACACCAGGTTCGTGAGAGACATCAGCGAGGAATTTTTTGTAATTGAACATAGAATATTTTACCAATAACAAAAGACATCTTGCCTTCCCCTGCTTTCGAGGGAAGGAGCCTAAAGAGCTGAAGGGGGCTTGCGATGTTAAATTTATCCCCCCTCAGCCTTCGGCAGCTCCCCCCGCAAGCAAGGGGAGCCAAACATTTAATCCTTCGCCAAAATCAGCCGCACTTTTTCCAAATCTTCAGCAGTATCCACCCCCACTGCAGGCACTTCTTTCGCAAGCTCCACATGAATGCGTTCGCCGTTATATAACACACGAAGCTGCTCAAGTTTTTCTAGATTTTCAAGTTGAGTCGGAGCCCATTGCACATATTGTTTTATGAAACCAGCACGATATGCGTAAATGCCAATATGACGTAAGTAAGCGTCCGCAAGCTGTACTTTCTGAACATCCTGTAAATTCATAAACTGATCACGATCGTAAGGAATAACCGAACGGGAAAAATATAGCACATAGCCGTCTTTATCCGTCAAAACTTTCACTGCATTTGGATTAAATAATTCCTCAGCATCATGAATTTTTACCGCAAGACTTGCCATATTGACATTAAATTTTGCTAAATTATCTGCCACTTGTCGCACGATAACGGGAGGAATCAAAGGCTCATCGCCTTGAATATTGACAATGATTTCATTGTCAGGAATCGCTAATTTTTCTACAACTTCCGCTAAACGTTCTGTACCAGAATTATGATTAACCGAAGTCATGCACACTTCTGCACCAAAACTTTTAGCAACATCAGCCACATTTTCATTATCGGTGGCAATAATCACTCGGTTCGCCCCAGACTGCAGTGCTTTCTCAAATACATGTTGAATCATTGGCTTACCCGCAATATCAGCAAGCGGTTTTCCAGGCAAACGACTTGATGCAAAACGAGCAGGGATAATCACGGTAAATGACATAATTTATTCCTTATTCTTTAATATTTCAGCTTTATCGGCAAGCAATCAAAACAACTGGAGATTAATCCTTTCAGCCATTTCTATATTGCGCCACAAGTTTGTCTATTTTGTCCCAAAAGTGCGGTAAATTTTCACCTTGTTTTTCAGCCTCAATAATCTCTGCATCTACAGGGACATACCACCAATTATCTTTGGCAAAAGATTGGCATTTTACGGCATCTTTTTCCGTCATAAAGAGCGGTTGATTTTCAGCAAGTTTTTCTAATTGAGACACTTCAAAATGCTGATGATCTTGAAATGCTTGCGTTCGCTGTAACTGAATCCCTAACTTTTCTAACATAGTAAAAAAACGCTGTGGATTGCCAATCCCTGCAATGGCAACACCCGATTGAAATTCATTTAATTGGCGTTTTTCATTGGTTTTTAAATTAATCGCGAAATGGGGTACAAGATACATAACTGCATCTGAATACTGATTTTTTCCACCATTAGTGATCACAAAATCTACGGATTTTAATCGACTTGGTAATTCTCGCAATGGGCCTGCAGGCAATACAAAACCATTTCCCAACGCACGCTCTGCGTCCATTACGACAATTTCTAAATCACGCTGTAATTGATAATGCTGTAAACCATCGTCAGAAACAATAATATCGCACTCTGCTTGGCTTAAGAGTAATTCAATCGCTTGCTGGCGATTCGGGGAAATCACGACAGGAACATTAGTACGTTTAGCAATCAATACAGGTTCATCGCCACCTTCAATTGGATTTGTATTTTCAGTAACAAACAACGGATAAGTTTTAGATTTACTGCCGTAACCACGAGAAATCACACCTACGCGCAAACCTCGTTTTTTTAATTCTTCCACAAGCCACACCACCACGGGCGTTTTGCCATTTCCACCCACAGACAAATTCCCCACAATTATCACTGGTTTTGGTGCACGATAAGAAGATTTTATCCCCAAAGAGAATAAGGCGCGACGAAGTTGGCTAATCAACCAAAACAATAAAGAAAAAGGCGATAAGAGCCAAATAAGTTTGGAATTGGAATACCAGAAGGGCATAGGGAATCCTTTCTAATAAGTGCGGATAAAATAACGCGAGTTTTTCAACTCGCGTTTTCGATAATTAATAAATTAGCCACTAAACTGCATACTGTATAGCTGTTTATAAGCTCCATTTTGTTCAAGCAATGCTCTATGGTTGCCTCGCTCACGAATTTCTCCGTGATCAATCACAAGAATTTCATCCGCATTTTCAATGGTTGATAAACGATGGGCGATTACGATAACAGTACGATCTTTCTTCAATTCATCTAATGCAGATTGAATGGCGCGTTCAGATTCCGTATCTAGTGCAGATGTGGCTTCATCTAAAATTAATACTGGCGAATTACGCAATAAAGCACGAGCAATCGCTAAACGCTGGCGTTGCCCACCAGATAGGCTCGCGCCATTTTCGCCAATTACCGTATCAAAACCTTGCGGTAATTTTTCGATAAACTCTAAAGCATAAGCCGCTTTTGCTGCAGCAATAATTTCTTCGCGAGAATACTTATCTTGTGCTGCATAAGCAATATTATTCGCAATAGTATCGTTAAATAAATGGACTTGTTGAGAAACCACGGCACAGTTCTCACGCAAATTAGATAAACGATAATCTTGGATATTTACGCCATCCAGTAAAATCTCGCCTTGCTCAACATCATAAAAACGTGTCACTAAATTAGCAATGGTTGATTTGCCTGATCCAGAACGTCCCACTAAAGCAACGGTTTTTCCTGCAGGCACGCTAAAAGAAATATTATTCAATGCAAGTTCCTCTTTTCCCTGATATGCAAAACTCACATTTTTAAATTCTAACTCGCCTTTAGCAGGTTCTGCTTTATAAGTGCCGTTATCTTTTTCTGGTTCTAAGTCTAAAATGGCAAATAAAGTTTGACAGGCTGCCATTCCACGTTGGAATTGAGAGTTTACATTCGTTAAGGATTTTAATGGGCGCATCATTGCCAACATAGATGAAAAAACTACCGTAAAAGAACCCGCACTTAGATTATCTTCCGCAATTAATGGCGTGGTAGCTAAAAACAATACAGCAACTAAAGCAAAAGAAGCAATAATCTGCACAACAGGGTCGGAAATGGAATCTGCAGTAACCATTTTCATACCTTTACGACGCATGTTGTTACTCACTTTATTAAAACGCTCTTCCTCGACAAACTGACCACCAAAAGAAATCACGACTTTATGTCCTTTCAGCATTTGCTCCGTCGTCGCCGTCAATTCCCCCATTGAATCTTGTAAATTTTTACTCAACTTACGGAAAATTTTTGAAACGATAGTGATCAATACTGCAATAATTGGCCCGATAACAAATAAAACAAGGGTTAATTCCCAGCTTGTATAAAACATCACTGCCAATAGCGAAATAATATATGCTCCTTCTCGCACAATGGTAATCAAAGATCCTGAAGAAGAACTTGCAATCATCTCAGAATCATAAGTGATACGAGAAAGTAATTTCCCCGTTGAATTTCTGTCAAAGAAACTCACTGGCATAAACATTAAATGTTTAAATAAGCGGCGACGCATTGTCATGACAACTTTGCCTGATACCCACGCCAAGCAATAATTAGAAATAAAGTTAGTCACGCCACGTAAAATAATCATTCCCACAACAACAAAAGCCATTATTTTCAAAAATGAATGGTTTGCCTTACCAAAACCATCGTCCAACAAAGGTTTTAACAAGTAAATCAAGCCTGAATCAGCCAATGCATTAAAAACTAACGCAATACCTGAAGCAATAAGCCCCGCTTTAAAAGGTTTAATCATTGGCCACAAACGTTTAAAAGTTTGTAAGGTTGAAAAATCATTTTCTTGTAATTTTTGCTCTTGCATAATCGCTATCTAATAGTAAAAATTGCGTGCATTGTACCTTTTATTCCTTTGATAATCCAATTACACGCGCATACCAAGGGGAAAATTTTGTGCGAGCTTGCTGGATTTCTAATCGGTCTTGAAAAAAATTTACCCGCACTTGCCCCGAAACAGCGGTATTTTCTACCGCACTTTTATAGCGATGAAGCCTTTCCATAACCGAATAATGAGGGAATTTCCACGGATTCCAACGTCCACTAGAAATAATCGCTACATCTGGTCTAACCTGAGAAAGCAAGTATTCACTTGTCGATGTTTTACTCCCATGATGCCCCACTTGCAACACATCGATTTTGCCTAAAGTGCGGGCAAAAATTTGCTCATTTTTTGCTTCAGCGTCGCCAGTTAGCAAAACGCTATGCTTTCCATCATCGACTAAAATTACACAAGAATGGGGATTATCAGCTCGTGTCACAACGTTGTGAGGAGAAAGTATTTGAAAATGCAACCCTTGCCAATGCCAATCACGCCCAGCAGTACAAAAAGTGCGGTAATTTTCCCCATAATTTTTTTGCGAAGGGGTAATTAATTCCACATTGGGATACGCCTTTAAAATTGTTGAAGCACCACCTGCGTGATCGTTATCGTCGTGGCTTAAAATCAATTTTTCCAAAACAATCCCTTCTCTTTGTAAATAAGGCAAAATTTCCAACTCAGCCATACTTCCACCTCGCCAAGAAGAACCCGTATCATAAAGAATCCCTTTGCCATTTTTCACAATCAGCGTTGCCAAGCCCTGCCCCACATCTAAAGTATCTACCTGCCAAGTTGGCTTACTAAATTGTTTAAACAACAAAATCATAAAACACATAAGAATAATGCCGAAAGAACATCGCAAAACGTTGATTCGTTCATTTTTTAGCAAAGGTTTACTGAGATTCAATGTAAAAAATCTTGGTCGTTTAATTTTCCAAGTTGATGATGAAGCCTCTGGTTCTCGATAAATACGCCAAATAATTAACATAAAAATTCCTGCACAAAGTGCGGTTAAAAATAATGCTAAATTAAATGAAACCGTGAGCCAATTTCCTTGAAAAACAGAAATTAACCCAGTACTTCCTTCGGCTAACTTGTTTGCTAGTTGCCAAAAAAACATTGTGCCGTTAGTAAAAACGGCAAATAAAATTAATGGCACAAGCAAAAAACTATAAATTGGAACCGCCATAAGATTGGCTAAAAATCCACTCAACGATAAGCCATTAAATAGAAAAAGTTGCAAAGGTGTAAAAAAGAGCAATAACCCAAATTGCAAATGAAATAAACTCAAAATCCACCGCACTTTTGGTGAAAAGGGGCGATTTTTCCATTGAAAAAGTGAAAAAGGCACATAACGATACCAGAGGATCAAACACCCAACTGCCTCACAAGAAAGCCAAAAACTGACCGAAAGCGGCATTAATGGATTGCAGAAAAGCAAGAATCCGACAACCACCGTAAAAAGCTGAAGGGGCGAATAATGTCGCCTCATTATTTGAATAAATAAAACGAAAACAAGTGCTGAAATGGCACGAAAAGTTGGCACGCTAAAACCAGCCAAATACGCATAAATTAAAGCAAATAAAACACCAAAAGCTAAAGGAAAATAAGGATGAATAAAACGGGTGGGGAAAAATACTTGCACAACACGCGCCAAGTAAAATCCAATCCCCATAGCCAACCCAATATGTAAGCCAGAAATAGCAATAAGATGCGCGGTATTGCTTTGTTGGTAAATTGACCAAGTGGTTTTATCTAACCAAGCCCGTTCGCCAAAAGCTAAGGCAATCAATAAACCTTGTAAGGACAACCCTTCTGTTTGTTTTTTCACTTGTTGCAATTTTTCTGCTCGCAATGATGAAACATCCGCAATTTTCACCGCACTTTTTACCGTTCCAACAGCCGTAATTCCTTTTGAAAAATACCATTGTTGCCGATCAAACCCACCGAAATTTAATCGCGCAGAAAGGGGACGTAAAGAAATTTCAGCTTGCCAAATTTCCGATAATTGAGGCACCTCTTTCGCTTTCCAATTTAAGAAAATTCGTTGTTCTTGCAAATTATTCGCCAATGTTGCTGTGGCGATAAGCGTTTGATAATCCTGTTGGTGCAAAATTTCTTGAATCTTAAAAGTTACCACTTGCTTTTGAGCGGTAATATTTTGAGCTTGTTGTAATAAACTCAAAGCCGAATAATGAAAATAGCCAAGAGAGGCAACAAAAAAAGCAAGGCTAACTAAGAAATTTCTACGCAAGAAAATAAAAAGAAAAATCAAAACAAGCGCAATAACGAGAGCAACTTGCCAAGGCAATAGCAACGGTTGCGGTAGAAATAACAACGTTAAATCCGCGACAATTAACAAGACAGCTAAAGTTATTAAGTTTAATTTCATTTTTATAAAAGATTAATTCCAGTCTCTCTAAGCCTAGGCTAGTTTTATTTAAATATGCAAACGATTGCTTCAAATTTTGCGATCCATATCGTAAAAATAAATTTTTCAGGAAAATTTACTTGCTAAAACAAACAACTTCTGATATTTATACCGCCCGCAAAAGTTGGGTTCCTAAAAGAGCTGTCAGGAACAAACTAAAATAACAAGACAGGAAGTCGTGAAGTCCACGCTTAAATTCTGTATGTATTAGGAGTGAGAGATGTCAAGAGAATCATTGAGCTTGCTAGATTTAGCAGGCGTTAAGCCTTATCAAATGAAAAAAGATGAAGAATATATGAATGAAGAGCAAATTCTTCATTTCAGAAAGATTCTTAATGCTTGGCACGAGCAAATCGTGGAAGAAGCTTCTCGCACCGTTGCACATATGCAGGATGAAGTAACCAATTTCCCCGATCCTGCAGACCGAGCAACTCAAGAAGAGGAATTTAGTCTAGAATTACGTAATCGAGATCGCGAACGTAAACTAATGAAAAAAATCGAAGCAACCTTGAAGAAACTTGATACTGACGATTTTGGTTACTGCGATTGTTGTGGTGAAGAAATTGGCATTCGCCGTTTAGAAGCACGCCCAACAGCAGATCTTTGCATTGATTGCAAAACTTTAGCTGAAATCCGCGAAAAACAAGTCGCTGGTTAATTCATTCTATTGAAAAATACAAAAGTGCGGTTAAAATTAGCCGCACTTTTTTGCATTTAAAAATGCAGGAAAATCCACTTGCCTTTTTCTTTACAGGAAAAGAGCCAAGTCATTTATTTCCAACAACAAAACGGAGTAAATTATTCTTACTTATATCAAAAATTTGTTTGGCAAGAAGACAAAAAAATCAAAAGAGGTTGCCAAAACAAGTGCTCATTCTAAACGAGTTGAGCGTTCTAATAGCCAAATGCCAAAAGCGCGAGCAAAAAAATCAGAACAAACA
This sequence comes from Haemophilus influenzae, assembly GCF_019703545.1. NCBI lineage: Bacteria > Pseudomonadati > Pseudomonadota > Gammaproteobacteria > Pasteurellales > Pasteurellaceae > Haemophilus > Haemophilus influenzae. The sequence goes on along the minus strand of NZ_AP018771.1, from coordinate 1,016,367 downwards.
CGTCGCTATGATAAAAATGTGATTAAAGCGGCTCAATTTGATATTTCTCCGCGTGATTTTAGCCGTAATGCACTCAATGTAGTGGAAAAACTGCAACGTCAAGGTTTCGAGGCTTATATCGTCGGTGGATGTATCCGTGACTTATTGCTCGGTAAAAAACCAAAAGATTTTGATGTTGCAACAAACGCCCGTCCTGAGCAAATCCAAAATATTTTTCAACGCCAATGCCGTTTAGTGGGTCGCCGTTTCCGATTAGCACATATTATGTTTGGTCGAGATATTATTGAAGTCGCCACTTTCCGTGCCAATCACAGTGATGCTCGCAATGAAAATCAAGCGAAACAGAGCAATGAAGGCATGTTACTGCGCGATAATGTTTACGGTACGATTGAACAAGATGCAGTGCGCCGAGACTTTACGGTCAATGCGCTGTATTACAATCCACAAGATAATACGTTACGAGATTATTTCGAGGGCATTAAGGATCTCAAAGCAGGAAAACTACGCTTAATTGGCGATCCTGTTACACGTTATCAAGAAGATCCTGTGCGCATGCTACGCTCAATTCGTTTTATGGCAAAACTTGATATGTTCCTTGAAAAACCAAGTGAACAGCCAATTCGTGAACTTGCGCCTTTATTAAAAAATATTCCGCCAGCTCGCTTATTTGATGAAAGTTTAAAATTATTGCAGGCAGGACAAGGGGTAAAAACCTATCGGTTATTACGCCAATATGGTTTATTTGAACAACTTTTCCCTGCATTAAGCTCATATTTTACAGAGAAAGAAGATAGCTTTGCGGAACGCATGATCGTCACTGCACTTACTTCTACGGATGAACGTGTTGCGGATAAACTTCGTATTAATCCTGCATTCTTATTTGCAGCATTTTTCTGGTATCCATTACGCGAAAAAGTGGAAATCTTGAAAAATGAAGGTGGTTTAAATAATCATGATGCTTATGCGTTGGCTGGCAATGAAGTTTTAGATTTATTCTGCCGTGCTTTGGCTGCACCACGTCGTCATACTGCGGTCATTCGTGACATTTGGTTCTTACAACTGCAATTATTAAAACGTACTAGATCAGCACCAATGCGTACCATGGAACATCCAAAATTCCGTGCTGGCTTTGATTTACTGGCTATGCGTGCAGAAATTGAAGGTGGCGAAACCATTGAATTAGCCAAATGGTGGCACGAATATCAATTTAGTAATGGCGAACAGCGTGAACAATTGATACACGAGCAACAACGCTTACATCCTAAACCAAAGAAAAAATACTACCGTCCACGCCGTCGTAAAACAACGCGCTCAGCTGAATAAGGAAAAAGATGATTACTGCATATATTGCTCTAGGTAGCAATTTAAACACACCTGTAGAACAATTACATGCTGCGCTTAAAGCGATAAGTCAGTTACCAAACACTCATTTAGTAGCAACGAGCTCTTTTTATAAAAGCAAACCGCTCGGTCCACAAGATCAACCCGATTATGTGAATGCCGTTGCAAAAATTAAAACCGAGCTTAGTCCTCTTGCTCTATTAGATGAATTACAGCGTATTGAAAACGAGCAAGGTCGAGTGCGTTTACGTCGCTGGGGCGAACGCACGTTAGATTTAGATATTTTGCTTTACGGCAACGAAATCATTCAAAACGAACGCTTAACAATTCCCCATTATGATATGCATAACCGTGAGTTTGTCATTGTGCCGTTGTTTGAAATCGCATCGGATTTAGTTTTACCAAATAGTCAAATCATAACAGAGCTGGTCAAGCAATTTGCTGACCACAAAATGATAAAATTAAATCCCTAGAAATTTCACCGCACTTTTATGAACCTCAAAAGTGCGGTAGAATCAGCCCACATTTTTCTTCATTCATGACCCGTTATGGAAAGCTTAACTCAATATATCCCTGATGAATTTTCTATGCTTCGCTTCGGCAAAAAATTCGCCGAAATTCTTTTAAAATTGCATACAGAAAAAGCCATTATGGTTTATCTTAACGGTGATCTTGGGGCAGGAAAAACAACGCTGACACGCGGAATGTTGCAAGGCATCGGTCATCAAGGTAATGTAAAAAGCCCAACTTATACGCTGGTTGAAGAATACAATATTGCAGGCAAAATGATTTATCATTTTGATTTATATCGTCTAGCAGATCCTGAAGAACTCGAATTTATGGGTATTAGAGATTATTTTAATACGGGTAGCATTTGCTTAATTGAATGGTCTGAAAAAGGCCAAGGCATATTGCCGGAATCGGATATTTTAGTGAATATTGATTATTACGATGATGCACGAAATATTGAATTAATCGCACAAACAAATTTGGGTAAAAATATTATAAGCGCATTTTCTAATTAACTTATTTATGAAAACTAAAATTTTATTTTTTCTTTTTTTCTCGACATTTAGCTTTTCTATTTTTGCAGCTCCTATTACGATTGCAATTGACCCTGGTCACGGAGGAAAAGATCCTGGTGCAATCGGCCGAAACTTAGGCATTTATGAAAAAAATGTTACCCTTTCAATTGCAAAAGAATTAAAAGCCTTATTAGATAAAGATCCACATTTTCGTGGTGTATTAACGCGTAAAAGTGATTATTATATTTCCGTGCCTGAACGTTCAGAAATCGCACGTAAATTTAAAGCGAATTATCTTATTTCCATTCATGCGGATTCATCTGAATCGCCTGATCGTCGCGGGGCTTCTGTTTGGGTATTGTCAAACCGTCGAGCCAATGATGAAATGGGTCAATGGTTAGAAGACGATGAAAAACGCTCGGAATTACTTGGTGGAGCGGGAAAGGTGCTTTCACACAATAATGACAAATATCTTGACCAGACTGTACTTGATCTGCAATTCGGACATAGCCAACGTACTGGCTATGTGTTAGGCGAACATATTTTGCACCATTTTGCGAAAATAACAACCTTGAGTCGTAGTACACCACAACATGCAAGTTTGGGTGTTCTACGTTCGCCAGATATTCCTTCTGTGTTGGTAGAAACTGGATTTCTTTCCAATTCAGAAGAAGAAAAAAAACTTAATTCCCAAACTTATCGTCGCCGCATTGCTTATATGATTTATGAAGGCTTAGTTGCATTCCGTAGCGGTAAAACCAACACTTTAGTTAAAGACAATTTAGTGCAAAACATCAAACAAAACGATATAAAAAAATCAGGGAAAAATAACCGCACTTCAGAACAAAATATAAATGAAGATAATATTAAAGACAGTGGCATTCGCCATATTGTAAAAAAAGGAGAAAGTTTAGGTAGCTTATCAAATAAATATCACGTAAAAGTCTCTGATATTATTAAATTAAATCAATTAAAGAGAAAAACACTTTGGCTAAATGAAAGTATTAAAATCCCTGATAATGTCGAGATAAAAAATAAATCATTAACAATTAAAGAAAATGATTTTCATAAAAAACAAAATAGCTCAATAAATAATACCAATAAAGATTTAAAAAAAGAGAAAAATACACAAACTAATAATCAAAAAAATATAATTCCGCTCTATCATAAAGTAACAAAAAATCAAACACTTTATGCTATTTCGAGGGAATATAACATTCCAGTAAATATACTATTGAGCCTAAATCCACATTTAAAAAATGGCAAAGTTATTACAGGACAAAAAATAAAATTAAGAGAAAAATAAATGCCTATTAAAATTCTTTCCCCACAACTTGCTAACCAAATTGCTGCTGGAGAAGTGGTAGAACGCCCTGCATCAGTGGTAAAAGAATTAGTGGAAAATAGCCTTGATGCAGGTGCAAATAAAATCCAAATTGATATCGAAAATGGTGGGGCAAATTTAATCCGCATTCGTGACAATGGCTGTGGTATTCCAAAAGAAGAATTAAGCCTCGCTTTAGCACGACATGCTACGAGTAAAATAGCCGATCTTGACGATCTCGAAGCGATTTTAAGTTTAGGTTTTCGTGGCGAGGCATTAGCTAGTATCAGTTCCGTATCACGCCTAACCCTTACTTCTCGTACCGAAGAACAAACTGAAGCGTGGCAAGTTTATGCGCAAGGTCGTGATATGGAAACCACAATCAAACCAGCATCACATCCTGTCGGCACAACAGTTGAAGTCGCCAATCTTTTTTTCAACACGCCAGCCCGCCGAAAATTTTTGCGCACAGATAAAACAGAATTTGCTCATATTGATGAAGTCATTCGCCGCATTGCTTTAACAAAATTCAATACGGCATTTACATTGACTCATAATGGGAAAATTATCCGTCAATACCGTCCTGCCGAAGCAATCAATCAACAACTAAAACGTGTCGCCGCGATTTGTGGGGATGATTTTGTCAAAAATGCCTTACGAATTGATTGGAAACACGATGATTTGCACTTATCTGGCTGGGTGGCGACACCAAATTTTAGCCGAACTCAAAATGATTTAAGTTATTGCTATATTAATGGCCGAATGGTTCGAGATAAAGTGATCAGCCATGCGATTCGACAAGCCTATGCTCAATATTTACCAACCGATGCTTATCCTGCGTTTGTGTTGTTTATTGATTTAAACCCGCACGATGTAGATGTCAATGTTCATCCAACCAAACATGAAGTACGCTTTCATCAACAACGCCTCATTCATGATTTTATTTACGAAGGCATAAGTTATGCACTAAACAATCAAGAACAGCTTAATTGGCACACAGACCAAAGTGCGGTAGAAAATCACGAAGAAAATACAGTGCGTGAGCCCCAACCGAATTATAGCATTCGTCCTAATCGTGCAGCTGCGGGGCAAAATAGCTTTGCGCCAAAATATTATGAAAAACCACAGCAAAATCAACCGCACTTTTCTAACACACCAGTGTTGCCAAATCATGTAAGTACTGGTTATCGAGATTACCGTTCTGATGCACCGAGTAAAACTGAGCAACGTTTATATGCTGAATTGTTACGCACGTTACCGCCTACAGCGCAAAAGGATATATCGGATACAGCACAACAAAATATTTCAGATACAGCTAAAATCATCTCAACTGAAATAATTGAGTGCTCATCACATCTGCGTGCCCTTTCACTTATTGAAAATCGCGCGCTCTTATTACAACAGAACCAAGATTTCTTTTTGCTTTCATTGGAAAAATTACAACGCTTGCAATGGCAATTGGCTTTACAACAAATACAGATTGAACAACAACCATTGTTGATTCCAATCGTGTTTCGCTTAACGGAAGCACAATTTCAAGCATGGCAACAATATTCAGATGACTTCAAAAAAATTGGCTTTGAATTTATCGAAAATCAAGCACAATTACGTTTAACCTTAAATAAAGTGCCAAGTGTATTACGCACACAAAATCTACAAAAATGCGTGATGGCAATGCTGACTAGAGATGAAAATTCATCACCATTTTTAACCGCACTTTGCGCACAATTAGAATGCAAAACCTTTAACGCTTTAGCGGATGCACTCAATTTATTGAGCGAGACGGAACGTTTACTCACGCAAACAAATCGCACGGCATTCACCCAATTACTCAAACCTGTTAATTGGCAGCCTTTATTAGACGAAATTTAGATTCTTCATGAAACCAACCGCAATTTTTTTAATGGGCCCTACGGCCTCAGGCAAAACGGATTTAGCTATTCAACTACGAAGTTCGCTTCCAGTCGAAGTGATTAGTGTGGATTCAGCTCTTATTTATAAGGGAATGGATATTGGCACAGCGAAACCATCAAAAGAAGAACTTGCTCTTGCGCCTCACCGTTTGATTGATATTTTAGATCCATCAGAAAGCTATTCCGCAATGAATTTCCGCGATGATGCGCTATGCGAAATGGCGGATATTACCGCACAAGGCAAAATCCCGTTACTAGTGGGCGGCACGATGTTGTATTACAAAGCATTAATTGAAGGGCTTTCTCCCTTGCCTTCTGCTGATGAAAATATTCGCGCCGAGCTTGAACAAAAAGCAGCTCAACAAGGTTGGGCAGCATTGCATACAGAACTCGCCAAAATCGATCCCATGTCTGCCGCCCGAATTAATCCGAGTGATTCTCAACGAATCAATCGTGCTTTAGAGGTTTTTTATATCACGGGAAAATCACTCACAGAGCTGACTGAAGAAAAAGGCGAAGCCTTGCCTTATGATTTTGTGCAATTTGCAATTGCGCCGCAAGATCGCCATGTTTTGCATGAACGCATCGAACAACGCTTTCATAAAATGATTGAACTGGGCTTTCAAGAAGAGGTAGAAAAACTTTATGCACGTGGCGATTTAAATATTAATCTGCCGTCAATTCGCTGTGTAGGCTACCGTCAGATGTGGGAATATTTGCAAGGCGATTACGATCACGAGGAAATGATTTTCCGTGGTATCTGTGCAACGCGCCAACTTGCAAAACGCCAGCTCACTTGGCTACGCGGTTGGAAAACACCAATACAATGGCTGGATAGTTTGCAACCTCAACAAGCGAAAGAAACCGTATTACGTCACTTAGATTCCTATCAAAAAGGTTAGAAAAAATGACCGCACTTTCGGCCCTCATCAAACAAAAATTACAATCTCTTGGCACAATCCTGTGCCAATCTTTTCCAGAGCTTTCCCCAGAAAAAATTCACGAAGCTATTCAACAAAATTCAAATCATCCAGAACTGCCTGTTTATCAATTAGGCTATGCCATAGCAATGTCTGACTTTGTGGAAAAAGTCTTGCAAAAATACCCGCACTTAGTGAAACAATGGTGGGAAAAATCCCCCTGTTTTGCAGATTGCACTGCCTATATTGAACGTTTGAATAGAGAGTTAGCCAATGTACATGACGAAACTGCACTCTATCAAACATTACGCCAATTCCGTAACATTGAAATGGCAAAATTAAGTTTTTGTCAAAGTTTGAATCTTGCCACTGTTGAGGAAATTTTTGTTCAGCTTTCACAACTTGCAGAGAGTTTAATTATCGCTGCCCGCGATTGGCTTTATCATCAAGCCTGTGCGGAGATAGGCACACCAATGGATGAACAAGGCAATCCGCAACAACTTTATATCCTAGGAATGGGGAAACTAGGCGGCTTTGAACTAAATTTTTCCTCGGATATTGATTTAATTTTCACTTATCCATCACAAGGGGAAACATCTATTGAAAATACGAATGCTCGACGTTCTGTAGATAATACGAAATTTTTCACACGTTTAGGACAACGCCTTATTTCTGCCTTAGATGAATTTACCTCTGATGGTTTTGTATATCGAACCGATATGCGCTTGCGCCCATTTGGTGACAGCGGCGCGCTTGTTCTCAGCTTTGCAGCAATGGAACAATATTATCAAGATCAAGGTCGAGATTGGGAACGCTATGCAATGATTAAAGGGCGAGTATTGGGCGTACAAACAAAGGATCCCAACGTATCTAAATTGCAAAAAATGTTACGCCCCTTTGTGTATCGTCGCTATATTGACTTTAGTGTGATTCAATCTTTACGTGAAATGAAAGGCAAAATTGAGCGAGAAGTACGCCGTCGTGGTTTGAAAGATAATATTAAACTAGGTGCTGGTGGTATTCGTGAAGTCGAATTTATCGTACAAGTTTTTCAACTCATTCGAGGCGGGCGAGAAATCAATCTGCAACAACATTCACTCTTAAAGATCTTGCCTGAAATTACCAAACTAGGATTAATTACCGAACAACAATTCCACGATTTACGTGAAAGTTATATTTTTTTACGCCGCGTAGAAAACATTCTACAAGCCATTAACGATCAACAAACGCAAACACTACCAACCGATGAAATAGATAAAATTCGTTTAGTCGAGGCATGTAAAACATTCACCTGTTTAAATGAAAATAATCAAACCATTGAAAAACATTATCCAATAGAAAATTGGGACGATTTTTACCGCACTTTACAACAAAAACAAGAAAAAGTGCGGGCAGTATTTACTCAATTAATCGGTGATGAACAAGATGAGCCTTCACAAACTGATAGCCAATGGCAAGATTTTTTAGAAGCAGATTTTGAGGATATTGAACAAACATTATTAGAGAGTGGTGTATCAGAAAATAATATTGATGAAGTTTTAGAAAAGCTTGCTCAATTCAAAGACGGCCTAAATCACAGAGTGATTGGTTTGCGTGGGCGTGATGTTTTGAGTCATTTGATGCCAACAATACTTGCACTCATTTTTGAACAAGAAAATTACCGCACTTTGCTCCCCCGAATACTGAACATTATTGAAAAAATTTCGAGTCGTACGACTTATTTAGAATTATTATTGGAAAATCCTCGTGCCCTTCAGCAAGTTATTGAACTTTGTGCGCAGTCTCAACTTATTTCAGAACAATTGGCGCGCCATCCTATCTTATTAGATGAATTGCTTAATACGGAAGCACTACGCCATCCCTTGCCATTTACCCAATATCCTACAGAGTTACACCAATATTTGCTTCGTTTACCCCCTGATGATGAAGAACAGCTTATCGATGCTTTACGTCAATTTAAACAAGCAACCCTATTAAAAGTGGCAGCGGCAGATATTTTAGGTGCATTGCCAGTAATGAAAGTAAGCGATCATTTAACCTATCTTGCTGAAGCCATTATTGAAGTGGTTGTGAATCTAGCTTGGAAACAAGTTTCCTCTAGATTTGGTGTACCTGAACATTTACAAAATAACGAAAAAGGATTTTTAGTTATTGGTTATGGAAAACTAGGTGGTATTGAACTCGGTTATAAATCCGATTTAGACCTCGTATTTTTGTACGATGCCGTAGAAAGTCAAACAACAGGTGGCAAAAAAGTGATTGATAGCAATCAATTTTACCTGCGTTTGGCACAAAAAATTGTAAGTATTTTCAGCATAAATACTTCTGCTGGCGTACTTTATGAGGCAGATATGCGCCTACGCCCTTCTGGTGATGCTGGCTTAATTGGTTGCTCTCTTTCTGCATTTGCCCATTATCAATTGAATGATGCTTGGACATGGGAAAAACAAGCACTTGTGCGTGCTCGTCCAGTATTTGGTGAAACATCTCTTAAAACGAAATTTGAACATATCCGCCAACAAGTACTTTCTACATCACGAGATATTGAGCAATTAAAACGAGACATTGTTGAAATGCGGGAAAAAATGTTTGCCCATTTGTCTCATTCAAAAGATGGTGAATTTAATCTTAAAACAGATCGCGGTGGTATCACTGATATTGAATTTATCGCTCAATATTTAATGCTTGCCAATGCCCCACAAAACTCACAACTAACAAAATGGTCAGACAATGTTCGCATTTTTAATGATATGGCAGAGGCTGATATTATTAGCCAAACAGACTGCGACACATTAAAACAATGTTATGTCGATTTACGCAATACCATTCATCATTTAAATTTGTTGGGTAAATCTTCCGTTGTGGAAGACAGTGAATTTGTCAAAGAGCGGTCATTTATTCAAGCATTTTGGGATAGGTTATTTGTATCCTAAAATATGGCTTGTGGACGTTTCAAAAATAGCCTTCATCACAAATCTTCTTGAAACCTCGCAAAAACTAAATATTCAATCCTATTTTTAATGAACCAAATCTAACATTTCCTGTGCATTGGCTAAGGCTAATTCTGTAATTTCACTTCCGCCCAAGAGTCTTGCCAAGGCTAGTACACGTTCAGATTGTGAAAGTGCGGTCATTTTTGTTTCAGTTTTATTATCCACAGTAAATTTTTCCACATTAAACTGATGATGGCCATGACAAGCAACTTGTGGCAAGTGGGTTACGCATAATACTTGGCAGCGTTCACTTAATTGACGTAAAAGTTTTCCGACAACACTTGCTGTTTTTCCGCTAATGCCCACGTCCACTTCATCGAAAATTAAGGTTGGAATAGCTGATTGATCAGAAGTTAAAACTTGAATGGCTAAAGAAATACGAGAAAGCTCACCACCAGAGGCAATTTTAGCTAATGGCTGCGGTTGTTGTCCTAAATTACTACGCAAAGTGAAAATCACATTATCCGCACCATTTGCACTCACTTTATCTAAATCCGTATTCAACTCTACATAAAATTCAGCGTTTTCCATTGCAAGTTGTTTTATCGACTGTGTGACATTTTGTGCTAAGCGGGTTGCAAATTGCTGACGACTTGCTGTTAATGCTGTAGCCGTTGCTTGCATTTGTTCAAATGCGAGTTTTTCTTGCTCAATCAACATCTCTTCACTGTCAGAAAAATCTAAAAGTGCGGTTAATTCTGCTTTTAATTTTTTGTGCTGTTCTACAAGATCTTCAGGTTTAACTTGATGTTTACGAGCAAGTTGTAAAGCCTGACTAATTCGCTGTTCGATTTCATGTAAAAGTTGAGGATCCTGCTCGATATTACTTGATAAATTTTGCACTTCACTGGTTGCTTCTTGCACTTGAATCAATGCATCATTCAACATATTTTGCACTTCAGCATATTGCGGATCAAGTTCAGCTAATTCATCAATATATTGTGTCGCACGATAAAGCAAACTATCGATATTTACGGTGTCATTTTCACTTAAAATTTGCAGTGCAGATTGGGAAAGTTGAGTTAGCTGTTCGCTGCTAGATAAACGACGTTGTTCATCTTCTAATTCCAAATATTCATTTGGTCGAAGGTTAAATTCATCTAACTCATCCACTTGATACTGTAAAAGTTGTTTACGTGCTTCATTTTCCGCCACTTTTTGTTGAAAGGTTTTAACTTGATTTTGAAGATTTTTCCATGTCTGATAATCTTCACGCATTTTCACAAGTAATTCAGGATGAGCGGCAAAATTATCAACTAACTGAAGCTGATAGTCATTTTTTAACAATAATTGAGAAGCGTGTTGCCCATTAATATGAACAAGATATTGAGCAATTTCTTTTAATTGAGAAGCGGATACTGGTGTACTATTAATAAAAGCCTTAGAACGTCCGTCTGCATTAATTATGCGACGTAAAATACATTCAGTTGGATTATCTGGATCCTGTAATTCTTGCTCACTCAACCAGTGATAAGCAGGATTTTGCGATTCTAGTTGGAAAATTGCACAAATTTCCGCACGCTCTTGCCCTTCACGCACCATTGAGGTTTCTACTCTTTGTCCGAAACATAAACCTAAAGCATCAATGGCGATAGATTTTCCAGCACCAGTTTCCCCTGTTATAACAGACATTCCTTTCGCCAATTCAATATCAAGCTGACGAACAATCGCAAAATTATTGATAGTAAGTTGAGTAAGCATAGCAAAATCCTTTAACTGTATATTTAATATGATATAACTGATTTAATTTACAGTAAAGGATTTTTTACAGTATTTTGTCAAATCTATTTCAATCGAAAATTTTTACCATAATCAAAATGATTTTAACCAACCTAATTTGCTACTTAACACATTGTAATAATTATAATTTTTCAGATGAAGCAATCGGAGTTTATGCTCGCTTTTTTGAATATGCACCACATCATCTGGGGTAAAAGGTAAGGTAATTTGACTATCACAGCCCACTTCTAATTGAGAGGTATTATGTTCAGCAAAACGAATCGATATTTTACTATCCCCATCAACAACAAGAGGGCGAGAAGTTAATGTATGTGGAAACATTGGCACTAATGCAATGGCATTAAGGTTTGGTGTCAAAATAGGTCCACCAGCGGAAAGAGAATAAGCCGTAGAACCTGTTGGAGTAGAAACAATTAATCCATCAGAACGTTGAGAAAATGCAAACTTATCATTGATATATACGTGAAAATCTATCATATGTGCAATTTTGGCGGGATGAATAACCGCTTCATTTACCGCATTGCTGGTTGATACGATTTCACTTGCTCGTTCGATTTTTGCTTCCAATAAAAAACGTTCTTCCACAAAAAATTCGCCACGTTCTAAACAAGCTTCAAGCTGGGAATAGGCATTTTTCGGGTCAATATCCGTTAAAAATCCCAAATTACCACGATTAATACCAATCAATGGAATATCATATTTTGCTAATACGCGAGCGCGCCCTAGCATATTGCCGTCTCCACCAATCACAATGGCTAATTGGGCTCGGCGACCTATTTCTTCTAACGTAGCAAGATGTTCAAAAGGTAACTCAAGTGTTATGGCGACTTCTTTTTCCACCAACACTTGATAACCACGTTCCATTAACCAATGAAATAAGTTTTTGTGCATTTGTAAGTTAATATCATTGCGAGGCTTACCTACAAGAGCAATGGTTTTAAAGGAACGATATAAATGATTCATAAAATGACCGCACTTGAATTTAACATTTTCGTCATTATATCGTTTTTTGCTACACTATGCCCAATTACGATTAATCAATTTTGTTTTACGGAGAAAAAAATGTCAGAACAAGAACAAAAAGTTAAAAACCCAGAAGTAGAAAATCAAGAAGAAGTCGTTGTGGAAGAAACACAACAAGCAGAGCATTCTCAAGAATTTGATCCTTTAGAAGAAGCAATTGCTCGCGTGCAAGAGCTTGAAGAGCAGCTAAAAACTCAAATAGAAGAAGCGGCAAATAAAGAACAGGATATTTTACTTCGCTCTCGTGCTGAAATTGAAAATCTTCGTCGTCGTACTGAACAAGACGTAGAAAAAGCACATAAATTCGCTTTGGAAAAATTTTCAAAAGACATTTTGAATACTATCGATAACCTAGAGCGTGCGCTTGCCACTCCAACAAATAAAGAAGATGAAAGCGTAAAAGCCTTATTTGACGGCGTAGAACTGACCTTAAAAGAATTAGTTTCAACCGTTGGGCGTTTTGGCGTGGAAGCTGTGGGAGTTGTCGGTGAAGCATTTAATCCTGACTTACATCAAGCCATTTCAATGCAACCTGCTGAAGGCTTTGAAACCAATCAAATTAGCGTCGTATTGCAAAAAGGCTACACCTTAAATGGTCGAGTCATTCGCCCAGCGATGGTAATGGTGGCTACTTAATTTATATTTTGTCTAAAGAGCGGTCGGTTTTTCGACCGTTTTTTCTTTTTCCTGAATAACTACATAAACTTTACGGATAATTTCCCTAAAATCTTCGCTCGTTGTAGCCCAATCTAGAAGATCAACGCGCCACGGTAAATCTGATTCAGAAAAAGCTTCCTTTAATCTATCACGCTCTAAAAAATCTAAAGGTTCCTCAGAGATAATCGCAAGATCAAGATCGGAATATTTTTTTGCTTTTCCTTTTACACGAGAACCGAAAGCCCATACGGTATAATCAGGTACTAATTGTTGTAAAATAGTTTTCACAATCGCCAATTCTTCAGATTTTATATCAAGCTGTGCAAAACTAGTCATATTAATTTCTCTGACGTAATTGTTCCAATAGGAAACGACTTTCTATTAAAAAATCATCAATTTGTGCATAAACAGCCATGGCTTTTTCCTGATCATAAGTATGTGATGTAATATTACGCATATCACGATAAGCAACCCATTTTGACATATCTTCAATCAAACCAAATCTCAATGCTTCTCGCAAAATATCCTTAAATCCATAAGCCCCAATGTCATCGGCATTAATTGCATCTTGTTGAAGTTGGCGTTTCATCATTTTTAAACTTAACTCATAAACAAATTCAAATTTCTGAATTGCACCTGCAATTAAAGTATCTTGTACAATAGAGGGTTGCATATCAAACCAATTTCTGTCTGAAATTTGTACTACGGTTTGCTCTAACGAATAAAATGCAGCGTCTAATACATTTAAATTTAGCTTATCAGTCATCATTTTTACCTCTGTTAAATACTCATCTATTTTACCATAGACTATTTTTTCTCAAAACCTATAACCCCAAAAGTAAACATTGTGATATTGATCACAAAATCAAAAAATATTTGAGAAAAGCTCTCAACAACTTAATGTGATATTTTTCTAATAAAATCAATCTTTAACAAAATTATCTTACGACAAAAAGGTCTAAAACACTACATATTGTGTGTTGATTATCTTTTTAGATCTATATATAGTGCAATCCGCATTTCAAAAACACTATATATTGGAGCTATATCATGAGTAACTTTGGGGTCATCAAGCGCGATGGTTCTCGTGCGGAGTTTAAGATTCAACGTATCATCAATGCCATTAAAAAAGCCGCAAGTGCGGTCAATATTTCCGATGAATTTTATTGCCACCAAATTGGGCAAGAAGTAGGGAATGAAATTTTCATCCATCATCAAGGCGAGATTGATATTAATCAGATTCAAAAAATCGTTGAAGATAAATTGATGGCAAGTCGTTATCCTGAAATTGCTCGTGCGTATATCGAATATCGTCATGATCGTGATTTAGCCCGCGAAAAACGTAGTCAGCTGACAAAAGAAATTGAAGGCTTGATTGAACAAAGCAACGTAGAATTACTTAACGAAAACGCCAATAAAGACGCGAAAGTGATCCCAACGCAACGTGATTTGCTTGCTGGAATTGTGGCAAAACATTATGCCAAGCACCATATTCTTCCACGCGATGTAGTAGAAGCTCACGAAAAAGGTGAAATTCATTATCACGATTTAGATTACGCGCCGTTCTTTCCAATGTTTAACTGTATGTTAGTTGATTTAGAAGGGATGCTTTCTCGTGGTTTCAAAATGGGCAATGCGGAAATCGAACCCCCTAAATCTATCGGCACCGCAACGGCAGTGACAGCACAAATTATCGCCCAAGTTGCCAGCCATATTTACGGTGGCACAACCATTAATCGTATTGATGAAGTGCTTTCCCCTTATGTGCAAATCAGTTACGAAAAACATCTCAAACATGCCCAAGAATGGAACGTGCCTGATGTTGAAGGTTATGCCAAAGCATTGATTGAAAAAGAATGTTTCGATGCCTTCCAATCTTTAGAATATGAAGTAAATACACTACATACTTCAAATGGGCAAACACCATTTGTGACCTTTGGTTTTGGTTTAGGTACAAGCTGGCAATCCCGCTTAATTCAGCAAGCTATTTTAAAAAATCGTATTCGTGGACTCGGAAAAAATCATAAAACGCCAGTATTTCCAAAACTTGTTTTCACTATTAAAAAAGGCTTGAATCAAACTAAAGGCGATCCAAATTACGATATCAAACAACTCGCATTGGAATGTGCATCAAAACGTATGTATCCAGATATTCTCAATTATGATCAAGTTGTCAAAGTCACGGGCTCTTTTAAAGCCCCGATGGGATGCCGTAGCTTTTTAGGTGCATACGAAGAAGACGGACATGAAATTCATGATGGGCGTAATAATCTTGGTGTGGTGAGTTTGAATTTACCGCGTATCGCGTTGGAGTCTAAAAACGAAGAAGATTTCTACCGCACTTTAGATGAACGTTTAGCTATTGCGAAAAAAGCATTAATGACGCGAGTTGCCCGCCTTGAGAATACCAAAGCTCGCGTTGCCCCCATTCTTTATATGGAAGGCGCATGCGGAGTTCGGTTAAAAGCGGATGAAAATGTGGCACAAATTTTCAAAAATGGACGTGCCTCTATTTCGCTCGGCTATATCGGTATTCACGAAACAATTAATGCGCTATATAACAAAGGGCATATTTTTGATGATGAGCAATTACGCGAAAAAGGCATTGCTATTGTTCGCCACCTTAGCGAGGCTGTAAAACGCTGGCAAAAAGAAACTGGCTATGCCTTCAGCCTTTACTCCACGCCAAGCGAAAACTTATGCGACCGCTTCTGCCGTCTAGACACCAAAAAATTTGGCGTGATTGAAGGAGTAACGGATAAAGGCTACTACACAAATAGTTACCACTTAGATGTAGAAAAGAAAGTGAATCCTTACGATAAACTGGATTTCGAAATGGCATATCCCCCACTCGCTAGCGGCGGTTTTATTTGCTACGGCGAATATCCAAATATTCAACACAACTTAAAAGCATTGGAAGATGTGTGGGATTATAGCTACGATTGCGTGCCTTACTACGGCACAAACACACCGATTGACGAATGTTATGAATGTGGTTTCACTGGTGAATTTGAATGTACCAGTAAAGGCTTTGTTTGCCCGAAATGTGGCAATCACGATAGCACAAAAGTGTCTGTCACTCGCCGCGTATGTGGCTATCTAGGCAGCCCTGATGCCCGCCCATTTAATGCGGGAAAACAGGAAGAAGTGAAGCGGAGAGTGAAACATCTTTAATTCTCATCAAAACTAAATTCCCAAGTGCGATCCAAAATATAAAAATTTTCGACCGCACTTTTCATATTGTGATATTCATCACTGTTTTATGATTTATTTTATCGTACACTCCAGTCAGGCTTTATTATTCAATCAATAACGGAGTGTTATATGAAGAAAGACATCGATACTAAACCCCTTGTCATTGGCACATTATCACTGATATGCGCCATCATCTTTTTTGGTGGATTCGCTAAAGATTTCCTTGGGGGAATTTTCGACTTTAGTAAATTAACTGGGCAATTTCCCGAATGGTTAAAAACATCTGGTGGTACAAGTGCAAAGGGCGGTTTTCTTTTTGCACTCACCTTAGTGCCAAGCGTAATGTTAGCGTTAGGTTTTGTTGCTATTTTTGAGCATTATAGTGCGCTCGTTGCGGCCTCAAAATGGCTCAGTCCAGTACTAAAACCTTTAATGGGAATTCCTGGCAATTGCTCTATTTCCTTAATTGCGAGTACACAAAGTACCGATGCAGGTAGTTCTACGGCTAAATTTTTATATGATGAAGGTCAAATCACCCATCGTGAACTTCTTATTTTCTCCGCCTTTCAATTTAGTGCTGGTGCATTTTTAACAAATTTCCTTGCTTCTTTTGCTCCGCTTTTATTAATTACAGATAAAGCTGGTGCTGTTGCTCCGGTCTCTATTGCTATGGCATTGGGCGTTATTTTCATATTCAAAATATTTGGAGCAAATTTAATGCGACTTTATGTTAAAAAATTTGTAAAAGAAAATGAGGTGTAGTATGAGCGAGCAAGTTAAATCTGAATCAAAATTAATCACTGATATCTTTGTTGAAGGTGCGCGTAAAGGCTGGAATATTGCAATCCATAGCACCATTCCAAATGTATTAATGGCATTTGTAATTATCTATGTTCTGAATGTATCCGGACTATTAAAATTATTAGGGGAATATGTGGGCTTTGTGATGTTACCCCTTGGTTTGCCGGGAGAATCTATCGCTGTATTCCTTGCCTCCTTCCTAAGCTGGGGCGGTGCGGCAGGCGTGCTTGTTGCGCTTGTGCAAGAGGGCATATTAAATGCCCAACATATTGCTATTCTTATTCCAGGAATGGCATTAGTAGGTTCTACCGTACAATATATGGGGCGTGTTCTTGGTGTACTCGGTGTGCCAGGTAAACATTACTTAGTACTTTTTGGCATCTGTATTGTGAATGCTTATTTAGCCATGTTATTAATGCGTGTATTAGTTTGACGAGGGTTAGACCATGAATAATAAAGAACTCGAAATCTTTTTAAGTGAGTTAAAAGAAATTACGTCAATTGAAAGCCCAACTGATTCAATTGAAGGCGTTAATCGTGTGGCTGAATGGTTTATTAAAAAAGCGGAGAAACAAGGATTAAGTTATCAACGCATCCCTATGACTTCACCAAAAGTAGCTGAAGGATTATTTGTTAGCAATAATTTAAATGCCGAACAATTTGATATTCTTTTTATTGCACACATGGATACGGTTTTTCCTGTCGGAACGGGTAAGGAGGTGCCTTTTACCCAAAACGGCAATAGAATTAATGCGCTTGGTGTCATTGATGATAAATCTGGTGCGTTACTTTCTTTTTATGTTGCGCAAGAATTAGATTTATCTCGATATAACATTGGGATTTACCTTAATTCCCATGAAGAAAATGGATCGCTCTATGCCAAGGACAGTATTCGTGATTATGCCCGTAAAGCACGTTATTGTTTTGTTATGGAACCAGCTCGTGAAGATGGATCGATGGTCTCTACACGGAAAGGCATGGTTACTTATAAAATTGAATTCCATGGTGTCGCTGCTCACGCGGGTAATTGTCCAGAGCGAGGACGCTCCGCCTTAGTTGAAGCGGCTAATTTCATCACGGAATTCTACAAGCTCAATGATTTTGAACTTGAACACACTTTCAATTGCGCTATGACACATGGTGGAAGTGGGCATAATGTGATTGCAGATTATGCGGCTCTAGAAATTGAAATGCGCTATAAAAAAACATCATCTGTAGCGTTTTTTGAAGAACACTTACACCGCATACTTAATCATCCTTTTGTTGAAGGGGTGAAATCAACCAAAACATTAATTAATGAAGAATCACCGATGATTGATGAAAAATACTTACCTGTGATCAAAAAAGTATTTGCTCAAGTTGGTGAACAATTAAATATTCCGATCAAATGGGTTGATGCTGGAGGATTAAGCGATGGCAATATTGCAGCTTCGTCAGGCTGCCCTACCATTGATGGATTAGGTCCAACTGGTGGCAATATGCACGCCAAATCAGAATATTTAAAAGTTGATTCCGTTGTGCCAAAATGCAATCTTGTAGTAAGCGTGATTAATACGCTACTCAAGAAATAGCACATATATCCCGATAAAGCCAATTGCCTGCACGCTAATTCATGCAGGCATTTTTTATTCCAACTTTGGCATTCCCCAAAATCTCCGCTAAAATAACCGCACTTTTATCGTATCTTCAAGGAAAGTAATATGTCAGATATTCTCAATAACCTCATTCATCTTCTTAAACTTGAAAAAATTGATGATTTAATCTTTCGTGGTGAAAGCCAAGATTTAGGTTTTCGTCAAGTATTTGGCGGGCAAGTAGTGGCACAGGCGTTATCTGCAGCAATGCAGGTAGCGCTAGAAGATCGTATTTTGCATTCTTGTCATGCCTATTTTCTTGCTCCAGGAGACAGCCAATATCCAATTATTTACGATGTGGAAACCTTGCGTGAAGGGCGTAACTTTTCTGCATTACGCGTAAAAGCCATTCAACATAAAAATACCATTTGTCATGTAACCGCGTCTTTCCAAGTGCCAGAAAAAGGTTTTGAACATCAAAATTCAATGCCAAATGTTGGCACGCCTGAAGACTTTACAGATGAAAATGTGATGCTACAAAAAGTGGCTCAAACCTTGCCAGAACCACTCAATGAAAAATTTGCGGCAGAGCGTCCATTTGAGGTACGTACCAAATATTTGAATAACCCATTTAACGGGACAAAATTGCCAGCCGAGCAATATTCTTGGTTTAAAACCAATGGTGAAACGCCGCTTGATATAAAAATCCAGCAATGTTTATTGGCTTATTTTTCCGATTTTCACTGTATTTTGACCGCACTTCATCCACACGAAAAAGGCTTTTTACAAAAAGGAATGAAAGTGGCAACCATTGATCATAGTATTTGGTTCCATCGTCCGTTTGATTTAAATCACTGGCATTTGCACGCAATTGAAAGCAATAATGCCTTTGGAGGGCGAGGCTTAGCTCGCGGGCAAATTTTCTCGCAAGATGGTCAATTAATCGCGACAACACAACAAGAAGGTTTGATCCGTTTTAACGAATAAGAGAGAAAAAATGACCGCACTTATTACACAATTTTGGCAACAGGTTGAAACCGCGCAAACCTTGAAATCCCACATTAAGAAATGATGAAAAAATAAAAAGACTAAGTTCTATTACATTCTGAACTTAGTCTTTTTAATGGAAATGATTTAACGTTTGAATTTATTGCTTACGCCAAGTTGTTCCATTCGGCCCATCTTCTAATACGATCCCCATAGCGGTAAGCTCATTACGCGCAGCATCTGCAGCTGCCCAATCTTTAGCTGCACGAGCTTTGTTGCGTTGTTTAATCAGTGCTTCAATTTTTGCCACTTCATCATCGTTAGAACCCGCTTGTAAGAATTTTTCTGGTTCTTGTTGAAGTAATCCTAAAATCGCACCCAATTCACGCAAACGCGCGGCAAGTCCATTGGCTTTCTCAGCATCCTCTGTTTTTAACTTGTTAATTTCACGCGCCATTTCAAATAAGACAGAAAGGGCATTTGGCGTATTGAAATCATCATCCATTGCTTCACGGAAGGTTTCCACAAAATTTTCTCCGCCAAAAACAACCGCACTTTGATCCGTTCCACGTAAAGCCGTGTATAAACGTTCCAACGCACCTTGCGCTAAATTCAAGTTTTCTTCGCTGTAATTTAGCTGGCTACGATAATGTGCCGTTAATAAGAAATAACGTACCGCCTCTGCATTATAGTGATTTAATACATCACGAATTGTGAAGAAATTGCCGAGAGATTTCGACATTTTTTCTTTATCCACCATAATCATGCCAGAATGGATCCAATAATTCACATATTGGCCACCATGCGCACAGCAAGATTGTGCAATTTCATTTTCGTGGTGAGGGAACATTAAATCAGAACCACCACCGTGAATATCAAAATGCTCGCCAAGCTGTTTGCAGTTCATTGCCGAACATTCAATATGCCAGCCAGGACGACCTGCACCCCAAGGGGAAGCCCAACTTGGCTCGTTTTCTTTCGACATTTTCCAAAGCACGAAATCCATTGGATTTTTCTTAATTTCATTGATTTCAATGCGTGCACCAGCTTGTAATTGCTCAAGATCTTGACGAGATAATTTGCCATATTCTTTGAAGCTTTCTACATCAAACATCACATCGCCATTATCCGCGACATAAGCATGTCCACGTTTAATCAATTTTTCCACAATTTCAATAATTTCAGGAATATGATGGGTTGCGCGAGGCTCAAAATCAGGGCGTAATACATTAAGTGCATCAAAATCTTTATACATTTCCTGCACCATACGATCCACTAGCTGATCGCAGGTTTCTTTGTTTTCTAATGCACGTTTGATGATTTTGTCATCTACGTCCGTAATATTGCGCACATAAGTTAAATCGTAACCCAAAGAACGTAAATAACGGGCAATCACATCAAAACACACAAAAGTGCGTCCATGACCGATATGGCACAAATCATAAACAGTAACGCCACAAACATACATTCCCACTTTATTTTCGTGGATAGGTTTAAAGATTTCTTTTTCTCTCGTTAAGGTATTGAAAATTTTTAGCATTTTTAAGCTCGTAAAATGAAATAAAAACAAACCGCACTTTTATAGCACTTTTACCTCGATTGTGGAATAATACGACCCTTAATTTTTTAGAGGGAAAACAAAATGGTTACATTACACACAAATTTTGGCGACATTAAAATTAAATTGGATTTTGATAAAGCTCCAGTTACAGCAGAAAATTTCTTAAATTACTGCAAAGAAGGTTTTTATAATAACACAATTTTTCACCGTGTTATTGATGGCTTTATGATTCAAGGGGGTGGTATGGAAAGCGGTATGCGTGAAAAAGCAACCAAAGCACCAATCCAAAATGAAGCGAACAATCGTTTAAGCAACAAACGTGGAACCATTGCAATGGCACGCACATCAGATCCACATTCAGCGACCGCACAATTTTTCATTAACGTGGCAGACAATGATTTCTTAAATTATCGTTCAAAAGAAATGTTTGGTCGAGAAGTCGTTCAAGAATGGGGCTATGCAGTATTTGGTGAAGTGGTTGAAGGGATGGATGTTGTTGATAAAATCAAAAAAGTGAAAACAGGCAACAAAGGCTTTCATCAAGATGTTCCAACTGAAGATGTAGTGATTACATCGGTTTCAGTAGAATAATGGTGAATGGCGGATGAATTCCGCCATTTTTTATCGACCTAAAGGAAAATGCTCATGCCTTTCTTCGACACTCACACGCATCTTAATTATCTCCAACAATTTACTGGGGAACCGTTGTCACAGCTTATTGATAATGCTAAGCAAGCCGATGTGCAAAAAATACTGGTTGTGGCGGTGAAAGAAGCTGATTTTAAAACAATCCAAAATATGACCGCACTTTTTCCTGATAATTTGTGCTATGGGCTTGGGCTCCATCCTCTTTATATTCAAGAACACGCCGAAAATGATTTGATTCTGTTAGAACAAGCCTTAAAAAATCGTGATGCAAATTGCACGGCAGTGGCAGAAATTGGTTTAGAACGCGCGATTCCTGATTTGCTCACCGATGAATTTTGGGCAAAGCAATGTCATTTTTTTGAAAGCCAACTTTATTTGGCAAAGCAATTTAATTTACCCGTCAATATTCACAGTCGAAAAACCCATGATCAAATTTTTACTTTTTTAAAACGTATTCCATTATCTAAACTTGGCGTGGTACACGGTTTTTCAGGAAGTTACGATCAAGCAAAACGCTTTGTTGATTTAGGCTATAAAATCGGAGTTGGCGGCACTATCACTTATGAACGAGCCAATAAAACTCGTCAAGCGATTGCAAAGCTACCACTTGATTCATTGGTATTAGAAACTGACAGTCCTGATATGCCTGTATTTGGTTTTCAAGGCCAACCTAATCGACCAGAATGTATTGTGGAAAGTTTTAAAGCCCTTTGCACCTTAAGAAATGAACCTGCTGAATTGATTAAAAAACTTACATGGGAAAATGCTTGCCAGATTTTTTCTTGATCCACGTCACATTACTGAAATTATTTTGAATTAAATTGCAGTATTCAATGGCTTAAAATCCATGGTGACATCGGGCAATTATGCTTCTTATTATTTAGCACTTTTGCCTTCCGAAAATGGCGAAACTATTGATAACTGGGTGCTTCCACTTGGCACTCAAGGCTTAACTTTTGAAGCTGATAGCTGGAATGGCTTAGGTATGCGTAGCAATGTTTCTTGCTTTATGCGCATTACCGATATGCCATTAGATCGTAGCTGGCGTGTAGCGTGGAACTCTCCCCTAATTACATGTATGCCATGGCAACTGGAGCAAAGATGAAAGCGTATTATTGCGTGGGCCTTATACATTATTAGTGGATTTATTTGAATCGGCATTACCTGATATTTTAATGCTCGAATTTTCTACGCCAAGAGCAGGAGAGTTAAGTTCGTTATTAGAAAGTGAAATCTTAAGACAAAAATGTATTTTAGGCTTAGGCGTCATCAATCCTCGTTCTGATGAAGTGGAAACTGTAGCACAAATTGTTCAGCGCGCAGAAAAAGCCTTAAATTACCTTCCACCAGAGCAAATATCAAAATTTCAGACAAAAAAATTGCCCCATTAAGGGGCAATCTTATCAATGCGCTAAAGTTACTTATAGCTTTAAACAACGATTAAATATGTTGGTTAATGAAGTTAGCCAATTGAGTTTTTGCTAATGCACCAACTTGAGTTGCAACAACTTGACCATTTTTAATCAATAATAATGTTGGGATACTACGAACACCAAATTGTGCTGGCGTTGCTTGGTTATCATCCACATTCATTTTCACGATTTTAACTTTACCTGCAAATTCAGGTGCAAGTTCATCTAACACTGGAGCAATCATTTTGCAAGGACCACACCAAGGTGCCCAAAAGTCTAATAAAACGGGGATATCTGAATTAACTACAACACTTTCAAAATCTGCGTCATTAATGTGTAATACTTCGCTCATTTTGTTTTCCTTATTTTGTGAATGGAATCCCTATATAAGGGCTTTTTTTAAACTTACAAGTGCGGTGCAGAATAACACCGTTTTAAAAAATGTAAACTAATCGTTTTAATTGCCAAAAGCTAAGACGGCAAAACAATATTTTCACACACTTTACCCGATTTCAATTTATAAATGTTTGATAAAGTCACATCCGCAATATTGGTTAGTGCCTCTTCCGTTAAAAACGCTTGGTGACCTGTTAGCAATACATTATGGCAAGAAGATAAACGGCGGAAAATATCATCTTGAATCACTTCGTTAGACTTATCTTCAAAGAATAAATCACGTTCATTCTCGTAAACATCCATACCTAACGCACCGATTTTACGCTGTTTTAACGCATCAATTGCAGCTTGAGTATCAATCAAAGAACCGCGACTCGTATTAACGATCATCACGCCATCTTTCATTTTTGCAAAAGCCTCGCGATTTAATAAATGATAGTTTTCTGGCGTTGCCGGGCAATGAAGCGTAATCACATGAGATTTAGCATAAAGCTCATCTAATTCAACATATTGTCCCCCCAGTTCTTCCACCACTGGATTTTTAAAAGGATCGTACGCCAAGATATTCATGCCAAAACCTTTCAAAATTCGCATCACTGCGATCCCGATTTTTCCTGTTCCGATTACGCCGACTGTGCGTCCGTACATATTGAAACCAATTAACCCCTCAAGAGAGAAATTCGCTTCTCGGGTACGCTGATAAGCACGATGAATTCGACGATTCAGTGTCATCATCAAACCGATGGTATGTTCCGCCACCGCTTCAGGCGAATAAGCTGGAACGCAGACAACTTGGATGCCTAATTCTTGAGCTGCTTTTAAATCAACATTATTGAAGCCAGCACAACGCAAAGCCACAATTTTCACACCAAGTGCGGCTAATTTTTCTAATACTTTTCGGCTACCATTATCATTCACGAAAATGCATACTACTTCGCAATGTTCTGCCAAACGCACAGTGCTTTCGTTCAGCATAAAATCAAAAAATTCTAAATCGAAATTATATTTCGCGTTAATGAGCTCAATATATTTTCTGTCATAACTTTTAGTGCTATAGATTGCAATTTTCATGGTTTGCTCCAATTATTTTAAGTTTGCAAAAGCCTGTAATAAGTCCGCTTTAATATCTTCTACATCTTCAATACCGACTGAAAAACGCAACAAGGTATTAGTAATCCCACGAGCTACACGCTCGGATTCTGGAATATCCATATGAGTTTGAGTGGCAGGATAAGTAATAAAACTTTCTGTGCCGCCTAGACTTTCTGCAAAAGTAATCAATTTGATGGATTTTAAGAATATATTAACCCAAGCTTCATCTTGTAAACGAAAAGACAACATTCCACCTTTATTCGGATAAAGCACCGATTCCACTTGTGGTTGAGCTCTTAAAAATTCCGCAATGGCTTGTGCATTTTCTTGATGGCGTTTCATACGCAAAGAAAGGGTCTTCATACCGCGAATAGTCAGCCAAGAATCAAAAGGAGAAAGCACCGCACCTGCACCATTTTGAATATAAGCAATGCGATCACAAAGTTCTTGCCCTTTTGCAACGATTAAACCAACAAGTGCATCATTATGACCAGCAATATATTTAGTTCCACTGTGAATTACCACATCAGCACCTAAATCTAACGGACGAGAAAGCACAGGCGTTAAAAACGTATTATCCACGATCAACATTAAGTTATGTTTTTTCGCAAGTTTTGCAATTTCAACCACATCACATTCTTCCATTAAAGGATTTGATGGGGTTTCAATAAAAATCGCTTTCGTATTTGGGTTAATGGCAGCCTCAATTTCTGAAGCAGATGCTGTATTAACATAAACAGGTTTTACACTATTGTTATTTTTATAAGAAAAATCTAATAATCGATAAGTACCACCATACACATCGCTAGAAACAATCCATTCATCTGGGGCGGTAAAAAGTGTCATCAAAACTTGAATTGCAGCCATCCCAGAAGAAAAAGCAAAACCACGATCTCCATTCTCTAATTTAGCTATCGTTTCTTCTAATACTGTGCGAGTTGGATTTTTGGTACGTGTGTAATCAAATCCCGTACTTTCACCGATACCACAATGACCATAAGCCGTAGAAAGAAAAATTGGTGCAGAAACCGCGCCCGTACGCTCATCACTGCGATTGCCAGCTTGAGCTAATAAAGTATCAATAGCATATTGTTGTGTCATAACATCCTCTAAAAATAATGAAAAAATTGACCGCACTTTACGTGTTAAAAAACGTTTAGCATTTTGGCACAAAGGAAAAAGTGATAAAAGTAGAAATTAGAAAATTACATAAAATTTCATTTTTCCATCATTTTCTGTGATTTATTTGAACAAAATGAACTTTTTTTAAACGGTTAGACAATTTTTTTAAATCTGTAATTGACAGTTATCTGAATTTCCGTAAAATGCGCACCACTAACAGCGAATGCGGGAATAGCTCAGTTGGTAGAGCACGACCTTGCCAAGGTCGGGGTCGCGAGTTCGAGCCTCGTTTCCCGCTCCAATTCGTGGCGTGTTAGCAAAGCGGTTATGCACTGGATTGCAAATCCATGTAGCTCGGTTCGACTCCGGGACACGCCTCCATAATACGCAAATGTTAGTTGTCTATATGCCCGAGTGGTGGAATCGGTAGACACAAGGGATTTAAAATCCCTCGCCTTTCGAGGCGTGCCAGTTCAAGTCTGGCTTCGGGCACCATTTAAATACCAATCTAAAGGTTTTAAAATTCACTTTAAAATCATCTAATTGGGTCGTTAGCTCAGTCGGTAGAGCAGCGGACTTTTAATCCGTTGGTCGAAGGTTCGAATCCTTCACGACCCACCAATAATATTCAACTGGCGACAAAGTGGCGGTTATAAATATCTAGTTTTTATCTTTACTTTTAAACCTATCTTTAAACAATGGCGATAACCGCCAGTCAATTAACTGAAATCAATTACTCTCATATTTCACACGGAAAATTTAAAAACAATTTAAAAATCATTAGGTTATCTTGTTATTCTTATTATCAATGATCTATTTTAAGTGAAAAATGATGAAAAAGATTGAAATTTTTACAGTTAAGATCTCTATTCAGTTGCATTAATGATCTCTTTTACTTCAATAAGTTAGATTAATTTTTATTTTGAAATCTAACTGAAAAAACACAAATTTTTAACGTAAATTCGGCGGGGGAGGAAGTGGATTTTCCGTGCCTTGTGTTTTTACGTGAAAAATTTCCGTGGAATTGTTCTATATTGCTTATTACGTAGATTTATTTGTTATAACAATAACTTAGATTTTCCGTGGCTGATGTTTCCGACATACATGTCAGAAACATAAAGAAAAGCCGCAACATTGTGCGGCTTTGGTTTGATATAAATTGCGGTTGTTACTCAATGATAGGCGTGAGTTTACCTTTGATTGTTTTTGCTTTGTTTGCCTGCTGGTTAAATGTGCTTGCTTGATCTGGCGGAGGTGAACCTCTGTGCGTATGCGTTGCCAAGGTGCTTGCAACTTCGCCTACTAGCTGAATAGTATCCTCTAACAATCTAAAAATATTCTGACTTTCTGTTCCTATATAACTTAGCGGTGCCACAAATTTATTCTTTTCGTCCGAAACACGTTGCGCTAGTCCCACGATTTTTTCTTGTAACGTGCCACCAGTTCCCACAGTACGATTGCTTGCAGTCGTGTCATTGATACTACCCAATACGCTAACAGTTTTATTTCCGCCTATAGTTTGCGTACTATCTGAATCTACTGTTTTTGTCGATGTACCAATTTGTTTTACTTCACTATCTGTTTCGATGTGTCGTTCAAAGGATTTATCTGTAATCTTCTGATCGGTTTCGCGAATCTTATTGCCTGCGGCATCGGTGCGCTCATACACTTCGGGGCGTTGCTGCTTGAGTTGTTCTCCAGGTGCAACACTCGGTACTGTTTTTCCTTGTGCTAACATAGTGCGTACAAAAGGCTGATCACTTCGCCCATAAGCAAAACCTACTTCAACCATTGAGCCCACTTCAGGAAAAGCAAAATCTCCGCCTTGTGAACCTGTACTTGTTACAGGCAAAGGCACGGCTGGATAAACTGGCACAGTTTTATCCTCGTTTCCGTTTTCGTCCAGTAGTTGCAACTCGACGGCATATTTTGGGCGGAATGGATCGGAAATATCGCCACCACTTGAGGGATCTGCTATACCAACAACTTTAGCATACTTCGGCAAATGATAACCGCCAGCCAGTTCGGGGAATGTTTTTTCCATTTGGCGGCGTTCTGGGCTTTTTTGTTCTGGCTTACCATCTTTGCCTAAATTTTCCCACGAAAGCACATAATCATCGCCAGACAATTCTACTTTCTGAATTTTATTGCCATTGATAATCGCACCTGGTCGAATAGCAGCAGTAATTGGAATGGTCATATCATTGCTGCCGCTTGTTAATGTCATGCTTTCGTCAAACTCAATATTCTTACCTGCCCAGCGTGAATCTTTATGCGAACCAACAAACAAAGAACCGTCTGGCGATTGTTGCCACATATAATCAGCGATTTGATATTGTCGCCCAATATTGGCTAAAAGCTGATAACCACTGCCATTATGAGTGAATAACGAAATCGGCGTATCCGCATAATCCACTTGCGGCACCTTTACTGGGATTTTTGTTTGGCTTGTAATCCATGCGCATAAATCACGCAAGGTTATGTGTCTGTGAGAACAGTTTAAAGGCTTTTCAAACACAGCCACTTTTTCGCGAATAAATAATTTTTTATAGCCGTTTTCCGCACTTTGTTCACGCTCAACAATACCGTCAAACCATTTGTAATAGTGATCGTATTCGCCCATTTCAAATACCGCACTTTTTCCTACACAGTCTTTTTCGGTACGCACAGTAACAAATCCGCGCCCAGTGTTGTTGAGTTCCAAAATAATCATTTCATCGGCAAGTTCTAATTCTTCGCCGTCAATAAGGCACGTTTTAATTATTTTCATCCGTCAATACCTCCGAAAAAATCATCAATATCTTTTGCGATTCCTTTTCTTTCGTCTTTCTGTTCTTCTAATTTCCCCGAATTTTCACCCGCACTTTTTGCTACTGGCGCGTTCTCACCTTGCGTTTTTACCTTTGGTTTTTTCTTGCGCTGGTCTTTTTTCTCGGCAACGGAATTGACTTCACGCAATCTAAATGAAATCGACCACCCCAACTGCCCATTTTGCTCAGTTGCGGATACCTCTCCACTAAATTGCACTTCGCGCATATTCACGGCTTCAGCCACAGTACAAGATACCCGATATTTTGTTTGCTCGCCTTTGCCCGTTTCTGCTTCAGCTAAATTGAAAAGCTGCGTCAGCCACTCTTTCCTGTTGTATGGAATAAACCCCGTTACGCTTAACTCTTTGGCTTTTACGCCTTTATCTGATTTTTTGGTACTTGATTTTTGACCGCTCATGTCTTTTTCTTCACGTTTGACCGAAACCGACATTAAAATATTGTTTAAATAAATTGGCGTGCCATTTAGTGCAAGTTGTACACTGGGATTACGTTTCTGCATGTTGCAACATTCCTCTAATATTGGTTAAATCTGAGCCAATAAACATTACGCAAGCGGTAAATACATTACTGGATTTCGGCACATTCACTTTCATTTTACTTTCTGCGATTTCAAGATAATCTGAAACAACAAAAGCATATACATTCGCCGATGTATTCAACATTTTTTCGACTTTTTCATTATTGGCTTTATCGCGTTCTTTTTTAGCCGCCTTTAACGCCTCAATCATCGCCATCGGATCTTTAGTTTGCGCCGCAACCGCTGCAGATGTCGCATTGCGTAAAATACTTTGCATCGTGCGGGCGGAACCTGGCGTAATATCGGCACTATTGGAAAATGATGGACTTGCCATGGTTGGCGTTTTTATCATTTTTGTTTCTTGTAAATCTTTACTTGATTTCGCATAGTCTAGCGCTTGCTTAAATGTTGGCTCTGGCAATAGCTCTCGCACTTTTTCCAACTCTGCAATAAACTGATCAATATTGCTACTTGTCACCATAATGACCACGACATCCTGCACACCTTTAGGGCGATTCGGATCGGCATAATCAACCAACTTTGCCGCTAGTGCTTTCACGGCATTTTCTGGCGACAAATAATGGTTTGATTTTTCTTTGATGCCGTGCGACCAATTATGCACGCCTAATTTAGTGCCACTTACAGATAGCGAAAAAGGGGAAAGAATCCCCTTTTGTGCGTTTTGTAATGTTGTTTTTGCCTGTGGGGATACTTTTAGTTTTTGTTGTTTCCACATATTAAACATCACCTAAAATTCATTAGTTTTAAAACCTTCCGTCATTGTTGCGCCTCCGCTAATGCTTTCATTTTTCTGATAATGTCATTATGAATTTGCTGTAATTCTTCTTCACTCAATTCTTCGTGCTTGAGCTCATACTTACGCATACGCTGCACCGCGAGTTGTTCTTGCAGTGTTCGTAATCCTTCAGCCTGTTTTAAAATTAGCAATGTTGCTGATTTATTATCAAGTCCTGCGACAGTTGCAAAACTTGATATATAGATGCTTACTTCGCCAGTAAAATTCGCTTCTTTAAATGCCAGAGCTGCAGATTCACGTTCTTTGTATTCCTCGGCAAACCTTGTCCATCTTGCACTAATGTTAGCCGCTGTATCATCAATGCTATCAACTAGATTTTTAATGAGTTTACGCTTAATTTCAGTTTTCTTTTTTTCATCGACAATCCAACTCTTTCCACTCCATTTGTGTAATTCTGTTGGTTGTCTGCCAACTAAAATATATTGGCCTTTAAAATCAATAAGTTGTTTAGTCTCAAGCTCTGATTCGTTTTCTACTTCCATTTCCACAAAATCATTTAAGTTTTGCGGAATAGGGAAAATTTGATAACTATTCAAATTTTCTTTTAAAAAATAGACTTTCATTTATCACTCCTTTATCGGATATAAATACGTTTTATATAACGATTATCAATTTGACCAATATTTATAGTTTTACCGTCACCAGCAATATACACAGTGAACTCTTTGGGTAGTGTTTGACGATAATTATAGCTGGATACTATTTCACGAATACTAGTCAAACGACCTCCGCCTTCATCTTCTGCACCCACCTCAAAACTGACTAATTCAGTAGTGTCAGGATCATAATTACTCTCTTCAGATAGTTGGAGATAAAAAATTAACGTTTTACCGAAGCACTTCTCTGCTATTTCGATTTGCCCAGAATTCACGTTACCTTCCCAGACTTTTTTTAATGTACCAATTTGAGATAAATTCTCTTTTGCCTGCAAAAATTGCTGATTTATATCAGATTTTGCATTGTTTATTTCTTGTAAAGTAGATTGTTTATTCTCTTCTATTTTTTGTTTAACACTCTCAGATAACGCTTGCATATTTTGCGCAAGTCTGCCCGCGTCTAGCAATCCTGCATTAGTTACATCACCGTGCGATTTAATCCAAAACACAACATCATCAAAACTATTAATGGCCTTGATACATAATTTGAGGATTAATGATTTAGGGCGAGTTTCATTTCCACCTGTTGCCATTTGAGAGGTGTCTTTAGGGGAAACAAAACCATTATCGCTATCTGCATTGTCATAACCAAGAGTGCTCCACAAATCTGAAGACTGGGCAAATGTTGTATAGTCAAAATATGGATTTTTGCTTCCTTGACTTGAGTGATTAAACCAAGAATCGTAGTCTATCGGTACTCTATGCACATGTCGCTTGAATTCATCCTCTTGCGTTTGCCCCACTTGCAAACCATTGCCAGCATTACGGATAAATCTATCCTCTGCTTTTGGCACTGCTGCAATTGAGCCATATTTACCGACTAAGTGACGATATAACTCGGGGTAATTTTGCTGTGTAACGGTTGTTCTGATTGAATCAAAGGCAATCCAGCCTGCAGGAATGTTATCCACGGCAAAATAAGCCGTCATGCCTACATCACTACGAGTTAAATCAGGAAGTTGGTTGCTGTTGCCCAAAGTGCGGTATAAATCGGGAAAGGTTTGTTGGCTGAACGTCGAACCATCAGCACGTAAAAAACCGATAGGATTGGTTACTGCACGAGGGAATGACACCACCGCACCAAGTGGCACGCCGTCGCCGCCTGTCTCTTTCCATTCTGACCAATTTGAGCCATTAAAAAAGCGTGTTTTGATTTTGTTATCATTTGCTTTACGTGCAATTTGACGCACCGCATTTGTTGCCCCACCGCTCACTACTTCAATATGCCATGCCCCATTTTCGGGTAGATTTTGACCGCTTGCTAAGTAATAATTGCCATCGGTTTTATAGCCATTGGCATCGCCCTGCCCTTGTTCTACTTTAAAATTCCCAATACCATAGCCTGCAAGTGTATTAGGCTTGCCTTCAATATCCGTATTAAATTGCGGTTTTGCCCCAGCGTGATAGATTTTTTGATTGTTATATGACAATTCCCCATTTGCCCGAATACGAATGGTGCCGATAACTCGGTTACTTTTTTTATACTCTATCCAGCCGTCGCCATCATTTGCCCCCATATTTAAGAGGTGATTAGCATTTGCATAAGTTTGCGAATCAGCCACCCCAATGCCACGAAACCCAATGATTTTAGATTCAAAACTTTTGGTACCTTGAATCGATTCATTGCCCCTTAATCCTACTTTGCTCTCCGCCGTAGTTTTGACTTCTACTGCTTTGTCATAGGCGGTTTTAACCGCTTTTGAGGTTGCCGCTTGGGTTTCGCTGTCGCTGTTAGTGGCGGAGCTTAGTTTCGTGATGCCTCGTTTCTTGATGCTGGCAATCGGTAATTTGTGCGTATGACCCAGTTTATCTTTAGTGTTTTCGGTTGTGTCATCTAATGTGAGCGGATTCATACCCAAAAACGGCGAAAGCAAGCGACGATCTGTCACATTGCCTTGGCTGTCAATATCCGCCAGAATTTGTACATAATGTTGGCGGTTTGCAGTATCTACATAATCCGCTTTTGATTGCGTGAGATACTTAATTTCGGTTTGATATTCGCCCGTTACGGTGCAATGATGCACCACATCCGCATAAATAGAACAAGGCAAGCTATTAGCAGTAAGATGATGCTCTGTGCCTAAATCCATACGAACGCCTTCAACATAAGCATTGCCTGGTTGAATCGTAAATTGATTGCCTGTTTTACGTTTAACCAGAAAACTATCATCGAAAAATACTGCTCTGCCATACAGATCACGATTGGTTAAACGAATTTTTTCATCAAGTCCATGTAGTCGCACAGTAAAATCAATTTGCCAAGTGTTCGCATTGACATTAATGCCCGTTAGAGCTTTTGCGCCACTAAATTCTAAAAGCATATTGCGCGTAATACTGTTGCCTTGCACAGCATTTTTATTTCGGATTTTTTTCACTGTATCCGTTTGCACTGCAACAGCTAAAAGATTTTTAGAACGATTAATCAAACCAATAAAATTGAAATCAAAATCGCCTACTTCAGTACCAATAGTCACAGAATACACAACGGCATTTTCATTAATCACACCACTTTGCGATACGGCTTGGCGATGTACAATTTGTGCGGATGTGGGGATCGTAAGATGTTGAGTAAGATTGTTCTCATTTAAACCTGGAATATTGGCGAAAATAAATTCATCAAACTGTACTGTGCCACGTGCAATAGTTTGTTCTGCAACGTAGCGTTCAAATTGTGGCGTAATTAAACTAGCCATAAATAAACCTCTTATTATTGTTGTTATTATCAGTTTACTTTCACATAAAAACTTTGGTGATCATGGTTAAATTCGCCGTGATAAATACTCACAGTTTCTTTAGTGATCACTTCAAAGGTATAACGCCGACAAGTGCGGCCATATTTTCGAATGATTAAATTGAGTAATTCTGTTTTCTTTGCTAATTGTGAATCACTGATTCGAATTTTGATAACATCCCAATTTTCTCTGTCAAAACGTTCTTCAATTTCTACATAGCCAATGCCTAAGCGTTCAAAAATGCGGATAAAGCCCGCTTTACTGCCCGCATCTTTCGCATTTAAAAAGGCATATTTCACACGCTTACGGAAGAGTTCTAACGGCTCGCCCTCAAATCGTTCTACGTCGCGTTGATAGGCGATTAAATTTAAAATGCGTTCACTGCAGTGTTCTTCATCTAAAATATTGAAGGGAAACTTGACCGCACTTAAAACATAATCCCACCATTTTCCGAATAGCACGGCGATTTTGCTTAATTCGCCTTTATCCATCCAAAAAGGCAATTTTATTTTCATTTGCTTCCCTTACTTTTGCACAGTGACCGATAACTGCTGAATACGTGGAATAGATAACTCGCTTTGAATGTCGCTTTGCCCCCATACGATAGATGCAATTTCGCTGATGTTGTCGTGGATTTCTTCGCCTAATTTCGACCAACTAAAACGGCTAAAAGGGTAAGTTCTTGTTACACCATAATTATTATTTTCGCGAAATGCGCAGCGGATCATATTTTCCACTTGTTGCACGATTTCTTGTTTACGCACATCACCAACAAAAATAGATGGCTGGAAGTAAATGGCGCACGTTAAATTATGTTTAGTTTCTGGCATGGCGTAGCAAATTAAATCGTCACCGTGTCCGTGAAAACCCTCGTCACGCACATGGCGATTGACTTTATCAATAAACGGCTGACTGGTTACGCCTGTGTCTAATAACAAATAAGCGTTTGCTGTACCTGGCCCACGTGGCGCATCGTGTTTAAAATAAATTCTGTCCACCGATAAAGCGGCAACTTTCGCAATCATGCCTTTGTAAACGCTGTCAATATGGTGTTGCCCAACACTCGAAAATTGTGTGCGGTAACGTTCTCGTAATTCGTCGTTAGTTTCTCTGTCAGCACCTGGCGATGTTAGCCAATCTTCTAAATTTTCTACCGCACTTACCCCTGCGATAGATTCTGGCAAAATACGGTAATAACCTGCAGCCAAATTGAAATTTGCGCCAGCCTGCTCTGCGATTACTGGCACAGGCGCGCGCAACACACCTTTAGGAATAAGGGTATCTTTCGTCACCATCAAACGGAAAATCACATCATTAATACGCTCTGTCTGAATCACTGTGCCCGCTTTAATTGTGAGATCGGTTACATCGCTTTCTTTTGTAAAATGCACGACACCTTCTACTTTTGTTGCGGCTTTAAAATCTAAGCCCACTGCCCAGGCTTGAATTTGTAACCAACTATCTTTTGCTGTTTTTACAAATAAATTCGGCAGAATTTCAGCAATTAAATGATCTGTCAGCCACTTCACAGGCTTAACCGCAATGGCAGTGATTAATCGCCAGAATGGGCTCATTCGGCTTGTGTTAGTAATCAATCCTTCTTCTGCAGTTAAGCGTTCAAATTCTTGTCGGATTTGCGTTTCTTCTGTGGGCAATCCGCTTTCAGCTAACATTTGTTTAAAATTTTCACTCATTTAAACGTAACTCCAATTCATCAAGTCGCCCAAATTCATAAGTTTCAGCGGTAATAAATAACTGCCCTAAACGTTCTTCGCTAATGGAAACAGTACCTGGAATCAAGCGCACATCTTCTTCAACCAATAACACCATTTGCAAAATAATATCGCGACGTAAAATGCGCGAACGCTCTGCGATAAGTTGTGTCGCCAATCCACTTTCTAAAATGGCGTGTTTAATATCTTGCGCAATAGATATTCGGTTATCGCAAATTAACGGCTGATTGCCGCTATCTAGCGTAATGTCTTCGCCCGTAATCAGTAAATCAAGGTAAAGTTTTTCCATTTATCACCCTGCCGCTAACTGTTCTTTATTGCGCAATTTCTGCCAAATTTCTTCACTGTTGTTACTATTGATAGTGACACCACCATAATTTACGGTGCGTTGTTCTGTGCGGTTTTGTGTCAATGTTTTTGTCACAGAACCTTGAGGCATCGAATTTAATTGTGGTTGTAAACTATCGCTTAAACTGAAATTTGAACCGTCTGATACCCCCGTAGCTAGCGCGGGGCTTAATGCTTGTGCGGTAGGGTTATCTTTCCACTCTGGAATTAACGGAATATTAATGCCAGGTAATGAGTTTGCTTTTTCAATAATAAAATTCAGCATTTTGACAAAAGCATTCACAATACCTTGGAAAGCATTTAAAAAGATATTTCCTAATGCATCACCAATTTTTAGAAAACTATCAATCGGTGCGCTACTATCCCATAGGGTTAGCACGGCTTGCCAACCATCTATAATGCTATTCACCACAATAGAAAACACATCTGCAACAAAATTAAATGCCTGTGCGACCAATTCAACTGCATCAAGCACCGTGTTAAACACAACGCCCAGTGCATAACCAAGATCAATACCGAATTGTTGAAAACTATAAGCTGAATCAGAAGCACCGCCAAATAAGCCAATAATACGCCCAATAGTTGCGCCGATTTTTTGCAATGCTCCCCACACTAAAGAAAACGCATTAAATAATGGGTCAAGAGATACACTCGCAGCTTTAAAACCTTGGATAAATCCACTAATAAATTGCATAAATTCATCACGGAATTTATAAATAAAAATTCCCAATCCCACAATTGCTGCAGTAACCAACATAATAGGACTTGCAAGAAAAGAGAACGCCACACCAATAGCTGATATAATGCCACTCATTAAAGTCAATGCAGCAGTTAAACCTGTAAAGCCTATCAATGCCCCCACAGCATAACCAATCCAACGTGCAATATTTTTATAAGTTTTTAGCCAATCAATAAATTCTTGTCCTAGATCTGCCACCTTATGCATAATAGGATCAAGTTTTTTCAATATTTCGCCGCCAATTGCCGTTTTGACACCCGTTATAATTTGACTAAGGCGCGACCAAGGATCAACCATTGAACGAGCCATTTGTGCCAAGGCTTTTGTGTCGCTGACTTTTGCAATATCGGCGATGTTATTTTTTAATTCTTTCGTTTTCGGCAAGAGTAATTTAATTAAATCGACCGCTTGCTGACTGCCAAAGGCTTTTTTCAGTTTTGCTGCTTGTGCGACATCTAAGGTATCGCCAAATTTACCTTTAATTTTGTTAAGAATGGTTACCATATCTAGCATATCGCCATTGGTATCAACAAAACTTAAGCCTAATTCTTTTTGCGCACCACTCACGCCAGCTAAAAAGGCTTTGTATTTTGTCCCTGCTTCGCTTCCGCTCATTGTGGCTTGTAAGTTACCTAACACGCCAAATTGCTCTGCCACATCAATTTTTGCGGCTTTTGCGGCTGCGCCTAACGAGGTAAATGCCGCACTCATCCCATCGCCTGAGGTTTTAAACATTTTCACCGCAAGGGCAGTCTGCCCTGCAATTTTGTTTACCCAATTTGCATTCCCTAGTTTGGCAGCATCTTCAGCAAAAATACCGTACATTGTGCCCATATAATTTGTAATGGTCGCTGCGCTGGCTTTTGTGCCCTTGGCTAATAAATTTGATGTTTGGGTAAATTCGGCTAATTCGTTACCATTTAGCCCTGCAATCGCTGATTGAATATCGTAAGAAGATCGCACAAAATCCACCGCACTTTCGCCATATTGACTGGAAAAATTAAGGGCAGTTTTGCTTAGTTTCTCTAACGCATCATCGGCAACCCCAAGGGAGCGAACTTCGCCTATGGCGCGATTTAACTCAATGGCGGGATCTAGCGCGCTTTTTAAGGCAAATCCTGCACCGACAATACCAGCCACACCCAGCCCGATTTTTTTCATTGCTGCTTCGCCACGTTTGCCCAAATCATCAATAGACTTCATGACCCCTTTCAACGGTGCTGAAAGTTGGTCTGTTAAGCTGATGATATATTCAAGCCCTTGTGCTGCTGACATAATGAAATCCTAAAAGACTTTGGCGATACCGCTTGCGACGGCGTTTGCCTGTTGTTCAAAATACTGTTTGTGTAACCATATTGCGCGTGCTAAGTTGTAGTCGCTGTTATCGGCGTGTGGTAAATAGTGCATACGTAGCGCAATGGCTTGTGATAACCCGTTGCGCTCGATACTTGCCACACGCTCCGTTAGTTTTTTACGGTAATTTGAATTTCTGGCACAAACACTTCATTGACTTTCGCTGCTAGCTGTGCCGCCAGTGTTGGAACGTGAATAATTTCAAGCAATGCCTCTTTTTGTTCACGCGCAACAATCGCCAGTAAATAATCTTTGATAGGTGTCACTTTATTGTTACTTTCAATGTCATTTAACATTTGATCGTAAGCAGCGTTATCTCGAATAAAGGTAAAATCAACGCCTGCAACATTTAATGTGACGGAATCTTTAAGGTTTCCAGTCAGTTTTTCTAACAAGGTTTGCGCTTGTGTTTTTTCCATTTTAGTTTTCCTTTTGGTTTCTACTTTGATTATTGAAATCTGTTATGCACTTGTTTATGGAGACATACGCTGTAGTGCAAATATCAAGACGATCTAACGCCTTATTTAAACTCTCTGCCAAATCGCCGTTAGTGCGAATATTCACGCTTAATGCTCTGCATTCGGTGGTTTGTGGGCAAATCAACCGAATATTATTTGGCTTGGGTGCGGTGGTTGAGCACGCCAGCAACATCGTTAGGCACGTGGCCATAAGTCCAATTTTTATTTTCTGCATTGTTTAGCACGTCCTTTAGTTGTTGGCTGCGTTGTTCGGCTTTTTTGTTTGCTTGGTTGAGTTGAGAAGTCAATTTTGCATTTTGTGTTTCATACCGTTGCAACATCACTTTATTTTGTTTGATGGTTTGTTCACTTTGTTTAAGTAAAAGTGCGGTGGTTTCTGCTTGCTTTTTATAGTGCAAGGTGGAACCAATACAACCCACAAACACCATCAAAAATACACCGATAAATAAGGATTTAAATTCCATTATTTCCCCAAACAAATTGCTTTTTCTTTTGCTCTGCGGATTTGTAAGCCTTTTAGCACACGTCCGCCTGATTTGTTAAAATCTTCAATACGATTACACATTAATATCCAGTGTTCCGCTTGTGCTGCACGATAAAGCGTGGTTGTGACAGGTTTGCCTTGCGTTTTGCTGTAATAGGTTCTGATGTTGCTACAGCCTACGTTAAAGGCTAAAGACACCATAGCGTCATATTGCCCTTGATTCATCTTTTCGCCGTTGAAATAGGTGTTAATGCAATTTTCCGCTTCTTTGATATTTCGACGTAAATCGGTTGCTACTTCATCAATGGTTAAAATCTTGCTTTTATCTACGTTATGGGTGTTTCCAACCCCATTTGTCCACACATCAGAGGGGCACTTATAGGGATTACGCACGCAACCTTCTAAATTCACAATCATTGACACCGCTTTTGGGCTGACTTGATTTTGTTGTTGCGCTGGTAAGCCTTTCTGCTGGGCAAAAAAAGCGGCTGCGACAGCTGCGGCTGAACATAAAATCATTGCACCAAATTTTTTACTCATCTATTGCTATTCCTAATTTTTTTGCTTCAATTTTTGCCGCTAACATTTTGTAGGCTAATTCATCTTTGCGTGCTTGTACGTCTTCTTTGTATTTTCGGTAAGCGATCCACACTGAAACCGCACCAAATAAAATACCGAATAATGATGCCCATTCATGCAAGCTATATCCTGAAATAAGCGCAGTGAGTGAGCCAATAAACGGAATTGTGCTATCTATTTTGCTATTCATAAAATTTCCTTAAAACATTTAGGAAACTGACCGCACTTGCTTGTTTATTATTGTTATACGTCAGCACAGTCAGCCCCTAAATTCACTTAGCCGAGAAGATCGCGTGTATCTTCATCAGATAAATACGATACCCCGTTAATACGTACAAAATCTGGGCTTGTTACAAAATATTTTAATTTTTTCGTGGATTTCGCCCCGCCCTTCGTATCGATATTTAACACATCCGTTAAAATAATCTTATTGCCAAAGGTTTCCACTTTGTCGCGAATCCCACCACGTTGTGCAAAGAAGGTAAAATCCGTTTCGGGTAAACTGCGATAACTTCCTGCTGCGGCGGCTGCAGCTGATAATTTTGAGAAATTTTTTGCATCTAATTCAATTTCGCCTTCTGCTGCCACATCACCGCTTACCCAACCATCTGGAATTCCACGTGTTTGTGCAACGGTACTATTATCTGTAATGGATAAACTGATAGACTCTGCATGAATAGGCAACCCGAATAAATAGAAGTCAAAACTCATTCCACTAATACGTTCCATTGTTTACTCTCCTAAGCTGTCTAAATCTAAGAAAATATTTGCCGTAATCTCTTTCGGGCAATCGTAAGGGCGAACCTTGATGTAAATGGTTACCTTGGTTTTGCTTTGCCATACAATCGTGATGGCATCATCTTTCGGTGGCATACATTCGCCTGGGAAATCCTTGCCGTTAATGGTTGCGGATTTGCTCATATCACGAAGCGGTTTAGCGAAATAATTTTTGTGATATTCCGTGCTTGATGTTGTGGAGTTAAAAGAACGATCTGCAATTTTCGCTATTGCTAATAAACGCACTTTACGCGCCACTTTATCCACTACACGCACGTTCTCAATCACTTGATAATCGCCCCCTTCTACATCTAACGTGCGACCGTCCGCCCAGTAGTAGCCGTCATAGTCTGGATACCACATCGGCACAGAATAACGCGCGGTTTCAAGGGATTTTAAATGCGCAAGAGTAAGCTCGTTTCCGTCTTTATCCAGCGGTTTATTGGCACTGCCTAGGCTCACTAATGCGCCTGTTTGTACCCGTGCTGGGCTGTCTGCCACGGTGACGGCACGATTTGCTAATCGCCCTGCCAATACGCCTGTTTCATTGCCAAATAATAAAGGCACTAAGCAAACGTGGTCGGCGACAATGGTTTGTTGCAAAGTGGTAAGTTTCTGTACATATAGATCCCATGTTTCACCGTCAGATTGATCATGATTAATACCTTGTACAGCTTGGATAAAGAAGGTACGACGACCGAATTTAGCAAGTAGTTCTGCATAGCATTCTTGCAGTTTGCCAATACTTGCTTTATCTACGCCTAAATATCTAGTATTGACACAATATTCAAAAGAGGCGGTTTGATTGGCTTTTTTCACACATTCGACAAATTCGTAACCGTCTTCTTGTGCGATATACACGTGTGCGAACCAGTTTTGCCCAGCATTAAGCATTGCCGCACGCACTTGTTTTTTTAAGTCGGTATCGGTTTCGCCAAATACTTTGTCAAAATCAGAATCGGGCGTTAATGCCAATAACTTTCCTTGATTAGTGATGCCTACGCCAACAAATAATGCGTGGCGTTCAATTTCCTTGGTTTCGCCACTTAACTGATTAAGGGCGTTAATTTGTACAGATGGGAACATTCGTTACTGTCCTCTTATTGTTGTTTTTGAGTATATTTTTGAATTTCCGCCAGAATAATCTTGGCGTTTTCTTCTTCACGTGTATCTAAGAATGAGCGTTTTTCCGTTGGAATTATCCATTGGGTTAAATGTCTACTCGGATTCATACCGTTCTTTTCTTCCAGTTTACGAATAATCAAACTGGCTTTCGCACGTGATAAGGTGCTGCGGATTTCGCTTAATGTTGGCTTACGGCGTTTCGCCTTGCCGTTTTTTGTTTTACCGTTTGCCACGGTATAACCTAAATCTTTTAATTTCTTTGCTTGGCGCAAGGTACAAGGGTCAGACCCTATACCGCCTTTATTTTTCCCAGCAAACTCGGTCTTTTTGAATAAATGCGGAATCCCTTCTTGGTGTTCTTGAGCAATTTCACCCGTTCGTTTTTGTTTATAAAACAATGCACCTTGTGCTTTTTCGGCTTTACTATTGGCTAACTTTGCAATTCGGCGTAGCATTTTTGCTGTGCCGTTTTTTCGTTTCTTCCAACTTCCGCCCATCGGGTTACGTTGGTTTGCCGCACTTTTCACTGCTTGGCGTTTAATCATTTGTAAAGATCGGATTAAAATTTCACGTTTTTTCTTATCGGGCAAACTGATGATTTCAAGATCTTTCAAGAAATTCTTTAAGTCTTCTTTATCAATCCCCATTCGGATGTTCATGTTCAACCCTTACGACAACGTCAATTTCTTCGGCCGTGAAAACTTCAATTTCATCTAAACGATAATTCACACCCTCAATTTTTAATTCGCCTTCGTTATCTTCCATTGCCGTCAGTGGCTCACGGAAAGCGATAGTAAAGATTAAATCTGCCGTGTTATCATCAATAATGTCTAAATCAAATGGGATTTCACTTTCATCCAATACATCTCGCATTTGGTCGTTTTCGTTTACCCACACTTGAATATGCGCCATTAAATAAGCGGGGGAAATTTCGTTGAATGGCAAAGCCTCAAAGTGAAATACACCGTTATAGGAAAGGTGGCACACTTCAATGCCGTTTTCGGTCACTTGTC
Source organism: Haemophilus influenzae (assembly GCF_019703545.1). Lineage (NCBI taxonomy): Bacteria > Pseudomonadati > Pseudomonadota > Gammaproteobacteria > Pasteurellales > Pasteurellaceae > Haemophilus > Haemophilus influenzae. Next base: position 974,460 of record NZ_AP018771.1, on the reverse strand, counting down.
GCCCTTCATTCAATAATTTGCCGTCTTCAATCCAGCTGTAAAAATTGCCGTGATAACGTTTCGGCAGTTTAGTGAGCAAAAACGCCGTCAGTTGCTGATATAGCATTTTCTTTACAGTAGCCATACTGAACCTCGTTTTTTGCCTTTTAATGTACGAATAGCGTGGGTTGCTTCTGCCAATAGGCTTTTTTGTTCTGTGACGTAATCACGGTTTTGATGAATTTCACGCCCTGAAAGGGTGTTAAATTCAGGTAATAATTCCGCTTTCGCTCTGGCAAATACCGCTTTTTTGTAAAGGGTTTCGGCATAATTTTCGTCATTAATCAGAGGGCTTGAAATTTCTGTCACAGAATTGACCGCACTTTTACGATAACTTTCTGCTACGTCAGCTAAATCCAAATCCACCCCTTGCATTGCCGCAACTAACGCTGCTTTTACCATTTCAACAGGAATTTGTAATGGAATGGCGCGTTGCTTTTGAAATTCTTCCACGTAAATATCTGACCAAAAGCCGTTATTTGTGATGACGGTATCGTCGTAATCTTGCGTTCTGCCGTTAAACATTGCCTTCCTCGCTGTTTTGGAGTGGGCGGGCAGTGAGTTTTTCAATAACAAGATCAAAATCAATTTGGCTTGGTTCCAAACTCAAGCCCGCCACTTGGGGAAGACGGTTCGGGTCGTAATCGCCCGATTTTGCCAATGCGTTTAAACGCATGACACAACGCTCAATCATATTTTTTACACCCGCTTTCTGATTGAGTTGGAAAGCGCGGTTACACAATTGGATAGCCAGCACAAGTGTTTCGGCATCATCAATACCACTGGCTTGTACTTTGCCTTGTGGACTGCGTAAAAGCAGTGCCGCCGCTAATTTGAGCCACTTCGCCGTGACAATTTCGTGCAATTTCCACTGGGTCGCCACGTTTTTAAAAGTTTGTGAAAAATAGGGCTCCACCGATTGACCCGCTGCGGCGGTTTTATCGGTCCAGTTGTAGATTTGATCGGCGACGAAATTCGGCAATGTGGTTTGCCACCCTTGCGGCATAGATTGATTTTGCTTAATTGCTTTCTCAGCCAATGACAAGGCTCGGTCAAAATCAGCAATGTCAAACAAATACACAATGCAATAAACCAAGTAATTATTCTGATAAATTGCCCCTTTATCTAAATATTCATTCACAAAGGGCAACCACTTCGGCAAAAAGCGGTCACGCTTGTAATCTAATTTTTCGGCACGTGTTTGGAATGCGCGTACTGCGTTCACATCATTTTGTAAGGCGATTTCAAGCACGGCATAATCATTACCGTGAGTCGCAACCGCACTTTGTTGTGTAATGCTCTCTGATACTTGATTAATTTCTGCTAGTGCCTGCATTTGGCGTTGAAAATCTCGCATTCCCATTTGGTGTTAATTCCTATGCTTCACCATTTAATTTCACTTTGGTGTGGTCGATTGCGGTCATTAAACCTAAATCTTCCACAACATAGCCTTCTTGTCGGTAGTAAGATGTCACCACACCTTTTTTATCTTCATCGTTACGTAAAGAACGACGCACACTTTCAGCCTCGGTGTACACACTTAAATTTTTAAGCGTTGTCACTGCTGCAGCACGTGCTGGGAAGTTTGGTGGGGTAATGGCATTCATTCCACCGAATGAGCCCATTAAGTTATGTGAACCTAATGCAGCTTTTTCCGTAGGGGTTAAGCCATGTTTTTGCTGAATGAGTTTCGTTTCTTTGCTGACTAAGTCTGCACCAACAAGGAAGACTAAGTCATTACGGTTTTGATGACGGAAATCTAAGCCTTGTTTTAAGTCAAAGGCTAACTCATCAAGATTCGCGTAATCGGCGTTATCACCAAAAATGGTAATTTTGCCTGAGGATTTTGTAGATTCGGTCATAAAGTTGGCTGCACGTTGTTCTTGTAAAAGTTTCAACCAGCCTTTATTCACATCGGATAAATCCGCTTTTGTTGTATTATCTGCTACGCTCTGACCGTTCCAACCAATTTGCAAGATGTCTAATGCAACTTGGTTTTGGAAATATTCGCTATAAAGCTCAACAAGGCGATCCTTGAAAATAGCGAAGGAATCGAATAATGCCCATGGCACAATAATGCCACTGTCCGTTTCGGCTAATTCAAAGCCATTTTGAGTATGATCAAGATTAGCCAGATTACGGCCAGTTTGTTTACGACCAGTAACGCCTTTTTCTGTTGCACCAAATAATTTTTGACCCTTCGTATGTGCTACTTGAATCATATTGATTTGTTTCAAGAAATCAGAACGTTGCTGAATATTTTCGCCTAACAATGCTGCTTCAGGTGCTTTAAGTGCAAAACTTTCTCCACGCAACACTGAATCAAGAGGTTGATTAAAGTGTTTCGCTAATGCTGCCGCTAGGGCGTAATACGCTTGTTTATTCATTGTTTAGAATCCTTTTGATAAGTCGATGTTGTAACCGTTTAAGCTATAAACATTTTCTTTTTCAACGGTTGGTACACCGCTTGGCACGGTGGTTTGTTCTTGGCTTAATTCGTTGAATTTTTTATCCAACGCCTGAACCGTTGTTAAAAGTTGATTGAACTGCTCTGCTGTTACGCTTTGCGGTTGTTCATCTTTCTTTTCTTCTGGTTTGTTTTCTGGTTCTTTGGTTTCTGCTTTGGCGGAAAAATGGTTGTCAATTTTTGCACCTAAACCATTCACCGCCTCAATTAATTGCGCGAACTGTTTATCGTTCATTGCATCGTCCTCTTTATGATTGTTGTTATTGGGATTTGGTTGTTCTTCCGTTTGGGTGGAAGATGAAAATAACTTTTTAAAAACATTCGCTAAGGTGCGTAATGCCTTTTCTTCTTCAACATCTTCTTTTGCGGAAAAATCTACTTTGATAAATTCACCGCAAATACTGCCTTTTTGTTCAGCGTTGAAGAATTTTAATTCTGTAGTACCTACGGATGCTGGGGAATCGGTTACACCTAAGCCCGATAAATAGGCTTTTCCGCTGTTACGGAAATTCGGGGTAATTTCAATACTGGTAAATAAGTATTGTCCTGCACGGTTGTATTCGATTAATTCTTTATTGGGTGCGATGATGGCAAAAAGTTGAGTTTCGCCTTTTTCATTTTCTTCGACTTTTAGCTCAATGACCTGCCCCATGTTGAACCAACGGCGATGTTCTGGCCATAAATTCGCGGTGTAGTGTTCTGGGTCGTAGGTTTCTGCCATTTCGTGCAATTCTTGGGCAGTGATTTGACGACCATCTACGGTATAGCCCGATGTGGCGATACAAATAAAATCAGTTTTTAGTTTTGATTTGTTCATTTTAGAAATGCCTGTGTTTCGCTTTATTTGCGTAAGTGCGGTCATTTTTGCCGATCTTTTTTACAAAATCACGGGGCAAAATTTGGATATCGTAGGATATAGACGGATAACCTGCCATATCCGAACATATCCAAATCTTGCCATTAAATTTTTGCTGTGTTTGTTGCCACAATACATCCACAAAACAACAGCAAGATAAAAAATGACGGAATCAAAGCTAAGAAAAAGAAAAACAAAACGCTACGATGACGAAGTGATTTATGCGGCAAAGTTTTTATATTTAAAAAAATACACGCCGAAAGAGATCGCTGAAGAATTAGGTTTAAATAGCACACGCCCGATTTACTATTGGGCGGAAAAATACAACTGGCGCAATTTAATCAGCGAAAGCGGGATTGAAGAATTAATTGCGTTACGCATTATCACGCTGACAGAGCGTGAAAATAAAAGCGATCAGGAAATAAAAGAACTAGAAGCCCTGATCGATAAAGATATTCAGTATAAAAAGCAACGTGCCGCAACGGTAGCTAAAGTGACAGCAAAAAGTGCGGTCAATTCTGCGGACGTTTCTGGCAATGAGCGCGCCTTTGCTGATAGTGGTGACGGCGATGAGCGCAAGAAGAAAAAACGGGTTAAAAATGATATTTCCCACGTTACCCCCGAAATGTGCCAGCCGTTTATTGATTCGTTATTTGATTATCAAAAACACATCCGCTCTAACAAGCACCACGATGTGCGCAATATTCTGAAATCGCGCCAAATTGGGGCAACTTATTATTTCAGTTTTGAAGCGTTGGAAGATGCAATTTTTAGCGGCGACAATCAAATATTCTTATCAGCTAGTAAGCGACAAGCAGAAATCTTTAAAAATTACATCGTGAAGATGGCGAGGGAATATTTCGGTGTTGAGCTGACTGGCAACCCAATTATTTTAAGCAATGGCGCGGAACTGCATTTTTTATCGACCAACAAAAATACGTCACAAGGGAATAGTGGCCATGTGTACGGCGATGAATATGCGTGGATTCGTGACTTTCAGCGATTCAATGATGTGGCATCAGCCATGGCAACACATGAAAAATGGCGTGAGACCTATTTCAGCACGCCCTCTTCCAAATTTCATGAATCCTATTCTTTTTGGAGTGGCGACAACTGGCGAGATGGCGACCCTAAACGCAAAAACGTGCCATTCCCAACTTTTGCAGAATTGCGTGACGGTGGGCGACTTTGTCCCGATGGTCAGTGGCGTTATGTGGTGACGATTGAAGATGCACTAAAAGGCGGTGCAGACAAATTATTCAACATTGAAAAACTAAAACAACGCTATAGCAAATATGCCTTCAATCAACTTTATATGTGTATTTGGATTGATGATGCGGATTCAATTTTCAATGTGAAACAACTTTTAAAATGTGGTGTAGATATTGCGAAATGGAAAGATTTTAACCCAAAAGCGGATCGCCCTTTTGGCGATCGTGAAGTCTGGGGCGGATTTGACCCTGCACACAGTGGCGATGGGGCAAGTTTTGTGATTATTGCTCCACCTGCGTTACCAGGCGAAAAATATCGCATGCTTGCACGTTATCAATGGCATGGGCTTTCCTATGTCTATCAAGCCAATCAAATTCGCGCCCTTTATGAAAAATACAATATGACCTACATAGGCATAGATGCCACGGGCGTGGGCTATGGGGTTTATGAATTAGTGAAAGAATTTGCCCGACGTGCTGCCACGGCGATTATTTACAACCCCGAAAGCAAGACGGGTATGGTGCTGAAAGTGCATGATTTGGTTGAACATGGTCAAATTGAGTGGAGCGAAAGCGAATTAGATATTGTACCGAGCTTTTTAATGATTAAGCACCAATCAACCAAAAGTGGCAATACGATGACATTTACGGCAGAACGCACCGTCAAAACGCAACACGCTGATGTATTCTTTGCCATTTGTAACGCCATTAATAAAAAATCCTTAAGTGATAAACCTCGCAAACGTCGCAGATGGAGCGTACTAAATGAAAACTAATGTAAAAACAGACAATAAAAAAGGGATTGTTATTGCCCCAATTAATGACCGCACTTTTTCATTAAATGAAATCAGTGCCTCGCCTGCACTAGATTATGTCGGCATAGGCTTTGATGAAAATTACAACTGCTATTTACCGCCAGTAAATCGTCACGCACTCGCAAAATTGCCTCATCAAAATGCACAACACGGTGGCATCTTACATAGCCGTGCGAATATGGTAAGTGCAACCTATGAAGGTGGTAAAGCCTTGTCTAAAATGGAAATGCGAGCACTATGTTTAAATTTAATTCAGTTTGGGGATGTTGGGCTTTTAAAAGTGCGTAATGGGTTTGGGCAAGTAGTACGTTTAGTTCCACTTTCCAGCCTTTATTTGCGCGTACGCAAAGATGGCGGCTATTCCTATTTGATGAAAAAATCGCTTTATGATACCGCACAAGAAATCTATCGCTATGATGCGAAAGATATTATCTTCATTAAACTTTACGACCCTATGCAACAAGTTTACGGATCGCCCGATTATGTAGGCGGTATTCAATCGGCATTGCTAAATTCTGATGCGACAGTATTTCGCCGTCGCTATTTTAGTAATGGGGCACATATGGGCTTTATTTTGTACTCAACAGATCCCGATTTAACCGAAGAAATGGAAGAAGAAATTGCAAAAAAAATCAGTGAATCTAAAGGCGTGGGAAATTTCCGCTCTATGTTTGTGAATATTGCGAACGGTCATCCTGACGGGTTAAAAGTGATTCCGATTGGCGATACTGGAACAAAAGATGAATTTGCCAACATTAAAAATATTTCGGCTCAAGATGTTTTAACCGCACACCGTTTTCCTGCAGGTTTAAGTGGGATTATTCCGACAAATACAGGCGGACTTGGCGATCCGTTGAAATATCGTGAAGTGTATCACTATGATGAAGTGATGCCATTACAAGAGATTATTGCAGAAACAATAAATCAAGATCCAGAAATCAAAAACTTATTAAAAATCAAGTTCCGCGAACAAAATTTCGCAAAATAAATCTTTGTTTTTAGCCTGTACAAAAAGCCATTCATTGATATAATTATTTGCAGTTATTTTTTGTAATGGCTTTGGGGAAAATGGCAAGAACAACAGATATTTACTGCACTGTTTGCAATTCAAAATCAGTTATCGAAAGATCTGAACGAATACACAGTGAATTTACAAGATATTATTGTGCGTGCAAAAACCCCCTGTGCGGTCACAGATTTGTCATGAATATGGAATTTAGCCACACAACACGAAGTAGCAAATTAACTAAAGATAAATTACTTGAACTAGTTTTAAGCAAACTTTCAGAAGAAGAAAAAACTAATTTAAGGAAGATATTAGATGAATAAAAAGCCGCTAGAAATAGCGGCTTTTTATTTTGAAAATTTTTTAAATTATGCTTGCGTTTATTATATAATATAATATAATATAATCAATCACATCTAAGGCACAACGTCTTAGATACAAGAAACCCCACCTTGTTGGAACGTGGGGCTTCAAAACGGAGTTTAGGATATGTATTTCAAGCTACTCATCCTAATTATCCTTCTAGTAACGGCAATGCCGGTATTCTAGGGTAATCCATCGGGGAGTGACGGCTCCCCGATGACTCCAATCTTAAGCAAATAAATAAAAAAAGGCAAGTATTATGGCAAACTCAATGACTGAACACAGCAAAAAACTACGCGCGGAAACCGCAGCAGCACACACTAAAAAATTGCTTGAAAGTGGTGCAGTACGTCGAATTTTATTGCAGTTGCCCACTGCGGTTGCTAATGAATTTGATGCGGTACTTGCTGAATTTGGCGGTTCGCGACCACAAGCAATCAAAGCCTTGTGTGAATTTTATCGCGCCCATCAAGCCTAATCGTAGAAAATGGAAAGTCATTGACTTTCCATTTTTTATTATTTCGCTTGCCCTTTTTCTTTCATCGTATGCAATGAAACATAAGAGGATTTTAAACTGCCGTAAGGTGCTTTTGGCTCAAATAGCACCAACATTTGCGGTTTGTTGTTTTGGTCTGTTTCCTCGCCTGTTTCGTTATTGATGAAAGGGATACGAGAATTGGTAATATACACGATTTCTTTTGCATTACGCACACACATATCGAACCATTTTGTTGATCCGTCCACATTGAGCAACATTACTACCGTTTTGTTATGTAACACACTTTGTTGAATAGCACGTAAAACAAAGGGCAACGGGTTACTATAAGGCGGATTCATCCAACAGTAACGCCCTTGCCATTCTGCTGTTAGCGTGTTTTGTTCTGGGCTGATAAAGTTTTTCACTTTGGTGTTGTGCTCCATAGCGCACGCATCTAAATCAAATTTGATGTTGAAATATTGTTCTGCATAATGGAAAACCCACCAAGGTGTCGCCCATAAGTCTTTATCTGATTTTTTGGTATTGGATTTAGTCATCATTTCCGCCTTATAAGTCTGATTCTTTAACAAATACGCCATTAATCATGCGTCCTTTGCGATCTTTGATTTCATCCCACGCCGCTTGCACGCATTCATGCAAACATAATCCAAATTCTTGAGCAATCATAGTCAAGCAAAATAAAGCATAGCCTAAGTCATAACAAAGAAAACGATTAGCCTTTCCTGTGTAATTGATTTTTTCAGAAATACTTGCAAATTTTCCTGTGATTTTTTCAATCCATGTGTCAATACCAACATACCCACGAAGTGCATAAGTAAGTGGGATAAAATCAAATTTGCTATGGGTTTGCTTGTTTAAAATAACCATCACAACAAAACAATCCCCGATGCTATCTTTAATCACATCTTTTTTATTCTTTGCTATGCCACTGCATAACTCCCCAAATTCTTCCATCAATTTGATGAATTGTTTTTGTGGCGTTGCCCCATCAATCAAATTACGATCTTCTGCCCATTGTTCAATGTTTGTTATTAACTCTTTCATGTTTACCTCTTAAATAATACGCACAATAAAGCCAACTACCCCACTAATAAACCCAGCAGTAATCGCACATAGGATTAATTCAAGATGATTTGGCATATTCTGTTTTTCAAGCCGTGCTATTTCTTTTGAAAAATATCGATAAATAAGTCGATGACTTTCCTCTTGTGTTTTTACCCAACTTGCGGTTTGTTGCGATTGCACAGCAAGATCCCAGACTTGCGCTTGTAAATTTTTCAGATCAATTTGACCGCACTTTTTTACACGTTTTGCCGCTAAGATTCGGCGGATTTGTTTCTGTTTTCTTTTATTCATTGCGTTTTCTCCTATTGAATACGTTGTTTTTTATGAAAATCTTTGAGTTTTTGAAGGTTTCTTGGCACAGGGGAAAGGGACGTCATCATATTTTGATTCCGTTTCACTAACTGCACATCGTTTTCGGTGAGCTCTAAGGCTGTATATTTATCTATGGTTAGCCGTTTGTACTTGAATAAATAGTCTAATTTTTGTGTGCTAAGTGGTGTGCAGATCGGTTGTGTCAGTAATTTGATCTTTTGCTCAAGATTTGAGCGGTTACAGTTACTGACACAAGTCCAAGGCGCACTGCGTGCGCTATTGTTAGCGGTTGAGCTACGCTCAACCATAGATTCTGTGCGTTGTGCAAAATCTTGTGGGCGTTTTTTAATTTGCCATTTTTTGGTGCGTGAAATGACTTGTTTTAGGCTGAATCTATTCGCTAAACCAATAATGGCTTTGCGTTGTTCGCCATATTTATTAGCAGGTTTAGTTTCATAATCGAGCTTGATAGGTTGATCAGCACGTTTAGCAAGCGCACCACCTTGAATTTCCATATATGCCGCATAGTCATTCGCGATGCCTGCGGCTGCTTGGGCTTTATTGATAATTTCATCATCGGCTTGACCGCTGATTAATCGGCGCAATTCACGCCAAACACAAATGGATGCGCCGCCGTAGAATTGGAACTGACGAATGCCCCAACGGCTCGCCCATGCACGAACACGCAAGGCATTATCGTGTAGGCTTAGTGTCGGGTCTTCATCTGACACTTCGCCAGCAAGGGCAAAACCGTCAATATTTTTCGCAATGTATTTGGCAATGTACGCCGTTGCGCTGCCTTTTGTTTTGTCGCATTTTTCCACTTTGCAGCGGTGTTCTGCTGCGCCTTTTTCATTGCCGTCTAATTCTAGGGCTTTTTGTTTAAATAAGCGGATGACTTCTTCTTTATGTTCTGCTGGCACATAAGCTAGCGCATGCCAGTGTGGCGTGCCGTCTTTGTGCGGCTCTGCCACTCGCATACCGTAAAATTTAATATTACGTTTCGACAATAACGCACGGAACTGTTGCCACACTTTGTTTAGATAATTTTGTGTCTCGCGTGGATTCACCCCCAACCATTTCTTATTGCCGTTTCCTGCGTGGAATGATGATGGCGCAGTGAGGGTTAAAAATAAGGCTTCATTGTTGTTTTCTTCTGCCCACTCTTCCAAACCACGCAAGCGCACCATCATTTCATTTCTGCGTAATGCTGGGTTAGAAGATGATTTCAAGAACATGTCGAAAAGCTCGACCTGTTCTTCTGGGTTGTCGATGTTCTCAATAATCATCGCACGCAAGTAATCGTGATTCTTGCGTTGTTGCAGTTGCCATTCTTGGAAACTTTGATTAGAGATATAACTGGCGGCATTGGCGCGCACCTCGCCACAGGCAATAGCGATATGCTCGACCATACGTTTTTGTATGTCTCGCATTTGCTTAAACCACCATTTTTCGCACGTCAAGCGAATTAAAGTGCTATCAATATGTTCGGCTTTGATGCGTTTGTCATTTTCTATTTTTTCCCAGTGAGGGATTTTGAAACCTGCAGAAAAGGCGATTTCGCCACACCATTTATAGAGCTGATAGAAATAGCCTTGAATGTCGCCCTCGTTGTCTTTTTCGATGCCATTTTTTAAAAAGTTGGAGCAATCACATTGAAATCGAATAAATGCCGTTGCCATTTCATACGCCATTTTTTTCAATTTGCTTTCGGTGATTAAATAGAAAGGTAATTGTTTTTGCTTTTGTTGGGTGCCTAACAGTCGAAAATGAAAACCGCTGTAATGTAATTCGTTGTAGTGTTTGGCAAGTTCTTCACGGGTTGGTACGGTGGAGAACTGCACGGCTTGTTGCATTTCATCTTTGACAGATAACAACCATTGTGGGGTGTTGATGAACGCTTGCAAAAAATCTACGTTCACGTTGTATTGTGAAAAGACTTTTTGTAAACGCACATCTAAGATATCGCGTAAATAATCGTTCGCGTGGCGGCGTTGTTTATTGCCGAGTAAAAAAGCAATGGATCCATCGTCTTTTACAGAGCGATAGGCTTTAAGATAAAGTTTACGGAAATATTCACGCTGACGTTGGCGTGGGAGGTTTTCAAGTTTTTGTTCGATAAACTCAAAATCAACAGGGTTTGTGGCGAATAATTCTAGCTGTAGTGGCGTATAGCAGCTTTCATCAAAAGGCAGTAAAGTGCGGTCAAATTTATGCCCATTTTCTGCGGCTTGATAACGTTCACAGGCAACCACCGCCATATGTGCCTTTTTGGCACTGACGGTGTTGTCACGTTGCTGTTCCCACATTTGCGTATTCATTTTGGCTTATTTATTATTAAAATTCATCTAAAATAAATTTAGATGAATTAAATTAATAGATATGGATAAAAAAGGGTTTATGCCTGCGCATAAGTAGCTTGAATTTCGGCGATGCGTGTTACTTCACTGTGAATGGCATGTAGCACGTTACGCATATCTTCAAGAGTTTCTACTTTCTCATTCATCAATTCACAGTAAATCAGCTTGTCCAACAAGGAAGGTAAATCCTTACATACTGCGCCGCCTTTGCGCTGATAAGTGCCGTTTTCATTGAGTTCAATTTTGTACAGGATATAAACGTGGTTTTCGTTTAACTTAAGGGCATAACGTTCAGATAAATCAATAATGTGTTCTTGCATAAGAGTTTTCCTTAATGGGCAAATTTGGTGTAGTTGATCCAGTTGTCTCCAGCCGTAATATATTTGCTGAAATAATAATTTGCGGCTTCTTCATCGCCTTGGCGTTTTGCGTTGAGCCATTTTGCGTATAAATGACAGGCTTCTTTGTGCCAGCGATCGGCGTATTTTTTGATAATGGTTCGGTTTTTCGTTGCCATTATTTCCCCCTTGTGTGTGGGTCGATATTGTAAAAATCACGACGGGTTAAAGCGCGCGGAAAAGGCGTGCGAAGTGCTGACATGGCGTGAAAGGCTTTGGTTAATTTATCAATGCCTTTTTCGTTGTAATGCCATAACTTATCGCCAGTCAGATCGGGCGAGATGTAATCTTCAAAGGGTTCAATATCTGCTAACGCTTTTAACATGCCTTTTTGCTCATCAGAAAGATGATTAAACGCGCGTTCAGTGGGATATTTACTCAAGCCCATTTCATGCAAGGTTTCTTCGCTATTTCTTGCTTTCGACATGGGCACACCGTTTAAACGATGCCATTTTTCTACCGCACTTTCGTTTTCAGATACATACATTGTCGCGCCCTCGCTTTTTTATTTAGCTGTTTTGTTGTATGCTTGCCCTAAATTGAATAAACGATTACTTAATTTAAGGATTTCAGAAGATGAACGATCAGATGCAAAAAACGCTTCAAGATATGCAAACACAGCTTTATCAACTTCAGTTACAGCAGGGACTTCAAGAACGTGTAATGGGTTGTCTTTTGCGTGGGCTTGCGCGTCACCCTGATGTGATTGATGATGTAGAGAATGAGCTTCACGCGCTGATTGCTTCAGTGAAGCAAACAAATCCCGAATTGCTTGATGTTCTGCTCCCGTATATTGGGAAGTTGTCTCATCGTTATTAGCTTGTTTGCGTGGGCAGTTTTCACGCCATTTCGCAAAAATCGCCGAAAGCTGCTGATGATCTTGAGTGGTATCTCGCTCGACTTCTGCCTGATACTGAAGAATAGCGAATCTTTCTTGAATTTCTTCGTTGGTTAAATTGTGTTTCTCGCAATATTCTTGAAAGAAAAACGTGAATGATGATTTAGTCATTGTCTTCCCCTTATAACTAAAATCTTTTGGAAACTGACCGCACTTTTGTGCGGTTTTTTATTCTTGTTTTGCCGCCTGTTTGGCAATCGCGATTAAATTCACTAACACTGAACCTCTTTCCGCTTTTTTATCTGCAATAGGCAGTTCGCCTGCCGCTCTCATCTTTCGCACTTTGTCTAACGAAAGCCCAGTAAGCTCGGCATATTTCTTCAACGTGACATAAGGCGCATGGATCTGTACATTTATACAAATTGCATTTTGGCCGTTCATTGCTTAAACTCTCCCATTAGTAAATATTGGTATATATCTATATTGTGTCATTTGACACAATTATTATTGATCTGTGTTCATTGAGTTGTCAATAGGTGATTTTGTGTCAAATGAGTTAAATTTTGAAATGATCGGTGGAAAGGAAGTCATCAATCGAATAGTCAAGGCTTACGGATTTGCGAATAGAAAACTTCTTGCTGAACATTTAGGAATGCCACACAGCACCTTTGGCACGTGGGCTTCTAGGGGTTTTTTCCCTGCAGAATTAGTGATCCGTTGCGTGAAAGAAACAGGCGCAAGATTGGATTATGTGGCCTATGGAAATGAGCCGATTTTTGATAATTCAGACGATCTGAAATATTTTCATACAATAAAGCTAGAAAGCGGAAAATCTTTCATAGTAGAAAATAAACCCTTTCTTTTGCCTTACTTACCGAATTTAGACAGCCGTGAAAGTTATGACAAAGTGTTTCGTATTGATGAAGACAATCACACCTACTTTGCGACTAGCGATTACGGCAATTTAGTGGATGGCGAATACTTCGTCATCGTCGAAAACTCCCATCTTATCCGTTATATCACTGTGTTACCTGCAGGGAAAATCCGTGTAGACGGCGGCAAATTCAGTTTTGAATGTGAATTGAGTGATATTGATGTGGTGGGGAAGGTGATTTTGAAGATGGAGAAGATGTGATGAAAAAAATATTTAAACGTGCTTTTCTAATATGGATAATTCTAAACTGCGTTTCATTTTTTATCATTTCCAAATTTATTGTATTGGAAGGAACAAATATTGGTAGCTGGATTTTACTTACTAATATTATTGTGACTATTTTTATAATGAAAAAATACCACCCTAAATTAGAAAGTTACAAAGCAAATTTAATATCAAATAACCGACAAACAAAATCAAATTATAATGATGAATTTTTTACTTTATGGGAATCTAAAAAACCTATAGAAATCACATTTAAAGCAGATCACGAACCTAGAACAATTTCTCATAATGTCATTAGATATGCAATATCGCCTAAAGGCTACCATAAGATATTTTATATTAATAAAGAAAGACAAATAATAAAGGTTGATGAAGATGATATTGAAACAAAATTTCTTTATAAAGGGAAATATTACTCTCTATTTATTGAAATATTAGAAAAAATTATAAGTGAAGAAGAGCTATATTTGCTCAGAGAGAAAGAAGAACGATTCTTTGAGGAACTTTCAGAAAAAATGGAACAAGAACGTTTAAAAGCTGAAAAAGAATATCAAGCTCGAGAAGATTCAAAACGTATAATTTATCCATTCCCACCAAAAGAATTAAAATTCTCAATTTATGGCGATTATTTTGATAGTGATTTACCGCCAAACCATTTAAGAATTACATTACTTTGTGATGGGCTTTATGGCTACCCTGATACTAAAGAGGTTTTAGCATTAACTGGTATTTATGTACAAACAGGTGCGCGTGTAAATATCAGAATTAATGCGATTGTTACAATGATTGGCTTTGATGATAAAAAATATAGCCGAGAGGAATTTTTAGCTTTAGCCAAAACTTTTAATCAATAATGGCAGTTCGTAAAGACACTAAAAACGGAAAATGGCTTGCGGAAGTTTATGTAAACGGTAAGCGTTCACGCAAATGGTTTTTAACCAAAGGCGATGCGCTACGTTTTTATAATCAAGCCAAAGAACAAACGACAAGTGCGGTTGATTCTGTGCAAGTTTTGGAATCAAGCGACTTGCCCGCGTTAAGTTTTTATGTGCAGGAATGGTTTGATTTGCATGGCAAAACGTTGTCAGACGGTGAGGCACGCTTAGCCAAACTAAAAAACTTGTGTGCGAACTTGGGCGATCCGCCTGCCAATGAATTTAACGCAGAAATCTTTGCCGACTACCGAAAACGCCGCCTTGATGGCGAATTTTCCGCGAACAAAAACAAGCCCCCGAAAGAAGCCACAGTAAACCGTGAACACGCTTATTTGCGGGCGGTGTTTAACGAACTGAAATCATTGCGTAAGTGGACGGCAGAGAATCCCCTTGATGGTGTGCGCTTGTTTAAAGAACGAGAAACAGAATTAGCGTTTTTATATGAGCGGGATATTTATCGTTTATTAGCTGAATGCGATAACTCTCGAAATCCTGATTTAGGCTTGATTGTGCGAATTTGTTTGGCAACTGGTGCACGTTGGAGTGAGGCAGAAACGCTGACGCAATCGCAAGTTATGCCGTATAAAATCACGTTCACGAACACAAAATCAAAGAAAAATAGGACCGTGCCTATCAGCAAAGAATTGTTCGATATGTTGCCTAAGAAACGTGGGCGTTTATTTAATGATGCTTATGAATCCTTTGAGAATGCCGTTTTACGTGCCGAAATTGAATTGCCGAAAGGGCAACTTACCCACGTTTTGCGCCATACATTCGCCAGCCATTTTATGATGAACGGTGGGAATATTTTAGTGTTGAAAGAAATTCTCGGTCATTCAACTATCGAAATGACAATGCGTTATGCACATTTCGCCCCATCGCACTTAGAAAGTGCGGTCAAATTCAACCCGCTTTCTAATCCTGCACAGTAAAAAGGGATTGTTTTTCAAAAAATCCCTTGTACTTTTTCCTCTATTTTACTGGCGATTGGCTGGCGGTTCTGTCTTATATTTACCTTTATATGCCCTTATTTGCACGAGCAAGCAATTAATGTTGCTATAAGTTATTGTTTATACTGGTTTAACTATGGTATTTAAAATCCCTCGCCTTTCGAGGCGTGCCAGTTCAAGTCTGGCTTCGGGCACCATTTAAACACCAATCCAAAGATTTTAAAATTTATTTTAAAATCATCTAATTGGGTCGTTAGCTCAGTCGGTAGAGCAGCGGACTTTTAATCCGTTGGTCGAAGGTTCGAATCCTTCACGACCCACCACTTAAAAATAAAGTAAGCACCGAAAGGTGTTTTTTTATTGCCTAAATCTGATACTACTTTTTAAATTACTTGCTTATTGAAAAATAGCTATTCTCTCCATCCAATCTAAAATAATTAATATATTTTATCGCTACGTTATATTTTCTAAAATAAAATAGCACCTGAAAATCAGATGCTATCCAAAACACAATAAAAATTTACCGCACTTTATGACTTCAATAAGTAAGCCCGCAGTTGTGCAAAATCATTATCCATTTCATCAGAAAGCAATGGTAGCTGATTATGTTTATCCAGTGTTTCAGGTAATGGAAGCTGAATACCAAGAATACGTTCTACGGATTCTTTAAATTTCGCGGGATGTGCAGTGCACAAGAAAATGCCTACTTCATCTGCTTTAAGTTGATCTTTCAACACCTGATAAGCTATCGCACCGTGAGGCTCACATAAATAACCTTTCGACTGCATCGCTTTTAAAGTATCTTCTGTTTCGCTATCACTTAGCATCCCCGAACCTAAATCAGTTAAATCCCAACCATTTCGTTTAAACAATTCCTCCACTCTCGGCCAATTATTTGGGCGACTTACATCCATTGCATTAGAAAGGGTTGCAACTGTCGTTTTAGGATCCCAATTACCCGATTTCAAATAACGTGGCACAGTATCATTTGCGTTTGTTGAGGCGACAAAGCGTTTTATCGGCAAGCCTAAGGTTTTTGCAATTAATCCCGCCGTTAAGTTACCAAAATTACCGCTTGGCACAGAAACCACGACATTATCACGTTTTTCTTTTGGCAATTGTGCGACAGCCTCAAAGTAATAACAAACTTGAGCTAATAAACGGCTGATATTAATAGAATTTGCAGAGTTAAGCCCGATAGCTTGGCGCAATTCAACATCATCAAAGGCTTGCTTAACCAAAGCCTGACACGCATCGAAATCAGCGTTAATCGCAACAGTACGAATATTCCCACCTAAAGTACAGAACAGCTTTTCTTGCAATGGGCTGATTTTGCCTTTTGGATAAAGGATAACTACATTAATATTTTCTAATCCATAAAACGCATGTGCTACAGCGGCTCCAGTATCGCCTGAAGTTGCCGTTAAAATAGTAATTTTGCCATCACCACGAACTGCTGCAAGCGCCTGAGCCATAAAACGCCCACCAAAATCTTTAAATGCTAGCGTTGGACCGTGAAATAATTCAAGTGCATAAATATTATCTTCCACTTTTTCTAACGGTGCAGGAAAAGTGAATGCATTTTTCACCATCGCATCTAACGTTGCTTGTGGTAACTCGCCATCAATTAATGCACCTAGAATTTTTTGACTACGCTCAACAAGAGGCAATTCAAGTAATTCATTAATGTTATTAAGTTTAGGAATAACTTCTGGAAAGAATAAACCTTGATCCCGCCCAAGACCTTGACGAACAGCCTGAGAAAAAGTGACTTGTTCTTCTGGGTGTTTGATATTGTATAAATTCATATTTAATCCGTTTTTAATCTGATTTCATCTATTTAAATTAACTTATTTAATTTCTCTTGTGCCTTCGTTATCAACTTTACATACATGCACAAAACCTTCATTATTTTGTAAATAATGGCTTTCTAAATAACTTGAAAGTTTAATTGCAGTTTGTAAATCAGGGGCAATAGAGAAAATAGTTGGCCCTGAGCCTGAAATACCCGTGGCAAGTGCACCTAAGTCTCGTGTAGCTTGTTTTACTTCAGCAAAATTAGGTAACAGAGATTCACGATAAGGCTCGGCAATGACATCTTTCATCATAATCGCGGCAAGATTTTCCTGATGGGTATGGCAAGCATGCACAAAGCCACCTAAATGACGACCATGGGCAATCACGTTTTGTCGAGTATAGCTTTTCGGTAAAATTGCACGAGCTTCAGCAGTAGAAACTTCAATTCCCGGATAGGCTAACACCCAATACCAATTATCAAAAAATGGCAATTTTTGACAAATATTGCCGAGCGATTGCACCATAAATTGCACACCGCCAAGATAGCAAGGTGCGACGTTATCATAATGGATTGAACCAGAAATACGACCTTCCAATTCTCCCATCATTTCAAGCAATTCCATTTTCGAAAAAGGTTCATTATGAAACTGATTTAATGCCACTAATGCAGCAACAATAGAACAAGCACTAGAGCCTAAACCAGAGCCAATAGGCATATTTTTTTCGAGCGTTAAACGTAAAGGTTTAACATTTGCTCCGCGTAATTTTAATTGCTCGCGAAATAGCACATAAGCCTGGTAAACAATATTTTTTTGTAGTTCTTTCGGTAATTTACGAACAAAATAGCCCGCACTTTCTAACTCAAAACCAGTTGAAATAGATTCTATTTGAACCACATCGCCTAACAAAGAACCATCAATAGGAGAGATCGCAGCACCTAAGGTATCGAAACCTACGCTAATATTCGCACTAGATGCAGGGGCGTAAATTCTTAACATTGGGAATCCTTATTAATGTTGTAATGTTCTTAAAATATCTGCAAAGATACCTGCCGCAGTAACTGCATTACCTGCACCATAGCCACGTAATAAAAGTGGAATCGGTTGATAATAACGAGTGTAAAATGCTAAGGCATTTTCACCATCTTTCACTTTATAAAGTGGATTATTCAGATCTACCGCAACGATGGATACTTTGCATTTTCCTTCACTAATTTTTCCAACATAACGCAATACTTTGCCTTCTGCTTTAGCTGTGGCAACGCGAGTTTTAAACTCCTCGTCAAGCTGTGGCAACATTGCCATAAACTCATCTGCAGATTTTCCACCGGAGAAGCCTTTCGGCAATACACCTTCAACTTCAACATCTGAAAGTTCAAGTTCAATTCCCGCTTCACGAGCAAGAATTAATAATTTGCGTGCTACATCTTGTCCAGAAAGATCATCTCGAGGATCTGGCTCAGTAAAGCCTTTTTCACGCGCAAGTGCGGTTACTTCTGAAAGAGAAAGTCCTTCTTCCAACTTACCAAAAATAAAGGAAAGCGAGCCAGATAAAATCCCTTCAAAATATTCAAGCTCATCACCTGCTGCAAGTAAGTTTTGGAGATTTTCAATAACTGGCAAGCCCGCACCTACATTGGTTTCATATAAAAATTTATGCTGGCTTGCTTGGGCATTTTGGCGTAACTCATTGTAATAAACTAATTCTCGTGTATTCGCTTTTTTGTTTGGCGTAACCACATGGAAACCTTCTTTTAACGCACGAGCATAAAGCCCTGCTACAGATTCGGCTGAAGTACAATCTACAAATACTGGATTCACCACATGATGTAATTTAATGAAAGAAAGCAATACATCAAAATCTGATGGCTGAGTCGCATTTTCTAAATCGTTTTTCCAATCCTCTAAATTTAATCCATTTTCATCAAGCAACATACGGTTGGAATTCGCAATAGCACAAACTCGAATTTCAACATTTTTCTTTGCTAGATACTCCTTTTGACGCTTTACCTGCTCAATTAATTCTCCGCCTACTCCACCAACGCCCACTAAAAACATATCCACGACTTTTTTATTATTGAAAAGCGCCTGATGGGTAGCCTTCACCGCTTCAATGGCTTTATTTTGCGGCACAACCGCAGAAATTGAACGTTCGCTAGATCCTTGTGCAATCGCCACAATGCTAATGTTTGCCTGCGCTAATGCCGAGAAGAAACGAGCAGCAATGCCTTTCGCTTGCTTCATTCCATCGCCCACAACAGAAATAATGGATAAATCTTTAATCACTTCAATTGATTCTAATTGATGTTCATTTAATTCATTAGCAAACTCCGTTTCTAGTACGGTTTTCGCTACTTCTGCAGATTTCACAGGCACACAGAAACTAATACTATATTCAGACGAAGACTGAGTAATTAAAATAACTGAAATGCCTGCACCTGACATGGCTGAAAATACGCGAGATGCCATGCCTACCATACCTTGCATACCAGGGCCTGACACATTAAACATCGCCAAATTGTCTAAGTTAGTGATACCTTTAACTTGCAAACTTTCTGATTTCACATTGCCATCAATAATCGAACCTGGCGCAGAAGGATTTCCTGTATTTTTAATGACACAAGGAATATTTTGTGGCAACAATGGCCCAATCGTACGAGGATGAATCACTTTCGCACCGAAATAAGAGAGTTCCATCGCTTCACGATAAGAAAGCGTTGGTAATAAACGTGCATCAGGCACTAAACGCGGATCGCAAGTATAAACGCCGTCCACATCGGTCCAAATTTCGCATACACTTGCGCCTAAACAAGCGGCTAAACAGGCTGCAGAATAGTCTGAGCCATTACGACCGAGCAATACCAACTCGCCTTTTTCATTACCCGCAGTAAAACCTGCCATCAGCACCACTTTATCTTTTGCAATACTTGCTGCATCAACACGTTTTGTTGATTCTTCAATTTCAACTGAAGACTCAAGATAACCGCCTTTTGCTAATAATTGCTTGACCGGATCCACAATATGTACGCTATAGCCACGTGCTTCAAACCAAGCTTTCATCATTGCAATAGAAAGTTTTTCCCCACGGCAATCAATGGTCGCTTTAACTGCATCTTCTACTTTTCCTGCCTGACGAATTTCTTCTAATAATCCTTTGATTTGAGCAAATTCAGCATCAATAAGTGCCTTGGTGCCATTTAAGTCGAATTGATTATTTTCGGCATGTAAGCCATTGATGATGTTATAGAAAATTTCGATTGCTTCGTTGAAATGCGTATCAGTTGATTGATTTAATGCAGCTTTTTCAGAAAGGGCGACGAGATGGTTGGTTATTTTGGCTGGTGCAGATAAAACACCTGCAGCCTGCTCTTCTAAATGAGCTTTCTCGATCAATTTCGCCGCTTGGGAAAAACGTTCCGGATTTGCAAGCGAAGTGCCGCCAAATTTAAGTACGCGCATAATTGGTTCTCCTAGATATTGTGTTTTTAAATTTATAAAAAAACCCGCTATTCAGTTGAATCGCGGGTTTTCTGTATCTTGTTTTTGCTGCACTAACCCGCACCATTAATCATAATAATGGTCATCATAATGGCGGTAATCGTGCTAATGATTACGGATAAAGTGCGGTTATTTTTCATTGTGTTTTATCTTGAAAAATGAATGCGTAAAGAAATACCGAAATTTCCCGAGCTTGTCAAACAGAAAGTGACAAATTTTTCAGAAATTTTCTTAGTCAATAAATTTCGTGTAAACTAACCGCACTTTTTTATAAAGGAAAACCTATGAATATCCAGCATAATCTCAACCTAATTCAGCAAAAAATTGAAACGGCTTGTAAAGAAAAAAATCGCAATCAAAATACCGTAAAATTACTTGCCGTATCTAAGACCAAACCTATTTCTGCTATTCTTTCGGCTTATCAAGCGGGACAAACGGCTTTTGGGGAAAATTACGTGCAAGAGGGGGTAGAAAAGATCCAATATTTTGAGTCTCAAAATATAAACCTTGAATGGCATTTTATCGGCCCATTACAATCAAATAAAACCCGTCTCGTTGCAGAACATTTTGATTGGATGCAAACGCTTGATCGAGCAAAAATTGCAGATCGTTTAAATGAACAACGACCGACCAACAAGGCTCCATTGAATGTATTAATTCAGATTAATATCAGCGATGAAGAAAGTAAATCAGGTATTCAACCTGAGGAAATGCTAACACTAGCAAAACACATCGAAAATTTACCGCACTTATGCCTACGTGGCTTAATGGCAATACCCGCACCAACCGATAAAATTGCTGAACAAGAAGCCGTGTTCAGAAAAATGTCAGACCTATTTGAACAACTTAAACAAGCCTTACCCAATCAACAAATTGATACACTTTCTATGGGAATGACGGATGATATGCCGAGCGCAATAAAATGCGGTTCTACAATGGTACGCATTGGCACTGCGATTTTTGGTGCGAGAAATTATTCAACATCACAAAATAAATAATCATGGAATAAGGCTCGAATTTAAAACAAGCCTTATTTCTTAATGAAATTTAAATGCCAGTACTCTCGCCACATTTTGAGCGGTAGAAATTAAATTTTGTTCGCCTTGTTTGAGAATATCCGATAAATCGCCAAGTTGGTGAATAATAGGGAACACCGCATCAATACCCTGATCAAACACCACATCATAATCTTCACGCAAACACCCTGCGATGGCGATCACTGGCTTATTGAACTGTTTTGCCGTACGCGCCACACCAATTGGCGTTTTACCCATAATACTTTGTGCATCTATTCGCCCTTCACCCGTAATCACTACATCAGCATCTTTTACATAGTCAATTAAATGTAACCGGTCTAACACAATTTGTATGCCTGCTTTCAGTTGTACGCTTGGTAATAATAGCAAGCCACCACCCATACCACCAGCAGCACCTGCGCCAGCCTGATCACGAATTTGTTTACCGCAATCGCGTTCGGCAATTTCAGCAAAATGCGAAAGTGCAGCATCAAGTTGTTTCACCATTTCAGGCGTTGCTCCTTTTTGTGGTCCAAAAATGGCAGATGCGCCACATTCACCACAGAGCGGATTATTCACATCGCACGCTACTTCAATGTGAACTTGTTGCAAACGTGGATCTAATTGTTGAACGTCAATCTTCACAATATTTGCTAGCTCTGCTCCACCAAAACCGATAGGCTTATCTTGCGAATCTAAACATTGCATCCCTAGTGCTTGCAACATTCCTACACCACCATCGTTGGTTGCGCTACCGCCAATGCCAAGAATGAAACTCTCCACGCCTAAATCTAATGCCAGTTTAATCAACTCCCCTGTGCCGTAACTGGTGGTAAGCAAGGGATTGCGTTTTTCAGGCGGAACAAGATGTAAACCAGAAGCTGCTGCCATTTCGATAATCGCGGTTTTTCCATCTCCCGATAAACCGAAGAAACTTTTCACTTTGTCACCCAAAGGCGCGGTGACTTCACATTCAATGAGCTTGCCTTGCGTGGCATCCACAAGGGATTGAACTGTACCTTCGCCCCCATCTGCCATTGGCAATTTTACATAGTCCGCATCGGGGAATACACGTTTGAAGCCTGTTTCAATGGCGGTAGCGACTTCAAGTGCGGTCAAACTTTCTTTAAAAGAATCAGGTGCAATCACAAATTTCATAACAACTCCTAGAATTTAAATACGCCAAAAATTAAGGTAGAAACGATGGTCATCATCAAACCGACCGCACTTTCATAAGGAATAAGTTTTAAACGTTCTTTGATATCCATATTCACACTACCGCCTGTGGCATGGAAGAAAGAACCATGTGGCATATGATCAAATACGGTCGCCCCTGCATGAATCATTGCTGCACCAGCAAGACTGCTAACACCAAGTTCTAACAAGGTACTACTGAACACATTGAATGCCACCGCAGTACCTGCCGTGGTAGAAGCTGTCGCTAAAGACATCAACACCCCTGAAATTGGTGCAAGAATGAATGATGGCAAACCTGAATGTTCCAAACCTTGAATCAATACTTCTTTTAAACCAGAATTAGCAATGATGCCAGCAAGCGCGCCTGTACCAAGTAACATAATTGCCACGGGTGTCATTTTACTCAATCCATTGATAGCATAACTATTTATATTGCGAAGTTTGCCCATACAAAGCGCACCAATCAAACCACCTAACGGCAATGCAATTAATGGATCAACTTTAATATCAAACAATGGACGAAGTGCCAATAGCAAAATTGCCACTAAAGGTGCGACAAGTGCGGTCAGAAATGAAGGTAAATTTTGCGTTTCAAGCACGATTACCTCTTTGTCAGTCACTTTAGAACCTTTGTTGATTAAGCGTTTTGCTAAGAAGTAGGTGAGAATCAAACCAAATAGTGCGGGAATTATACCAGCCATCATCACGGAAGTGAGTGGCAAATGAAAAGTATCTGCTGCCGCAATGGCATTTGGGTTTGGCGACATAATATTACCAGCTTTACCACCGCCAATCATGGCGAGCAAAATTGCAGCTTTCGATAAATCGCTGCGACGCGATAACGCTAAAGCAATTGGTGAAACAGTAATCACTGCCACATCCACGAACACACCCACCGCAGTTAAAATCATCGTCGCTAGTGCCAAGGCGAGTAAAGCTCGAGTTTCACCCAATTTATTAGTAATGGTTTCCGCGATGGAATTTGCTGCACCCGATTCAATCAGCACGCCTGCCAACACACCAGCAGCTAAGATACGCATAACCGCAGTAGTAATACCCTGTGCGCCACCGATCATTAGGCTCACTGTTTGCGATAAATCCGCACCACCAATTAAGCCTCCAACCAAAGCTCCCACCAACATACCATAAGCTGGTGAGACTTTTTTCAAAATGAGGAAGATAGCAACGATTAACGCCACCAACGCACCTATTGCTGAGACTGTTGTCATTTTTTCTCTCCTATAAAAATTAAAACCAAGGAGATTATTTCTGTTTTATAGGGAAAATGCTTTATTAGAGCAAACAAAAATTGCGGTTAAAAATCATCAAACTTTGTAAAGTTATACAACCTCAATGTTCTAACAACGTTCCGAGATAGAGCGTTAATTTATCATCTATCTTATTGAAAAATAAGCCAGTTATTTGCTCTATTTTGTTCAATCGATAACGCAAAGTATTCGGGTGAACAAATAATTTTTCCGCAGTGAGATAAAGATCACAATTTGATAAAAAATATTGTTGAAGGGTTTTATAAAGTGTCGCATTTTCTTCTGAGAAAAGGGGTGAAATGATCTGCACCCCAAAACTAAACAAATAAGCTTACTCATTAAGGTGCAAATCAAAGTGCGGTTCATTTTTATATTATTTTTGGCTACATACAGCAATAAAATGTAATTTATGTTCAGGATCATTAAAGGTTTTGAACATTCTTTTAAATTGCTCACGATTTTCCGCTTTCATCGCATTACGGATGATTTTTAACGTACCGAAAATTCCTTCATCATAAATCATTCCTTTTGGTGAAAGTAAGGTCATCTCGCCAGAAAAAGTATCAACATTTCTAAAGCCACTTTCTTGGAATATGCCTTTCCATCCATCTTTCGTTAATGGCGTGACAGTCACGTTAATCGCTTTGCGCATATTTTCTAGAATAGTTTGATGATCATTCCCCACCAGCATAACATCGTGAGTAAGCAATAAACCATTGGGTTTTAACACTCGAAAATATTCTGCAATGGCTTTTTTCTTCGCTTCCACGGGTAACATTGTGAGCATCGCTTCATTGATGACAATATCAAAACTTTCATCCTCGAAAGGCAACTTCATCGCATTCGCACGCTGTACATGAATTTTTTCTTGCAAGCCATTTGCTTCAATATTTGCTTGTGCTTTTGCTAACGCATTTTCATCTAAATCAACACCTTCAATATGACAACCAAATTGCTTCGCCAATCCAATTGCAGTCGTCCCCATATTACAGGCAACCTCTAACACTTTTTTATCTTGGCTAAAATCGCCATTGGCAATTAACCAATCTGTCGCTTTTTTACCGCCTGGACGCAAACGCGTTTTACCCAAACGTGCAAGAAAATTATGCCCTACTTCATCTTTTGCCATTTTTATCTCCTAGTAATTAACTTGGTTTTTATATTATAGATAAAAATGATAACTATTAAAATGATAGATTAAATAAATTAAGGCGGAATAATTGTTCCGCCTTTTCCTATTATTTCTTCAATGCTTTTTTCAATTCAATTTATTCCTTTGAAGATAACAAAACTTACATACCGAAACGCTTTACTCAATATGCAAAAACATTGGTAGAAGGCGCAAATCAGTATATTGGTGCTGAAAATATGTATAACGGCGGCGTAGAAAATTTGAATAAACTGCATCTTTATATGATGTCTCAAATGGAAAAACCGACAACTAAAGCTGAGTTGAAATCAGCATTACAAGGCTATTTAATTCAAAATGAATATCAAGATATGAATAACAATGATAAGTTGATTGATGAAACTTATGATTGCACTGAGTTATTTAATGAGCTTTGTGATGTATTAACAAGATTAGGCTATATCCAGCCTGTAAACCTATAATCTGTGTATGGTTCGTTTAATGTACCGTTTTGTTTTTCATCTAAATATCAATTTAAATTGAGAACTATTTGCATTTAAATAAAATTAGGCATAGAATAGCCACAATTCAGGCTTAACTGAATAATTTGCACTCAACATAAGGAGCTTTTCAATGCAATTTAAACATTTCAAACTTGCTACCCTTGCGGCAGCACTTGCTTTTTCTGCTAATAGTTTTGCTGATATTACCGTTTATAATGGTCAGCACAAAGAAGCCGCTACGGCTGTGGCAAAAGCCTTTGAACAGGAAACAGGCATTAAAGTTACGCTAAATAGCGGGAAAAGTGAGCAACTTGCAGGTCAATTAAAAGAAGAAGGCGATAAAACACCAGCCGATGTTTTCTATACTGAACAAACAGCGACTTTTGCCGATCTTTCTGAAGCAGGGCTTTTAGCACCAATTTCAGAACAAACCATTAAACAAACCGCACAAAAAGGCGTGCCACTTGCACCGAAAAAAGACTGGATTGCATTAAGTGGCCGTTCTCGCGTAGTGGTTTACGATCACACTAAATTATCTGAAAAAGATATGGAAAAATCAGTGCTTGATTATGCAACACCAAAATGGAAAGGCAAAATCGGTTATGTATCAACTTCTGGTGCGTTCTTAGAGCAAGTTGTTGCGTTAAGCAAAATGAAAGGGGACAAAGTTGCGCTTAATTGGTTAAAAGGTTTAAAAGAGAACGGAAAACTTTACGCTAAAAATAGTGTGGCATTACAAGCGGTTGAAAATGGCGAAGTACCTGCTGCGTTAATCAATAACTATTATTGGTATAACCTAGCAAAAGAAAAAGGCGTGGAAAACCTAAAAAGCCGTCTTTATTTTGTTCGCCACCAAGATCCAGGTGCGTTAGTTAGCTATTCAGGTGCAGCAGTATTGAAAGCCTCTAAAAATCAAGCTGAAGCACAAAAATTTGTTGATTTCTTAGCGAGTAAAAAAGGTCAAGAGGCATTAGTGGCAGCGCGTGCAGAATATCCGTTACGTGCTGATGTGGTTTCGCCATTTAATCTTGAACCTTATGAAAAATTAGAAGCACCAGTGGTGTCCGCAACAACAGCTCAAGATAAAGAACATGCGATCAAATTAATTGAAGAAGCTGGATTGAAATAATCCAAATATTGCGTGCGTGTATTTGAAAAAATTCACGCATGCGTTTACAATTCTCTAACAAAATTAACCGCTTGCGTGCGTGAACTGAAAGGTTCACATTCCTAAAAGGATTTAACTTTGCCTCGCAGACCGCCATTCTGGCTCACTTTACTTATCATCTTAATCGGGCTTCCGTTATGTTTGCCGTTTCTGTATGTCATTTTTCGTGCGACAGAAGTGGGATTAATGCGAAGTGTTGAGCTATTGTTTCGCCCTCGAATGGCTGAATTATTAAGCAATACAATGCTTTTAATGGTTTGTGTAACTATCGGTGCTATTTCACTTGGCACGCTTTGTGCTTTTTTACTTGAACGTTATCGCTTTTTCGGTAAAGCTTTTTTTGAAGTGGCGATGACGTTACCCCTTTGTATTCCCGCCTTTGTAAGTTGTTTTACTTGGATCAGCCTCACATTCCGCGTTGAGGGTTTTTGGGGAACAATTGGTATTATGACATTAAGTTCATTTCCTTTGGCTTATTTGCCCGTTTCCGCCATACTAAAAAGACTTGATCGTTCTCTTGAAGAAGTAAGCCTTTCGCTTGGTAAAAGCCCTGTGTATACCTTTTGGTATGCTATTTTCCCGCAACTTAAACCCGCCATTGGTAGTAGTATCTTACTGATTGCTTTACATATGTTGGTCGAATTTGGTGCAGTGTCAATTTTAAATTATCAAACCTTTACCACTGCCATTTTCCAAGAATATGAAATGTCTTTTAACAACAGCACTGCTGCATTATTATCCGCCGTTTTAATGGCGATTTGTATACTTATTGTTTTTGGGGAAATTTTCTTTCGTGGAAAACAAACCCTTTACCACAGTGGAAAAGGTGTTACGCGTCCTTATCTCGTAAAAACACTTTCCTTTGGAAAACAATGTTTAACCTTCGGATTTTTCTCTAGCATATTCATTTTAAGCATTGGCGTGCCTGTGATTATGTTAATTTACTGGCTTATCGTGGGAACTTCACTTGAAAGTGCGGGCGATTTTTCAGAATTTTTATCGGCATTCAGCAATTCATTTATCATTTCAGGCTTAGGCGCATTGCTTACCCTAATGTGTGCCTTGCCATTAGTTTGGGCAGCTGTTCGTTACCGTAGTTATTTAACGATTTGGATCGACCGCTTGCCATATCTATTACACGCTGTGCCAGGCTTAGTCATTGCCTTATCATTAGTCTATTTTTCCATCAATTACGCTAACGACCTATATCAAACCTTTTTTGTGATTATCATTGCCTACTTTATGCTCTATTTGCCAATGGCACAAACTACATTAAGAGCGTCTTTAGAGCAACTTTCCGATCAAATTGAAAAAGTCGGACAAAGTCTTGGGCGAAGCCCTTTCTATATTTTTCGCACCTTGACGCTACCAGCCATATTACCAGGTGTGGCAGCCGCATTTGCTTTGGTTTTTTTGAATTTAATGAAAGAGCTTACCGCGACGCTTTTGCTCACATCAAATGATATTAAAACCTTATCCATTGCTGTGTGGGAACATACCAGCGATGCACAATATGCTGCCGCCACCCCTTATGCGTTAATGCTCGTTCTTTTTTCGGGTATTCCTGTATTTTTATTGAAAAAATATGCGTTTAAATAAAATGATAAATAATCCGTTATTAACCGTTAAAAATCTCAATAAATTTTTTAATGAACAACAAGTTCTGCACGATATTTCATTCAGCTTACAACGCGGAGAAATCCTCTTTTTACTTGGATCTTCAGGCTGTGGCAAAACTACATTATTACGTGCCATTGCAGGTTTTGAACAACCCTCTAATGGCGAAATTTGGCTAAAAGAGCGGTTAATTTTTGGCGAGAATTTTAATCTTCCAACGCAACAACGTCATCTCGGTTATGTGGTGCAAGAGGGCGTACTTTTTCCTCACTTAAATGTCTATCGCAACATTGCTTACGGATTAGGCAACGGCAAAGGAAAAAATAGCGAAGAAAAAACGCGGATTGAACAAATAATGCAACTAACGGGTATTTTTGAACTGGCGGATCGCTTTCCACATCAACTTTCAGGCGGACAACAACAACGCGTAGCATTGGCACGCGCTTTAGCCCCTAATCCAGAACTGATTTTATTAGACGAGCCTTTCAGTGCCTTAGATGAACATCTTCGCCAACAAATTCGCCAAGAGATGCTCCAAGCACTTCGCCAAAGCGGTGCTTCCGCAATTTTCGTTACTCACGACCGTGATGAAGCCTTACGCTACGCTGATAAAATCGCCATTATTCAGCAAGGTAAAATTTTACAAATCGATACGCCTCGCACCCTTTATTGGTCGCCTAATCATCTTGAAGCAGCAAAATTTATGGGGGAAAGTATTGTTTTGCCTGCAAATCTGCTCGATGAAAATACCGCTCAATGCCAATTAGGCAATATTCCTATAAAAAATAAATCAATCTCACAAAATCAAGGTAGGATTTTGCTTCGTCCAGAACAATTTAGCCTGTTTAAAACATCCGAAAATCCAACCGCACTTTTTAATGGACAAATAAAACAAATTGAATTTAAAGGAAAAATTACCTCCATTCAAATTGAAATTAATGGCTACGCAATATGGATTGAGAACGTTATTTCTCCCGATTTATCTATTGGCGATAATTTGCCTGTTTATTTACATAAAAAAGGGCTTTTTTACGCTTAACAATAAAGCCTTATCTTCACAATAAGACTTATTTTTAAACAATATATTCGGAAAAAATTTGTTCAAGATGTGATATTAAACAGTCTGCGCCTAAAATATTTTCTCCTTTCCACGCCTGTTGCAAAATTTCTGGAGAAAATTGCTGGCTTGCTAATTCAGCTAACGGCAAATAACTGATATGCCAAGGCTCCCGCCCTATTTTTTTATTTGGCTGCATATTCATAAAAGGCAAAGCAAAATCAAAGTGCGGTAAATTTTCGGCAAGAAATTCACTCAATTCAAAGAAGTAGCCGCCTTTTTCATATTCCCAAGGCTCTAGTTGTAAAGATTGCCCTTGTGGCAAAAGATCAGGATCAAAAATATCCACTTCCGTTCCCCAATGATGACGACTAGCCGCTGGTAATGCAGACCAACGTAAAATCGCCTGACATTTTTGCCAGTCATCTAATTGGCTTAAATCTAATGCCTTTCCTGTATCATCGTGTACTTTTCTCTCGCCCTTAAATTTACTGTTCCAAATAAGTTGTTGGCGTTCAAAATCACGAAAACTACTCGCAGGCTGTAAATTAAAGCCATTTTTTGCCGCACTTTGTTGTAAAGCTTGAAATGCTTGCACAGCTTGTATTTGCAAAAAATGATTTGATGAATGAGTTGCGGGTAAATTGACTAAATGCTCACGGGACTTTCCTGTAAGCATTTCTGGGGTTAATTTCATTTTAGTTATCCAATAAATTCACTAACATTTTGTGGTAAATTTCACCGCACTTGCCAAGGTCTTCTACACTGACACATTCATTGACTTTATGAATGGTTGAATTTAACGGGCCAAATTCCACTACTTCTGCGCCCATCAATGCAATAAAACGACCGTCTGACGTGCCACCACCTGTTTCAGCCTTTGGCGTTATGCCTGTGATTTCCTCAATAGCGGAGGTTATCGAATCTAATAATTTACCTGGTTTTGTTAAAAAGGGTTTGCCTGATAAATTCCATTCAATACGATATTTCAAATTGTGTTTTTCTAGCATTTCAGCCACTTTTTGCTTAATGATTTCATCCGTGACTTCTGTGCAATAACGCAAATTGAACTGAATATATAACTCAGCAGGAATTACATTATTACTTCCCGTACCCGCGTGAATGTTAGCAATTTGTAGGCTTGTTGGCGGGAAAAATCCATTACCTTCATCCCATTGGTAAGTCGTTAATTCTTGCAAAAACGGGGCGGCTTTATGGATTGGGTTTTCAGCTAAATGCGGATAGGCTACGTGTCCTTGAATACCTTGAATATAAAGATTTCCTGTAATTGAGCCGCGGCGACCATTTTTGACAACATCGCCTAAGTTTTTAGCACTCGATGGCTCGCCAACCATACAATAAGTAATTTTTTCATCACGCGCCATTAACGTCTCAACCATGCGTATAGTTCCATCTTTTGCGGCAGCCTCTTCATCAGAGGTAATCAATAATGCAATGGTGCCTTTATGGTTAGGATTTGCTTTTACGTATTCTTCTGCCGCCACAATCATTGCTGCAAGGGAGCCTTTCATATCCGCCGCACCACGCCCATAAAGCATGCCATCAATAATCTCCGCAGAAAACGGCGGAGACGACCACTGATTTCCATCGCCAGTAGGCACAACATCCGTATGTCCTGCAAACGCAATAACTGGCTCGCTCGTTCCGTGTTTTGCCCACAAATTCAACGTGTCATTAAAAGGCATCCATTCAATTTGAAAACCTAACTTTTCTAAACGTTCGGCAATAATTTGCTGACAGCCTTCGTCATTCGGGCTAATAGATGGGCGACGAATTAAATCTTGCGCCAACGAAATCACTTTTTCTCT
This sequence comes from Haemophilus influenzae, assembly GCF_019703545.1. NCBI lineage: Bacteria > Pseudomonadati > Pseudomonadota > Gammaproteobacteria > Pasteurellales > Pasteurellaceae > Haemophilus > Haemophilus influenzae. The sequence goes on along the minus strand of NZ_AP018771.1, from coordinate 943,109 downwards.
CATAAAAACACCTAAGAAAATAACCGCACTTTAAGCAAAAACAGCCTGATATTCCTTTTCATTAAAACCAATTAATGCCTTTCCATCTTGTAAAATAATTGGGCGTTTAATTAAGGTTGGATTCTCAGCCAACACGGAAAGTGCGGTGGTTTTATCAAGGGAATTTTTAACTTGCTCATCCAAATTACGCCAAGTTGTACTGCGTTTATTCACCAACATATCCCAGCCAAATTGAGCTTCCGCTTGGACTAAAAAATTCAAATCTAACCCATCAACACGGTAGTCGTGAAGTTTATGTTCGATATTGTGATCCGCCAGCCATTTCAACGCTTTCTTCACTGTATCGCAATTTTTAATACCGTAAACTGTAATCATATTTCACCTAAAAAAGAAAAATCCTCAATCTAATCAGATTGAGGATTTTAACCCTTATGCTACTTCATCTCAAATGAATTAACCTAACAACTTATTGATACGTTTAATAAACGCAGCTGGATTTTCCAAAGATCCGCGCTCTGCTAACATAGCTTGTTCAAGCAACAGTTCCACCCAATCAGCAAATTCAGTTTCATCTGCAATATCCGCTACTTTTTTCACTAAATGATGTTCTGGATTCAGTTCAAATGTGTATTTTACTTCTGGTACAGGTTGCCCTGCGGCTGCAAACAATTTCGCCATTTGGGTCGTCATTTGATCGTTATCCGTAGAAACCACCGCTGGTGTATCCGTTAAATTGTGAGTTAAACGCACCGTTTTTACCCGTTCGCCAAGCAAGTTTTTCACACGCTCAATAAAACTACCAAAGGCTTCATCTTGTTGTTTTTGTGTTTCAGATTCTTTATCGGCTAAATCGCCTAAATCCAAATCTGCTTTCGTGATACTTTGTAATTGTTTACCGTCAAATTCAGTTAAATAGCTTAACATCCATTCATCAATGCGATCGGAAAGCAACAAAACCTCAATGCCTTTTTTATTGAATAATTCCAAGTGTGGGCTATTTTTCGCTGCAACATAGCTGTCCGCTGTAATGTAATAGATAGCTTTTTGCCCCTCTTTCATACGCAAGATGTAATCTTCTAAAGAGACAGTTTGCTCGCTACCATCATTATGTGTCGAAGCAAAACGCAATAACTTCGCGACAGTTTCTTTGTTAGCAAAATCTTCTGCAGGGCCTTCTTTTAAGACTAAACCAAACTCTTTCCAGAATTGCAGATATTTTTCTGCATCATCTTTTGCTAATTTTTCTAGCATTTGTAATGAACGCTTAGTTAATGCTTTGCGTAGTGCAACCGTAATTTTGTTATCCTGTAAAATTTCACGAGATACATTTAATGGCAAGTCATTGCTATCGATTAAACCACGCATAAAACGTAGATAATTCGGCATAAATTGCTCCGCATCATCCATAATAAATACACGTTGAACATAAAGTTTTAAGCCGTGTTTATGTTCGCGATTAAATAAATCCCAAGGTGCTTTAGCAGGCACATAAAGCAAACTAGTATATGCTTGATTTCCTTCAACTTTGTTATGCGCCCAAGTCACAGGATCAGCAAAATCATGGCTTAAGTGTTTGTAAAACGCTTTGTATTCCTCATCGGAAACATCATTTTTAGAGCGTGTCCAAAGGGCATCTGATTTATTAATTTTCTCCCATTTCTCACCGCACTCTTTGCCTTCATCATCGTATTCTTTCGTCAGCATTTCCACTGGTAACCCAATATGGTCAGAATATTTACCGATAATTTCACGCAAACGCCATTCGTTTAAAAATTCTTTTTCATCTTCGCGTAAATGTAAAATCACATCTGTGCCACGGGATTTTTTCTCAATATCCGCCACAGAATATTCGCCTTCACCCGCAGATTCCCAAAGTACGGCTTTATCCGCCTCTTCGCCAGCTGCTCTGGTTTTTACAGTCACTTTATCTGCCACAATAAAAGCTGAATAAAAACCCACACCAAATTGCCCAATAAGCTGGCTATTTTTTGCTTGATCTTGACCAAGTGCGGTTAAAAATTCTTTTGTTCCTGATTTTGCAATCGTACCCAAATGATCGATGACTTGCTCACGGGTCATGCCAATGCCGTTATCGCTAATTGTGATAGTGCCTTTATCCGCATCAAAGCTAACACGCACACGCAAGTCGCCATCGCCTTCATATAAAGCAGGGTTGGAAAGTGCTTTAAAGCGTAATTTATCTGCTGCATCAGAAGCATTAGAAATCAATTCACGTAAGAAAATTTCTTTGTTAGAGTACAAAGAATGAATCATTAATTGGAGTAGTTGTTTGACTTCAGATTGGAATCCGCGAGTTTCTTGATTTTGTGACATAATTTTTTCCTTCATAAAGATAAAAATTGAACGTCACAGATATAAGAATAAAAAGAAAGATTTCAAGGGGAATTTAAGAGGAAAAGTGCGGTAAAAAAACACAAGGAATTTAAACCGCACTTTAAATAAAAAATTTCTTATTTCCCCTTGATCGCTATAAACTTATGTATATAATGAATTCTGTTTTAGATACTAGATAGTAATTTAATAGTAATGAAACTTGGCTAGTGCATTCCCCCACTCCTTTCGCACTAGCCATTTTTTTGGGAATTTTGTACCATATCCCAACTTTTTCCAATCAACGATCCATTATGAATAATCTCGAACTTGAACAACTCATTAATCAAAAACTTTCTTCTGATAAAATCAATGACTATGCGCCCAACGGCTTACAAGTCGAAGGTAAAACAGAAATCAAAAAAATCATTACTGGCGTAACGGCGAGTCAGGCTTTAATTGATTACGCAATCAGCAAAAACGCCGATGCGATTTTGGTTCATCACGGCTATTTTTGGAAAAGTGAAAACCCTTGTATTCGAGGAATGAAAGGCAAGCGAATTAAAGCGCTTTTAGTGAACGACATTAATTTATATGGCTATCATTTGCCATTAGATGTGCACCCAGAATTAGGTAACAATGCACAATTAGCCAAACTGCTCGACATTGAAAATTTACAACCATTAGAAAAAGGCGCTGTGAGTATTCCTGTTTGGGGCGAATTAAAAGAACCGATGACAGGTGAAAAATTTGCAGAAAAAATAGAAAAAGTGTTAAATCGAAAACCGTTAATTTGCATTGAAAACGGACCGCACTTAATCCGAAAAATTGGCATCTGCACCGGTGGCGGACAAGGTTATATTGATCTTGCTGCAGAACAAGGCTGTGACGCATTTATTACAGGTGAAGTGTCAGAACAAACAATCCATTCTGCCCGTGAGCAAGGATTGCATTTCTTCTCTGCAGGCCATCACGCAACAGAACGCTATGGCATCAAGGCATTAGGCGAATGGTTGGCGAAAGAATATGGCTTTGACGTAGAATTTAAAGATATAGATAATCCAGCATAAAACACAAAAGTGCGGTAAAAATATTTCTTTTTTAACCGCACTTTTATCTTCTGAAATTATCGTTTAAACATTCCGCCTAAACCGCCAAGACCGCCTAAGCCTCCGCCCATTAAGCCTTGCATTCCACGCATCATTTTAGCCATGCCACCTTTACGCATTTTCTTCATCATACGTTGCATTTCATCGAATTGTTTAAGTAATTTATTAACATCTTGCACTTGAGTGCCAGAGCCTAATGCAATACGACGACGGCGAGATCCTTTGATAATATCTGGGTTTGCACGTTCTTTTAAGGTCATGGAATTAATGATCGCTTCCATTTTGACAAACATTTTGTCATCTACTTGATTTTTAACGTGCTCAGGCAAATTTTTTGCACCCGGTAATTTCTCAAGCATAGACATCATGCCGCCCATTTTTTTCATTTCGATCAGCTGTTCGCGGAAATCATCTAAAGTAAAATCATCGCCTTTCTTGAATTTTTGCGCCATTTTTTCCGCTTTTTCACGATCAACAGAACGTTCAAGATCTTCGATAAGAGAAAGCACATCGCCCATGCCCAAAATACGGGAAGCAACACGATCAGGATGGAAAGGCTCAAGTGCCTCTGTTTTCTCGCCCACACCCAAGAATTTGATTGGTTTACCTGTGATTTGACGAATCGATAACGCCGCACCACCGCGCGCATCACCGTCCACTTTCGTCAAAATAACACCCGTAAGCGGTAATGCTTCATTAAAGGCTTTTGCCGTATTGGCTGCATCTTGACCAGTCATCGCATCAACAGTGAAAAGGGTTTCGATTGGATTTAACGCTGCATGGACTTGCTTGATTTCATCCATCATTTCTGTATCAACATGCAAGCGACCAGCTGTATCCACAATCAACACATCGTAGAATTTCAGTTTTGCATCAGCAAGTGCCGCTTTAGCAATATCAACTGGATTTTGTTTGACATCCGATGGGAAAAAATCCACGCCAACAGATTGAGCCAAGGTTTCAAGTTGCTTAATCGCAGCTGGGCGATATACATCGGCAGAAACCACTAACACTTTCTTTTTATGACGTTCACGCAAGAATTTTGCCAATTTACCCACGCTGGTGGTTTTACCCGCCCCTTGTAAACCTGCCATTAAGATAACTGCAGGTGGTTGGGTTGCAAGGTTTAAACTCTCATTCGCTTCGCCCATGGCTTTTTCAAGCTCACGCTGAACGATTTTTAAGAACTCTTGCCCTGGCGTTAAACTTTTATTGACTTCTTCCCCAAGCGCGCTTTCTTTTACTTTTGCGATAAATTCACGCACCACAGGTAAAGCAACATCTGCTTCAAGTAATGCCATACGCACTTCGCGTAAGGTTTCTTTAATATTATCTTCCGTTAAACGACCTTTTCCTGTGATATTACGTAAAGTTTTGGAAAGGCGATCCGATAAATTCTCAAACATGGCTAACAATCCTGTTTTCTTAAAAAATTGCGCTGATTATACCGAAATTTAGGCGTTTTTCATCATTTCAAATGAAAATGACTTTTTGAATAGGCGATTTCATAAAGAAAGCATAGGATATAAGGAAAAAGAATGATTATTGAGCCAATTTCGGGTATCATTCTGCCCATTCTTGGCTATTTGAGTAGCCATTTGATTTAATAAAATCAAATAACAAGTAAAAAGTGCGGTGAAAAATGACCGCACTTTTTGTTGATTCACAAACAAAAGGATTTTCTCTTGGATAGCATTCCCCTTAGTACTTTATTTATTATTCTCATTATCTGTTTAGTTTTATCAGCCTATTTTTCTGGTTCAGAAACTGGACTACTCTCCCTCAATAAATATCGTCTTCGTTTTCTATCTGAACAGGGCAATAAAGGCGCGAAAAAAGCGGAAAAACTGCTCGAAAAGCCAGATACCTTGTTAAGCTTTATTCTTATCTTTAATAATCTTGTGAATATCAGTGCATCGGCAATTGCAACAGTTATTGGTATGCGTTTATATGGCGATGTCGGCGTGGCAATTGCAACGGGTTTGCTCACTTTCGTGATGCTCGTATTTTCTGAAATCTTCCCTAAAACTGTGGCAGCGATGCACGCAGAAAAAGTCAGTTTTTTTTCAAGTCATATTTTAACTTCATTGCTTAAAATCTTTTATCCGCTCGTTTGGTTAATGAATATTTTTACTAAATCCTTGATGCAAATAGTAGGGTTAAAACTTGATATGCAAAAACAAGTGATTAGTAGTGAAGAACTGCGTAGCATTGTGTCAGAGGCGGGCGAAGCAACGCCAAATGAACAGCATCCGCAAATGTTACTGTCTATTTTGGATATGGAAACAGTCACTGTTGATGACATTATGGTTCCCCGCAACGAAATCGGCGGTATAAATATTGATGATGATTGGCGAGCCATTATGCGCCAGCTCAATCACGCCGCACACAATCGTGTTGTACTTTATAAAGGCAGCCTTGATGAACAAGTACTTGGCATTTTGCGCGTGCGTGAAGCATTCCGCTTACTGCTTGAAAAAAATGAATTTACCAAAGAAACCTTAATTCGTGCCGCAGATGAAGTGTATTTCATTCCTGAAAGCACGCCATTAAAAACGCAACTTGCAAATTTCCGTGCAAATAAAGAACGCATTGGCTTAGTTGTGGATGAATACGGCGATATTAAAGGTCTTGTAACTTTGGAAGATATTTTGGAAGAAATCGTTGGGGATTTTACCACTTCCACCGCCCCAAGCATTGACGAAGAAGTAATTCAACAGTCCGATGGTTCAATGATTATCGATGGCTCCGCTAATCTACGTGATCTCAACAAAATGTTTAACTGGGAATTAGATACAGAAGATGCTCGTACTTTTAATGGTTTAATCTTAGAACACTTAGAGGAAATACCCGACGAAGGCACAATTTGCGAAATTGATGGTTTGCTAATCACTATTCTTGAAGTGGGCGATAATATGATAAAACAAGCGAAAGTCGTCAAACTTTAATCATAAAAAAACTCCGCCAAATAGAACCGCACTTTTGACTTGGATCATAAGTGCGGTTCTTTTTTGCGCATTTTTTAGAAAAGATTTTTATAATTCTTTCTAGGTATATTTTGATAGAGAACAAGGATATGGAACACGAATATCAACGGGCGGTGACTCGCGTATGCGTACAAACAGCACTGCTCTTGTTACAACATGGGGCAGAAAGTACCGTAGTGGTGCAAATGGCGCAGCGTTTAGGCATAGCACTTGGTGTAGAAAGCGTGGAATGTGCGCTTACGGCAAATGCAGTTGTGCTGACGACCTTATCAGATAATCATTGCATTACTACCGCACGAAAAAATACAGATAAAGGCATTAATATGCAAATGGTTACTGATGTTCAACGCATTGTGATTGCAGTTGAGCATCATTTGTATGAGTTAGAGATCGCACAAAGAAAACTGGATCAATTAAAACCGCTTAAATATAACCGATGGTTGGTTGTATTCATGATTGGTTTATCTTGTGCGTCGTTCGCCCATTTATCTGGTGGCGATTGGATAATTTGCGGCATCACAATATTTATATTGAAATTACTCGATGATATGCTATTTGCTGCGATTCCAGCGGCGGGCTTTGCTTTAGTATTTAATGTGCCGCCCAAAGCCTTAAAATATTGTGCAATTTTAGCCGCACTTGGGCATGTTACACGCACATTATTACTGCATATTAATATGCCTATTGTATTTGCTACATTCTTTACCACTTGCATGATTGGATTTTTAGGCGCGCATCTTTCCCATCGTTATTTAGCCCATCCCAAAGCCTTCACCGTTGCCGCAATTATCCCCATGCTCCCCGGTGTTCATGCTTATAAAGCAATGATTTCAATGGTACAAATTCATCATTTTGGCTTTTCTGATGCTTTATTTGAACAGATGATTAGCTCCTTTATTAATACCAGTTTTATCCTAGGCGCAATAGTATTTGGATTAGCTTTACCAGGCTTATTGTTTTATCGACAAAAACCTGTGGTGTAACACTAAAAACAGTGCAACAAAAAAGCCGACATTTGTCGGCTTTCTACTATTCTTGTGATTTTTTCTTGAGGTATTCATAAAGCTCATCTTTAATCCGTAATTTTTCTTTTTTCAAATAAAGATTTCCATTTTGTAATCAATTCATTATTTAATGTTTGGCGCACTTGATTATTCACATAACGAATGTATTCCACAAAAGTTGATCCACTTCTTTACGATCAAAAGAGGATAGAATTAATTGATTAAGATTATTTTCTTGAGAAAACTTAAAATGTGAGGCAATTTGCTGAACAGTTTCATTTTCAACTTTAGCTCTCGCTTTCACAAAATCAGATTGATTTAAAAAAGCCATTAATTGAGCGGATGAAGTAAGAATTTTTGTAAATTCATGATACGCAGAATCTGTCGCCTTACGCTCAATTTTTACCATATCAACGGCATCAGCATCACCACTAACTAAATGGGGCGTGGATTCTAATACAAAGTGCGGTCAATTTTTCTTTATTTTTATACGTTGGCTTTTAAACTGGTTTATTTGAAGAAAGCACGCTAGAATAAGGTTGTTTTCATTTCAACGAAAAAAGTAAGGAAATTCTATGATCGATCCAAATTTACTCCGTAATAATTTAGCAGAAGTCGCAGAAAAATTAAAAGTAAAACGCAACTTTATGCTTGATACGGAAAAACTCACCGCGTTAGAAGATCAGCGCAAAAACTTACAAGTCACTACCGAAAACTTACAAGCGGAACGTAATGCTCGTTCCAAAGCCATTGGTGCTGCTAAAGCTCGTGGTGAAGATATCGCACCATTATTGGCAGAAATGGATGATATGGGTAATCAATTGACTGAAGCAAAAGCACAATTAGATGCGGTACTTGCAGAAATCAATCAAATTGCATTAAGTATTCCAAATCTACCCGCAGACGAAGTGCCATTAGGCAAAGATGACACAGAAAATAAAGAAATCTTACGTTGGGGTACACCGCGTACATTTGATTTTGAAGTGAAAGATCATATCACTTTGGGTGAAGAAGCAAATGGCTTAGATTTTGCTGCTGGGGCTAAATTAGCTGGTGCGCGTTTTGCCGTAATGAAAGGTCAAATCGCTAAAATGCACCGCGCATTGGCACAATTCATGTTAGATCTTCATACTGAACAACACGGCTATTTAGAAACCTATGTGCCTTATTTAGTAAATCACGCCACACTTTATGGAACAGGGCAATTACCAAAATTCGGGGAAGATTTATTCCATACTTTAGCCTTACAAGGCGAACAACCTTACGCATTAATTCCAACCGCAGAAGTGCCAGTCACTAATTTAGTGCGTGATGTAATTATTGATGAAGCAGAATTACCAATAAAAATGACCGCACATACGCCATGTTTCCGTTCTGAAGCAGGCTCTTACGGTCGTGATACTCGTGGTTTAATTCGTATGCACCAATTTGATAAAGTAGAAATGGTACAAATCGTTGATCCAGATAAATCTATGGAAGCACTCGAAGAATTAACAGGTCATGCGGAAAAAGTATTGCAATTATTAAATTTACCATACCGTAAAGTTTTACTTTGCACAGGCGATATGGGCTTTGGTTCTTGCAAAACTTACGATTTAGAAGTTTGGGTGCCTGCACAAAATACTTATCGAGAAATTTCTTCTTGCTCAAATATGTGGGATTTCCAAGCTCGCCGTATGCAAGCTCGCTGTAAAGCAAAAGGCGATAAGAAAACTCGCTTAGTGCACACATTAAATGGTTCAGGCTTAGCGGTTGGTCGTACTTTAGTAGCTGTGCTTGAAAACTATCAAAATGCCGATGGTTCAATCACCGTACCAGAAGTGCTACGTCCATATATGGGCGGATTAGACGTTATCGGCAAATAATCCTTCTAGAAGATAAAAAAGCGTGGATTTTAAAATTTCCACGCTTTTTTATTATCAAAGCCTTACAATAACTGTTTTAAATTTTTTGGTATTCAAGCCAATTAGGAACTTTATCCTATTATAAAATTATATCTATAACATAGAAAATTTATCTTTCAATTGACATCAATATCCAGAGCATTACTCTAAAAAACATATCAAAGTATCTAAATTGTTATAATATTAGTTCACTTTACGATTAAACAATAGTAAGAAGCAATTTTAATAAGTTAGATATTCCACGTATAAAACAGTATAATTCCATCAATAGTTCATAAACCAACAGGAGTATTTTATGAAATTATATGGTTTAATTGGTGCGTGTTCATTTGTTCCACATGTGGCATTAGAGTGGGTAAAAATACGTGAAAATGCTGATTATGAATTTGAACCTGTCACTCGTGAGTTAATTAAATCACCTGAATTTTTATCATTGAATCCACGCGGGACAGTACCTGTATTAGTTGATGGCGATTTAGTTCTTTCGCAAAACCAAGCGATTTTGCACTATTTAGATGAACTTTATCCTAATTCAAAATTATTTGGTAGCAAAACCGTACGTGATAAAGCCAAAGTAGCTCGCTGGTTAGCATTTTTTAATTCCGATGTGCATAAATCATTTGTGCCTCTGTTCCGTTTGCCAAACTATGCAAAAGATAACGAAACACTTGCACACACTATTCGCCAACAAGCAGTAGAGCAAATTTTAGATCAACTTGCAGTCGCAAATGAGCATTTAGAAAGTCACATTTATTTTGGAGAAGATATTTCCGTTGCAGATACCTATCTTTACATTATGCTCAATTGGTGTCGAGCAGTGGGTATAAATTTCAGCCACTTAACACAACTTTCGGCTTTTATACAACGTGTTGAGACTGATCAAGCTGTCGAAAATGTGAGAAAAATTGAAGAACTAAAAGTATAAAAAATAATGTTCTATATCTTTGATCTTCTACGAAAAGTTAGACTTATTTAGTTCAAGGACTGAGTTCTATCATTCACATAACTTAGTCCTTTTAGTATATCCTGAATGCGCTCATGGGTAATAATGAATATACCCCTAGAGCGTTTTTCCAGTTCTTCAAACGTCTCAAATCGTTCACCGTAATACATTTCGTTTTTAATCATCCAAAGATGCCTTTCATCTTTTTTAGAATGACATTCTTTGCTTCCAGCTCCAAAATCCAATATTTCAAACGTTCATCTTCAGTGGTTCGGTTTAGATGGCAATTTTAAGATATTTCGGTTCCATGCTTAGGAAACCTCCATGTTTGGGTATCAAGCCATTTATACTTTTTTTTCAAAGACTTGTAACCATCGGATAATAACAGCTGAATCAGCAATACCAAAGTATAAACAGGAAGTTTCTACAAAAATTGCCCATTTTTAACCGTTTGTATCACGTTAAGTTTAAATTTAAGTGAGTAATTTCGCTTCTTACCCAACACAGCTAACCCATTGATTCTACTATGATTAAACTGGTTAATCCAATATCGCAATGTTCTACTGTCAAGTTGAAAATGTTTACGGATGAGTGAATAATTTTTACCATTTTGAATATAAAATTCGATGACTTGTTGTTTGAAAAGAGTGTTGTATTTGGCTATAAAAAATCTGCATCTTACAATTAATTTATATAAGTAAAAATATCTTGCTTTTATCATCGTTAAACTTAGAATAAATATAAATAATTATCATTAAGATTTAAGGGTATATATGAATATTTTAATTAATAAACGTATCTTTTTATTAGTTACCCTTGTAGGTATTCAACTAAATGTAACCGCAAAACAAAATTCTTCTAATTCTAATAGAGAGGAGTTATTACCTATTATTGTGAACACTAATGATGATAGTAATAAACTACCTGGTCGTTCAGTATTAAAACAGAAAAATATCGAACAACAACAAGCTGATAATGCAGCAAATTTAATTAATATCTTGCCAGGTGTGAATATGGCTGGCGGGTTTCGCCCTGGTGGGCAAACATTAAATATTAATGGAATGGGCGATGCTGAAGATGTTAGAGTGCAGTTAGATGGGGCTACAAAAAGTTTTGAAAAATACCAACAGGGTTCTATTTTTATTGAGCCTGAATTATTAAGAAGAGTAACAGTAGACAAAGGAAATTATTCTCCTCAATATGGTAATGGTGGTTTTGCTGGAACAGTAAAATTTGAAACCAAAGATGCTAGGGATTTCTTGCAAGAAAACCAGAAAATAGGTGGTTTTTTAAAGTATGGAAATAATAGCAATAATAACCAAAAAACTTATAGTACTGCACTAGTTTTACAAAATGAACAAAAAAATATTGATTTATTATTATTTGGTTCTGTAAGAAATGCTGGCGATTATAAAAGACCCGATAATAGCAAAATTCTTTTTTCAAAAAATAATCAAAAAACTGGATTAATAAAAGTAAATTGGCAAATTACTCCTGAACATTTATTAACTTTATCCAGTGTTTATGGCATTCATAAAGGGTGGGAACCTTGGGCAGCAAAAAGAGATGTGACATCGAGACCAACAGAAAAAGAAATAAAAGACTATGGGATTGATGTTGCGTGGAAACGTAAACTTGTTTATCGAGATCAAAAGGATAAAAATTACACTTTAAAATACCACTACCTACCTGAAAATAACCCATGGATTAACTTATCTACTCAATTCAGCTATAGTAAAACCACACAAAATGATACTCGCCATGAAAAAGCCTCTTCTGTATTTTCGGCTACACTCGGTAATCAAAGCTGGATAACTTATTCAGATCTTACTTTTGATATAAATAACACAAGTACTTTTAATATCAAAACTTCTGAGCATGAACTATTGTATGGTTTACAATGGTTAAAAAACACAAGAAATACTTTAATATACGATAAAGGTAAAGTGAAAAAGGACTATAATTATGGCTATTTTCAGCCTTATTATATGCCATCTGGACGTCAATATACACAGGCGTTTTATTTACAAGATCAAATAAAATGGAAAAATATAATTTTTAGCACAGGAGTGCGTTATGACCATATCAATAATATAGGACAGAAAAATTTTGCACCACGATATAATGATATATCTTTGGGGCATAATTATAGTCAGAAAAATTATAATGGTTGGTCTTATTATTTAGGTTTAAATTATAATGTAAACCATTATTTAAGTTTATTTACGAATTTTAGTAGAACTTGGCGTGCACCTGTTATTGATGAACAGTATGAGACACAGTTTCTAAATAAGACACAAGATCGTCGAGTTTATGTATCTGCGACTTCTTTGAATTTAGAAAAAGAAATGATTAATCAGACCAGAGGAGGAGGGATTGTTACGCTTAATAATTTATTTCAAGAGGATGATACCTTTCAATTTAGAGTTACTTATTTTTACCACCGTGGTAAAAATGAAATATTTAAAACCAGAGGAGTTAATTGTGCAGGCAATGCTACAGATACCGATAATAATGTTTGTCCTAAAAAAATCATTGGAAATTATCGTAATTTGCCAGGTTATGTTATTCAAGGCGCAGAGTTAGAAGCTTATTATCAATCCACTTATTTATTTGGTGAGCTAACATATTCTTATGTAAAAGGAAAACGTGACACCTCACCAAGAAACCCATGGGGTAAAACCTCAACATGGATTGCAGAAATTCCCCCTAGAAAGGCAACTGCTACTTTAGGTTTTAATATTCCCAAATATAATTTTACAGCTGGCTGGCGTGCTGAGTTTGTAAGAAGACAAGATCGATCGCCATTATCTGGTGATCCTAAAGCAGGATATTGGTCATTGCCAGCTTCAAGAGGATACAGCCTACATAACCTATTCCTTTCTTGGAGCCCTGCAAAAATTAAAGGTATGAATATTAAGATTACGGTGGATAATTTATTTAACCGAGCATATAACCCTTATCTAGGCGAATTGGCTTCTGGAACAGGTAGGAATATCAAATTTAGCCTATCTCAGAAATTTTAGAATAAATAGCCCGATTGAATCTAATCGGGCTTTATCATAACTATAATTTCCTATACTAATTTTAGTATTCTTTAAAGAGCAAATTTAAATAATAAATCCAAATAAGTACGACATTTTAAATTATAGATAAATATCAAAATTATGTTTTATCTTTACCCTATTACTTTCCATAATAGAAACTAAACTTACCTAAAAATTTAAATATAATTTAAAATCTAGCATCTAGCTTAACAACAAAGTCAATACACATTTCTCCTAGTTTTCCTTTCTTTCCGATTAATATACCCCAAACTATATACCCTGTTGTTCTCACTAACTTTTCTACTATAGGAATATCATTAGCATAAGCTATGAAGAAGAAAGTTAAAACAGAGGCATTATGTAATATAAGTTATTTATATAATTTAACATAACTTTCCATATAACAACAACGCATCTTTATAACATAATTGCAATGTATTCTGTTTTAAATTTATAGCAATTACCTAAATAGTAAAGAGTACGAATAAAGTACATATAGGCTATTAATTACTTTAAAAAAATTAAAATATATTTGTAGATTTATGGACAATTACATTTATCCTTTAAAAGATGGTTAATCTAGAGAAATTTTTTACAGCAATACAACAAGTTTACAAGGAATTCAAATATTTTTAATTTTTAGAAAAAAACAAAAACCCTAGCTTTTCAACTAGGGTTCTGTTTTTATGTGATTTAGATTTGTATCTGATAACCTGGCGGTGCCCTACTCTCACATGGGGAAACCCCACACTACCATCGGCATTACAGCGTTTCACTTCTGAGTTCGGTATGGTCTCAGGTGGGTCCACCGCACTATCGCCGCCAGGATAATTCTTTGATAACTCGTCTTCTCTTTTATCTCTCGTCTCTTTTATCTCTCGTTACTCAGTCTTTCCTCTACCTTTCACTCGTTCTTATTGGTCACAAGCTGAACTCAATTTTCTTTCTATTAAGTCTTCTATACTTACTTTTCTTTGTTTAGTCTTTTACTTCGGTTTCCGCTCTACTTTTATTTGCTTCGCTTTTCATCTCTTACTTCACTTAGCTCCCAAAAACACTTGAGCGTTGTATAGTTAAGCCTCTCGGGCAATTAGTATCTGTTAGCTCAATGTATCACTACACTTACACACCAGACCTATCTACGTCGTAGTCTACAACAACCCTTACTGACTTAAAGTCAGGGATGACTCATCTCTTGGCAAGTTTCGTGCTTAGATGCTTTCAGCACTTATCTCTTCCGCATTTAGCTACCCAGCAATGCCTCTGGCGAGACAACTGGAACACCAGTGATGCGTCCACTCCGGTCCTCTCGTACTAGGAGCAGCCCCAATCAATCATCCTACGCCCACGGCAGATAGGGACCGAACTGTCTCACGACGTTCTAAACCCAGCTCGCGTACCACTTTAAATGGCGAACAGCCATACCCTTGGGACCTACTTCAGCCCCAGGATGTGATGAGCCGACATCGAGGTGCCAAACACCGCCGTCGATATGAACTCTTGGGCGGTATCAGCCTGTTATCCCCGGAGTACCTTTTATCCGTTGAGCGATGGCCCTTCCATTCAGAACCACCGGATCACTATGACCTACTTTCGTACCTGCTCGACTTGTCTGTCTCGCAGTTAAGCTTGCTTATACCATTGCACTAACCTCACGATGTCCGACCGTGATTAGCAAACCTTCGTGCTCCTCCGTTACGCTTTGGGAGGAGACCGCCCCAGTCAAACTACCCACCAGACACTGTCCGAGACCACGTTTCGTCATCTTCGTTAGAACATCAAACGTTAAAGGGTGGTATTTCAAGGTCGCCTCCACAATGACTGGCGTCACTGCTTCAAAGGCTCCCACCTATCCTACACATCAAAATTCAATGTTCAGTGTCAAGCTATAGTAAAGGTTCACGGGGTCTTTCCGTCTAGCCGCGGGTACACCGCATCTTCACGGCGATTTCAATTTCACTGAGTCTCGGGTGGAGACAGCCTGGCCATCATTATGCCATTCGTGCAGGTCGGAACTTACCCGACAAGGAATTTCGCTACCTTAGGACCGTTATAGTTACGGCCGCCGTTTACTGGGGCTTCGATCAGGTGCTTCTCTTGCGATTACACCATCAATTAACCTTCCAGCACCGGGCAGGCATCACACCCTATACCTCCACTTTCGTGTTTGCAGAGTGCTGTGTTTTTAATAAACAGTTGCAGCCAGCTGGTATCTTCGACCGGTTCAACCTTCAGGGGCTAGCCCTTACAATCTACGCCGGCGCACCTTCTCCCGAAGTTACGGTGCTATTTTGCCTAGTTCCTTCACCCGAGTTCTCTCAAGCGCCTGAGTATTCTCTACCTGACCACCTGTGTCGGTTTTCAGTACGGTTTAGTAAAGCCTTTCGCTTAGTGGCTTTTCCTGGAAGTGTGGTATCAGTTACTTCAGCTCCGTAGAGCCTCGTCATCATCTCTCTGTGTTAAGGAAGTCCGGATTTGCCTAAACTTCCCACCTACCAACTTAAACGCACATATCCAACAGTGCGATAACCTAACCTACTCCGTCCCCACATCGCAGCTTTACCAAGTACAGGAATATTAACCTGTTTCCCATCGACTACGCTTTTCAGCCTCGCCTTAGGAGCCGACTCACCCTGCCCCGATTAACGTTGGACAGGAACCCTTGGTCTTCCGGCGAACGGGTTTTTCACCCGTTTTATCGTTACTTATGTCAGCATTCGCACTTGTGATACGTCCAGCCCACCTCTCGATGAACCTTCTTCCGCTTACACAACGCTCCCCTACCCAACAGGCGTATCACTAATAATCCTCACTCTAAGATGCCCGACTCAACGTTCGGGTTGCTTGAACAACCTTTCATGTCGCTTCGCACCATTCTAGCTTGTTAATCGTAAGGCGTATTAGTGATACGCCTGATGCCGCAGCTTCGGTGCTATATTTCAGCCCCGTTACATCTTCCGCGCAGGCCGACTCGACTAGTGAGCTATTACGCTTTCTTTAAATGATGGCTGCTTCTAAGCCAACATCCTAGCTGTCTAAGCCTTCCCACTTCGTTTCCCACTTAATATAGACTTGGGGACCTTAGCTGGCGGTCTGGGTTGTTTCCCTCTCCACGACGGACGTTAGCACCCGCCGTGTGTCTCCTGAGTATCACTCTTTGGTATTCGTAGTTTGCATCGGGTTGGTAAGCCGGGATGGCCCCCTAGCCGAAACAGTGCTCTACCCCCAAAGGTGTCACCTCAAGGCTCTACCTAAATAGATTTCGGGGAGAACCAGCTATCTCCCGGTTTGATTGGCCTTTCACCCCCAGCCACAAGTCATCCGCTAATTTTTCAACATTAGTCGGTTCGGTCCTCCAGTTAGTGTTACCCAACCTTCAACCTGCCCATGGCTAGATCACCGGGTTTCGGGTCTATACCTTGCAACTACTCGCCCAGTTAAGACTCGGTTTCCCTTCGGCTCCCCTATTCAGTTAACCTCGCTACAAAATATAAGTCGCTGACCCATTATACAAAAGGTACGCAGTCACCCCATCACTTAATCCCACTGCTTATTTTGGGTGGTTTGACTCGCTTCGCTCCTCTTACCATTGTTTAAGTGCGGTTGCTTTTCATCACCTTCCAATCGGATTAAGTGATGGGGCTCCCACTGCTTGTACGTACAAGGTTTCAGGTTCTATTTCACTCCCCTCACCGGGGTTCTTTTCGCCTTTCCTTCACAGTACTGGTTCACTATCGGTCAATCAGGAGTATTTAGCCTTGGAGGATGGTCCCCCCTTCTTCAAACAGGATATCACGTGTCCCGCCCTACTTCTCGTTAGCTTAGTACCACAATATGGTTTTTAGATACGGGATTATCACCCTCTTTGATTGTGCTTCCCAACACATTCTCCTAACTATACTGCTATCACTTACTGGCTCTTTCGCTTTCGCTCGCCGCTACTGACGAAATCTCGGTTGATTTCTTTTCCTCGGGGTACTTAGATGTTTCAGTTCTCCCGGTTTGCCTCAACAAGCTATGAATTCACTTGTTGATAGTAGATTCTTCATCTACTGGGTTTCCCCATTCGGATATCTTGGATTAAACGCCTCTTATCGACTCATCCAAGCTTTTCGCAGATTAGCACGTCCTTCTTCGCCTCTGATTGCCAAGGCATCCACCTTGTACGCTTAGTCACTTAACTATACAACCTCAAATGTTTTCTATCACTTTAAGTTTTCACTTCAAAGTGCGGTCAATTTGATGCGTATTTTCATTCAACTAAACACTTGATTGCTTTTGTTCAATCAAGATTTTATGCAAAACAGGTTTTGTTTTTAGAGTTTCCTTCTCCGTTCCCTCTTTTCACTTTCCCGTCTTGCCTACTCAGACTTTCTCTCGAAAATCTCTTGTTTTCAGCTTGTTTCCAATTTTTTAAAGAACAGTAAGATAATCTAATAAAGTTATCTTTAATTGGCGTCCCCACGGGGATTCGAACCCCGGTTACCGCCGTGAAAGGGCGATGTCCTAGGCCTCTAGACGATGGGGACATCAATTAAAGATACTCTATTTTCTTTTTATCTTTTAACGTTTATTTTTCAACGTTGCTTTCGCTTCGTTTTTAATCTTGTCTACAACTATCAGCCAATCTGTGTGAGCACTCGCTGTCTCTCGTCTTCAGTAAGGAGGTGATCCAACCGCAGGTTCCCCTACGGTTACCTTGTTACGACTTCACCCCAGTCATGAATCATACCGTGGTAAACGCCCTCCAAAAGGTTAAGCTATCTACTTCTGGTACAACCCACTCCCATGGTGTGACGGGCGGTGTGTACAAGGCCCGGGAACGTATTCACCGCGACATTCTGATTCGCGATTACTAGCGATTCCGACTTCATGGAGTCGAGTTGCAGACTCCAATCCGGACTTAGACGTACTTTATGAGATTCGCTCCACCTCGCAGCTTCGCTTCCCTCTGTATACGCCATTGTAGCACGTGTGTAGCCCTACTCGTAAGGGCCATGATGACTTGACGTCATCCCCACCTTCCTCCAGTTTATCACTGGCAGTCTCCTTTGAGTTCCCGACCAAGTCGCTGGCAACAAAGGATAAGGGTTGCGCTCGTTGCGGGACTTAACCCAACATTTCACAACACGAGCTGACGACAGCCATGCAGCACCTGTCTCTAAGTTCCCGAAGGCACAAGCTCATCTCTGAGCTCTTCTTAGGATGTCAAGAGTAGGTAAGGTTCTTCGCGTTGCATCGAATTAAACCACATGCTCCACCGCTTGTGCGGGCCCCCGTCAATTCATTTGAGTTTTAACCTTGCGGCCGTACTCCCCAGGCGGTCGATTTATCACGTTAGCTACGGGCGCCAGAGTTAAACCCCAACCCCCAAATCGACAGCGTTTACAGCGTGGACTACCAGGGTATCTAATCCTGTTTGCTCCCCACGCTTTCGCACATGAGCGTCAGTACATTCCCAAGGGGCTGCCTTCGCCTTCGGTATTCCTCCACATCTCTACGCATTTCACCGCTACACGTGGAATTCTACCCCTCCCTAAAGTACTCTAGTTACCCAGTCTGAAATGCAATTCCCAGGTTAAGCCCGGGGCTTTCACACCTCACTTAAATAACCGCCTGCGTGCCCTTTACGCCCAGTTATTCCGATTAACGCTCGCACCCTCCGTATTACCGCGGCTGCTGGCACGGAGTTAGCCGGTGCTTCTTCTGTATTTAACGTCAATTTGATGTGCTATTAACACATCAACCTTCCTCAATACCGAAAGAACTTTACAACCCTAAGGCCTTCTTCATTCACGCGGCATGGCTGCGTCAGGGTTCCCCCCATTGCGCAATATTCCCCACTGCTGCCTCCCGTAGGAGTCTGGACCGTGTCTCAGTTCCAGTGTGGCTGGTCATCCTCTCAGACCAGCTAGAGATCGCAGGCTTGGTAGGCATTTACCCCACCAACTACCTAATCCCACTTGGGCTCATCCTATGGCATGCGGCCTCTCAGTCCCGCACTTTCATCTTCCGATAATACGCGGTATTAGCGACAGTTTCCCGTCGTTATCCCCCTCCATAAGCCAGATTCCCAAGCATTACTCACCCGTCCGCCACTCGTCAGCAAGAAAGCAAGCTTTCTCCTGCTACCGTTCGACTTGCATGTGTTAAGCCTGCCGCCAGCGTTCAATCTGAGCCATGATCAAACTCTTCAATTCAAGTTCAATCGCTCAATAAACTGCTTAGCTATAAATAAAAACACTACTTAAAAAAGTAATGATGAATTTTCAGTTAAGCACCTATTAAGACTTCAAAATTAAAAAATAGTTTTAAAACAAGTCAATCAACAAGTGCCCACACAGATTGTCTGATATATTGTTAAAGAGCAAAATAAAGTGGTCGGCGAGATAGGATTTGAACCTACGACCCACTGGTCCCAAACCAGTTGCGCTACCAAGCTGCGCTACTCGCCGTCAGATCTTATAAAGATAAGATGGGGTGGCTAATGGGATTCGAACCCACGACAACTGGAATCACAATCCAGGGCTCTACCAACTGAGCTATAGCCACCATTAAAAGTTGTTATTGCACTGACCTGGCGCGCTCGACAAGATTCGAACTTGCGACCTTTGGCTCCGGAGGCCAACGCTCTATCCAACTGAGCTACGAACGCGTTACTGCGTCGTTGCGGTGGCGTATATTAATGATTTAATAAAATCTTGTCTAGCACTTTTTGAAAAAAAATGTTTGAGCGATAGTTTTTTATTCAGTTTGTTTAAAATTCACTATTTTTTCGACTATTTTTACAACTTGGCAAATTATTATATATGTTGAATCATCCAACAATTATGAATTTGTTTATTACGTTCAAAATCTAGAGGCAATGTTTTATGCGAAATTTCTACCGCACTTAAACCTAATTCTTCCAACGCAACTAAATTCATTTTGAATCCACGTTTATTATTCGAGAAAACAATTGTGCCATTATTCGACAAAACTCGTTTTAGATTGCTCATTAATTTCACATGATCTCGTTGAACATCCCAACTCTCTTCCATACGTTTAGAATTTGAAAACGTCGGTGGATCCACAAATATCAAATCAAATTGACGATCACATTTTTCTAACCATTGAAGGCAATCTGCTTGAATTAATTTATGTTGTTTACCTTTAATATCATTCAAAATAAGATTTTGTTCCGCCCAATTAAGATAAGTATTTGACATATCTACGGTGGTTGTCGATTTAGCGCCACCAAGTGCTGCATGAACAGTTGCAGAACCTGTATAAGCAAATAAGTTCAAGAAATCTTTACCCTTTGCCAACTCACCAATCATTTTTCTTGTTAAACGGTGATCTAAGAATAATCCAGTGTCTAAATAATCTGTCAAATTTACCCAAAGTTGCGCGCCATATTCATTCACATAAAAGTATTCGCCTTTATTGGCTAACTTCTCATATTGATTTGTACCTTTTTGTTTCTGACGAACTTTGAGGATCAACTTATTTGTTTCCACACCTGTCACTTGCAAAGTTGCAGTAACGGCATCTAACAAACGCTGACGCGCTTTATTTTCATCAATATTTTTCGGCGCTGCATATTCTTGTACAACTATGTAATCTGCATAACGATCAACAGCTAAATTATATTCTGGCAAATCAGCATCATATAAACGATAAGCATCTAATCCTTGTTGCTTTGCCCATTTGCTAATTTTCTTAATATTTTTTTGTAATCGATTAGCAAAATCGGGGGCGACCTCCGAAGTGCGGTTAAATTCTAATTCCTTTTCATCTGTAATTGCGTCAGATTTTCGTTCTGAAACTTGATAATTCTTTTGCACACAATCTAGTGGGCCATTTTTTGCTTTAAACTGTCGGCTGGCACGCATTCTCAAACAATCAAGCAATGTGGATTCGCTACTAAAAACAGAAACATTCCAACCGCAAAATTCTTTTTTAAGTCGTTGCCCAAATACAGAATAGAGCGCGATTAAAGCTGGTGTTGTTCCTAAACGTTCGCCATAAGGTGGATTACAGATAACCGTGCCAACTTCATTTAAACGAGGATTTTTTAACGCTGCCACATCAGCTTGCTGCCATTTAATTAAATGTGAAACACCTGCATTTTGTGCATTTTTCTGCGCCTTTTTTAATACGCGGTGATCGAGGTCAAATCCATAAAAGTGCGGTTGAATTTCACGTTGTTTTTCTTCTGCTAATTCAATTGCTTCATTTTTTACTTTTTCCCAAGCCGATTGATTATGCGCTTTCCAAAAATCAAATCCCCAATGTAAACGATAAAGTTGCGGTGCAATTTTAGCTTCTATTTGTGCTGCTTCAATTAAAAGCGTACCTGAACCACACATTGGATCTACTAATGGAGAACCCACTTGCCAACCTGAACGCATAACAATTGCCGCCGCGAGAGTTTCACGTAAAGGCGCTTGACCTGCATCTTCACGATAGCCTCGCAAATGTAATGCTTCCCCACTTAAATCTAAAGAAATTACTAAATTTTCACGATTCAAATAAGCATGGATACGTACGTCTGGCTGAATTTTATCTACATCAGGGCGAGTTTTACCTTGACGTTCAAAGTAATCGACAATTCCATCTTTAACGCGCATCGCACCAAATTGAGTATGACGAATTTCTTGGTTGGTTCCATTAAAATCGACAAAGAATGTAACTCGTTCATCAAATTGCGCTAACCAATTAAAGCCTGAAACAGCCGCATAAAGATCCAAATCACTGTAAATTTTGGTTTCAATCAAAGGAAATAAAATGCGTGAAGCAAGGCGTGACCAAAGCAAAGTGCGGTATAAAGTTTCGTCATCAGCTTGATAATGAACGCCACCTTGAACCACTTTTGCCTCTTGCGCGCCAAGTTCAGTGAGTTCAACTTTTAATAATTCTTCAAAGCCACGAGAAGTCGTTGCAAATAATTGTTTCATTTAGGTACCGATTTTGAAAATTTTGAGGGATTATAGCATAGAAAAAGATGATCTAATTGAGATCATCATAGCGAGTTAAACTGTAAAAAGAAAAGCCCCGATTTTCTTAAATCAGGGCTTTAGAATTTGTTGGTTGCGGGGGCCGGATTTGAACCGACGGCCTTCGGGTTATGAGCCCGACGAGCTACCAAGCTGCTCCACCCCGCGTCTGATGAGGCGTACTATACTCGCTTAAAATTGAATTGCAAGAATTAAACAAAACTTGATGTATTGTTTGTTAATAAAATGTTCAATATGTGGTTTTATTAATCAACCCCGCTAAATAACACTGGTTGTTTTCAGTAAATTTTGATAGCGTATGCAGCCCTATTGTAGCTTACTTTAGAATTAAAAAATGTCGATGCTTAAACCTTTCTGGTTCAAAACTTTTTCTATCTCAATTATTACCGCACTTTTGGTAGCTTGTACCTCTAACACAAAAAACACTCAGATTCCAACCACCTCAAATGGAAGTGATCCTCAACAATTCGGTGCAAAATATACCAATCGAACTTATCAGCAAACCGCTCTTGTGCCTGTTTCCTATATAGAAAACCAAAGTGCGGTAATAAATCAAGGCGATTTTTTAACACAGCTTTCCAATATAAAAAATTATTCAAGTAAACTTTCCACAAATTTTTACGATAATTATGAAAAGATTACAAATTGGGTTCTTTCTGGAGCAAATATTAATGAACTCACTCAATTTAATATCCAACCACAAATTATGCGTGGCTTTGATGGATTTCAAAATGTGCTGATGACAGGCTATTATTCGCCTATACTTTATGTTCGTCATTCCCCACAAGGTCAATTTAAAAATCCAATTTATCGTATGCCTGTAAAAAAACGTCTAAGTCGAGCACAAATTTATGCGGGAGCATTAGCGGGAAAAGGATTAGAGTTAGCATATAGCGATTCAATGTTAGAAAACTTTTTACTTGGTGTACAAGGCAGTGGCTATGTAGATTTTGGCGATGGTAATCTTAACTATTTTGCTTACGCAGGACAAAATGGTTACCCTTACACGGCTATCGGGCGTTTATTAGTAGAAGATGGCGAAATTCCAAAAGAAAAAATGTCTATTCAAGCAATTCGAGAATGGAGTAATCGTAATCCCTCTCGTGTACAAAGCTTGTTAGAACGCAATGAAGCTTATGTATTCTTTAAAAATGATCCAAGTGGCAAAGTGAAAGGCTCTTCGGGCGTTCCTCTTGTAGCAATGGCTTCAGTGGCATCAGATCACAATATTATCCCATCTGGTTCTGTGCTTTTAGTCGAAGTACCCGACATTGATAATAACGGAAACTGGATTGGCACACACAAATTACACTTAATGGTTGCACTTGATGTAGGCGGCGCAGTGAAAGGTCATCACTTTGACTTATATCGTGGTATCGGTGCTAGAGCGGGACATATTGCAGGGCTTTCAAAACACTACGGTAGAGTATGGGTATTACGGTAATGGCTAGAATAGATAATTACGAACAACGCTTTGGTGGCATTGGGCGACTTTATACGCCTGATGGCTTAGCACGCTTACGCCAAGCGCATATTTGCGTGATTGGCATTGGCGGTGTCGGCTCTTGGGTCGTGGAAGCCTTAGCACGATCTGGCATTGGTGAACTCACATTAATTGATATGGATGATATTTGTGTCACAAATATCAATCGCCAACTTCCTGCGATGAGCGGCACAATCGGCAAATTAAAAACTGAAGTCATGTCAGAGCGAGTAAAATTAATTAACTCAGAATGTACCGTCAATATTATTGATGATTTTATCTCGCCAGAGAATCAATCGGATTATCTCAACCGAGGCTATGACTATGTGATTGATGCCATTGACAATGTGAAAACTAAAGCGTCGCTGATTGCTTATTGTAAACGTAACAAAATTAATGTGATTACTATTGGTGGTGCTGGCGGTCAAACTGATCCAACCCAAATTCAAATTGCCGATCTCAGTAAAACCATTCAAGATCCACTGCTCGCCAAAGTGCGGTCAGTTTTACGCAAGGATTACAATTTTAGCCAAAATCCAAAGCGCAAATTTAGTATCGATGCGATATTTTCAACACAACCTTTAATATTCCCACAAATGACAGAAGACTGTTCTATTTCAGCCACAATGAATTGCGCAAATGGGTTTGGCGCAGCCACAATGATTACGGCAACCTTTGGTTTTTTTGCCGTTTCTCGTGTAATAGATAAATTACTAAAGAAAAAATCTTAATCACCTCTTAAAAATGCACATTGACCATAAATGTGCATTTTTTATTGAATGAAACCTATTGACTTTGAAAATGAAAAATTTTCCCTCTTTTTACTATAAAATCGTTGCAATTTATATAAAAAGGCGTACTCTTTTTTCCTTTTGAGAATTACTACTAACAAGTAAGGAAACATAAATATGAAAAAACTTTTAAAAATTAGTGCCGTTTCTGCCGCACTTTTAAGTGCGCCAATGATGGCGAATGCCGATGTATTAGCATCAGTAAAACCTTTAGGCTTTATTGTTTCATCTATTGCAGATGGCGTAACTGGTACACAAGTCCTTGTTCCTGCAGGCGCCTCTCCGCATGATTACAATTTGAAATTATCTGATATTCAAAAAGTAAAATCTGCAGATTTAGTTGTATGGATTGGTGAAGACATTGATTCATTCTTAGACAAACCAATTAGCCAAATTGAACGTAAAAAAGTGATTACCATTGCCGATCTTGCGGATGTAAAACCTTTATTAAGTAAAGCTCACCACGAGCATTTCCATGAAGATGGCGATCATGATCATGACCATAAACACGAACACAAACATGATCATGACCATGACCATGATCATGATCATAAACACGAGCATAAACACAACCACGATCATGATCATAAACACGAACATAAACACGATCACGAACATCATGATCACGATCATCACGAGGGTTTAACAACAAACTGGCACGTTTGGTATTCTCCCGCTATCAGCAAAATTGTTGCACAAAAAGTAGCGGATAAATTAACTGCACAATTCCCAGATAAAAAAGCGTTAATTGCACAAAATCTTTCAGATTTTAACCGCACTTTGGCAGAACAAAGTGAAAAAATTACGGCACAACTTGCAAATGTTAAAGACAAAGGTTTCTACGTTTTCCACGATGCTTATGGTTATTTCAACGATGCTTATGGTTTAAAACAAACGGGTTACTTTACCATCAATCCATTAGTAGCACCGGGTGCAAAAACTTTAGCGCACATTAAAGAAGAAATTGATGAACATAAAGTAAATTGCTTATTCGCAGAGCCTCAATTTACGCCAAAAGTGATTGAGTCTTTAGCGAAAAATACTAAAGTCAATGTAGGACAGCTCGACCCAATTGGCGATAAAGTTACTTTAGGTAAAAATTCTTATGCAACATTCTTGCAATCTACTGCAGATAGCTACATGGAATGTTTAGCTAAATAAATCTTTCTAAAAACAATGACCGCATATAAAAGTGCGGTCATTTTCTTTGCTAAATTTGATATTTAGTTTTATCTCCAATATCAAAATGCAAAGGCATTCGCCATTTTTGTATCGCTAAAACTAAAAGTAATACGCCAGAAATAATAGAAAAAATGCGTAGTGCAATAAGATTATTTAACACCCACGAAAACCACAAGCAAGCCACAAATATCGGCTGTAAATTTAGCAAAGGCACGCGGAAACAAAAATATTCTTTAAAACACAAACCACCTAAAGTAAGTAACGCGCCGCCAAGAGCCAACGCAGGATAATGATTAATATAAAAAAGTAATCCTATCCAAGTAGCAAATTGAAAAAGCAATCGGAAGGATTTGAGATAAATATGTAATGAAGAGGCACAGCAAGTCGCCGCAATTAATATAAATGTGAGTGATAAATCTGGATACCAGCTTACGGTAAGAACAGCCAACGCCGCTATCACAAAACCAGTGCGGTAAATAATAACAGTCAGATAATCTAAAAAATCCATCGGTGATTTAATATGTGGATCAGCCATTGTATAAATTTTCCTTTTTATGAATTACAAATTAAAAATAAATATAGCCTAAAAGTCAGAAATAAAAAGTACAGTCAATTTAAAAACAGGTTCTAAATTAACCACACTTTTATTATTTCAGTTTTAGCTTATCAAGAATTTTTTGATGAATGCCACCAAAACTGCCGTTAGACATCACTAAAATATGATCCGTAGGTTGAGCCTTTGCAACAATCATATCCACTAATCGATCTAAATTTGCATTCCAATAAGCAGGTTGTACACATTGGTTTGCAATATCTGCCACTTCCCAAGAAAGTTGTTCAGGTTGAAGCATAAACACTTCATCAGCTCGGCCAAGCGCAGGCGCGATGTCATCTTTATGAACCCCCATTTTCATTGTGTTAGAACGAGGTTCAAGCACTGCAAGAATACGAACTCCACCACCCACTTTATCGCGCAATGCAGTTAAAGTCGCCAAAATAGCTTCTGGATGATGCGCAAAATCATCATAAACCGTAATGCTATTAACTTCGCCTTTCACTTCTAAACGACGTTTAGCATTCACAAAAGATCCCAATGCTTTGCACGCATCTTCAATAGCAATGCCAGTATGATGAGCCGCAGCGATCGCCATTAAAGCATTATGCATATTATGTTGTCCCACTACATTCCATTTTACTTCTGCCACTTTTTCTCCATGATGGAAGACAGCAAAATGTGAAGCATCATTTGTAATACGTTCAGCAAACCACTCGTTATCTTTGCCTAAAAATTGCTGTTGAGACCAACATCCCAATGCCAAAGTTTCTTTTGCACTTTGTTCACTCGCCGAACTTAATACCAAGCCACTGGCTGGGATAGTTCGAATCATATGATGAAATTGGCGTTGGATCGCTTTGAGATCATCAAAAATATCTGCATGGTCAAAACTAATGTTATTTACGATAAGTGTACGTGGATTGTAATGGATAAATTTAGAACGTTTATCAAAAAAAGCTGTATCATATTCATCAGCTTCAATAACAAAATAAGGACTTGTGCCTAAACGGGCAGAAATGCCAAAATTACCCGCAATTCCTCCGATTAAAAAACCTGGTTTTAAGCCATTTTGTTCTAAGATCCACGTTAGCATACCTGTTGTCGTTGTTTTTCCATGCGTACCTGAAACCGCCAATACCCAACGATCTCGCAATAAATGATCATGTAACCATTGAGGGCCAGATGTATATTTCAAATTATTTTCCAACACATATTCTACGCAAGGATTACCACGCTTCATCGCATTACCAACAATTACCATATCAGGCGCAGGTTGTAATTGTGCAACATCATAATTTGGAATAATCTCGATACCTTGCTCTTCTAAAAAAGTACTCATTGGAGGGTAAACATTAGTATCGGAACCCGTTACGTGATAGCCCATTTGTTTAGCAATCATCGCCACACCGCCCATAAATGTGCCACAAATACCTAAGATATGAATATGTTTCATTGTATTTCTCTGTTGATTAAGGAAAACAAAAAATATGATAAAACAACTTCTATGAACTTTCAAAAGAAAAGACTGCCATACCAAACTATATGATCTATAATTAACGCCACTGAACCATTATTTAACCACTTCAATGGGAATAAACAATTAAATTTAAGCGATAAAGCAATTTCAGAAGCACAATGGCTCACTATTTACAAAGAAAATAATCAGCCGTTCTATGTAGCAAATCTTCCTGCATTACAATTTGGAAAAACAGTTGCACCAAAAGCAAATGAAGTCGTTACCTTATCAACCGATGAAGAAGCCGTGCTTTCTCAAATTCGTCCTCACTTACAACAAGGAAAAAGTATTCAAGTCGATATTATTGGGACTTCAATTCATTTTGCTGACGGTTCCAAAATTGGCTTAGTGTCAGAACAAAAATAATCCTATAAAAAATACCTGTGTAAAACAGGCATTTTTTTATCCGCACTTTTAAGCAATTCGCTCAAAACCAGCTTTCAAATCTGCAATTAGTTCATCCACATTTTCAAAACCAATATGCACACGAATTAATGAACCTGTAAGATTACGTTTAATATTTGGACGAATATGTGCAATTTCTTCTGGTTGATTACAAAGAATTAGAGACTCAAATCCTCCCCATGAATAAGCCATAGCGAACAGTTGAAAATGATCCATAAATTTTGATACTTGCTCTGAAGTTAATCGCTGGGTTAATTCAAAAGAAAATAAACCACTGCTTCCACTAAAATCACGTAAAAAGAATTCATGACCAGGGCAACTTGGTAAAGCTGGATGGTACACAGTTTTTACTTCGGGTTGCTCACTCAACCATTTTGCCACTTTAATACTGCTTTCCTGATGTTGTTTTAATCGTACCCCCAATGTACGGATACCACGAGCAGTCGTATAAGCAGAATCTGCATCAACCATTTGCCCCATTAAATAGGAATGTTCTCTAAGTTGATCCCAAGTTCGCGCATTCGCAACGGCAGTACCAATCATAATATCTGAATGACCCACTAAATATTTCGTACCCGCCTGAATAGAAATATCAATATCATGCTCTAACGCTTTAAATAGAACACCTGCCGACCAAGTATTATCAATCATAATCACAATATTAGGGTTCACCTTTCTTGCAGCCTTCACAATAGTCGGAATATCGGGAATTTCCATTGTAATAGAACTCGGTGCTTCTAAGAAAAGTACTTTTGTATTCGGTTGAATAAGCGTTGCAATATCTGTACCAATAAGAGGATCGTAATAAGTTATATCGATCTGCATTTTTTTCAGCACAATATTACAGAAATATTGGGTTGGCTCGTAAGCTGCGCCACTCATTAACACATGGTCGCCAGTTTTAACAAAAGAAAGAATCGAATTAGTTACTGCTGCTGTACCACAAGGATAAAGATAACAACCTGCCCCCCCCTCCATTTCGCACATTAAATCTTGTAAAGCAAAATGTGTTAGCGTCCCTCTTCTGCCATAAAATAATTCGCCTTTTGCTCTACGTTGAGTAGCGTGTTTTTTATCTTCAATACTGTCAAATAGTAATGAAGAAGCTCGCTGTAAAACAGGGTTTACCGATCCTTGTGAAAAACGTTTTTGACGACCAGAATGAATAAACATTGTTGAAAGATCATATTTTGTTTGCATATATTTCCTTATTTAAATTAACTTATAGGGCAAAAATAACTATGGTTTCAATTCCTATCCGCACCTGATTTTACTTCATCTGCGGTATTAGGCAATGGAAAAAATAAAGAGAAAACAACAAATAATTCTGACGTCTACACAGAATCCCTAAAATAGATGCTAACGAGCTTTAATTTTATCAATTATTTATAAAAAGCGACCTTAGGTGGCTTTTTTTATCATCAGAGATAATTTAGAATAAACCATCTTTAGCTAAAGTGCGGTCAATTTTTCTATGAAATTCAATATCCCAATTTTCCTAACGATCTTTCGAGTCATTTTGATTCCTTTTTTCGTGATTGCATTTTATTTACCCATTGAATCATCTCCTTTCATCACAACGCTCATTTTTTTTATTGCAGGTGTCACTGACTGGCTAGATGGCTATCTAGCTCGTAAATGGAAACAGACCACGCGCTTTGGCGCATTTCTTGATCCTGTTGCTGATAAAGTAATGGTAGTGGCTGCACTAGTTTTAATTGTCGAACATCAACATACATTTTGGATAACCATTCCTGCCATTATTATGATTTCTCGTGAAATTATCATCTCCGCATTACGTGAATGGATGGCAGAGCTTGGGGAACGTAGCAAAGTCGCAGTCTCTTGGTGGGGAAAATGGAAAACCACAGCGCAAATGTTAGCACTAGGCGGATTATTATGGCGTTATAACAACTATATGGAAATAGCAGCAATTATCTTACTTTATATCGCCGCTATTTTAACTATATGGTCAATGATCCAATATTTACAAGTAGCAAAAGGAAGCTTGCTAGATAATATTCAATTATAAATTTAAATAAAACACAGTTATTTTTTATGATAACCATCTATATTTGAGTTATTTTTAATCAAATAAAATATTTTTTATTTTTTTCGTTTGACAGCAATATATAAATCCGTAAAATACGCCCCGTTGTCACGCAGCAGTGCTGATTAGTGATAAATGCGGGAATAGCTCAGTTGGTAGAGCACGACCTTGCCAAGGTCGGGGTCGCGAGTTCGAGCCTCGTTTCCCGCTCCAATTTGCCCGAGTGGTGGAATCGGTAGACACAAGGGATTTAAAATCCCTCGCCTTTCGAGGCGTGCCAGTTCAAGTCTGGCTTCGGGCACCATTTAAACACCAATCAAAAGATTTGAAAATTTATTTTAAAATCATCTAATTGGGTCGTTAGCTCAGTCGGTAGAGCAGCGGACTTTTAATCCGTTGGTCGAAGGTTCGAATCCTTCACGACCCACCACTTTAAAAATAAAGTAAGCACCGAAAGGTGTTTTTTTATTATCTAAATCTCTGAAACTCATATAAAAAATCCCCGACTCAAAGAATCAGGGACTTTTACAATCAAACGTCTTTAATTAATTAACGCTCATTCCAACGTTTAATAGACTCACGAATCACGTCTTTCGCTTCTTCTACATCGCCCCAATGCGTTACTTTCGTTGAGCCAGGTTTCTTAAGCGCTTTATAGTTATTGAAATGGAACTCAATTTGTTTAATTAAGTTTGCCGGTAAATCTGCCAATGAATTGTAAGCATTTCCTGTATCACGATCATCTGCAGGAACACAAACGATTTTATCATCCACTTCGCCATCATCAACAAATTTCATGACACCAATTACTTTAGCCTCAAGGAATACACCTGTTGCTAATGGTTGGCGAGTGATTAATAACACATCTAACTCATCGCCATCTTCATCTAAAGTTTGTGGAATGAAGCCATAGTTAGTTGGTTTTGCAAAAATTGCTGGCTCAACACGATCTAACTGGAATGCCGCAACTTTACGGTTCCATTCGATTTTATGACAGCTACCTTCTGGAATTTCATTTACTACATTGATAATGCCAGCATCTACATTGCCTGGCGTTAAAATTTGATTAAAATCAGCCATTTTGTTTCCTTCATTTTATCAAGTTAAAAAACGCGACAAGTATAGCAGTTTTTCTGCGAACTCGCAGTCTCATTTGTAGAGAAAATCAGCAAATAGATTATTTCATAACTATTCATAATTTTGACCGCACTTTATCCTAAATAAAACTCACGCAAACGTTTACTTATCGTTTTTATGATGTAAAATAGCACACCTTATTACTTCCAATTTTTTACTTAACTTCAAGGAACACTATGCCAACTTTAGAAAAAACATTTGAGCTCAAACAACGTGGTTCAACTGTTCGTCAAGAAATTATCGCGGGTTTAACCACGTTCTTAGCAATGGTTTATTCTGTCATCGTGGTACCCAATATGCTGGGTGCTGCAGGTTTTCCTGCGGAATCTGTCTTTATTGCCACCTGTTTAGTTGCAGGATTAGGCTCTATCTTAATCGGCTTATGGGCAAATGCACCAATGGCAATTGGTTGTGCAATTTCTCTTACTGCTTTTACAGCATTTAGCTTAGTGATTGGTCAAAAGGTCGCCATTCCCGTTGCGCTAGGCGCAGTATTCTTAATGGGGGTTGTGTTTACCTTAATTTCTACCACAGGTATCCGTGCATGGATCTTGCGTAATTTACCATCCAATATCGCTCACGGAGCAGGCATTGGTATCGGACTCTTTTTACTTTTAATTGCCGCAAACGGTGTTGGTTTAGTCGTCAGCAACCAAGCTGGCTTACCAGTAAAATTAGGCGATTTCACTTCATTCCCAGTCATGATGTCCTTGATTGGCTTAGCGTTAATTATTGGTCTTGAAAAAATGAAAATTAAAGGCGGCATTTTATGGGTAATTATCGCTATTACTATCGTAGGTTTAATTTTTGATCCAAATGTAAAATTTGGCGGAGAGATTTTCAAAATGCCAACCTTTGGTGAAAATTCTCTCTTCTTACAATTAGACTTTATGGGCGCACTACAACCCGCAATCTTGCCTGTGGTATTTGCTTTGGTGATGACTGCCGTATTTGATGCAACGGGAACTATTCGCGCAGTTGCAGGTCAAGCAGACTTGCTTGATAAGGATGGCCAAATTATCAATGGCGGTAAAGCCTTAACTTCAGACTCAATCAGTAGCTTATTCTCAGGCTTATTCGGTACAGCACCAGCTGCCGTTTATATTGAGTCAGCAGCAGGGACAGCAGCAGGCGGTAAAACAGGTATTACTGCTATCGTTGTTGGTGTGTTATTCCTATTAATGCTTTTCTTCCAACCATTAGCTTTCTTAGTACCAGGCTACGCAACTGCCCCAGCATTAATGTATGTTGGTTTATTAATGTTAGGCAATGTAAGCAAATTAGATTTCGATGATTTCGTTGGCGCAATGAGCGGATTAATCTGTGCAGTGTTTATCGTACTTACCGCTAACATCGTAACAGGCATTATGTTAGGTTTTGCGGCATTAGTAATTGGAAGAATAGTGAGTGGCGATATTAAACGCTTAAATGTAGGTACTGTGATTATTGCAATCGTACTTGTTGCATTCTATGCAGGCGGTTGGGCGATTTAGTAACAGAAATAAGAAAAGGGAAAAGCCTTCCCCTTAATTTTAATCACAAAAGTGCGGTGAAATTTTACCGCACTTTTTTATACTTGGATTACTCTTTCTTCAATAAGAAAATACCGTGATCAGATAAATTTACATAAGCTTGTTTTAAATTGGCATTAAAATCCTCTGGTTTACAATTTACCAGTAAATCTTTGCCCGCCCAGTTTGCAACCACTTCCCAATGGTTGCCCATATAAACCGCACTTTTAATCTCGCAACGCTGAGCATCGCAGCCCTCTACAGCAAGATAAATTGCTTCTGGGCGAATACCCACTAAACATTCGCCATCGGGTAAATTAAACTGCACAGCATCTTTTAAAGGCACAGAGTAACCATTAATATCCGCCACGCCATTTTCTAATTTTCCATCGAAAATACTGGATTCACCCATAAAGTTAGCCAAAAACAGAGAATTTGGTTGGAGATAAAGCTCTTTCGCTGGTGCTTTTTGCATAATTTTACCTTTATGCATCACAATCACTTCATCAGATACCGCAAAGGCCTCTGTTTGATCGTGTGTCACATAAAGCGAAGTAATGCCTAAACGTTGTTGCAATTCACGGATTTTTTCACGCATTGAACGGCGTAAGTTTGCATCTAAATTACTTAATGGTTCATCAAACAATAAGACTTTTGGTTTCAATACCAAAGCACGAGCCAATGCGACACGTTGTTGTTGCCCACCAGAAATTTGATCCACGAAACGCTCTTCAAAGCCCACTAAATCCACCAACTCTAAAGCCTCTTTTACACGCTGAGCGCGTTCTTCTTTGCCAATGCCTTGCATTTTTAAGCCGTAGCCCACGTTATCGCCAATGCTCATATGCGGGAAAAGCGCGTAAGATTGGAAAACAATACAAATATCTCGATTCTGAATAGAGGATTTTGTTACATCTTCGCCATCAATAAATATTTGACCTGATGTTGGATTTTCTAATCCTGCCACTAAACGTAATACGGTGGTTTTACCACAGCCTGATGGCCCTAACAATGTTACCATTGTGCCACGTTTGATCGTTAAATCTAAATTATCAATGACGACCGCTTTACCAAATGCTTTTGTGATATTTTTTAATACTAAGAAATCATTATTACTCATAATTTTTACCTACAACTTAACGAGTTAATTCATTTTTTTCGCTTTAGAACGGGAAATACGCGTATCGCCTACAATCCAGTCGAAAAACAAAATAATTGCCATCATCACAACAATTAAAATAGAACCGTATGCAATCGCAATGCCGTATTCTCCGTCTTCCACACGATTTAAAATATATGCGGTAGCAACGCGAGTATCTGCAGTCACTAAGAATATAATTGCACTTACCGTCGTCATTGCACGAACGAAACTAGTCACTAAAGCAGAAAGCAACGCAGGTTTTAATAATGGCAATACGATAAAGCACAATGTTTTCCACGAACTCCCTTTTAAAGAAAGCGATGCTTCATCAAGGGATTTATCAAGCTGTCCTAACCCTGCAATCGCTGCTCGCATACCAATTGGTAAGTCACGCATAACCATTGAAATAATCACGATAATGCCCGTACCCGTAATATAAAGTGGTGCATTGTTGAAGGCTAAAATGTAAGAGACCCCCGCCACAGTACCCGGCACAGCAAAACAAAGCATCGTTAAGAACTCAAGGGATTTTTTACCTTGGAAATCTTTACGCACCACAATGTACGCAATCAATAATCCAAAGAATGCGGTCAATGGTGCGGCAATACCTGCATAAATTAAGGTATTGATCAGTGACGGCCACGCTCCATCGCTCAATCCTTGCCCGAATAACATGGCATAGTTTTTCAAGGTTAACGTGTAATTTACGCCCCAGTTTACAGTGAAACTTCCGTAGAAAATACTACCGTAAAGTGCCATGTTAAAGATTACCCAGAAGCCAAGCATGCCAATGATGGTATATTTCAAGCCATTTGGCAGCTCTTGCACATCACCACGATAAGATTTCCCCGAAACAGTGACATAAGAGCGGTTACCAATCCAAAGATATTGAATGATAAAAATCGCCAACGAGAAAATTAATAACATCGACCCCAAAGTACTGGCTGAAGCATAATCAAGTTGTGAACCCGCAATATAGAAATAAATTTGTGTGGCAATTACATCAAAACTTCCACCCAACACTAACGGATTACTAAAGTCCGCCAATGATTGAATGAACACAATTAAGAAAGAATTTGCTAATGCTGGACGCAGTAACGGAAAAATAATCTGATAGAACGTTTGATAACGATTAGCACGCAACGTATAAGAGGCTTCTTCAATTGAAGGATGAACTGATTTTAATGCGCCATCTAAAATCATAAAAGAAATAGGGGCAAATGCGAGAATTTGAGCAATCGCAATTCCATTAAAACCATAAAGCCAATTATGACTAGAAAAACCAAAATATTCACTTAAAAATTCTGTTACATAACCAGAACGTCCGAGCATTAAAGTAACCCCAAGTCCTACAACAAATGGGGGCGTCACAATTGGCAAAATAGAGAAAATTTTTCCGATAAATGCCGTTCTACGCGCGATACGCGTAGTATAAAGTGCAAAGGCTAAACCAAATACAGTAGAAACGATGCCCACAAAGCCCGATAAGAAAAGCGAATTGGTAATTACTCGAACAATATAGCTCTGCGTTAAAATTCGCATCACTTGTTGTGGCGCAAAGGTATCGCCGTCATAAAACATTGAAACGAAAATCGCCAATGTTGGATAAACGATAAAGAAGAAAATCAACAAAATAATGCAAAGTAAAGAAGCGATAATAAACTTATCCCCTTGCATTACTTTAAGTTTTGCCAATGAAAGTGTTGCTAATGCGGTATATCCCACAAGTAACACAATCACAGAATAACCCATACTAATTTTGTACACCGTCGCACTGATAAACATAAACAGTACAGAAAGTGCGGTCAAAAATAGCTCTGTTTTTGCTTGGGTTTGCTGTGGCAATCTCAATAACGGCAAAGCACCATACACAATTACAGGCAGGAACCAAGCCCAAGTTAAATTGAAAGAAGCCCAGCCCATTGCCTCTAAATATTCATCTGAAGTACTTTCAAACAAACCGTAATCAAGAGCATTGGAAGGCAGAAGCGCAAACGCCAACAAGGATAAAATAATCCAAAAATAAGCAGAATGCATTATGGAAAGTTTTTTTGCGTTCATACAACCTCGCAGTAAAGAAAACCTGACTTTCGCCTAGGGTAAATATACCCTAGGATAATTACAGTCCCCCCCTATTGGGGAGTAAAAAGCTGTTCCCCAAAGAGGAACTACTATTACGATAATTAGCCGTGGGTCTTACTCACGACTATGATTGTTACGAAAACTATTTCGCCAATTTAACTTCTTGAACCCATTTTTCAATTAAGGCTTTACGTTGTTCTGTTGCACCGTATTTTTCAAAGTCATAATTGATCAATTTGAGTTTATTTGGATCAAATGCAGTTGGCGATTGTTCTGCGGTCGTGTTAGTTAAGATTTGTAAAGAATCCCCTTGTTTCCAAGCTAATTCTTGGCCTTCTTTTGATAACGCCCAATCGACGAATAATTTTGCATTATCAATATTACGTGCACCTTTTAAGATACTCACGCCACCTAATTCATAGCCCGTTCCTTCGCACGGCACTACTAATTCTAACGGTGCACCATTGCGTTTTTCTAAAGCATAATCGTGTAAGAAACCTACCCCAATTGTCGCTTCGCCACGCGCAGAGTTACGTGATGGCGTGATACCAGATTTGGTATATTGA
The DNA here is from genome assembly GCF_019703545.1 of Haemophilus influenzae. Classification (NCBI taxonomy): domain Bacteria; kingdom Pseudomonadati; phylum Pseudomonadota; class Gammaproteobacteria; order Pasteurellales; family Pasteurellaceae; genus Haemophilus; species Haemophilus influenzae. Next base: position 906,365 of record NZ_AP018771.1, on the reverse strand, counting down.
GAAACATTAGGATGTAACGCTTTTAGGAAATCGAATGCCTCTTTTTCGCCCCATAATTGAACGAAAGTTGCCAATGCAGTGTAAGCAGTACCCGCACTTTGAGGGTCTGCAATTTGAACTTCGCCTTTTAAGCGTGGATCGGTTAAGTCTTTCCAGCATTTTGGCACTTCTTTAATGCCTAATTTTGCCAAACGTTCAGTATTCACACCAAAACCTAAGATCCCCATATAAATTGAGGAAACATAGTGACCTTTCGTTTTCGCTGGATCACGGAAACGTTCTACAATTTCATCAATATGTTTGGATTTATAAGGCTCAATTAACCCTAATTCAGCCGCTTGAGCTTGAGGATCAAAAGTACCGCCGAACCAAACATCCGCTTGAGGATTATTTTTTTCAGCTTCAACTTTAGCAAAAGTACTGCCTGAACCATTGCGAATAAAGGATGTTTTCACATCATATTTTTCGCCAAATGCTTTCGTGGTGGTTTCGCACAAAATATTGGTTGCACTACAATATACAACTAAACGACCTTTAGCATTAGCAGAACCAGAAATAGCCAAGCCAGCAGCTAAAAGTGCGGCAGAAACAGAAAGAGAAATTTTGTTGAATTTCATAATACATACTCCTTATTGGATAAAATGCTCAAATCCTACTTAAAAAATAGAAATAATACAGTGATGAAGTTCACAGTTTTTAAAATTCAAGTGAAAAAATAAACGTGAAATTCACCGCACTTTTCTTTATAATTACAAGAATTTTCCTTACATCGAAACACGATTATGTCAAATCCCTCTTGTATCATTATCGCCATCACAGGTGCATCTGCATCAGGCAAAAGTTCTATCTCTTCCACTGTTCACAAAGAGCTCTGTAATGAATTAGGCTGCCAAGAAATTGGTATTATTACTGAAGACAGTTACTATAAAGATCAAAGTCATTTAGAAATGACTGAACGCGTAAAAACGAATTACGATCATCCAAACTCGATGGATCGCGATTTACTTATCCAACATTTAAAAAATCTAAAAAATGGCAGTGCAGTAGATGTGCCTGTTTATAGCTATGTAGAACATACTCGCACCAACGAAACAACGCATTTCACACCAAAACGAATCGTAATTTTAGAAGGGATTTTATTGCTCACAGACGAAAGAGTACGCCAATTAGCCGATATTTCTGTATTCGTAGACACACCACTTGATATTTGCTTTATCCGCCGTTTACAACGTGATATGGAAGAACGTGGTCGCTCTCTACAATCAGTGATTGATCAATATCGTGCAACTGTGCGTCCAATGTTCTTACAATTTATTGAGCCATCTAAACAATATGCGGATATTGTCATTCCTCGTGGTGGTAAAAACCGTATTGCAATCAATATGTTAAAAGCTCAAATCCTTCATTTATTGAATCAAAAATAGGAAATCTTATGCGTCTTTGCGATACTGATATTGAACGCTATCTCGATGATGGCATTATTTCTTTAACACCTCGTCCAAATAATGACAAGATCAACGGTGCGACAATTGATGTTCGCTTGGGTAATTCTTTCCGCGTATTTCGTGAACACTCTGCGCCTTTCATTGATTTAAGCGGCCCGAAAGAAGAAGTATCCGCTCAGCTTGAATCGGTAATGAGCGATGAAATTATTATCCCAGACGGGGAAGCATTTTTCTTGCATCCTGGTACTTTAGCGTTAGCAACCACACTTGAATCCGTGAAATTACCCGCCAATATTATCGGTTGGTTAGATGGTCGATCTTCTTTAGCGCGTTTAGGTTTAATGGTACACGTAACCGCACACCGCATTGACCCAGGTTGGGAAGGAAAAATCGTGCTGGAATTTTATAATTCAGGGAAATTACCATTAGCATTACGCCCAAATATGGTCATTGGTGCGTTAAGTTTTGAAGTATTAAGTGGCGAAGCAAAACGACCATACAGTAGCCGCAAAGATGCAAAATATAAAAATCAACAAAGTGCGGTAGCCAGTCGAATTGACGAAGACAAGGAATAATCAATGAAAAAGTTCGTGCTTGTCGTAGGGATCGTCGCTTTGGCGATCTTTTCTTTTTTATATATTCAACTTTATCGAGTGCAAAGTGCCATTAGTGAACAACTGGCACAACAAAACATTGCCGTTCAATCCGTCAATTTATCATTATTTTCTCCCGCACTTTCCCTTGAAAATATAAAAACTACGCAATTTTCAGCTCAAAAAATTGAAGCTAAATTTAATTTTTTGCCTCTTTTGTATGGTAATACCGCACTTCATTCACTGAATATTCAACAGCTCAAATTAACTCAAAACACACAAAATCCTGTCAATGTATCCATAGAGGTTTCGCCTTTTTCGTTAAAACAGCTTTTATCAAAAAAAGTAATATTGAATGGCGAAAACCATATTCGCATTGAATTTAATAAACCTATTTATGGAAAAACAAAAACTTTCCATTTTTCTTTCCACAAAGCAAATTTAGACTTCTCAACATCAGAATCAGCCCTACTTCAATTTGTAGATGCAAACCTAAACAATCAGCCTATCGGTTATATTGAAACCCACACAGCCCACCAACAAATAGTGACTTATATAAAACCACAACGCGATAACGATTGTTTAGCTGTATTGAAATATCAACAAATTGGCAACCAAAGTGCGGTCAATTTTTCAGGCAAAACTTTCCCCGTTAAACGCTTATTCGCACTATTAAATTTGCCAGAAATGTTAAGTGGACACGCTGATTTTGATCTTGATTTCAGCTTTTCATCTTCCTCGCTTATTCAAGGCAAATTAAATTTTTTAGCGCAAAATGGAGAAATTCTTGGCGTGAATCTATTGGATATGGTAGCGCAATATTTCCCGATTAATTACAACAATGATTTGTTAAAAAACAAAGAGTTAAACACTCGCTTTGAACAATTTCACTTACAATTATTTCTCCAACAAAATCAACTTATTGCTGAAAAAATTGAATTAAAAACGTCCGCACTTTTGGGGCAAGGGAAAGGAATCATTGATTTAAATCGAATGGAATGCAATGTGGATATTAATTTAAATTCTACGGATCAACGCTATCAAAATTTAACCCTGCCAATCAATTTTTTTGGTAACTGCAATTCTCCACAATACAAAATTAATTTTACGAAGAAATTCCGCCATCAATTAATTGATGCGATTAAAGAAAAGTTACGTTAATGTCGTTATATTTAAAAGCTGAAAAAATTCAATCGTGGCGCGTGTTTATTATGGCTTGCGCAGGATTTATTTTTAATACTACAGAATTTGTACCCGTTGCAATGTTAAGCGATATTGCACAAAGTTTTAATATGCAAACCGCCGATACTGGTTTAATGATGACAGTTTATGCTTGGACGGTGCTAATTATGTCTTTACCAGCCATGCTTGCCACCGGCAATATGGAACGTAAAAGCCTGCTAATCAAACTTTTCATTATATTTATCGTTGGGCATATTTTATCGGTCATTGCTTGGAATTTCTGGATATTACTTCTCGCTCGAATGTGTATTGCATTAGCCCATTCAGTGTTTTGGTCCATTACCGCTTCACTTGTGATGCGCATCGCACCTAAACACAAGAAAACTCAAGCATTAGGAATGCTCGCTATTGGCACCGCACTTGCCACCATCTTAGGATTACCGATTGGACGAATTGTCGGACAGCTCGTCGGTTGGCGGGTCACTTTTGGCATTATTGCAGTACTGGCATTATCCATTATGTTTTTAATTATTCGACTATTGCCAAATTTACCCAGTAAAAATGCTGGCTCTATTGCAAGTTTACCCTTGCTTGCAAAACGCCCATTATTACTTTGGCTTTATGTAACAACGGCAATCGTCATTTCAGCACACTTTACCGCTTATACTTATATCGAACCCTTTATGATTGATATTGGGCATTTAGATCCAAATTTTGCCACTGTGGTTTTATTAGTTTTTGGATTCTCTGGTATTGCCGCAAGTCTATTATTTAACAGATTCTACCGATTTGCGCCGACAAAATTTATTATTGTTTCGATGAGCTTATTGATGTTCTCACTATTGCTACTACTCTTCTCTACCGAAACAATGATAGCAATGTTCTGTCTTGTGTTTATTTGGGGGATTGGCATTTCTTGTATCGGACTCTCCCTACAAATGCGCGTACTAAAACTTGCACCAGATGCAACCGATATTGCTACGGCTATTTACTCGGGCATTTTCAATGCAGGAATTGGCGCAGGCGCATTATTTGGAAACCTTGCGACAACCTATTTAGGATTAAATGAAATTGGTTATACAGGCGCAACATTAGGTTTAATCGGTCTCATCATTTTTATTACAACGCACTTAAAATATCGCCATACCTTTCTTCTACTACAAAACAAATAAAAAAATAACCGCACTTTAGTTCTCCAAAAAGAGTTTTAAAAGTGCGGTTAAATCTTGCTAAGTTTTATTTATCTTGCGTTTAACGTTTTGCTTTCTTAATAAACTTCATCAAACGTTTACGTTTACGCAATTGGTTCGGAGTAAGTTTATTTTTGCGTCCTGCAAATGGGTTAGCCCCTTCTTGGAAAAGCAGACGAATGGGTGAACCAATAATTTTTAAGCTCTTACGATAATAATTAGATAAATAACGTTTATAAGAATCTGGTAGTTTATCCATTTGGTTACCGTGAACTACTATAATCGGCGGATTGTAACCACCTGGGTGAGCATATTTTAATTTAATGCGACGACCGCCAATCATCGGCGGTTGGTGCTCATCCGTTGCCATTTGCAAAATACGAGTTAAAAGCGAAGTCGTCATTTTTTGAGTGGCACAAGCATAGGCTTCTTTAATCGAATCAAAAAGATTACCCACACCACTTCCGTGCAAGGCTGAAATAAAATGCACGCGCGCAAAATCAATAAAATCTAAACGACGATCAAGCTCAGATTTCACACGATCTTTCACATCTTGATCTAAGCCATCCCATTTATTCACGACGATCACCAAAGAACGCCCTGCATTTAAAATAAAGCCGAGCAAAGATAAATCCTGATCAGAAATGTTCTCTCTCGCATCAATAGTCAGCAATACAACATTAGCATCTTGAATCGCTTGTAAGGTTTTAATCACAGAGAATTTTTCCACTGCCAAATGCACTTTACCACGCTTACGCACACCAGCCGTATCAATCAAGGTATATTGCTGTCCATCACGCTCCATTGGAATATAAATACTATCGCGTGTCGTACCTGGCATATCAAAAACCACTACACGATCTTCGCCTAAAATACGATTGGTTAAAGTAGATTTACCCACATTTGGACGACCAACAATGGCAATCTTAATATTTTTATCTTGTTCTTCTTCCGATTCCTCTAAAGCCTCATCAATTAATGCCGTATCTTCTTCTGAATCAAAATCGAATTCTTGTTCCCATTCGTCTTGTTCTTCCTCAGAAGTGCGGTCATTTTCATCGGCGTTTTCCATTTTTTCCGCAAAAGGCGCAAGTACTTGTTCCATTAACTGAGTGACACCACGGCCTTGTGAGGCTGCGATTTGCTCAATTTCTCCTAAACCTAACTGATAAAATTCAGCACAATGAGAATTCGCATCAATACCATCGGTTTTATTTGCCACCACCACAGTAATTTTGTTTTGACGTTGGCGTAAATAATTAGCAATACCAATATCAGCTGCCGTTAAACCTGCACGAGCATCCACAAGGAAAAGAACAATATCCGCTTCATCAATAGCAAGCAAAGATTGCTCCGCCATTTTTTCTTCTACGCCCTCTTCCGTTCCATCAATACCGCCAGTATCAATAACAATAAAATCATAGCCAGCAATATGTGCGTGACCATATTTTCTATCACGAGTTAAACCTGGAAAATCAGCGACTAACGCATCTCTCGTACGAGTAAGGCGATTAAATAATGTGGATTTTCCCACATTCGGGCGACCAACAAGGGCGACGACTGGAGTTGCCATAAAAAATCTCTTATTTTGTCAAAAATGGCGGCTATTATATCGGAAGTTAAAGGATTGGTAAAAAATGATTTCAACAAGGAAAAGAAAAAGCCACAGGATACAATCCTATGGCTTTCTAAATACTGTTTATTTATCTATAACTTAACGTTATAATAATCTCGCTTTCAAGGATTCAGCTTGAAAGCGAGTGTTGCGCTTTTTCGCAACGTTTGAAGAGGATAAGAAAATGATTAAACTCATTATCCTTGTTGTCATTTTATTGTTAGTGAGCCAGACCGCTTACTAATAAGACAACATACTAGGGAGTAGCAGCTCCCTAGTTCTTCAAATCTTAAAAGTTTACTTTATTTTTGTCAAGGATGAATAAATTTCAGATACAAAAAAAGCACCCTTAGGTGCTATCTTTATTTATCTTAATTGGCGGAATGGACGGGACTCGAACCCGCGACCCCCTGCGTGACAGGCAGGTATTCTAACCAGCTGAACTACCACTCCGAGATAAGATATTGATTTTAAATTGGCGGAATGGACGGGACTCGAACCCGCGACCCCCTGCGTGACAGGCAGGTATTCTAACCAGCTGAACTACCACTCCGCTAAGTGCTGCGTATCTTAATGATGAACACAAATCTCGTCAATCTTTTTTTATTAAATTTTACTTACCTGCTTAAATTCCAAACGATTAATGCACATTATTATTGCCAAAGCGTTTATCCCAAAGACAATTATTTCCACTTTTTTTATTAAGCATCTTTAATAATTCTAAATGCGCTTGTAGCTCATCATTAGTAGGTTGAAGTAATTTTAAATTGTGCGAAAAATCTACCGCACTTTTTATTTCTTCCGCCGTTTTTTCTTGCACAACACGGATAACTTCAGACTCAACAGATTCTTCTTCATCGAATAAATTTGTTTGCCCCCCCGTCATCATCAAATAAACATCCGCCAAGATCTCGGCATCCAGTAACGCACCGTGCAAAGTACGTTTGCTATTATCAATACCTAAACGATCACAAAGTGCGTCCAAATTATTGCGTTTTCCAGGATACATCTGACGCGCCATTTGTAGCGTATCTGTCACCAAACAAATATCGTCAGTTTTCACATTAAGGTTAAGTTTACGAAATTCATAATCCATAAATCCAACGTCAAAGGGGGCATTGTGAATAAGCAATTCCGCACCATTAATATAATCCAAAAAATCTTGGGCTACGTCTTTGAATTCAGGTTTATCCGCTAACATTTCATCAGTAATACCATGAACTTTAATCGCATCAGGATCAACGGGGCGATCTGGCTTAATATAAATATGGAAATTATTACCTGTGTAACGACGATTTATTAATTCAACTGCACCAATTTCAATAATGCAGTGTCCTTCATAATGCGCACCGAGCTGACTCATACCTGTAGTTTCAGTATCTAACACAATTTGGCGATTGGGATTAATCATTTGTTCAACCTATCTCTTTCCATTAAAATACCTGCCATTCTACACAACAACCTTTTTGTTATGCAAAAACAGATTGAAATTTTTACTGATGGATCTTGCTTAGGTAATCCAGGGGCAGGGGGAATTGGCGCCGTATTACGTTATAAACAACATGAAAAAATGCTCTCCAAAGGTTATTTCAAAACCACCAATAATCGAATGGAATTACGCGCTGTCATTGAAGCATTAAATACATTAAAAGAACCTTGCTTGATCACGCTTTATAGTGATAGCCAATATATGAAAAACGGCATAACAAAATGGATCTTTAACTGGAAAAAAAATAATTGGAAAGCAAGTTCTGGAAAGCCTGTAAAAAACCAAGATTTATGGATAGCCTTAGATGAATCCATCCAACGTCATAAAATTAATTGGCAATGGGTAAAAGGTCATGCAGGACACAGAGAAAATGAAATTTGCGATGAATTAGCAAAAAAAGGGGCAGGAAATCCGACATTGGAAGATATGGGGTATTTTGAAGAATAAAACATACTTGATTTTTTTTCATAAAATGACTATATTAGCAAAAGAGTTAGGAGTGCTGGACTTTATAATATGCAGAACGCTGAGCGATTGACTCACCTAACTCACCGAATTTAACCCAATAGATTATTTTTATAATTTATTGGGTTTTTTTAAGGAGAAATTTATGTATTTATTATACGCTGATGAATCAGGATCGATAGATGATCCTAATGGTGATTTCTTTGTTTTAGCTGGATGTTGCTTATTTGAACGTCAAACACATTGGGTTGATAATAAACTTGAAAGTATCGCAAATCGCTTTAGTGGATATTTTGGAGAAAGGCATTGCGAATTACACGGCAGCCCAATGTTTAGTGGTCGAGATGGATGGAAGTTAGCAGCAAGCGTACCAGAACGAGTTCAAGCTGTTGTAGATTCTTTAGATTTACTTGACCATGAACACGGTAAAATCCCTATTTTTATTTCAGTTATAGAAAAATCACTTTTCAGCGATAGAAGCAAAATTATTCCAACAGCATTTAAAGATATTGCTTTTGCATTTGATAGTTTTTTAAAAAATATTTATTACAAAAATCAAAGCCAAAAACAAAGAGGTATTATGATTTTTGATAATTCAACATCAGAAAGAATGATACAAGATTTATCCTACACCTATAAACATATAGGCAAAGGGGATGACAAACTAAGAAATTTTGCAGAAGTTCCAATGTTTATTGATTCTAAAGCATCAAGGATTATTCAGCTAGCTGATTTAGTCGCCTATTGGATATATCGTTATTACCAAAGCAAAGACAATAGAGGATTTAATTTAATCAGTCCACATATTTACCAATATGCCAAGCACAAAATTGGGCTTATTGAACATATTTCTGAAGAAACAAGAAAGGAGCTACTAGAAAATGCTAATGACCAAGGGTATCCGTTTCCAAACGCCTCTTTGTAAAGATTAAAACTTAATTTATCTAATCACAACCAATCAAAAAAAGAACAAAAAACAATCAAATTTATTTAAAAAGTGTGATCTTGATGAGATTTCAAGAAAATTAAAATTTTGGAGTATTGACATAAAAAATTTTTTTTGCGAAGATGCAGCACGTCGCTCGCCTATTTTGTTTGGTGATTAGACAATTCTATTGGAAGACAATTGAAAGACAATTCTATTGGAAAAAAGTTCAATCATAGATAGTAACAACCATAAGGAATACAAATTATGAAAAAAACACTTGCAGCATTAATCGTTGGTGCATTCGCAGCTTCAGCAGCAAACGCGGCTGTTGTTTATAACAACGAAGGGACTAAGGTAGAATTAGGTGGTCGTTTAAGCGTTATCGCAGAACAAAGTAATACCACTGTAAAGGATCAAAAACAGCAACACGGTGCATTACGCAATCAAGGTTCACGTTTCCACATTAAAGCAACGCATAACTTCGGTGATGGTTTCTATGCACAGGGTTATTTAGAAACTCGTTTAGTTACAAGTCCCAATGGCTTCACTCACGAAGATAGAGATGGCTTCGGTGATATTACAACCAAATATGCTTATGTTACTTTAGGAAATAAAGCATTGGGTGAAGTAAAACTTGGTCGTGCGAAAACGATTGCTGATGGCATCACAAGTGCAGAAGATAAAGAATATGGTGTTCTCAACAATAGCAAATATGTCCCTACTAATGGTAATACCGCTGGCTATACTTTTAAAGGTATCGATGGTTTAGTATTAGGCGCGAATTATTTATTAGCACAAAAGTATGACAATGCTGGCGTCAACAACGGAGAAGTTCAGAAACAATCAATCAGCAATGGCGTTCAGGTTGGTGCAAAATATGATGCAAACAACATTGTTGCCGCTATTGCTTTTGGTCGTACAAATTATAAAGAAAATAATGTGTCCAATGCCTCAGAAAGAAAAGAACAATTAAAGGGTGTGCTTTCAACTTTAGGCTATCGTTTTAGTGATTTAGGCTTATTAGTGTCGCTAGATAGTGGCTATGCAAAAACTAAAAACCATAAACAACACAAACCAGCAGCAGCAGCATACGACGAAAAACGCTATTTCGTATCTCCAGGTTTCCAATATGAATTAATGGAAGATACTAATGTGTATGGCAACTTCAAATATGAACGCAATTCTTCAGATCAAGGTAAAAAAACACATGAACAAGCAGTATTATTCGGTGTAGATCATAAACTTCACAAACAAGTATTAACCTATATTGAAGGTGCTTACGCAAGAACTAAAACAAATGAGAAAGGTCAACCCGAAAAAACTGAAAAAGAAAAATCAGTGGGTGTAGGTTTACGCGTTTACTTCTAATTATTTGTTAGAAATACATTATTAAAAGCAAGGCGAATCGAAAGATTCGCTTTTTTTTTGCTTAAAATCAAGTTAAAAAATGATTAAGTTGAAAGTGTATAAATATTTAGGCTATTTTATAAGTAACAAAATATTAATAAAAAATCTGTGACATATATCACAGATTTTTAAATCAATTAACTATTTAAGTGTTTACTCTTAATTCTCTTTCCACTTTCCGTTTACTACTGTGCCGATTACTTGGTAATTTGGCGTAAACACGGCTAAGTTTGCTATCTTACCTTTTTCTACCGAACCTAAACGATCATCTATACCAATTGCTCGTGCAGGATAAAGGTTACTCATTCTAATGGCTTCCGCAAGAGGAATTTCAACATATTCTACCGCATTTTTAATAGATTCCATCATTGTGATTGATGCCCCTGCAATTGTGCCATTCGCATCATAGCAACGCCCTTCTTTGATATAAATTGTTTTTCCCTCAAAGGTAAAACTTTCTAGTTCTGGCGGTGCGCCTGCCGCTGCAATAGAGTCAGTCACAATACAAAGTTTGTCGCCTTTGATTTTTTTATCAATGCGAACATTGCCGTAATTGATATGCACACCATCCACGATAATGCCAGTGTAAACATCAGAATCTAATACTGCACCCACTACGCCCATTGCACGTCCAGAACTAATTGGCGACATTGCATTATGCAAGTGAGTCGCAAAAGTTGCACCTTTGTGGAATGCGGCTTTAGCCACTTCATAAGTGGCATTAGAATGGCCTACAGAGACAATAATGCCCGCTTTCACAAAATCAGGCGTATAGTTAATGGTTGGGTTTTCTGCGGCAATGGTGATTTTTGTAATCACATCACCATTTTCGCAGAGAAAATCTTTCATTTCAGGCGTAATTTCACGAATATATTCAGGGCGGTGTACCCCTTTTTTTTCAATGCTGAGATAAGGCCCTTCAATATGTAAACCAAGAGCTTGGTTTTTATGCTTGTTTAAATATTCACGCATAATTTTTACCGCACTTTTTATATTTTCATCAGGCGCGGTAATAAAAGTGGGAAGGAAACTTGTACAACCTGATTTTAAGTTAGTTTCCTGCATAATTTCCAAGGTTTCAACGCTAGTTTGGTCGTTAAACATCACGCCACCACAGCCATTTAATTGCAGATCAATAAAACCAGCAGTTAAATTATTACCTTGTAAATCAATGGTTTTGATACCTGTTTCTAATTCAGCTTGGGGGATCACTGCTTCAATAATTTCACCGTTAATAATTACAGCAAAATCACGTAAAACATCATATTTTGTGTAAATTACACAATTAATTAATGCGTATTTCATATTTTGTTCCTAATATAAACATCAGTGATTATAGGGCGAATGTAATTCGCCCCTACATAAAGATCAAGAATAGATCTCTATTTATCCTGATAATCCGTACCAACTACCGCACCTTCTAATTCGGTAAAGTATTTCACGGTTTTCACTTTTAGCTCTTGTTGGGCAGCTTCATCACAAACAAGCAAGAAATGACGGTGCATTTGTAATGCACTGACTGTCCATAAATGGTTAATACTGCCTTCAACGGCAGCTTGCACTGCCAGTGCTTTTTGATGTCCTGTTGCTAAGATCATCACTTCTTCTGCATCTAATAATGTGCCGACACCAATGGTTAAAGCATATTTCGGCACTTGAGTAACATCGTTATTAAAGAAGCGTGAATTTGCAATTAATGTATCTTGCGTTAGCGTTTTAATACGGGTGCGAGAACTTAATGAAGAAGCTGGTTCATTAAATGCGATATGTCCATCTACGCCAACCCCCCCCATAAACAGATGAATTTTGCCGTAGGATTTAATTTTTTCTTCATAACGATGGCATTCTGCATTATGGTCATCGGTATTGCCGTTAAGAATATTGATATTTTCAGGTAAAATATCGATATGATTGAAAAAATTGTTATACATAAAGCTGTGGTAACTTTCAGGGTGTTCCTCTGGTAAAGCCACATATTCATCCATATTGAAAGTCACTACGTGTTTGAAACTTACTTTGCCTGCTTGATAAAGTCGAATCAGTTCTTGATAAGTTTTTAGTGGTGTACCGCCAGTAGGTAACCCCAATACAAAAGGACGCTCGGCGGTAGGTTTAAAATCGTTGATACGATTGATGATATGTTGTGCAGCCCAACAACTGACTTGTTGTTCTGTTTGTAACGGAATAAAACGCATATTAGCCTTCCTTTATTATTAGCCACAAATCAATGCTCCTATTCATATCGTAGGGTGGGCTTTAGCCCACCCTACGGCAAAGGATCATGATAAGTGCAGTAATTTTCTATCTTGTTTTTAAAAAGAAATTCTTTTGCTCCAATAATTTACCACAAAGCAATAGAAGTTGCCCCCTTCCGCCCTTCGGGCACCTTCCCCCGTAAACAGGGGAAGGCAAGTGCTTGCTGACTTGTTGTTCTGTTTGTAACGGAATAAACAGAGGAAGGCAAGTTCTTGCTGGCTTGCTGTTCTGTTTGTAACGGAATAAAACGCATATTAGCCTTCCTTTATTATTGACCGTAATGATCCTATTCATATCGTAGGGTGGGCTTTAGCCCACCAATCTTATTGGATATATGGTGGGCTAAAGCCCACCCTACGGCAAAGGATCATGATAAGTGCAGTAATTTTTTATCTTTATGACAAAAATTTCGCTTTCAAGTCTTTTGCTTTTGCAACCTGTTCTGCTGTTGCTTTTGATGTCATTGGTTCACGGCAATAACCTGCATCCACCCCTTCTAATTTAAGCAATTCTTTGATGGTTAAATATAAACCGTTCGCTAAAATGCCTTCGATTAAATCGTTGGTTACGTGTTGGATTTCTAAGGCTTCTTTGAGTTTACCTGCTTTGGTTAATTCAAAAATTTGACGAGCACGAACGCCATTTACGTTAAAGGTTGAACCAATTGCACCATCTACCCCAAGTGAGGCTGCCGGTAGCATCATTTCATCGAAACCTGCCCAAATTAAGTGGTTTGGATAAGCTTTTTTCAAACGTTCTAATAAGTAGAAATCACCTGCTGTGAATTTTACCCCTAATACTTTCGGGTTTTTGTAAAGTTCACCGAATTGTTCAATGCCCATATTCACGCCAGTTAAGAAGGGAATAGAGTACACGATCATATTGTTGCCTGTTTCAGCGATGATGGTGTCGTAATAATGTTTAATTTCAGGGAAGCTAAATTTGTAATAGAATGGCGTCACTGCAGATAAGCAGTCGTAGCCTAATTCTGTTGCATATTTACCTAATTCCACTGCTTCTTTTAAGTTTACGCTGCCCACTTGAGCAATTAGTGCGATTTGATCTTTTGCTTCATCTTTTGCAATGCGGAAGATTTCTTTTTTCTCTTCCGTTGAAAGCATAAAGTTTTCGCCTGTTGAACCGCCCACATATAAGCCATCAACTTTCATTTTGTCGATATTATGGCGGATAATTTGGCGTAAACCTTTTTCATTAATGGTGCCATCTTCATTAAATGACACTAATAATGCACTGAAAATACCTTTTAAATCACGCATAAGTTTTCTCCTATTTTATACGTTGTTCAAGAATTACATTGAGAGTTTTTTGTTTAGTTTGAGCGGCAATATCTTCTTCGCCCTGCACTAACAAAGCATAAATTAAATCTAATACAAAAAGCTGTGCAATTTTGGTGCCAATAGAATCGCCTTGTAACTTGCCTTGTTTATTACCATTTACCAAAACATAATCAGCATATTCTGTCACGGGGGAACGCAAACTATGCGTCAATGCCACTGTTGTTGCACCATTTTGTTTTGCGATTTTGATGGTATGTGCCGTTTCAGCAGAATAACCAGAATGGCTTAAACCAATTGCCACATCAGAAGACGTAAGTAACGCCGCCTGCATATACATAAAATGATTATTGCCTGTTGCATCCACTTGAAAACCAATACGCATCAGCTTATTTTTAGCATCTTCAGCCGTTACGCCAGATGAACCCACACCAAATAAAAAAATACGGCGTGCTTTTTTAAGTACTTTAACGACTTCTTCAAGCTGTTTTAAATCAAGTAAATTAATCGTTTCTTCCATGACATTAGCAACCGCCGTTTGCAATTTTTGTGCAATAGTGAGCGAATCATCACTTGGCATAATTTCTGTTTCAAGTACGCTTTCATCTTGATTATCTTTCGTCGCAAGTTCAATAGAAAGCTCTAGTTTGAACTCGCTGAAACCTTTAAAACCAATGGTTCGACAAAAACGGACGAGCGTAGCTTCTCCAACTTGCAAATGTTTAGCGATTTCTGAAAGGGAGCATTGAGAGACCAAATCAGGCGAACGCAAAATCGTATCGGCAATTTTTTTCTCTGATTTAGTTAAACTCTGGTAAAGTGAGCCAATTTTGTTTAACACATTTCCCAATTTAGCCATAAATTGTTCCTTCAGGCTTATCCAGTAAAACATCTTTTACCCAATAAGCTGCGCCAATTAAACCTGCATCTTGTCCAAATTTAGCGGTTTCAATTTCACAACAATATATCGAAGGAAAATCTTGTAAATATTTTTCAACCAAAGATAAATATCCCTCAGCTAATCCCACACTGCCACCAATTGCGATTTTTTGAATATCTAAACTAATCACTAAATCAGCAATTAAATTAGCAATGGCTTTCGCAGAACGCTCGACAAGTGCGGTCGCTTTTTCATCATTTTTTCTAAAACGTTCAAACACTTCTTTTGGATCGCACGGATCTTCCCATTGGGAAGAAACTGCTTCAATTGCTCGCCCTGAAGCAATCGCTTCGACACAACCTCGACGCCCACAACCACAGATCGTACCATTTGGATCAGCTAATGTATGACCAATATGCCCAGCAATACCACGAGAACCTGTCTGCAAAATTTGGTTCAGCACAATCCCTCCGCCAACTCCTGTTGAAACGGTAATAAAAACAAAATTTGATACCTGTTCAGAATTTTGCAATTGATATTCCGCATAAGTCGCAGCTTGTGCATCATTTAATAAACCAATCGGTTTATCCGTATGTTTTGCAATACTCGCTTTAAGTGGAAATTCCGCCAAGCCACCTAAGTTTTTCGGATTTAATGCACTTAAAATACCATTATTGATAATCCCCGTAGATGCTACCGCTACATAATCAAACTGCCCTTCATAATCAGCAAGCAATTTGCCTAACGCTTGGTGCATTCCCTCCACGACATTTTCACGTGGTGTATGAATTTGCTGACGTTGCTCAATTTCGCCATTTTTTACAATCGCCGCTGCAATTTTTGTCCCACCAATATCTAGTGCTAAACAACGCATAACTTATCCTTATAGTGTAAAGTCTTTTCTCACACGTCTTACGACTATCTTGCAGATTTCACTGAATTAGCAAACCAACTCACAATATGTTCAAGACGAGTTAAGGCTGAACCTACAGTCACGCAATCTGCACCAATTTCAATTGCCACTTTTGCCAATTCTGGCGTGTTATAACGCCCCTCAGCCATCACAAAACAACCCGCTGATTTTAAATCTTTCACTAATTGATAATCTGGTTCTTCTGGCACTGCACCACCTGTATAACCCGACATCGTACTGCCGACAATATCAAAACCAAGTGCTTTACAATACAAGCCTTCTTCTAAATTAGAACAATCTGCCATTGCCAAACAGCCCATTTCGTGGATTTTTTTCACCGCACTTTCAATATCCACAGGACGTGGGCGTTTAGTGCCATCTACTGCAATAATATCCGCACCAGCATTGGCTAGATCTTCAATATCTTGTAAAAACGGCGTAATACGCACGGGACTATCAGGCAAATCACGTTTTACAATTCCGATAATCGGAACATTCACAAAAGGACGGGTTGCTTTAAGGTTATCAACACCCTCAATACGTAAGCCAGAAGCTCCGCCCATAACTGAAGCCTGAGCCATCGCAGAAACGATTTCAGGTTTATCCATTGGGCCATCATCGACAGGTTGGCAAGAAGAAATAAGACCATATTGAATTTGAGAAAGCACTTCTTGATAAGATAATTTAGACATATAACACCCCTCATTTAAATCTGAATAAATCACTTTAAAATTAATTTAATCCACACAAAACAATCTTTTATAAGTTGTAATATGCTTATATTTTCATCATTTAACCTTATTATATGAAAAAGAAATGCCATTTTAAAGAATATTTTTGAAGTGTTTTTTCATAAATGTGATCAACTTCTCATTTTTGAAATAAAACTCGTAAAACTATTTTAAATTTGTTTTTTTACTCTTAGAATTGCTCTCGAATCCTATTTTTGGGGAGAAAATATACATTTTTTGCCTAAATTGATTCTCATATTATGGGGTTAATATTCCCCTTTCCAACATAAGTTCACACAGGAGCGAATATGATGAAATTGACAAAACTTTTCCTTGCCACCGCCATTTCTTTAGGCGTATCTTCTGCTGTTCTTGCCGCTGATTATGACTTGAAATTCGGTATGAATGCTGGAACTTCATCAAATGAATATAAAGCGGCAGAAATGTTTGCCAAAGAAGTCAAAGAAAAATCACAGGGTAAAATTGAAATTTCACTTTATCCAAGTTCACAATTAGGTGATGACCGTGCAATGTTAAAACAATTAAAAGACGGTTCTCTCGACTTTACCTTTGCAGAATCTGCTCGCTTCCAGCTGTTTTACCCTGAAGCGGCAGTATTTGCCTTACCTTATGTTATTAGCAACTACAATGTTGCACAAAAAGCCTTATTCGATACAGAATTCGGTAAAGATTTAATTAAAAAAATGGATAAAGATCTTGGCGTGACTTTACTTTCCCAAGCTTATAACGGAACTCGCCAAACGACTTCAAATCGTGCAATCAACAGTATTGCAGATATGAAAGGCTTAAAACTTCGTGTACCAAATGCAGCAACAAACTTAGCCTATGCTAAATATGTTGGCGCATCACCAACACCAATGGCATTTTCTGAAGTTTATCTTGCGTTACAAACCAATGCCGTCGATGGTCAAGAAAACCCGTTAGCAGCGGTGCAAGCACAAAAATTCTATGAAGTGCAAAAGTTCTTAGCAATGACTAATCATATTTTGAATGACCAACTTTATTTAGTAAGCAACGAGACTTATAAAGAACTCCCTGAAGATCTTCAAAAAGTCGTAAAAGATGCTGCCGAAAATGCAGCAAAATATCACACTAAATTATTCGTAGATGGAGAAAAAGATTTAGTCACATTCTTTGAAAAACAAGGCGTGAAAATTACACATCCTGATCTTGTCCCATTTAAAGCATCAATGAAGCCGTATTATGCTGAGTTTGTAAAACAAACTGGTCAAAAAGGTGAAGCAGCTTTAAAACAAATTGAAGCAATCAATCCATAATCCCTCTTTAGTGTGCTGTAATGGCACACTACATTCCCTTATTCTTCATTAAACGGAGTGAAGTATGAAATATATTAATAAGCTTGAAGAATGGCTGGGTGGCACATTATTTATTGCCATTTTCGGTATTCTTATCGCTCAAATTCTTTCACGCCAAGTTTTTCATTCTCCGTTAATTTGGAGTGAAGAACTCGCCAAGCTCTTATTTGTTTACGTGGGTATGTTGGGTATCAGCGTTGCTGTGAGAAAACAAGAACACGTATTTATTGATTTTTTAACTAATCTAATGCCCGAAAAAATCAGAAAATTTACAAATACGTTTGTACAATTATTAGTCTTTATATGTATTTTCTTATTTATTCATTTCGGTATTCGTACTTTTAACGGCGCATCATTCCCTATTGATGCCTTAGGAGGCATTTCTGAAAAATGGATTTTCGCAGCACTGCCTGTTATCGCAATATTAATGATGTTTCGCTTTATCCAAGCGCAAACCCTAAACTTTAAGACAGGGAAAAGCTATTTACCTGCGACTTTCTTTATCATAAGTGCGGTCATTTTATTTGCGATTTTATTTTTCGCGCCAGATTGGTTCAAAGTATTGCGTATTAGCAATTATATAAAACTCGGTTCAAGTTCAGTCTATGTCGCCTTACTCGTTTGGCTCATCATTATGTTTATCGGTGTCCCTGTAGGTTGGTCCTTATTTATTGCTACTCTACTTTATTTTTCTATGACACGTTGGAATGTCGTAAATGCCGCAACTGAAAAATTAGTCTATAGCCTAGACAGCTTCCCATTACTTGCCGTGCCGTTTTATATTTTAACGGGCATTCTAATGAATACAGGTGGGATTACCGAACGTATTTTTAATTTCGCTAAAGCCTTACTCGGTCATTACACAGGAGGAATGGGACACGTTAATATCGGTGCAAGTTTATTGTTCTCTGGTATGTCAGGTTCAGCACTTGCTGATGCTGGGGGCTTAGGTCAATTAGAAATCAAATCAATGCGTGATGCTGGTTATGACGATGATATTTGCGGAGGAATTACTGCTGCTTCTTGTATTATTGGGCCATTAGTTCCGCCAAGTATTGCAATGATTATTTACGGTGTAATTGCCAATGAATCTATCGCAAAACTCTTTATTGCAGGTTTTATTCCAGGTGTATTAATTACTTTAGCTTTAATGGCAATGAATTATCGCATTGCCAAAAAACGAGGTTATCCACGAACACCAAAAGCTACGAGAGAACAACTTTGCAGTAGCTTTAAACAATCTTTTTGGGCAATCTTAACGCCGTTATTAATTATCGGTGGTATTTTTTCAGGCTTATTCAGTCCAACAGAATCTGCCATTGTTGCAGCCGCATACTCTGTAATTATTGGTAAATTTGTGTATAAAGAATTAACCTTAAAAAGCTTATTTAATAGTTGCATAGAAGCAATGGCAATTACGGGCGTAGTCGCCTTAATGATTATGACCGTGACTTTCTTTGGCGATATGATTGCCCGTGAACAAGTCGCAATGCGTGTTGCTAATGTGTTTGTTGCCGTTGCCGATTCGCCTTTAACCGTATTGGTAATGATTAACGCACTGTTACTTTTTCTTGGAATGTTCATTGATGCCCTAGCATTACAATTTTTAGTATTACCAATGCTTATTCCTATCGCAATGCAATTCAATATTGACTTAATCTTCTTTGGTGTAATGACCACATTAAATATGATGATTGGTATTCTTACCCCACCAATGGGAATGGCTCTCTTTGTTGTTGCTCGTGTAGGAAATATGTCAGTTTCCACGGTAACCAAAGGCGTATTACCGTTCTTGATTCCCGTTTTCGTCACATTAGTATTAATCACGATTTTCCCACAAATCATCACATTTGTGCCAAATCTATTGATACCATAATAAAAAGTGCGGTTGAAAAACATTAAATTTTTTAACCGCGCTTTCATCGTTTTCGTAAGTTACATCTGCTGTACCTTACAATACAAAAGGGTGCAATAACTGCACTTTATCAACGCCTATTCAATGCCGTTTAATGAATAGAAAACTGTAAACACAACTCAAAATGGGGTTTATTATGAAACTAACTAAAACAGCATTATGTACCGCACTTTTTGCTACCTTTACTTTTTCAGCGAACGCACAAACTTATCCTGATTTGCCAGTGGGGATCAAAGGAGGAACAGGTGCATTAATTGGCGACACAGTTTATGTGGGATTAGGTTCTGGTGGCGATAAATTCTATACCTTAGACCTAAAAGATCCTTCAGCACAATGGAAAGAAATTGCTACATTTCCAGGTGGCGAACGCAATCAACCTGTTGCAGCCGCAGTGGATGGAAAACTTTATGTATTCGGTGGTTTACAAAAAAATGAAAAAGGCGAACTTCAACTCGTTAATGACGCTTATCGCTATAACCCAAGCGATAATACTTGGATGAAACTTCCTACTCGTTCTCCCCGTGGTTTAGTAGGATCAAGTGGCGCATCTCACGGAGATAAAGTTTATATTTTAGGCGGCTCTAATCTCTCTATATTTAATGGTTTCTTCCAAGACACTGTGGCAGCAGGAGAAGATAAAGAGAAAAAAGATGAAATCGCAGCAGCTTATTTCGATCAACGTCCAGAAGATTATTTCTTTACAACAGAATTATTGAGCTATGAACCATCAACCAACAAATGGCGCAATGAAGGTCGCATTCCATTCTCTGGTCGTGCTGGTGCAGCCTTTACAATTCAAGGTAATGATCTCGTGGTTGTCAATGGCGAAATTAAACCTGGACTTCGCACCGCTGAAACCCATCAAGGTAAATTCACTGCTAAAGGTGTGCAATGGAAAAACTTACCTGACTTGCCCGCACCAAAAGGCAAATCACAAGATGGTTTAGCTGGTGCACTTTCAGGCTATAGTAACGGTCATTATTTAGTCACTGGTGGCGCAAATTTTCCGGGTTCAATCAAACAATTCAAAGAAGGAAAACTTCACGCACATAAAGGTTTAAGCAAATCTTGGCATAACGAAGTTTATACGTTGAATAATGGTAAATGGCGCATCGTTGGGGAATTACCAATGAATATTGGTTATGGTTTTTCTGTATCTTACAACAATAAAGTTTTACTGATTGGCGGTGAAACTGATGGAGGTAAGGCTTTAACTAGCGTCAAAGCAATAAGCTATGACGGTAAAAAATTAACCATCGAATAATTTATCACAGAATAGTGCATAAAATTTATAATAATCAAAAGCGGCGAAATTTATCGCCGCTTTATGCAAAATAAAAGTAATTAAAGCAAAATTAACACAAATTTTGACCGCACTTTAAATGCTCTATAAAGAGCTGGCATTTTTATTAATAAGATTTAGCGATGTTATTTATTCCACCACCACTACTCTGTTTATTCATTGCCATAGCAATGTATTTTTTGCCAAAGATTGCTAGTTATTCTGTCCATTTTTCAGTGATTGTTTTTGTTATTTCCCTTTCATTTTTGATTGCTTTAAGCAGCGTTATGCAATTCTTTATATGTAAAACCTCCATTAATCCTCGTGACTTTAAAGGCACAACAAAATTAGTTTCCACAGGCATATTTCGATTTAGCCGTAACCCAATGTATTTAAGTTTGCTGTTAATTTTGCTTGCTTGGACGCTTTGGTTAGGTAATAGTTTAGCTTGGTTAGGCGTGATTGTCTTTATACTAGTGATGAATCGCTTTCAAATAGCCCGAGAAGAAGCCTATTTGGAAAATAAATTTGGCGATGAATATCGTCGTTACAAACAAAAAGT
This sequence comes from Haemophilus influenzae, assembly GCF_019703545.1. Classification (NCBI taxonomy): domain Bacteria; kingdom Pseudomonadati; phylum Pseudomonadota; class Gammaproteobacteria; order Pasteurellales; family Pasteurellaceae; genus Haemophilus; species Haemophilus influenzae. The sequence continues at coordinate 884,880 of NZ_AP018771.1, read as the reverse complement.
AAGACGTTGGCTATAAAAAACACCTTCACGAGGAAGGTGTTTTTATCAAATTAAACTCTATTTTTTCGGTGCCTGCATAAAGCGGAAGAAATCACTATCTGGTTTTAAAATCATTATATTGTCAGAATTTGCAAAACTCGCTTCATAGGCTTTTAAGCTACGCACAAAAGTAAAGAATTCTGGTTCTTGAGCAAAAGCATCTGAATATAATTTTGCTGCAGCTGCATCGCCTGAACCTCGTAATTCTTGTGCAGTTTTATTTGCATTAGCAAGAATTAACGTCACTTTGCGATCTACATCAGCTTGAATAAATGCTGCTTTTTCTTTCCCTTGAGAACGATGTTCACGCGCCACTGCATCACGTTCTGCACGCATACGTTGGTAAATCGAAGAAGAGACTTCATCTGGTAAATTAATTTGTTTTACACGCACATCGATCACTTCAATACCTAATTCTGCCGTACTGTCTTGTCCTGAACTTAAAGCTTTTTTTGCCCCTTCCATTAATTCTCCACGTGTACCAGAAACAATATCTTTAATCGTGCGTGAACCAATTTCAGAACGTAAACGGTCGTTTACTTTACGACTTAATAAATTTGCAGCTTGAGCATAATCGCCACCGCCAGTAGATGTGTAGAATCGACCAAAATCACTGATTTTCCATTTCACATAAGAATCCACTAGCAAATCTTTTTTCTCAACAGTAACAAAACGTGTTGCAGAGCCATCTAAAGTACGAATACGTGCATCTAAAACTTTGATGCTATCAATTAAAGGCACTTTAAAATGCAAGCCCGGTTCATATACAACCACTTTGTTATCAGCATCACGCTGTACTTTGTTAAATCGTAACATAATGCCACGGGTACCTTCCGTTACAACGACGATACTAGAATAAACGACTGCCGCAATCACGAAAATAACAGGTAATAAAAATCTACGCATTAGTTAAATCTCCCTTGACGAATCGGCGCAACGGTAGTCGGCTGAGGCTGATAAGAATTTTGACGTTCTGGCGCAGTAAAAGCAGGCGAAGAATTGACCGCACTTGGCGCACTTGTTACCGATTTTTTGCCCATAATTTGCTCTAGCGGTAACACAGTTAAATTATTACCATTATTGCCATCAAGCATTACTTTTGGGGTATTTGCCATCACTTTTTCCATCGTCTGAATATATAAACGCTCACGCAGTAAATCTGGCGCAGCCTTAAATTCTGGCAACAAGCGTTGCAAACGTTCCACTTCACCTTTTGCATCTAACACGATACGATCTTTATAAGCTGTTGCTTCTTCAAGAATACGTTGCGCATCACCGCGTGCAATCGGTTCTTTCTCACGTGCATAGGCTTCCGCTTCACGAATAAAACGTTGTTCATCTTCCTGTGCTTTAATTGCATCATCAAACGCATCTTTTACTTCTTCAGGTGGACGCGCAGATTGGAAGTTCACATCAATAACCTCAAGTCCCATATCATAGGATTTGATAATTTCATTCAAAGCTTTCCAAGTATTTTCACGCACGACAGAACGACCTGTGGTTAAAATATCATTCATAGACATATGCCCAATAACATAACGTAATGCACTATCTGTCGCTTGATTCAAACTATCATCTGCATTTGTTACGCTAAAAAGATATTTTGCAGGATCTTGCACGCGATATTGCACTGTCATTTCCACTTTTACCATATTTTCATCTTGAGTCAGCATTGCACCTTGTGTACGCAACTCTTTTACTTGCTCCACATTTACTGGCAATACTTTATCTAAAAATGTTGGTTTCCAGTTCAAACCGGGTTGAACAATAGAATGTAACTCGCCAAAACGAAGCACCACACCGCGTTCAGCCTCTTTAATGGTGTAAAAACCGCTTACGCCCCAAATAATCGCACCAATCGCTACAGCAAGTGGAATAACTTTGCCAAAATGAAATGGCGTATTGCCTTGAGAACTGCCATTATTTTGACCGCTCTTTTTATTTCCACCACCTAATTTTTTAAGCAGATTATTAAAAATCTCCTCAATATCTGGCGGAGATTGCTCTTGATTTCCACGATTTTGATTGTTATTCCATCCATTATTATTGGATGAATTTCCCGGCTGTTGGTCGTTGCTTTGCCCTGGTTTACTCCAAGGATCGCGATCTGAACCGTTCTGTGACATTTCATTCTCCATTTGTCAAAAAATTGTTAAGAGTTTAGCTAAATAAATGGGGCACGTCTATGAAAATACAAGGCTTTTTAGGCAATAAAAAATCCTTGATTTTATATAAGGATTTTTTTGATTAATTCACTTCATAAAGAACATATTTTTCAAGTTCTTTTATCTGTAAACTTTCTCTATTCCATTCATAAAAGTGCGGTAATTTTTCTTGATGATTGACAAAAGCGGCTAAATAAATAGGGAGTTCATCAGTAAACCATAACTGACCATGCGGACAATAATCTGAAAAAATTTTTTGTTGTTCAGGAAAATGACGAACATTGGATAATTTTACGATCCCAAATCCTTGAGATTTCAATACAGCCTCTCTCAAACACCAACAACGATAAAAAGCGTTCAAAGAATCCTGCTGATGATGAAACCAATCAATTTCTTCTTTTGGTGCAATATGCTCCATCAACGCCGTAAAATTTCTTATTTTAGGAAATTCAATATCAATTCCCACTGCACTTTTTTCTTCTTTTCTAATATCTAATATTACCGCCACCCAATTACCAGAATGGCTAATATTAAAATCTATTCGCTCATCAAGAAAATAAGGTCTGCCACTTTCAGTACGATGAATTTGAGATAAAAGTGCGGTGGATTTTCCTGCTATTTTTAGAAGTTGGAAAAGTAATAAGTGGGCAAGCCGACGACACTGATGACGCTGAAAAACACGCGAGCTATCCGTTTCAATTTGATATAGATTTTCTGGAATCAGTTCATCGGGTAAGGATTCCAAAGAAAAAGGTTGATTTATATTGCCGTAGGCGATGTAGGTTGTCATAAAATAAAAGCACCATTCAAAGGTGCTTTTATATTAAAAGGATTTAGTTTGTGTGTAAATTAGCGAATCACTAATTCCGCCACAGAAACACCGACCAAGCAAGCAACAACAACCCCAATTAAACCTGGCACCATAAAACTGTGGTTAAAATAATATTTACCAATTTTTGTTGTACCCGTTACGTCAAAGTTTACTGTTGCAATATCTGACGGATAATTTGGAATGAAGAAATACGCATAAGTTGCAGGCATTAAACCAACTAAGATTGGCGCAGGAATACCTAAACTTATACCCACAGGTAATAACATTACAGCAGTGGCAGCTTGGCTATTAATTACAACAGAGACTGCAAATAACGCCAATGCGAATGTCCAAGGGTAAGTTTGCACCATATCAGTAATCGCAGCTTTAAATTCAGGTATTGCATATTTGAAGTAAGTGTCGCTCATCCACGCAATGCCATAAATTGCAATCGCTGCTACCATACCTGACTTAAATACCACGCCATTTGGCACGATTTGAGGATTTGTTTTCGTTGCGAGTAAAATCACACCGCCAAAGCAAAGCATCATCATTTGAATGATAAGTGACATTGAAATTGCTTTTCCGCTACCGATAGTGCGAATTTCAGGAATCATCGCAATCGCAACAATCACAACTAAAGCAAGTAAAAATAGGTAAACAGATTTTTTTGCCCCTTGCGGAAGGGTTTCATTCAATGTTGTACTGGTAGTATTTAAAATACGTTCGCGCCATACTGGATCTTGTAAACGACGTTGATATTCAGGATCTTGTTCTAACTCTTTACCACGACGCATACTGTATAAAGAAAGCACAATCGTACCCGCTAAAGTAGCAGGAACGGTTACACAAATAATATCTAATAAACTAATATGCTCAAAAGTGGGCATTGCTGTAATTTTACCTAGATAAAATACAACAGCTGCAGAAAGTGGGCTTGATGTGATGGCTAATTGCGATGCTACCGAAGACGCTGCCATTGGACGTTCTGGACGAATTTTGTTTTTCAATGCAACATCGCCGATGATTGGCATAATTGTGTAAACAGAGTGACCAGTACCAAGCATAAAGGTTAATAAATAGACGACTAATGGGCCGAGTAAAGTGACACGTTTTGGATTTTTACGGAGAATGCGTTCAGCAATTTGTAACATAAATTTCAAACCGCCAGCTGCTTCAAGTACGGATGCGCAAGTCACCACTGCAAGAATGATAAGCATAACATCAATCGGTGCTTTCCCCACTGGCATACGAAATACGAAAACCTCGATAGCAAGACCGATACCAGAAACAACACCTAATCCGATACCGCCGTAACGGCTACCGATATAGAGCATTAATAGTAAAAATAAAAATTCTAAGTAAAGCATAAACACCTCAAAAATGAAAAACTATGCAAATAATACTTCTTTTTAGGCATATAACTAAATTATTTTTTAAAATTTAAACCAAGATTTTAAGTAAAAGATAATTTAGATCAATGTTTATGAAAGGGAAAAATAAAAAGTGCGGTAATTTTAAAGAGGATTATTAGAAAAAAATTAGGCGACTTAAAACGTCGCCCAACTTAAAATTATTGATTGTTTTGCACGTAATCAATCGCAGATTGAACAGTGGTAATTTTTTCAGCTTCTTCATCAGGAATTTCAATATCAAATTCTTCTTCTAAAGCCATTACTAATTCAACTGTGTCTAATGAATCTGCACCTAAATCTTCAACAAAAGAAGCTTCAGGTTTAACATCTTCTTCTTTAACACCTAATTGTTCAACGATGATTTTTTTCACGCGTTCTTCAATACTCATTTGTTTTTCCTATTTGTTAGTTTTAACTCATAAAAGAGCTGTTAGTGTATGTATTTTTTAGTAACTTGCAACTATTTTATGGTCTGGTCGCACCACAAAATAGGCAATGTGAACACACACATCAAATATAGTTACGTACCTTTGCATACGCTCAAGGCGTAACCAAGTTACATTGCGAGTCGGATTTTAGCATTATCTAAAATCTTTGGCTATGATTTTATTGCTTAGAAATCCCCCATAAATCAATGTCAAATTTTAGCTTAAGTATAAGCCACCATTCACGTGTAACGTTGTACCCGTGATATAACCTGCATCATCAGAAGCTAAGAAAGCAACAGCTTTAGCTATGTCTTTTGCTTCGCCTAAACGTCCAGCTGGAACATTAGATAAGATCCCCGCTTTTTGTTCATCCGTAAGCACTTCTGTCATATCTGTTGCAATAAAACCTGGTGCAACCACATTTACAGTAATACCACGTGCAGCTACTTCTTTCGCTAAAGATTTAGAAAAACCAACCACACCCGCTTTTGCCGCACAATAGTTAGTTTGTCCTGGATTACCCGTTGAACCAACCACTGAACCAATATTGATGATACGACCAAAACGTTTTTTCATCATTGAACGTAACATGGCTTTAGAAAGATGATACACAGAAGTTAAGTTAGTTTGCATAATATCAAACCATTCCTCATCTTTCATACGCATCAATAAATTATCGCAAGTAATACCTGCGTTATTCACGAGAATATCAATATCGCCAAAATCATTTTTAATTTGTCCAAGTAAGGTTTCGATAGATTCTTTATCCGTGACGTTTAAAACTAAACCTTTACCTTTATCCCCTAAATAAGCCGAGATCGCCTCTGCACCCTTTTCAGAAGTTGCTGTACCAATTACAAATGCACCTTTTGAACTAAGTTCTTCTGCAATCGCACGACCGATACCACGGCTAGCCCCTGTCACTAAAGCAATTTTACCTTGCATTTTTTCTTCCTTTTACTTACGCTAAAAATTCTTCTACCGCATTGAATGATGCAACATCATTTACAGATATTGCTTGTAAATCACCCACAATGCGTTTGGTTAAACCATTTAATACTTTACCTGGCCCCACTTCAACAAGCGCTAAAACACCATCTTGCGCCATTTTTTCAACTGTTTCAGTCCAACGAACTGGACTATATAACTGACGAACAAGTGCGGTACGAATTTCGGTGCCTTCAGTTTCAGCTTTCACATCAACGTTATTTAATACCGATATTGTTGGTGTATTAATTTGAATATTATCAAGTGTTACCGCTAATTGCTCGGCTGCAGGTTTCATTAATGCACAGTGAGAAGGTACGCTCACAGCTAACGGCAATGCACGTTTCGCCCCTGCTTCTTTACATAATGCAGCCGCACGCTCAACTGCAGCTTTCGCACCCGCAATAACTACTTGACCCGGTGAGTTAAAGTTCACCGCAGATACGACTTCGCCTTCCTCTGCTTGTTTGCAAGCATTAATAATTGCTTCATTATCTAAACCAATGATTGCATACATTGCGCCAGTGCCTTCAGGCACAGCTTGTTGCATTAATTTTCCGCGCAATTCCACTAATTTAATCGCATCTTGGAAATCCAACACCCCAGCACAAACCAAGGCAGAATACTCACCCAAGCTATGGCCTGCCATCACTTCTGGTTTTAATTGAGGAAACTTCTCTTGCCATACGCGATAAATGGCTACCGATGCCGCTAAAAGTGCGGGCTGAGTTTGCCATGTTTTATTAAGTTCTTCAGCTGGACCTTGTTGAACAAGATACCATAAATCATAACCAAGCGCATCAGATGCTTGTTTAAATGTTTCAATAACGATTGGATATTCAGTGGCAAGATCAGCAAGCATACCGACAGCTTGGGAGCCTTGACCTGGGAAGACCATTGCGAATTTTTTCATTATGTTTTGTCCTATTGTTTTTTAATTGAAAATTCTTCTTCGGTAATTAAAATCGGGTTTCGCCGATGGCGACTTACTTTTCCTTGTTTCCTTTGTTCCATTGAATTTGCTTAACGGAAATTTTCTGAACTCGCTACGCTCAAACAGACGAAAATTTCCTACAAATTCAATTCCACAAAGGTGGAAAAGAAGGGAACCCAATTTGTTCTTTATCCGATTTAAAGTGCGGTCAAAACTCAAAATATTTTTTGTTCTTAAAATGAATTTAAAATTAACCGCACTTTTTAAATAATGCTCTGATAAATTCGGGGCCCCATATAAATCGCCTTTGCGACTTTCAATTTTTAGGCAATTTGCGTCTGTTTGAGCGTAGCGAGTTCAGCAAATTGCCGTTAAGAAAATTGAAACAAAGCAAAGAACAGCGATTTAACTGGGGCGTGTTTTCTTTGCCTACTTTCTTTTACACGAGTAAAAGAAAGTAGGTCGCCGTCAGGCGAACCCCTGACATTTAACACAAAAAGTGCGGTCAATTTTTACCGCACTTTAAAATCATCAATAATTATATCAAATCAACTAAAATCTCACTAACGCTGAACCCCAAGTCCAACCACCGCCAAAGGCTTCTAATAATAGTAACTGCCCACGTTGAATACGGCCATCTCGAATAGCCTCATCTAAAGCGACAGGAACAGTTGCTGCACTGTTATTAGCGTATTTATCTAACGTTACCACCACTTGCGACATATCCATTTCTAATTTTTTAGCTGTCGCTGTAATAATACGTAAATTTGCTTGGTGTGGCACAAGCCAGTCTAAATCTTTTTTATCTAAATTATTGGCTGAAAGTGTTTCTTCCACCACATTTGAAAGTTCACGAACTGCCAATTTGAACGTTTCGTTACCTTGCATCTCGATATAGCCAGATTTTTCTATAGCACGTTCTGGCTGAGCTAAAACAAGAGCATTATTTTTATCTGCTGAAGCGTGTAAATGGGTGGAGATAATTCCTTCTTGTTCACTCGCTTCTAAAATTACAGCACCCGCACCATCACCAAATAGCACAACAGTGCTGCGATCTGTTTCATCTAATTTACGAGAATTGAGATCTGAGCCTATCACTAAGGCTTTTTTCACTTTGCCTGCACGAATAAATTGATCAGCTACGCTCAAAGCATAGACAAAGCCTGTGCAAGCTGCGGCTAAATCAAAAGAAATCGCATCATCAATATTTAATAAACCTTGCACTTGGCAAGCCGCACTTGGATAAGCATGTGAGTGACTTGTAGTTGCAACAATAATCAGTTCAATATCTTGAGGATTAATTTGAGCAGCTTCGATCGCATTTTTTGCCGCTTCAAATCCCATTGTTGCAACAGTTTCATCTGCCGCTGCGATACGACGTTCACGGATACCAGAACGAGTGACAATCCATTCATCTGATGTATCAACCATTTTTTCTAAATCCGCATTTGTGCGAATATGACTCGGCAGATAGCTACCGGTGGATAAAATTCTACTATTCATACTCAATAAGATAAGCGATTAAAAAGGAAAAAAATCTATGGACTATCGCCAAGTAAGAGATAAGACGACACCGGATTATTTTCCGATGTTAATGGAATGCAGATAGTAATACGGGGACCAACGTCCCCGCCCATCACATCTAACGCCAAGGTTAGACGGTTCAAGTGAACACCTATAAGTAAAAAATTACTTATTGATCACTTTACGACCACGATAGTAACCGTCTGCAGTTACGTGGTGGCGTAAGTGAGTTTCACCGCTTGCTTTATCTACTGATACAGCAGCAGTTGTTAAAGCATCGTGTGAACGACGCATATCACGACGTGAACGAGATTTTTTGTTTTGTTGAACAGCCATTGGCTATACTCCTAAATTTAATTTACTTTTGCTTTAAATTAGCTAATACAGCGAACGGGTTCGGTTTTTTTGCCAATTCTTCAGGCAATTCGCCAAAAACCTGTTCCTGCGCGGACACTTCACAGTGTTCAGATGAATGCATTGGTACAAGCGGCAAAGCTAAAATTAGCTCATCTTCCACCGTGCCAATTAAATCTATTTCGCCAAACTCATTGAACTCGATTGGCTCATAAATTTCGGGCAAGTCATCAGCCTGATCCCAATTAGCCACTGGACTATAAGTAAACTCACATTCCAATGTTTGTTTGTAAGGTTCGTTACAACGCTGACATTCAAGCTCGATATCAATCTGTACTTTACCTTTCATCACCACTAATTTTTGTGGATCAACATAAAACGATAATGTTACCTGTGCATCGCTGAGCACGTTTACCACTGATTCCGCCAAACGCTCAAGCTGATTTGCCGAATAATAACCAACATAATCAAGCCGTCTTTGAGCATCTTTTACCGGATCAACGGTTAGGGGTAGTTTTACCTTTTGCATAGGGCGTGAATATTACCCGTTGTTGCGAAGATAGTCAAAGGGAAATCACATTTTTATTGGATAATAACGAGAGAAAAATTTCTAATTATCAAAAAAGTTGGCACTTTGATAAAAATTGCTATAATCACGCCTCTTTTTTTAACAAGGAAAGATAATGATGACTTCAAATTCTTATTGGCAACGCTTAAAAGTGGCATTTCAATATGTCATGCCGCAAATTTATTTAACTCAAATTGCTGGCTGGTTTGCTAAACAAAAATGGGGCAAAACAACACATTTTGTAATTAAAGCTTTTGCGAAAAAATACAACATTGATATGAGCATTGCGCAAAAAGAACAATTTTCTGATTACGCAAGCTTTAATGAATTTTTTACTCGCCCGTTAAAAGAAAACGCACGTCCAATTAATCAAAATCCAACCGCACTTTGTTTACCAGCAGACGGTCGCATTAGTGAGTGCGGTCATATTGACGATAATCTTTTATTGCAAGCTAAGGGGCATTTTTTCAGCCTAGAAGACTTATTGGCAGAAGATAAAGAATTAGTGGAAACCTTTAAAAATGGGGAATTTGCCACTACTTATCTTTCTCCTCGTGATTATCACCGAGTACATATGCCGTGCGATGGCACGCTACGTAAGATGATTTATGTGCCAGGCGATTTATTCTCTGTGAATCCATTTTTAGCCCAACATGTACCAAATTTATTTGCGCGTAATGAACGTGTGATTTGTGTATTTGATACTGAATTTGGCACAATGGTACAAATTTTAGTGGGTGCAACCATCACTGCAAGTATTGGCACAACTTGGGCAGGCGTAATTAATCCACCACGCCACAACGAAGTGAAAACTTGGACTTATGAAGGCGAAAGTGCGGTCAAATTATTGAAAGGTCAAGAAATGGGTTGGTTCCAACTTGGTTCAACAGTAATTAATTTATTCCAAGCCAATCAAGTGCGTTTGGCTGATCATTTAAGCGTAAATGAACCTGTTCGCATGGGCGAAATCTTGGCATATAAAAAATAAACAGGATTTATTTCCATAAATGACAGAAACAAATCCTGAAAATAGATATTTCTCACTTCTTTAAAGGCAGTATAACCTTACTGCCTTTTTCTTCTTTCATTTGAACAATTAACGCATTGTTACAAATTCTTCTGAACCTGTTGGATGAATTGCCACCGTATTGTCAAAATCAGCTTTTGTTGCGCCCATTTTGATTGCTACTGCAAATCCTTGAATCATTTCATCTACACCGAAACCAATACCATGTAAACCCACAACTTTTTCATCTTTACCCACACAAACTAATTTCATTTTGCACGGTTGGCGATGTTGAGTTACCGCAGTATACATCGCTGTGAAAGAAGATTTATATACCTTAACATTTTCTGCGCCGTACTGCTCAATCGCTTGCGGTTCAGTTAAACCTACAGTGCCGATAGGCGGATGGCTAAATACAACGGTTGGAACTAAACTGTAATCTAAATATTCAGTCGGTTTATTATTAAATAAACGCTCAGAAAGGCGACGACCTGCTGCAACTGCAACTGGTGTTAATTCAATGCCGTTTTCAATAATATCGCCTACCGCATAAATGCCTTTCACATTAGTATTTTGATATTTATCTACTTTGACATAGCCGTGTTCATTTGTTTCTACACCTGCATTTTCTAAGCCAATTTTATCTGTCGCTGGAACACGACCTGCCGCCCAAATAGCGCAATCTACGGTAACATCAGATTGACCATCACATTTTACAGTAAGTGAACCATCTGCATTTTTTACAATTTCAGATGGGGTAGAATTGGTATGTAATTGAATTCCATCTTGTGCAAGCACTTCCACTAATGTTTCTACGATTAATGGATCCTGATTACGCATTGGCGCATGGCGACGCACTAATAAATGTGTTTCCACGCCTAAGCTGTTTAATACGCCAGAAAGTTCAACAGCAATATAGCCTGCACCAATAACAACAGCACGTTTTGGTAATTCGGTTAATGCAAAGAAACCATCTGAATCAATGCCGTATTCTTGTCCTTTAATGTTTGGACGATATGGGCGGCCACCTGTTGCGATTAAAATATGATCTGCGGTTACTTGCTCTTTTGTACCATCAGCAAGTGTTACTTCAATAGTATGGGCATCGACAAATTTTCCGAAACCGTTAATTACATCAATATTATTTTTCGCTAATACATTATTATAAGATGTATGGATACGACTAATATAGGCTTGGCGACTTTCAATCAGTTTTGAAAAATCAAATTTTTTCACTTCAACATCAAAACCATAATCTGGCGCATAATTGTTGATTGCTTCTGCAATATGCGCGCCATAAAACATTACTTTTTTAGGTACACAACCTACATTTACACAAGTGCCGCCAAGATGTTTTGCTTCAATGATTGCACATTTTTTTCCATAGCTTGCTGCTCGATTTAGAGACGCAATACCGCCACTGCCACCGCCAATAGCAATATAATCATAATGTTTAGTCATAGTTTGATCCTTTTTTGAACTCAAAAATTTTCCGTATTTTGCCTAATTTTTATAAAGAATGCTATAAATTGATTTAATTGGTTTTATGAATATTTTTTATTCTTTTGAACAGATGATTAGTTTGAAATAATTTTATGTGAAGCCTAGTATGTAGAATGAAATAGCGTGATAGAAAAAGAGGAAGATTGTTCAATCTTCCTCACTGTAGATATGTGATTAATTAGAATATTGGTTAATCGCAGCCGCAACTTCTTGATCTTGATAAATATTGTTCACAATATCATTAAAAGTTTGAGATAGCACTTTATGAATTTCATCATTGTCCGCATTAAATACGCCCTCTTGTGAATGCGTGACATTAAATGATTTATTATACGAACCTTTCGCACCTTGTACATAAACTGTCGCTTGAATTTTAGTATTAAGTTTATAACGAAGATTACCTTGTTCTACTTGCGTACCAAATTCATGCACATCTACAGTTACCCACGCATTTGAACCATTTAATTGCCCAATTCTAAAGCCTTTACTAATTAAATTTTGCTGCATCACTTGCTGAAATAATTGTGTAACACTTGGGGATGCATTTAATTTAATCAGTTCCCCGTGTTTCGTATAACTCGCAATCTCTTGTATTGTGCGGCTATCTTTTGTTGTAACAGATACAACGGCAGTTCGATTAACATTCATTGAAGCACTTGGCACAGGCGGTGTAAATGCTAATATATTTGATTGTGCTTGGCAGCCTGCAAGAAATAATGTAGCAGCTAGAATACCTACTGATGATAATGTTTTAATTTTGTTTACTAATGCCATAATTTCCCCATAAATCAATTAGAATTGTGCTATTCTTACAAACTTCCTTATTAATGTATAGCGTTTCATTTTAGTTTTTGTGGAGAACTTATAGTGTCAATTCAACAAATTATTGAGCAAAAAATTCAAAAAGAATTTCAACCGCACTTTTTAGCAATAGAAAATGAAAGCCATTTACATCACTCTAATCGAGGTTCTGAATCACATTTTAAATGCGTTATTGTCAGCGCAGACTTTAAAAATATTCGAAAAGTACAACGTCATCAGCGTATTTATCAATTATTGAACGAAGAATTAAATCATAGTATTCACGCATTAGCATTACATTTATTCACTCCAGAAGAATGGAAAGCACAAAATGAAACTGTACCGCACTCAACAAAATGTGCAGGTATTGGGCGTTAATTTTGTTATAAAAATGTAACATTTTTGATATATCGCAAAAAGTTCTAACAAAAAACCCTCTGTTTAAGTAGCGAAAAACAGAGATTTTCGCTAGAATGAGGCGTTTAATTTAGTCCAAATTCGATTTCTCGGTAAAATTATTAACTGTGAAATCAATCCATTTGAGTTTTTTATTTTGTGACATTAATGTTTTTTTAGCGGTTTGTCACACTCAAACGTGAGATTGCTTCTAGGGTATTTTTACTATATTAGCAATTGTATTTTTAACCTTGAAAAGTAGTGCAAATAGTATGATTACAATTAAGAAAGGTTTGGATCTCCCAATTGCGGGAAAACCAGCACAAGTAATCCATAGCGGCAACGCTGTGAATCAAGTTGCGATTCTAGGTGAGGAGTATGTGGGGATGCGTCCTTCAATGAAGGTACGCGAAGGCGATGTTGTGAAAAAAGGTCAAGTACTTTTTGAAGACAAAAAAAATCCTGGTGTAATTTTTACAGCCCCTGCAAGCGGTACCATCACTGCAATCAATCGTGGCGAAAAACGGGTATTACAATCTGTTGTTATTAATGTAGAAGGTGATGAAAAAATCACTTTTGCAAAATATAGCACAGAACAATTGAATACACTTTCTTCTGAACAAGTAAAACAAAACTTGATAGAATCTGGCTTATGGACGGCATTACGTACTCGTCCATTTAGTAAAGTTCCATCCATTGAAAGTGAAGCATCTTCTATTTTTGTAAACGCGATGGATACCAATCCATTAGCAGCCGATCCCTCTGTCGTATTAAAAGAATATTCGCAAGACTTCACTAACGGTTTAACCGTATTAAGTCGTCTATTCCCTTCAAAACCATTACACTTATGTAAAGCGGGCGATTCTAATATTCCCACTGCTGATCTTGAAAATTTACAGATTCATGATTTTACTGGTGTTCATCCAGCTGGTCTTGTAGGGACGCATATTCACTTTATTGATCCTGTCGGTATTCAAAAAACTGTATGGCATATCAATTATCAAGATGTGATCGCTGTAGGTAAATTATTTACAACAGGCGAACTTTATTCAGAACGAGTAATTTCTCTTGCAGGTCCTCAAGTGAAAGAACCTCGTTTAGTACGTACAATAATCGGTGCTAATCTTTCTCAATTAACCCAAAATGAATTAAGTGCGGGTAAAAATCGTGTAATTTCTGGCTCAGTTCTTTGTGGTCAAATAGCAAAAGATTCACATGATTATTTAGGTCGCTATGCTTTGCAAGTATCAGTAATCGCTGAAGGTAATGAAAAAGAATTTTTTGGTTGGATTATGCCACAAGCCAATAAATATTCTGTGACTCGTACCGTATTAGGCCACTTCAGTAAAAAATTGTTTAATTTTACTACTTCAGAAAATGGTGGCGAACGTGCAATGGTGCCAATCGGTAGCTATGAGCGCGTCATGCCGTTGGACATTTTACCTACATTATTATTACGTGATTTAATCGTGGGCGATACCGATGGCGCTCAAGAGTTAGGTTGTCTGGAATTAGACGAAGAAGACTTGGCGTTATGTTCTTTCGTTTGTCCAGGCAAATATGAATACGGTTCAATCTTGCGTCAAGTCTTAGATAAGATTGAGAAGGAAGGTTAAAAATGGGTTTGAAAAATCTTTTTGAAAAAATGGAACCCGCGTTTTTACCCAGTGGTAAATACAGCAAGCTTTATCCGATCTTTGAATCGATTTATACCTTGCTTTATACACCAGGTACGGTAACGCACAAAAACACTCACGTTCGTGATGCGTTAGATTCAAAACGTATGATGATTACGGTTTTCCTTGCGTTGTTCCCTGCGATTTTCTATGGGATGTACAATGTGGGTAACCAAGCGATTCCAGCGTTAAATCAATTAGGCAATTTAGATCAACTAATTGCTAACGATTGGCACTATGCTCTTGCAAGTTCATTAGGTTTAGATTTAACTGCCAATGCAACTTGGGGCTCTAAAATGGCTCTTGGAGCAATTTTCTTTTTACCAATTTACTTAGTGGTATTTACCGTTTGTACTATTTGGGAATTGTTATTCTCTGTGGTTCGTGGTCACGAAGTAAATGAAGGAATGTTCGTTTCAACCATTTTATTTGCCTTGATCGTTCCACCAACATTGCCACTATGGCAAGCCGCATTAGGTATTACTTTTGGTATCATTGTTGCAAAAGAAATTTTTGGTGGCGTAGGTCGTAACTTTATGAACCCTGCACTTGCTGGTCGTGCGTTCTTATTCTTCGCATATCCAGCTCAAATTTCAGGCGATACGGTTTGGACTGCCGCAGATGGTTTCTCTGGTGCAACCGCACTTTCACAGTGGTCACAAGGTGGTCAAGGTGCATTGCAACATACCGTAACAGGCGCTCCAATTACTTGGATGGATGCTTTTGTTGGTAACTTACCTGGTTCAATGGGGGAAGTTTCTACCCTTGCAATTTTAATTGGCGGTGCTGTTATTGTATTCACTCGCATTGCAGCTTGGCGCATTATTGCTGGTGTGATGATTGGCATGATTGCAACCTCAACCTTGTTTAACCTAATTGGCTCAGAGACTAACCCTATGTTCTCAATGCCTTGGCATTGGCACTTTGTTTTAGGTGGATTTGCATTGGGTATGGTATTTATGGCGACCGATCCTGTTTCAGCATCTTTTACTAATACTGGTAAATGGTGGTACGGTGCATTAATTGGCGTAATGGCTGTATTAATTCGTACTGTAAACCCAGCCTATCCAGAAGGAATGATGTTAGCGATTTTATTTGCAAACTTATTTGCACCGATTTTCGACTACATCGTTGTTCAAGCAAACATCAAACGTCGGAGAGCAAGAACAAATGGCTAAGTTTAATAAAGACAGCGTAGGCGGCACAATCCTTGTTGTGCTACTACTGAGTTTGGTTTGTTCCATTATTGTTGCTGGTTCCGCAGTAATGTTAAAGCCTGCACAAGAAGAACAAAAATTGCTCGATAAACAAAAAAATATTTTAAATGTAGCTGGTCTTTTACAAGCAAATACGAATGTAAAAGAAACTTATGCAAAATTTATTGAGCCGCGTTTCGTTGATTTAGCAACGGGTGAATACACACAACAAGCAGATGATAGCCAACAAGCAATTCCTGCTGATTCGGATAAAGCACGTATTCGTTCTCGTAGCAAAACAACTGAAGTTTATCTTGTAAAAGATGAACAGGGTCAAACTCAACAAGTTATTTTACCAATTTATGGCACTGGCTTGTGGTCAGTGATGTATGGCTTAGTATCTGTTCAACCAGATGGTAATACTATTAATGGAATCACTTACTATCAACACGGAGAAACACCGGGATTGGGCGGAGAAATTGAAAATCCAAACTGGGCAAGTCTATTTAAAGGTAAAAAATTATTTGATGAGCAACATCAACCTGCCATTCGTATTGTGAAAGGTCAAGCTCCACAAGATGAACATAGCATTGATGGTTTATCTGGTGCAACTTTAACAGGTAATGGTGTTCAAGGTACCTTTAATTATTGGTTCAGCAAAGATGGCTTTGGTCCATATCTTGAAAAACTTCATTCAGGAGCAAACTAATGTCTGGAAAAACAAGTTATAAAGATCTGTTGTTAGCGCCAATTGCTAAAAACAACCCTATTGCATTGCAAATCTTAGGGATTTGTTCTGCATTAGCTGTAACAACAAAATTAGAAACTGCTTTTGTTATGGCGATTGCAGTTACCTTAGTAACTGGATTATCAAACTTATTTGTTTCCCTAATCCGCAATTATATCCCTAACAGCATTCGTATTATTGTACAGCTCGCAATCATCGCTTCGCTTGTTATCGTAGTGGATCAAATTCTAAAAGCCTATGCTTATGGTTTATCTAAACAACTTTCAGTATTCGTTGGTTTGATTATTACTAACTGTATCGTAATGGGGCGTGCTGAAGCATTTGCGATGAAATCCCCTCCAGTTGAAAGTTTTGTAGATGGTATCGGAAATGGCTTAGGTTATGGTTCGATGTTAATTATCGTAGCATTTTTCCGTGAACTTATCGGTTCAGGTAAATTATTTGGTATGACTATTTTCGAAACTATTCAAAATGGTGGCTGGTATCAAGCAAATGGTTTATTCCTACTTGCACCAAGTGCATTCTTTATCATCGGATTTGTGATCTGGGGATTAAGAACTTGGAAACCAGAACAACAGGAGAAGTAATCAATGGAACATTATATTAGCCTATTTGTTAAGGCAGTCTTCATTGAAAATATGGCACTTTCTTTCTTCTTAGGAATGTGTACTTTCTTAGCGGTATCTAAAAAGGTGTCCACTGCGTTTGGTCTTGGGATTGCGGTAACTTTCGTTCTTGGTATCGCAGTGCCAGTAAACCAATTAATTTATGCAAATGTACTAAAAGAAAATGCTTTAATTGAAGGTGTAGATTTATCATTCTTAAACTTCATCACTTTCATTGGGGTTATTGCTGGTTTAGTGCAAATTCTTGAAATGGTGTTAGATAAATTTATGCCATCTCTTTATAACGCATTAGGGATTTTCTTACCTTTAATCGCAGTAAACTGTGCGATCTTTGGTGGGGTATCTTTCATGGTTCAACGTGATTACAATTTCCCTGAATCTATCGTGTATGGTTTCGGCTCAGGTTTAGGTTGGATGTTAGCGATTGTAGCGCTTGCTGGCTTAACGGAAAAAATGAAATACGCTGATATTCCTGCTGGATTAAAAAGTTTAGGTATTACCTTTATCTCTGTTGGTTTAATGGCACTAGGCTTTATGTCTTTCTCTGGTATTCAATTATAAGGAGTGTAATCAATGAGCGATTCAGTAATTCTTGCACTCGGTATTGCCGCATTCACGGTTATTGTATTAGTGTTAGTGGCAATCATCTTATTTGCGAAATCAAAATTAGTCGATTCTGGTGATATTACTATCGACATCAATGACGATCCTGAAAAAGCGATCACATTACCTGCAGGTGGCAAATTATTAGGGGCTTTAGCAAGTAAAGGTATTTTCGTGTCTTCTGCTTGCGGTGGCGGTGGCTCTTGTGGTCAATGTATTGTTAAAGTGAAAAATGGCGGTGGAGAAATTCTTCCAACCGAACTTTCTCACATTAACAAACGTGAAGCAAAAGAAGGTTATCGTCTAGCTTGTCAAGTTAATGTAAAAGGTAATATGGAAGTTGAACTTCCAGAAGAAATCTTCGGCGTGAAAAAATGGGAATGTACTGTTATTTCTAACGATAACAAAGCAACTTTTATTAAAGAACTTAAATTAGCGATCCCTGAAGGCGAGGAAGTGCCTTTCCGCGCAGGTGGTTATATCCAAATCGAAGCTGAGCCACATGTGGTGAACTATAAAGATTTCGATATTCCTGAAGAATACCACGAAGACTGGGATAAATACGATTTATGGCGTTATGTCTCTAAAGTGGACGAGCATATTATCCGTGCTTACTCAATGGCTTCATACCCTGAAGAGAAAGGTATCATTATGCTTAACGTTCGTATTGCGACTCCACCACCACGCCAACCTGATGCGCCTCCTGGTCAAATGTCTTCTTACATTTGGTCATTAAAAGCAGGAGATAAAGTCACAATTTCTGGTCCATTTGGTGAATTCTTCGCGAAAGAAACTAATGCAGAAATGGTATTTATCGGTGGTGGTGCGGGTATGGCTCCAATGCGTTCACATATCTTCGACCAATTAAAACGTTTACATTCTAAACGTAAAATGTCGTTCTGGTATGGTGCACGTTCTAAACGTGAAATATTCTATCAAGAAGACTTTGACCAATTACAAGCTGAAAATCCAAACTTTGTATGGCACGTGGCACTTTCAGATGCATTGCCTGAAGATAATTGGACTGGCTATACAGGCTTTATTCACAATGTACTTTATGAAAACTACTTGAAAAATCATGAAGCACCAGAAGACTGTGAATACTATATGTGTGGGCCTCCAGTGATGAATGCAGCTGTAATTAAAATGTTGAAAGATCTTGGTGTTGAAGATGAAAACATTTTATTAGATGACTTTGGTGGCTGATTTTAGTTAATCAATTCATCATAAAAGCTGACCGCACTTTGTGATAAAGTGCGGTCAAAATTTAAGATGTTTTTAAAAATTTTCTATGATTACAGGTAAGTTTTGTTGAGTTTGCCAGTAATTCACAAATTTAGGAAATCCAGATGAAAAAATTAATAAGCGGTATCATAGCGGTAGCAATAGCATTAAGTCTTGCTGCTTGTCAAAAAGAAACAAAAGTTATCTCTTTAAGCGGTAAAACAATGGGGACAACTTATCATGTTAAATACCTTGATGATGGTTCAATAAAAGCAACATCTGAAAAGACGCATGAAGAAATTGAAGCAATCTTAAAAGATGTGAATGCGAAAATGTCCACTTACAAAAAAGATTCGGAATTGAGCCGCTTCAATCAAAATACCCAAGTGAACACACCGATTGAGATTTCAGCAGATTTTGCCAAAGTATTAGCTGAAGCGATTCGTTTAAATAAAGTGACCGAAGGCGCGTTGGATGTAACTGTTGGTCCAGTTGTAAATTTATGGGGATTTGGTCCTGAAAAACGCCCCGAAAAGCAACCTACACCAGAACAATTAGCTGAACGCCAAGCCTGGGTTGGCATTGATAAAATTGCCCTTGATATGAGTGGTGCAAAACCGACATTAAGCAAAGCACTTCCTCAAGTTTACGTAGATTTATCGTCAATTGCTAAAGGTTTTGGCGTTGATCAGGTGGCTGAAAAGTTAGAACAACTAAATGCTCAGAATTACATGGTTGAAATCGGCGGTGAAATTCGTGCGAAAGGAAAAAATATTGAAGGTAAACCTTGGCAGATTGCCATTGAAAAACCAACTACAACAGGCGAAAGAGCGGCTGAAGCTGTCATTGGATTAAACAATATGGGAATGGCAAGTTCTGGCGATTACCGTATTTACTTTGAAGAAAATGGCAAACGCTTTGCTCATGAAATTGATCCGAAAACAGGTTATCCAATTCAGCATCATTTAGCCTCAATTACGGTACTTGCACCAACCTCAATGACTGCAGATGGCTTATCTACAGGGTTATTTGTGCTGGGGGAAGACAAGGCGTTAGAAGTGGCTGAGAAAAATAATCTTGCCGTTTATTTAATCATTAGAACAGATAATGGTTTTGTTACCAAATCATCCTCTGCTTTCAAAAAATTAACAGAAACAAAAGAATAGTTATGCAAACTTTATTTTTTACTTTAATCGCTTTCGTCGCAATTATATTGTTGATGTCTATCGGCTTTATTATCAAAAAACAAAGTTTAAAAGGCAGCTGCGGTGGTTTATCTAGCCTTGGTATTGACAAAGCTTGTGATTGTGATAAACCTTGCGACACGCTTCAATCAAAATTAGATGCAGGCGATGAACAAGCAAAAGCTGAATATGAGCAAAAATTTGCGAAAAAAGATGATAACTCGCAATTTTATGAAGTGAAATAACTTGCTCAAAACTGACCGCACTTTATGTGCAAAATAAAATTAACGGCAAAATTATTTTGCCGTTTTCTAATTCAATGACCAATGTGCTTCGCCTTAACCGAAGTTACGGGAGAACTATGTTAATTTCAAATACTTATAATCAACACTTTCCTCAACTGACGCAAGAACAGCTTGCGAGAAATGCGACAAAAAAAGTGATTTGTGGTATGTCTGGTGGCGTGGATTCTTCTGTGTCAGCTTTTATTCTTCAACAGCAAGGCTATCAGGTGGAAGGCCTGTTTATGAAAAACTGGGAAGAAGATGACGATACAGATTATTGCACTGCCGCAGCTGATCTTGCAGATGCTCAAGCAGTATGCGATAAATTAGGGATCAAACTACATAAAATTAATTTTGCGGCAGAATATTGGGATAATGTCTTTGAGCATTTTTTAACTGAATATAAAGCAGGGCACACGCCGAACCCAGATATTTTGTGTAATAAAGAAATTAAATTTAAAGCATTTTTAGAATATGCAGCTGAAGATCTCGGTGCAGATTATATTGCAACAGGGCATTATGTACGTAGAGCGGGAGATAATGAAAATGCAAAACTATTACGTGGTTTAGATGCCAATAAAGATCAAAGTTATTTTCTTTATACTTTAAGCCATAAACAAGTGGGGCAAAGTTTATTCCCCGTTGGTGAAATCGAGAAGCCCATTGTTCGTGCTATTGCTGAAGATCTTGGCTTAATTACGGCGAAGAAAAAAGATTCTACCGGTATTTGTTTTATTGGTGAGCGTAAATTTAAGGATTTCTTAGCACGCTATTTACCAGCTCAACCAGGTAATATTCGCACTGTAAATGATGAAATTATTGGTCGCCATGATGGTTTGATGTATCACACGTTGGGACAACGCAAAGGATTAGGCATTGGTGGTCTAAAAAATGCGGGAGATGAGGCTTGGTATGTAGTAGATAAAGATGTAGAAAATAATGAACTTATTGTCGCGCAAGGTCACGATCATCCTCGTTTATTTTCAAAAGGATTGATTGCCAGCCAATTACATTGGGTTGATCGCGAACCAATTCGAGAGTCATTACGTTGCACGGTGAAAACGCGTTATCGCCAACAAGATATTCCTTGTGTGATTGAACCAATTGATGATGAAATCATTCGAGTTATTTTTGATGAACCTCAATCAGCAGTAACCCCAGGGCAATCTGCCGTATTTTACCTTGGCGAAGTTTGTTTGGGTGGCGGTATTATCGCAGAAAGAATATAAAACAAAGATTACTAAAAGCGCGTAAAATGCGCTTTTAAACTATTTATTCAAACCAAATGACACTCGCCATTCGTCCCGTTTGATTGTCCCTGCGATAAGAAAAGAACTTTTCTTTTTCGTTGAATGTACAGTGATTTCCACCATAAATTTGCGTAATACCTAGATTGTTTAATCGCTGAGTTGCAATTTGATAAAGATTACTCAAGTATTTACCTTCTTCGATTGCATCAGGTTGAAAGGCGAGTTTGGCTTTTTCATCTACTGCAACAAACTTTTCTACAACATCAATCCCAACTTGAAAGGCCTTTGGACCTATTGCAGGGCCAAACCACGCGATAATATCTTCAGGTTTAGCTTGAAAATATTTCACTGTTTCTTCTAGTACGCCATCGCATAAACCACGCCAGCCAGCATGTGCTGCAGCCACTTCATTGCCAGATGTTGTAGTGAATAGAACTGGCAAACAGTCTGCAGTCATAACAACGCAAACTTGATTGGGAACATTTGTATAAACTGCATCCGCTTCAAGATTTTGTCCTGAATAAGGTAATTGAAGTACTCGAGTGCTGTGTGTTTGCGTTAAAAATATAGGTTTTTGTGGTAAGCCAAATTTTTCGACTAATAAAGTGCGGTTAGTTTTTACCGCACTTTTATCATCACCGACATGATCGCCTAAGTTGAAACTCAAATAAGGCTCTAAGCTCACACCCCCTTCACGAGTAGTGGTAAAGGCATGAATGTTCTTTGGAACATTCCAATTGGGGTTAATCGCTTGCATGTTAATAATCTAACTCATCTTTATGTTCGAGATAGTCGGCTTTGAGGGCATTAAGCAATTCAACAAAGTCATCTGGTAATGGCGCATACCATTCCATCATTTCCCCTGTAATTGGATGAGCTAAGCGTAACATGACCGCATGTAAAGCTTGGCGTTTGAAATTACGCAATACTTCCATAAAGTCTTCACTCGCATTTTTGGGTGGACGAGGGCGTCCGCCATAGGTTTGATCGCCTAGCAATGGATGGGCAATATGAGCCATATGAACGCGGATTTGATGCGTGCGCCCCGTTTCTAAACGTAAACGTAAACGGGTGTAGTTACGGTAATTTTCCATAATACGATAATGGGTGACAGCTGGTTTTCCCATTGGATGAACAGCCATTAAAGTACGTTTGGTTGCATGACGAGCCATAGGTTGATCTACTGTGCCGCCTTTAGTCATAATGCCTGAAGCGACTGCTTCATATTCGCGCGTAATTTTGCGTTTTTGTAAGTCTCGCACTAACTTAGTTTGTGCTGGAATGGTTTTAGCAACAACCATTAGACCTGTTGTATCTTTATCTAATCGATGCACAATTCCTGCACGAGGTACTTCTGATATCGGTGGATAATGATAGAGTAACGCATTGAGTACAGTTCCATTTGGATTGCCAGCACCGGGGTGTACCACAAGATCTTTTGGTTTGTTAATCACAATAATATCATCATCTTCATACACGATATTCAATGGAATATTTTCTGCTTCAAAACGTGTTTCATCTTCCACTTCAACAATAATCTCTATCCTCTCTCCTCCAAGCACTTTCTCACGCGGAATATTAGTAATGCGGTCGTTAAGTTTTACGAGATCGGCTTCAATCCATGTTTTTAATCGGGAACGAGAATATTCAGGGAACAACTCTGCAAGTGTTTGGTCTAAACGTTGTCCCATTTGTTCTGGCTGCACTTCAGCCGAAAGGGTAATTTGTGGCATAAATAGCTCTCAAAAATTTTAAAAGTTGGCTTATTGATTAATGTTCTATACAATAGCGGACAATTGTATCTTATTTATTGGTTTTCGTAAAAATTAAGGAAAAAACAATGCGTAAAATAAAATCTTTGGCATTGCTTGCCGTGGCAGCATTGGTTATTGGATGTTCAAGTGGTTCAAAAGATGTTGAACAAGCATCGGTAAATGAATTATACACAAAAGGTACAACATCATTACAAGAAGGTAGTTACTCTGAAGCCATTCGCTATTTAAAAGCGACGACTGAGCGTTTTCCAGGTAGCGTTTATCAAGAACAAGCAATGTTAGATTTAATTTATGCAAATTATAAAACTCAAGATTATACGCAAGTATTATTGATGGTAGATAGCTTTTTACATCAATTTCCACAAAGCCCAAATCAAGCCTATGCGGTATATATGGCTGGCTTAACTAATGCAGCAACAGGCGATAATTTCATTCAAGATTTTTTTGGAATTGACCGTGCTACACGTGAAACAACCTCTATGCGTACCGCTTTTTCTAATTTCCAAAACTTAGTTCGTGTATTCCCTAATAGCCCTTACTCACAAGATGCTTTAGCTCGTATGGCTTATATTAAAGATGCACTGGCTCGTCACGAATTAGAGATTGCAAAATTCTATGCAAAACGTAAAGCGTGGGTAGCAGTTGCAAATCGTGTGGTAGGAATGTTAAAACAATATCCTGATACTAAAGCAACTTATGAAGGATTATTTCTGATGCAGGCAGCTTATGAAAAAATGGGTTTAACCGCATTAGCAAATGATACTCAAAAAATTATTGATGCGAATAAAGATAAAACTTTTGCACCAATTGAAAAACCAAACGAGCCAGACTTAAAAGTGCCAGCAGTAAAATAGCAATAACTGCAGAAAAATCGAATACTCTCTGCACCCTAAAAGTTGAATAAAATTTAAACTAATTAAGGTGCAGATTTTTTTATTTTTTATCAACTGAAAATGCTTTACCATAATTTGCACAAATAATCTGAGCAGCATTATAAAGCGTTGTATCAGGTGTTAAACTTAACGTATGTTTCTTTTGCTTTTTAGGTGCTGCCCGCAAACCCTGTCCCCAAAATTCATCATAGAAATCAGTTCGTATTTGAGTTAAATGATAATTTGCACAATTCAAAATCTTATACTGACGAACAGAACGTGCATAACGTTTAGGCTCAGGATAAACATACAATCCCTTATCTAAATTCACCACTGCATCAAAATGTACAATTTGTGGCTCTTGGTTATCCACCCAGATCGATTCACTATCGATGTAATAATTCACATTCTTTACCAAACGTATATATCCGCTTCGTACATCAGTCGGCGGTGCCAGCTTCACATCATTTTGTTCAGCCTTTTGGATTTGAGCAGAACAAGCGGTAAGTAACCCAAGTGATAATGTTAAAATAATTTTTTTCATTATTTGCTCCTTATGTTAGCTGACATTTATTCTAGAATTTTACAGTGTGTCCATAACCTTCTAGAATTGTTTTAATATGCTCTAAGGATTCTTTAGTTGGCGGTAATACATCTTCAAGCTCATAATCTAACCCAAGGGTTTTCCATTTATGTGCACCTAATCGATGATAAGGAAGAAGTTCAACTTTTTCAATATTGGTCATACCTTCAATAAACTGACCTAATAAATGCACATCGTGATCGCTATCAGTATAACCAGGAACCACAACATAACGAATCCAAGTATGTTGATTACGTTTTTGCAAATATTTTGCAAATTCAAGGGTACGTTTATTTGGCACCCCAATAAGATTTTGATGAACTTGATCATTAAGTTCTTTTAAATCGAGTAAAACAAGATCTGTTACATCTAATAATTCATCAATAATATGATCATAATGACGTACAAAACCATTTGTATCTAAGCAAGTATTAATCCCTTCCTCTTTACAAGCACGGAACCAATCGCGTACAAACTCTGCTTGTAACACAGCCTCGCCACCAGATGCTGTGACACCACCGCCAGTAGCATTCATAAAATGGCGATAAGTCACGACTTCTTTCATTAAATCTTCGACACTGATTTCTTTACCACCTTCAAGATCCCAAGTATCACGATTGTGGCAATATTTGCAGCGCATCAAGCAGCCTTGCATAAATAAAATAAAACGAATACCTGGCCCATCTACAGTGCCACAGGATTCAAAAGAGTGAATTCGTCCAAGAACTGACATACATAAATTTCCTAAAATTAGATATAGCTAAATTTTACCAAATATTTAGTCTATAAAAAATGAGCCTGATTTAAATCAGGCTCATACATATTATATTCCCGCTAAAGTGCGGTCAAAAATAAAAATGTTTTTACATTGACTCTGTGAAAGTTCTAGTAATTACGTCTTGTTGTTGCTCTTTAGTTAAAGAGTTGAAACGTACTGCGTAACCAGATACACGGATAGTCAATTGTGGATATTTATCTGGATTTTCCATTGCATCTAACAACATTTCACGGTTTAACACGTTCACATTTAAGTGTTGGCCACCTTCAACTGTTGCTTCGTGGTGGAAGTAACCATCCATTAAGCCAGCAAGATTACGGCGTTGTGCTTCGGCATCTTTACCTAACGCATTTGGTACGATTGAGAAGGTATAAGAAATACCATCTTTCGCATAAGCAAATGGAAGTTTAGCTACAGAAGTTAATGATGCTACCGCACCTTTTTGGTCACGACCGTGCATTGGGTTCGCACCTGGTCCGAATGGTGCACCAGCACGACGACCATCAGGGGTGTTACCAGTTTTCTTACCATAAACTACGTTAGAAGTAATGGTTAATACAGATTGTGTAGGCACTGCATTGCGGTAAGTTTTAAGTTTTTGAATTTTCTTCATGAAACGTTCAACTAAGTCACAAGCGATGTCATCAACACGGTTATCGTTGTTACCATATTGTGGATATTCACCTTCGATTTCAAAGTCGATTGCTACGTTAGTTGCAACAACATTGCCATCTTTATCTTTGATGTCGCCACGAACTGGTTTAACTTTCGCATATTTGATTGCTGAAAGTGAGTCAGCCGCAACAGAAAGACCCGCTATACCACAAGCCATGGTACGGTATACATCACGATCATGTAATGCCATTAATGCGGCTTCGTATGAATATTTATCGTGCATATAGTGGATTACGTTTAAGGCAGTCACATATTGTTTTGCCAACCAATCCATAAAGCTATCCATACGGGTCATTACTGTATCAAAATCTAATACTTCATCAGTAATTGGTGCAGTTTTCGGACCTACTTGCATACCTAATTTTTCATCGATACCACCGTTGATTGCGTATAACAATGTTTTCGCTAAGTTTGCACGAGCACCGAAGAATTGCATTTGTTTACCCACAATCATTGGTGATACACAACATGCGATTGCGTAGTCATCGTTGTTGAAGTCTGGACGCATTAAATCATCGTTTTCGTATTGAACTGATGAGGTATCAATCGATACTTTTGCACAGAAACGTTTGAAGTTTTCAGGTAATTGTTCAGACCAAAGAATGGTTAAGTTTGGTTCTGGAGAAGTACCCATGTTGTAAAGAGTGTGTAAAATACGGAATGTATTTTTGGTTACTAATGTACGACCATCTAAACCCATACCAGCGATGGTTTCAGTTGCCCACATTGGGTCACCAGAGAATAATTGATCGTATTCAGGTGTACGTAAGAAACGAACCATACGAAGTTTCATAACTAAGTGGTCAACTAATTCTTGCGCTTCAGTTTCAGTAATTTTCCCTGCTTTTAAATCACGCTCAATGTACACGTCAATAAAGGTTGCGGTACGACCGAATGACATTGCTGCACCATTTTGTGATTTTATTGCAGCAAGATAAGCAAAGTACATCCATTGAATGGCTTCTTGAGCATTAGTTGCTGGGTTAGAAATATCATAACCATAGCTTGCTGCCATTTGTTTTAATTGACCTAATGCACGGTGTTGTTCTGCGATTTCTTCACGTAAACGAATTGTTGCTTCAAGATTTACGCCATCTTCTAAATCTTTTTGTAAAGAAGAGAATTGTGCGTATTTATCTTTCATTAAGAAATCTACACCATAAAGTGCTACACGACGGTAGTCACCGATGATACGACCACGACCATAAGCATCTGGAAGACCAGTTAATACCCCAGATTTACGGCAACGTAAAATATCTGGCGTGTAAACATCGAATACACCTTGGTTATGTGTTTTACGGTATTCAGTGAAGATTTTTTTCACTTTTGGATCAAGTTCACGACCATAAACTTTACAAGAACCTTCCACCATTTTGATACCACCGAATGGCATAATGGCACGTTTTAAAGGTTCATCAGTTTGAAGACCAACGATTTTTTCTAAATCTTTGTTAATGTAACCGGGTGCGTGAGAGATAATGGTAGATGGTGTATGTTCATCAAAATCTAATGGCGCGTGAGTACGGTTTTCAATTTTAATTCCTTCCATTACAGATTCCCAAAGCTTTGTTGTTGCTTCGGTTGGACCTGCTAAGAAAGAGTCATCGCCTTCATAAGGGGTATAGTTTTTTTGGATAAAGTCACGTACATTGACATTTTCTTGCCAATCGCCACCAGCAAAACCAGCCCACGCCAATTTTTGCATTTCATTAAGTTCTGACATAGTCATTTCCTTTGTTAATTAATAAATAAGTAAGTCTTTAATGCGTTTTGGTTAAATAACGTTGGAATACACCAATACAAATTGCCCCGCCGACAATATTTCCCAACGTTACAGGGATTAAATTCTTCACGATGAAATGGTACAAATCTAAATCTGCGTATTTCATCGGATCAACGCCGATTTGTTGCCAAAATTCAGGTGTACTAAAATGTGCGGTAATAATTCCCATCGGAATCATAAACATATTAGCCACACAGTGTTCAAATCCTGATGCAACAAACAAACCAATCGGCATAATCATAATAAATGCTTTGTCTGTAACAGTCTTACCAGAATAAGACATCCAAACCGCCACACACACCATAATGTTACATAAAATACCTAGGTTAAAAGCTTCAAACCAAGTGTGATGAATTTTATGTTGGGCGGTTGCAAGAATTGTTAAACCCCATTGGCTATTTGCTGCCATTGTTTGTCCACTAAACCAAATAACAGCCGCAATAAATAAACTACCAACGAAGTTGCCCAAATATACTACGATCCAATTTCGAATCATTTGTGTCGTGGTGATTCTACCGCCCACTCTGGCGACTAAAGTTAAAGTAGAAGAAGTGAATAATTCAGATCCTAAAATCACCACCATAATTACACCTAATGAGAATACTAACCCACCTACTAACTTGGTTAATCCCCAAGGTGCGCCTGCACTAGCAGTTTGTGTTGTCGTGTAAAATACAAAGGCTAAGGCAATACAAGCACCAGCACTAATACCAGACATAAACGATAAAAATGGACGTTTATTTGCTTTATAAGTTGCTGTATTTTCTGCATAATCCGTTGCTTCAACAGGTGTGAGTGCAACAGAAGATAGTTTTTGATTTTCTGATGCCATAATCAAACTCCAACTATTGACATTGAAAAAGTTGATGAAAATTTAATACTTTTAACAAGTTTACGACTACAAATACTTCTATAATTGGCACTATTTTACTCTCCTCCCCTTTCATTGCAAAGAAAAGCAAAAATTATTTCAACAAACTTTGATATTTTGCAAGGTTTGTTTAATTAAAGACAAAATTCCCATATTAATATTCGCTCAATTTCATACATTCAGAGTAAGTAAAGCACTTAATTTGAAACTTGTTTTATTCGCATAATACCGTGAATTCCCCCAGATAATCATCCACTTTTCCAAAACCTTGATTATTCACAACAGGCAAATTCAGAATTTTTTCAAACGAACCAGATTAAGTGTATAGACTTGCTATTTTGAGTAATTAATAGCATTATTTTGATCTTTTTGAAGAAAAAGGCGATCTTTGTCATAAAATAATGATTTAAGTGCGGTTAAAATTTTGGTTAATTTTAAGTGCACTTCTTTATACAGGAGCAGATTATGTATTATGGTTTAGATATTGGTGGCACGAAAATAGAGCTTGCCGTATTCAATGAAAAATTAGAAAAATTATATTCTGAACGGGTGCCAACACCTAAAACCGACTATGAAGAATGGCTTAACACGATTGTGGATTTAGTGAATCGTGCTGATGAAAAGTTTGGTGAGGCGGGCACCGTAGGTTTGGGCGTACCTGGTTTTGTTAATCAACAAACTGGATTAGCCGAAATTGCCAATATTCGTGTGGCAGATAATAAACCAATTTTATGCGATTTGTCTACGCGTTTGGGCCGTGAAGTGCGGGCAGAAAATGACGCAAATTGTTTTGCGTTATCTGAAGCATGGGATACGGAAAATCAGCAATATTCGACTGTACTTGGTTTAATTCTTGGGACTGGTTTTGGTGGTGGCTTTGTCTTAAACGGTAAAGTTCATTCAGGTCAAGTGGGAATGGCGGGAGAGCTTGGTCATTTACAATTAAATTATCATGCTTTGAAATTATTGGGATGGGATAACGCCCCAATTTATCAATGCGGTTGCGGCAACAAGGCTTGTTTGGATAATTATCTGTCTGGTCGCGGTTTTGAAATGCTTTATCGAGATTTGAAAGGCGAAACATTATCTGCTCGTGAAATTATTGATTTGTTCTATCAAGGCAATGAAAGTGCGGTAGATTTTGTGAATCTTTTTGTTGAGTTGGCGGCGATTTCTATTGGCAATATCATTACGGCATTTGATCCGCATATGATTGTACTCGGCGGTGGATTATCTAATTTTGACTATCTTTATGAGACCTTACCAAAAGCATTACCGCCTCACTTGATGCGAACAGCAAAAGTTCCGCCAATTAAAAAAGCGAAACACGGCGATTCTGGTGGTGTGCGTGGTGCGGCAGCGTTGTTTTTAACCAAATAATTCAACAAACTAGTGGGGCGTATTCAAATAATACGCCCTTTATTTTGGAAAATATTTAGAATATTGTGAATTTATTAGATTTTTTCTTGTTTGTGTTTCTTTTCTCTAGAGAAATTATTAAAAAATCTCGCCTTTTCATTGAAAAGCCATACAATCAAATTATTTATCGCTTGAGGGATGATTATGGAATTTGAATTTTCAAAAATGTTAGAAGAAGTGCTAACTTGGATAGTCGCACACCTTGATGGACCTTTATGGGATGCCACCATTATTATTTTGCTTGGAACTGGTCTATTTTTTACCATTACAACAGGATTTGTGCAGTTCCGTTTATTCCCTGCAAGCCTTCGTGAAATGTGGTTTGGTCGTTCGGTGGAGGGAAGTTCATTAACACCTTTCCAAGCGTTTACGACAGGTCTTGCGAGTCGCGTTGGTGTGGGTAACATTGGTGGGGTTGCAACGGCAATCGCCTTAGGGGGCGAAGGCGCAGTGTTTTGGATGTGGGTAACGGCATTTATTGGTATGTCGAGTGCTTTCGCTGAATCTACCCTTGCTCAATTATTTAAAATTCAAGATAAAGATGGATCATTCCGTGGCGGCCCTGCTTATTATATTGTGCAAGGTTTAAAATCACGTTGTATGGCAGTGGCTTTTGCGCTTGCATTAATTTTTACATTTGGTTTTGCTTTTAATTCGGTGCAGGCGAACTCCATTGTTGAAGCGACGAGTAATGCGTGGAATTGGAAAGGGGAATATGTCGGTATTTCATTAGTAATTTTTACCGCACTTATTATTTTCGGTGGCGTTAAGCGTATTGCGATTATTTCGAGCAACCTTGTACCAATGATGGCACTTTTCTATTTGATTATGGCAGTGATTATTCTTGGCATGCATATTGATATGATCCCTTCCGTGATTCATCGTATTGTTCAAAGTGCATTTAGTTTTGATGCTGCCGCTGGCGGAATGTTTGGTGCATTGGTATCGAAAGCAATGATGATGGGGATTAAACGTGGTTTATTCTCAAACGAAGCGGGAATGGGATCTGCGCCTAATTCGGCTGCAGCAGCTCACGTTAAACATCCAGTTAGCCAAGGTTTAGTGCAAATGCTCGGTGTGTTTGTTGATACAATGATCGTTTGTACTTGTACTGCCGTCATTATTTTGCTTTCGAATAATTATGGTAGCGAAACGCTCAAAAGTATCTCTCTTACGCAAAATGCTTTGCAATATCACATAGGTGAATTTGGGGTGCATTTCCTAGCGTTTATCTTATTGTTATTCGCTTATTCTTCTATTATTGGTAACTATGCTTATGCGGAAAGCAATATCCGTTTTATAAAAAATAAACCTTGGTTTGTATTTTTGTTCCGTTTAATGGTGCTATTTTTCGTGTATTTCGGTGCGGTTCGCTCTGGCAATGTGGTGTGGAATTTCGCAGATACGGTAATGGCAGTCATGGCAATTATTAACTTGATCGCAATTTTGATGTTGTCGCCAATCGTATGGAAATTAATGAAGGATTATCAACGCCAGCTTAAAGAAGGAAAAACGCCAGAGTTTAAAATTGATGAATACCCTGAATTACGTAAGAAAATATTTGATTCCCGCATTTGGAAATAAAGATAAAATGACTAGAAAGAGATTATCTACCTTTCCAAAGAGTTAGATTATTATTTAAAGAAATTTTTTGATATTGTTTCAGGCTTGGTTCTTCTAGTTCAGACTGAATAAACTATTGCCGGCACTTTTTACCGCCCTCGTGCCGGCTATCCCAAACTGCTTTGAAAACTGACCGCTCTTTAGCTTACTTCAAAAATTCCGCATGATAGGCAATATGCTCGCCAATAAAACTGGCGATGAAGTAATAGCTGTGATCATAGCCTTTATGGAAGCGTACATCGAGCGGCTGATTTGCCACGCGACAGGTTTCGATAAAATCTTCGGTACGCAATTGTGTCGGTAAAAACTCATCTTCCAAGCCCTGATCAATGTGCATACCTTGCACTTTATAGCCTTGTTGAATGAGCGAGCTAGCATCATATTGCTGCCATTTTTCACGATCTTCCCCTAAATAGGCAGAAAAGGCTTTTTCTCCCCAAGGCACAAGGCTTGGCGACAAAATGGGCGAAAAAGCAGAAACACTTTGATAACGTTCTTGGTTTCGCAGTGCCAATACCAATGCACCGTGTCCACCCATTGAATGTCCCATAATGGAACGTTTGCCGTTGGTAGGGAAATTTGCTTCAATCAAATCAGGCAATTCATTCAAAATATAATCATACATTTGATAATTCGTCGCCCAAGGCTGCTCGGTCGCATTAAGATAAAAGCCCGCTCCCTGCCCTAAATCGTAAGCCACATCATTCGGCACTTGCTCTCCACGAGGGCTAGTATCAGGCGCAACCACAATCACTTGATGTTCTGCCGCATAACGCTGGAAGCCTGATTTGGTAATGAAATTTTGTTCTGTACAAGTTAAGCCAGAAAGCCAATAAATCACGCCAAGAGGTCGATTCTCCGGATTATTTGGCAAATAAACGGCAAATTTCATTTCACATTGAAGTGTTTGGGCATTATGTGTCCAAACTTGCTGCGAACCGCCAAAAATTTGATGTTGTTCAATTAGTTTCATAGCGTACCTTAGTAGTGAATAACAGTACGGATTGATTTGCCTTCGTGCATTAATTCAAAGGCTTCATTAATTTGATCAAGTGGCATTGTGTGAGTCACAAACGGTTCTAACTGGATGTCGCCTTTCATTGAATCTTCCACCATTTGCGGAAGTTCAGAGCGACCTTTCACGCCACCAAATGCCGAACCTTTCCAAACACGGCCTGTTACCAATTGGAACGGACGCGTTGAAATTTCTTGTCCTGCACCCGCTACGCCGATGATAATGGATTGCCCCCAGCCTCGGTGAGCACTTTCTAATGCTTGACGCATTACGTTTACATTACCGATACAT
The DNA here is from genome assembly GCF_019703545.1 of Haemophilus influenzae. Lineage (NCBI taxonomy): Bacteria > Pseudomonadati > Pseudomonadota > Gammaproteobacteria > Pasteurellales > Pasteurellaceae > Haemophilus > Haemophilus influenzae. The sequence goes on along the minus strand of NZ_AP018771.1, from coordinate 851,473 downwards.
TCAAAGGTATGGTCAATGCCCCATTTATTAATATCTAACAACACATCTTTGATCGGCTTATCGTAATCATTAGGGTTTAAACAATCCGTTGCACCAAACTGTTTTGCCAACTCAAATTTTGCAGGATTGGTATCAATGGCGATAATGCGACCTGCTTTGGCTTGACGCGCACCTTGCACCACCGCCAAACCAATCGCCCCCAAGCCAAACACGGCAACAGAGTCGCCTTCTTGCACTTTTGCTGTATTATGTACCGCACCAATACCTGTGGTGACACCGCAGCCGAGCAAACACACTTGTTCGTGGTTGGCTTCTGGGTTGATTTTCGCCAGTGAAACTTCTGCAACAACTGAGTATTCACTGAAGGTTGAACAGCCCATATAGTGATAGATCGGCTGACCTTGATAAGAAAAACGTGTCGTGCAATCAGGCATTAAGCCTTTACCTTGCGTGTCACGCACTGAGACGCATAAGTTGGTTTTACCCGAGCGGCAAAACTCACATTCGCCACATTCAGCAGTATAAAGAGGAATGACGTGATCGCCCGGTTTTACGCTTAACACACCTTCGCCAACCGCAACAACCACACCCGCACCTTCGTGTCCTAGCACCACAGGGAATACCCCTTCAGGATCGCTTCCTGATAACGTAAACGCATCAGTATGGCAAACGCCCGTGTGAGTGTTGCGGATTAACACTTCGCCTTTGTGAGGCATTTCTACGTCGATTTCCACAATTTGTAAGGGTTGATTTGGGGCGAATGCCACCGCCGCACGAGATTTGATGGTTGAATTGATTTGTTTAATTTCCATTGTTTTTCCTCTTAATTCATTATTCATTGACAAAGTTGCCTTACGTAAGCAAGATAGCAACAGTTTACACTTTAGAGTTCACTCTAAAGCAAGTGTTTTTTTACCATTTTTGTTTAAAGGGAATAAAAAGTGACTTACACCACCGCTAAAGCTGCTGAAAAAATAGGCATTTCCGCCTACACCTTACGCTTTTATGACAAAGAAGGCTTGTTACCTAATGTCGGACGTGATGAATACGGTAATCGCCGTTTTACCGACAAGGATTTGCAATGGTTGAGTTTATTACAATGCTTGAAAAATACAGGAATGAGTTTAAAAGACATCAAACGCTTTGCGGAATGTACCATCATTGGCGACGATACTATTGAAGAACGCCTTTCCTTATTTGAAAATCAAACAGAAAATGTGAAGTGTCAAATTGCCGAATTAAAACGCTATTTAGACTTACTGGAATATAAGTTAGCATTTTATCAAAAAGCGAAAGCATTAGGCTCGGTGGAAGCCGTGAATTTACCGCAGATTCCTGAAACAAGCTAAAAAAAAGTGGTTAAATCACAGAGTTAGAAGACAAATCCAACTTTTAGAGAGATAAATTTTAACTTTTTTATTACATAAATAAGTTAAAAATCAGGTTTTGTGATCAAGATCAGGATAACATAAAAATAATCTCCGATAGCTATTGTTCTAAATGGCTAAAAAGAGTATATTCCGAGCCAAATTTTTTCTTTTTTACAGAACGGAGTTTATTATGTTTGGTTTGTCCCCCGCTCAACTGATTATTTTATTAGTCGTTATTTTATTGATTTTTGGCACGAAAAAATTAAGAAATGCTGGTTCAGATCTTGGCGCAGCAGTGAAGGGTTTCAAAAAAGCGATGAAAGAAGATGAAAAAGTAAAAGATGCAGAATTTAAGTCTATAGATAATGAAACAGCTTCTGCAAAAAAAGAAAATATAAAAGAGAAAGAACAGGCTTAATCCGTGTTTGATATTGGTTTTTCAGAACTTATTTTGCTAATGATTTTGGGATTAGTTGTATTAGGCCCGAAACGTTTGCCTATAGCAATTCGCACTGTAATGGATTGGGTAAAAACAATTCGTGGTTTAGCTGCTAACGTTCAAAATGAGTTGAAACAAGAGCTAAAATTGCAAGAATTACAAGATAGTATTAAAAAAGCGGAATCCCTTAACTTGCAAGCCCTTTCACCAGAATTGAGTAAAACGGTGGAAGAATTAAAAGCTCAAGCAGATAAGATGAAAGCAGATCTAGAAGATAAAGCGGCTCAAGCTGGTACAACGGTGGAAGATCAAATCAAAGAAATCAAAAGTGCGGCTGAAAATGCAGAAAAGCCTCAAAATGCAATCTCAGTTGAGGAGGCTGCGGAAACTTTATCTGAAGCAGAAAAAACACCTACAGATTTGACCGCACTTGAAACTCACGAGAAAGTAGAACTGAACACACATTTATCTAGCTATTATCCTCCTGATGATATTGAAATCGCTCCAGCGTCAAAATCTCAATCTTCAAAAACTAAATCATAGCGAGTTTTTATGAGTAATGTGGATGAATCTCAACCTTTAATTACGCACCTTGTTGAACTAAGAAACCGTTTATTACGCTGTGTGATTTGTGTAGTGTTGGTTTTTGTTGCTTTGGTGTATTTTTCCAATGATATTTATCATTTTGTTGCTGCACCTTTAACGGCTGTTATGCCAAAAGGCACAACAATGATTGCAACCAATATTCAAACTCCTTTCTTTACGCCAATTAAATTAACTGCGATTGTTGCAATTTTTATTTCTGTCCCTTATTTGCTTTATCAAATTTGGGCTTTTATTGCACCTGCTTTATATCAGCACGAAAAACGGATGATTTATCCGTTGTTATTTTCCAGTACGATTTTATTTTATTGCGGTGTTGCTTTTGCTTACTATGTCGTCTTTCCTCTTGTATTCAGCTTCTTTACACAAACAGCCCCAGAAGGCGTTACCATCGCAACAGATATTAGTAGTTATTTAGATTTTGCTTTAGCGTTATTTTTAGCTTTTGGCGTTTGTTTTGAAGTGCCAATTGCGATTATTCTACTTTGCTGGACTGGTATTACCACTGTAAAGGCTCTTTCCGAAAAACGCCCTTATATTATTGTTGCGGCATTTTTTATTGGAATGCTTTTAACGCCTCCTGATGTTTTTTCACAAACTTTGCTTGCCATACCGATGTGCTTGCTGTTTGAGATCGGTCTATTGGTCGCTCGATTTTATCAACCAAAAGACGACGAAAATGCGGTTAAAAATAATGATGAATCAGAAAAAACACAATGATGAATTGAGTTGTTAATAGTATGGGGGCTTTGCCCCCGTTTTTATTATATTGATATAACCCTAATTTTGTTTTTTCATAAAACATATTTTCGTAGTGATTTACTAGAAATATGATTTGTAGTCTGCTCTATATTTTTATTGAAAATATCATTACCTGATGGTTTTCTGTCGTTTTTTTATTTTTTATCTAATAAATACGATATTTTTTAGATAATTTCTTTACTTTTTCCTTTTCTTTAAATTTCCTTTATAAAAATGGTTGCAAGATTAAATTAGCCATTGCATATTGTCTATGCGCCTCACGAGGCGAATACAATAAAAATACAATACACACAACATCAACAAAGAGGGAAATTCATTATGTCAAAAGTTGCTTCCTTAGACGCATTTTTAACAAAAGTTGCTCAACGCGATGGTTATCAACCTGAATTTTTACAAGCGGTTCGCGAGGTATTCACATCAATTTGGCCTTTTTTAGAAGCCAATCCTAAATATCGTTCAGAAGCATTATTAGAGCGTTTAGTTGAGCCTGAACGTGCATTTCAATTCCGTGTGGCGTGGACTGACGATAAAGGGCAAGTGCAAGTAAACAGAGCATTTCGTGTACAATTTAATAGTGCCATAGGCCCATTTAAAGGGGGAATGCGTTTCCATCCATCAGTAAATTTATCTATCTTAAAATTCTTAGGTTTTGAGCAAATCTTTAAAAATGCTTTAACAACATTGCCTATGGGTGGAGCAAAAGGCGGTTCGGACTTTGATCCAAAAGGCAAATCTGATGCTGAAGTTATGCGTTTTTGCCAAGCATTAATGGCTGAACTTTATCGTCACGTAGGAGCTGATACAGATGTTCCTGCTGGCGATATAGGTGTTGGCGGGCGCGAAGTTGGCTATTTAGCGGGCTATATGAAAAAATTATCAAACCAATCAGCTTGTGTTTTCACTGGTCGCGGTCTTTCTTTCGGTGGTAGTTTAATTCGTCCGGAAGCAACGGGATATGGCTTAGTTTATTTTGCTCAAGCAATGCTTGCTGAAAAAGGCGATAGTTTTGCAGGTAAAGTAGTTTCAGTTTCTGGTTCTGGTAATGTAGCACAATACGCGATTGAAAAAGCATTATCGCTTGGTGCAAAAGTAGTAACTTGTTCTGATTCATCGGGTTATGTTTATGATCCAAATGGATTTACTACTGAAAAATTAGCCGCACTTTTCGAAATTAAAAATACAAAACGTGGGCGTGTGAAAGATTATGCGGAACAGTTTGGTTTACAATATTTTGAAGGTAAACGCCCTTGGGAAGTGAAAGTTGATATCGCGCTTCCTTGTGCAACTCAAAATGAGTTAGAACTTTCTGATGCACAACTTTTAATTAAAAATGGTGTGAAATTAGTGGCTGAAGGTGCCAATATGCCAACAACAATTGAAGCAACAGAAGCATTACTAGCTGCAGATGTATTATTTGGCCCGGGTAAAGCTGCCAACGCTGGTGGTGTTGCTACTTCTGGTTTAGAAATGGCACAAAGTTCACAACGTTTATATTGGACAGCGGAAGAAGTGGATGCTCAATTACATCGCATTATGTTAGATATTCACGCAAACTGTAAAAAATACGGCACAATTGAAGGTCAAGAAAACATTAACTATGTTGTTGGTGCAAATGTAGCGGGATTTGTTAAAGTAGCTGATGCTATGTTGGCTCAAGGCGTTTATTAACAGATAAAAAAGTTAAATTAAATAACCGCACTGTAATAAAGTGCGGTTATTTTTTCGGATAAAATTTGAATATAAGAAAGGCGACATTTTGTCGCCTTAGATATTATTTATTTTGAATTGTTTTCATCACAATGATTAATATCACTGCATTTTCCGTAAAGATATACGTTATGCGTTTTTAATTTTATGCCGTATTTTTCGCTGATTTCACGCTGACGTTGTTCAATAATGTTATCAGTAAATTCAAATACTTTGCCGCAATCTTCACAAATAATATGATCGTGATGTTCTGTTGGAGCAAGCTCAAAAACGGATTTATTTCCCTCAAAATTATGACGGATTACAATATGCGCTTCATCAAATTGATTAAGCACACGATAAACTGTGGCTAATCCAATTTCACTACCTTGTTCCAGCAAAATTTTATAAACATCTTCTGCAGAAAAATGTTCATTTTTATGATTTTGCATTAAAGCGAGGATAGTTAAGCGAGGCTCTGTAATTTTTAATCCTGCTTTTTTGAGTAATTTAATATTTTCTTCAGACATAATTTTTCTTCCTATTATGCAAAAATGTTAAGCCAATTCAGCTAAACACATTTCATCATAAATTTGTTTACACCATTTTTCTACACGCTCTGCGGTAAGCTCTGGTTGGCGATCTTCATCAATACATAATCCGATGAAAGTGTCATCTTCCAATAAGGCTTTTGAAGCTTCAAAATTATAGCCTTCTGTTGGCCAATTTCCTACCACAATTGCACCGTGTGGCTCTATAATATCGCGTACAGTTCCGATAGCATCACAGAAATAATCCGCATAATCTTCTTGATCGCCACAGCCAAAAATACCTACAAGTTTATCTGTAAAATCGATTTCTTCGAGTGTTGGAAAAAAATCATCCCAGTCTGCTTGTGCTTCGCCGTAATACCAAGTTGGGATACCGAAAAGCAAGAAATCGTATGCTTCAATATCTTCTTTGCTACTTTTGGCAATATCACGAATATCAATTAAATCGCTACCTAATTGTTTTTGGATTTGTTTTGCGATGTTTTCAGTATTTCCAGTATCACTACCATAAAAAAGACCAACTATTGCCATTTTTATTTCCTTTTATATTAAATTTAATCTATTGATTATAAGACTTATCCAAATTCGGCGAACTATATCATAAAAGCATTCTCACTTAAACCACTTAATTCTTATTTAGAAATCGTTTAATTGCACGAATAACAAAATCAGGTTTTTCGGCGTGAACCCAGTGTCCACTCCCATTAATCGTAAAGGCAGTTGCATTAGGAAATTGTTCTAGAATTTTTTCGCTATTTTCTATTTTTATATAAGAGGAATTTCCACCCTTAATAAAAAGAGTTGGCGTAAATACACGTACCTTTTCCCAATCCATAATATTGGCATAATTGTTAAAAAGCGCGGTAAGATTAAAACGAAAACAATCAGCTGAATTAACATCAAAAGATTTCAACATAAATTGTACAACGTCTTCATCATTAATTTCTTGTTTTAAAATCGGTTTGGCTTGCTGACGATTTTCAGGCTTTGCATTTTTTACCGCAAATAGGCCATTAAACACATCTTTATGACCAAATCCTTCATAAGGCAGAGGGGACATATCAATTACGATTAATTTTTCGACTAATTCTGGGCAAAGTGCGGTGATTTTCATGGCGGTTTTTCCCCCCATAGAATGACCAATTAATATCACTTTGGATAAATTTAAGTGGCGGATTACTGCGATAACATCTTCAGCCATCAGTTGATAATTCATTTTTTCCGAATGAAAACTATGGCCGTGATTGCGTAAATCAATACGTAAAATACTGTAATGTTCACTAAAAGCTCTCGCGATAACGCCGAGATTATCCATATCGCCGAATAAACCGTGAATAAAAATTAAAACAGGTGTATTAATCGTTTGTTTTACTTGATGAAATTGATAATTGAGTAATGATTTTGCCATAATTTTTACGTGAGAATTTGTAAAGAAGTCGTTATAATTGAAAAAAATTTTAGCAAACAGAGAGATAAAAATGAAGATCATTGAAGTAGATGAAGAATTATACCAATATATTGCGAGCCAAACCCGCTCTATTGGAGAAAGTGCTTCGGATATTTTACGCCGTTTGCTTAGTTTACCTGTGCATACTTCAATTGTTAATGATTTAATTATTACTTCAGCAGAAACAGATCAAAAGCCAAAACAGGCTATCAATGTGAAAGAAGTAAATATCAAAACAACAAAAAAGCAATCAATAACCGCAATTAATCAGATTGTAGAAAAAGTCCAAACTTTATTAAATTCAACTGAATTTCAAGAAGAAAGTAAGGCTGTTGTACGTTTCTTAGCGATTTTACGTGTGCTTTATCGTACAAATCCTGAAAGTTTTGCGCAAGCAACGGAATCTTTACAAGGACGTACACGGGTTTATTTTGCTCGTGATGAAGCGACATTATTAATGGCGGGTAACCATACTAAACCAAAACAAATTCCAGATACGCCTTATTGGGTTATTACCAATACAAATAGTGGACGAAAAATGTTAATGCTAGAAGGCGCAATGCAATCTATGGAATTACCTGAAACATTGATTGATGAAGTGCGATCATATTTCACGGTAAATTAATAATGTATCCTTGGCAAGATTTTGCTATTCAACCTAATTTCTCAAATAAAATCGCTTTGCGTACTACGCAGGGCGATGCGCTTACTTGGATAGAATTGACTACAAAGATTAACCAAACAATGGCTTTTTTACAAAAAAAAGGCGTAAATGCGGAAAGTGCGGTTGCTTTTGTGGGAAAAAATTCAGAGAAAATTTTATTTTTATATCTGGCGACAATTCAGCTTGGTGCAAAAGTTTTAGGCATAAACCCTGCTTTTCCACAAGAAAAAATTGCAAAATTATGTGAGTTTTATCAAATCGATTTTTGTTTTTATGATGAAGATTTGAGGGATTTTCCAAAAGCTGACGTAGTTATACAAAAAGCTGATTTCTTTCGCCCAGCTACAATGACGCTCACGTCTGGCTCGACAGGTTTACCAAAAGCAGTTGTGCATAATGTCCAAGCGCATTTGGATAATGCAAAAGGGGTATGTAACTTAATGAAGTTTGATTGTAATCAATCTTGGTTACTTTCATTACCCTTATATCACGTTTCAGGGCAAGGTATTGTTTGGCGTTGGTTATATTGCGGTGCACAATTACATTTCCCAGAAGATGATTTTTATGCTTCATTATTAAAGACGACCCACGTTTCTCTTGTGCCAACGCAATTACAGCGTTTATTAGATTATTTACAGGAAAATCCGAGCATTTCATTTGCTACGCGTCATATTTTACTGGGCGGTGCGCATATTCCGACAGAACTTACACAAAAAATGGTGAAATACGGTATCGAAACGTATTCTGGCTACGGAATGACGGAAATGGCTTCGACAGTTTTTGCTAAAAAATCTGACGGAAAACAAGGCGTAGGGCAACCGCTCTTAGGTAGAGAGTATTGTTTAGTAAATGATGAAATTTGGCTGAAAGGTGCAGGTTTGGCGATGGGTTATTGGAAAGATCGACAAATTGTTCCATTAACGAATAACCAAGGCTGGATTCAGACAAAAGATAAAGGCATTTGGCAAGAGGGCGAACTGGTTATTATCGGACGACTTGATAATATGTTTATTTCAGGTGGCGAAAATATTCAGCCAGAAGAAATTGAACAAGTGATTATTCAACATTCTTCAGTTAATCAAGTGTTTGTTTTACCACAAAAAAACAAAGAATTTGGTCAGCGTCCTGTCGCTTTAGTGGATTTTAATGAACCCTTTAGCAAAAGTGCGGTTGAAAATTTAATGTTTTTTTTACAAGATAAACTTGCACGTTTTAAACAACCTATTGCATATTATCCTTTGCCACTGATACTTGAGAAAGGCATTAAGATCTCACGTAAACAGCTTGCTGATTGGCTGGCAAAGCGAGATGAGATAAATTAATTTACCATTTAGATTAGGGAAAAATAATGATTAGGAAACTTATGAAAATACCTCCATTTTTTACCGCACTTTTTGCCTCGGCAATGTTTACCCTTAGCGTTTCGCAAGGAGTATTGGCGGCAAATTCAACAAATGTATTACCAACGGAGCAATCGCTTAAAGCCGATTTGGCTAACGCTCAAAAAATGAGTGAGGGGGAGGCAAAAAATAGGTTGTTAGCAGAATTACAAACATCAATTGATTTATTGCAGCAAATTCAAGCTCAACAAAAAATCAATGATGCATTGCAAACAACATTAAGCCATTCAGAGAGTGAAATTAGAAAGAATAATGCAGAAATTCAAGCATTAAAAAAACAACAAGAAACGGCAACAAGTACTGATTATAATGCGCAATCACAGGACTATTTACAAAATAGTCTCACTAAGTTAAATGATCAATTACAAGATACGCAAAACGCATTAAGCACAGTAAATGCACAATTGGCAGGGCAAAGTTCTATTTCTGAACGAGCACAAGCGGCATTAACAGAAAATGTTGTACGCACACAGCAAATCAATCAACAATTAGCCAATAATGATATTGGTAGCATATTGCGAAAACAATATCAGATTGAATTACAACTGATTGATTTAAAGAATAGTTATAATCAAAACTTATTAAAAAATAATGATCAGCTTTCTTTACTCTATCAAAGCCGTTATGACCTATTGAATTTACGTTTGCAAGTACAGCAGCAAAATATTATTGCGATTCAAGAAGTCATTAATCAAAAAAATCTTCAGCAATCACAAAATCAAGTAGAACAAGCTCAGCAACAGCAAAAAACTGTGCAAAATGATTACATTCAAAAAGAACTTGATCGCAATGCACAGCTTGGTCAGTATTTATTACAACAAACAGAAAAAGCGAATTCATTAACTCAAGATGAGTTAAGAATGCGGAATATTTTAGATAGCCTCACTCAAACTCAACGTACTATTGATGAACAAATTAGTGCATTACAAGGCACGTTAGTTCTTTCACGTATTATCCAGCAACAAAAACAAAAATTACCGACTAACTTAAATATCCAAGGTTTATCAAAACAAATTGCCGATTTGCGTGTACATATTTTTGACATTACTCAAAAACGCAATGAACTTTATGATCTAGATAACTATATTAATAAAGTTGAAAGTGAAGATGGAAAACAATTTACTGAGGCAGAAAGAACGCAAGTTAAAACGCTATTAACTGAGCGTCGGAAAATGACATCTGATCTGATTAGATCTTTAAATAATCAATTAAATCTCGCGATTTCTTTGGAATTAACACAACTGCAAATTACACAAATCAGTGATCAAATTCAATCTAAATTAGAGCAGCAAAGTTTTTGGGTGAAAAGTAATAATCCTATTAATTTAGATTGGGTAAAAATGCTGCCAAGAGCTTTAATTGAACAGTTTAATGGTATGTTGAAAAAATTAGGTTTTCCAACTAATTATGACAATTTACCTTATTTGCTGATGTATTTCTTAGGGTTATTTATTGTAGGCGGTGCAATTTTTAAATTTAAAAATCGTATTAAACAACAATTAAACAAAATTAATCGTGAAATACATCGTTTAGATACAGATAGTCAGTGGAGTACTCCACTTGCCCTGTTATTAACAGCGTTTTTAACGCTTTCTAGTACACTTTGGTTTTTAGCAGTTTGCCAAATGATCGGCTTCTTTTTCTTCAAAAATCCAGAAGAATTTTGGCATTGGTCATTTAGTATGGCGGGTTATTGGTGGTTCTTTACATTTTGGATTTCATTGTTCCGTCCAAATGGTATTTTTGTTAATCATTTTGAATCTTCAAAAGAGAATGCACAACGTTTTCGTGGTGTTATCCAGCGCATTATTATTGTGGTTGTATTGCTTTTAAATACTTCTGTGTTTAGCAATGTCACTGATGCAGGTTTAGCTAATGATGTGTTAGGTCAAATTAATACTATTGCGGCTCTAATTTTCTGTGCGGCGATTATTGCCCCTCGTTTTAATCGAGTACTTCGCTCTTATGAACCTGAAACAAATAAACATCATTGGTTAATAAGAATTGTACAAATTGGTTTGAGATTAATTCCTGTGGGATTAATCGTACTTATTGTTTTAGGCTATTACTACACCGCTTTAAATTTAATTGAGCATTTTATTCATTCTTATATTGCTTGGTGTGTATGGTGGTTAGTACGCAATACGATTTACCGTGGTATTACGGTTTCTTCTCGTCGTTTAGCACATCGCCGTTTAGCAGAAAAACGTCGTCAAAAAGCACTTGAAAATAATTATGAAAATATATCCTCTGATGATGTGGTTGCAGTGGGAGAGCCAGAGGAAAGTTTGGCGTTAAATGATGTGCGTAGCCAATTATTACGTTTTGTAGATCTCTTTATTTGGACGGCATTATTAGGGATTTTCTACTATGTATGGTCAGATTTAGTCACAGTAGTGAGCTATTTACGTGAAATTACACTTTGGCAACAAACCACGACAACCGATGCTGGCACTGTAATGGAAAGCATTACTTTATTTAATCTTCTTGTTGCTTTGGTTATCGTAGGAATTACTTATGTGTTGGTTCGTAATATTTCAGGCATTTTGGAAGTATTAATTTTCTCTCGCGTGAATCTTTCACAAGGTACGCCTTATACGATTACGACACTACTTACTTATATTTTTATCGCCATTGGTGGTGCTTGGGCATTTGCAACCTTAGGGATGTCTTGGTCAAAATTACAATGGTTATTCGCCGCACTTTCTGTTGGTCTTGGTTTTGGTATGCAAGAGATTTTTGCAAACTTTGTGTCAGGTATCATTTTGTTATTTGAACGCCCAATCCGAGTTGGCGATGTGGTTACCATTAATGAAGTGAGCGGTACTGTAGCGAAAATTCGTATCCGTGCAATTACATTGATTGATTTTGATCGCAAAGAAGTGATTGTGCCAAATAAATCTTTTGTGACAGGTCAAGTGACCAACTGGGCATTATCTAACACTATGACACGTTTAGTGATTAGCGTTGGTGTTGCTTATGGTTCTGATTTAACACTCGTGCGCCAATTATTACTTCAAGCAGCTGATGAACAGCCGACTATTTTACGCGATCCTAAACCATCTGCTTATTTTTTAACTTTTGGTGCAAGTACACTGGATCACGAGTTACGTGTTTATGTAGAACAAGTTGGAGATCGCACCAGTACTACAGATGCCCTTAATCGCCGTATTAATGAATTATTTGCAGAACATAATATTGATATTGCCTTTAATCAATTAGATGTATTTATCAAAAATAATGATACAGGTGAAGAAATTCCTTTCGTTGATGTAAAAAAATAAGGGGAAATTATGGCTGGTAATACAATTGGACAACTTTTCCGTGTGACAACCTTTGGGGAGTCACATGGTATTGCATTAGGCTGTATCGTTGATGGCGTGCCACCAAATCTCGAATTATCCGAGAAAGATATTCAGCCAGATCTAGATCGCCGTAAACCAGGAACATCTCGATATACTACGCCTCGTCGTGAAGATGACGAAGTTCAAATTTTATCGGGAGTGTTTGAAGGAAAAACCACAGGCACAAGTATTGGAATGATCATTAAAAATGGTGATCAGCGTTCGCAAGATTATGGTGACATTAAAGATCGTTTCCGCCCAGGTCATGCGGATTTTACCTATCAGCAAAAATATGGCATCCGTGATTACCGTGGCGGTGGGCGTTCGTCAGCGCGTGAAACAGCGATGCGGGTTGCAGCGGGAGCGATTGCGAAAAAATATTTACGCGAACATTTTGGCATTGAGGTGCGAGGTTTTTTAAGCCAAATCGGTAATATAAAAATTGCTCCGCAGAAAGTGGGACAAATTGATTGGGAAAAGGTAAACAGTAATCCATTCTTTTGTCCTGATGAAAGTGCGGTAGAAAAATTCGATGAATTGATCCGTGAACTTAAAAAAGAAGGAGATTCTATTGGCGCAAAACTTACTGTTATTGCAGAAAATGTACCTGTAGGATTGGGTGAGCCAGTATTTGACCGTTTAGATGCCGATCTTGCTCACGCATTAATGGGCATTAATGCAGTAAAAGGAGTCGAAATTGGTGATGGTTTTGCTGTGGTTGAGCAACGAGGTTCGGAACATCGTGATGAAATGACACCTAATGGCTTTGAAAGTAATCATGCAGGCGGTATTTTAGGCGGAATTAGTTCAGGACAGCCAATTATCGCCACTATTGCACTAAAACCAACTTCAAGCATTACGATTCCTGGTCGTTCAATCAATCTTAATGGTAAACCCGTAGAAGTTGTAACAAAAGGTCGTCACGATCCTTGTGTGGGGATTCGTGCTGTGCCAATTGCGGAAGCTATGGTGGCGATTGTCTTATTAGATCATCTCTTACGTTTTAAGGCTCAGTGTAAATAATCTTAGTATAAGATGGGAGTCTCTGCCTAGGGTAGGTATACCCTAGGTTAGTTTGATGCTACCCCTTTGGGGTAAGTGTAAAGTTCCCCAAAGGGGAACTATTTTTCTAACCGTGGGTATACTTACCCACGGCAAAACCTAGGATATATTTACCTACAGCAAAACTTTAGAATGAATAAAATTTTATTAAAAACAACCATAATTTTTACCGCACTTTTCTCTCTGAACGTTGTTGCGTCTCCTCTAGATTGGCAAAAAGTGAAACGCCCTATTCCAAGTGAAGATGGTAAAGCAAGTCCTATTGGTAGTTATACCAACGGGTGTATTATTGGAGCGCAAGCATTACCGCCGAAAGGTGAAGGTTACCAAGTTATTCGTATGAATCGCAATCGTTATTATGGTCATCCAAATATGATTCAGTATCTTGAACGTTTGGGGCAACGCGTTAAAGCTGCTGGGTTGCCAACGATGTTAGTGGGCGATATTGCCATGCCGGGTGGCGGGCGTTTTTTAACGGGTCATGCTAGCCATCAGATGGGATTAGATGCGGATATTTGGTTAAGAATGGGCGAAATGTCAGACGCCGATGCACTGAATTCTGATGGTAAAGGTTTATTAGTTGTAGATAGAAAGGCGCAACGAGTGGATGAACGAGTATGGAATAGCAATCATGCGACCTTAATCAAGTTAGCTGCGCAAGATCCAAGTGTCACACGTATTTTTGTTAATCCTGCGATTAAGGTAAAATTATGTCAAACCGCTGGCAATGATCGCAGTTGGCTACACAAAGTTCGTCCTTGGTATGGACACAACTCTCATTTTCATGTTCGTTTAACTTGCCCCGCAGATGCATCTTATTGTGAAAATCAAGCGCCTGTGCCTGCTGGTGATGGTTGTGGAGACGAATTATATTCTTGGTTTGAACCGCCAAAACCAGGTGCTTCAGTGAGCAAACCTAAAGTTACACCGCCTGAGCCGTTTTTGTGCCAACAAATTTTAAATTCCCCGAATCGGAGTGAATGGTTAGAATAGTATTAAGGTAAATCAATATGGATATCGGCATTGATCTTTTAGCAATATTGTTTTGTGTTGGTTTTGTTGCATCATTTATCGATGCAATTGCTGGCGGTGGTGGATTAATTACTATTCCAGCGTTGCTTATGACTGGCATGCCACCGGCAATGGCGTTAGGCACTAACAAATTGCAAGCTATGGGCGGTGCATTATCCGCAAGCCTTTATTTCTTGCGAAAAAGAGCGGTCAATTTACGCGATATTTGGTTTATTTTGATTTGGGTTTTCTTAGGTTCAGCCCTAGGTACATTATTAATTCAATCAATTGATGTGACGATTCTCAAAAAAATGCTGCCTTTTTTGATTTTAGCCATTGGTCTATATTTTTTATTTACCCCTAAATTAGGTGATAAAGATCGAAAACAGCGTTTAAGTTACATGTTATTTGGTCTTTTAGTTAGCCCATTTTTAGGTTTTTATGATGGCTTCTTTGGGCCAGGGACTGGCTCAATCATGAGTTTAGCCTGTGTTACTTTGCTAGGATTTAATCTCCCGAAAGCGACGGCACATGCAAAAGTGATGAACTTCACTTCGAACCTTGCTTCTTTTGCGCTTTTCTTATTGGGCGGACAAATTCTTTGGGAAGTGGGTTTCGTGATGATGGCTGGGAGCATTTTAGGTGCAAATTTAGGTGCCAAAATGGTGATGACGAAAGGTAAAACCTTGATTCGACCGATGGTTGTTATCATGTCTTTTATGATGACGGCTAAAATGATTTACGATCAGGGTTGGTTTCATTTTTAATTCGGAAAGCGCGCAAAAGTGCGGTTAAAATTAATTACATTTTATTATGTCGGATAATCAACAAAATTTACGTTTGACGGCGAGAGTGGGCTATGAAGCGCACTTTTCATGGTCGTATTTAAAGCCTCAATATTGGGGGATTTGGCTTGGTATTTTCTTTTTATTGTTGTTAGCATTTGTGCCTTTTCGTCTGCGCGATAAATTTGCGGGAAAATTAGGTATTTGGATTGGGCATAAAGCAAAGAAACAGCGTACGCGTGCACAAACTAACTTGCAATATTGTTTCCCTCATTGGACTGAACAACAACGTGAGCAAGTGATTGATAAAATGTTTACGGTTGTTACACAAGTTATGTTTGGAATTGGTGAGATTGCAATCCGTTCAAAGAAACATTTGCAAAAACGAAGCGAATTTATCGGTCTTGAACATATCGAACAGGCAAAAGCTGAAGGAAAGAATATTATTCTTATGGTGCCACATGGCTGGGCGATTGATGCATCTGGCATTATTTTGCACACTCAAGGCATGCCAATGACTTCTATGTATAATCCACACCGTAATCCATTGGTGGATTGGCTTTGGACGATTGCACGCCAACGTTTCGGCGGAAAAATGCATGCACGCCAAAATGGTATTAAACCTTTTTTAAATCATGTTCGTAAAGGCGAAATGGGTTATTACTTACCAGATGAAGATTTTGGGGCGGAACAAAGCGTATTTGTTGATTTCTTTGGGACTTATAAAGCGACATTGCCAGGGTTAAATAAAATGGCAAAACTTTCTAAAGCCGTTGTTATTCCAATGTTTCCTCGTTATAACGCTGAAACGGGCAAATATGAAATGGAAATTCATCCTGCAATGAATTTAAGTGATGATCCTGAACAATCAGCCCGAGCAATGAACGAAGAAATAGAATCTTTTGTTACACCATCTCCAGAGCAATATGTTTGGATTTTGCAATTATTGCGTACAAGGAAAGATGGCGAAGATCTTTACGATTAGATTATTTTCTATTATCTAGAGATTCCCAAAATTGCTCGGCATACATATTTAATCTTGTATTTATTCGATAGATATATGCCTTTATTGGAATAATCAGTTCATTATCATCAAGAATAACTAGTTTATTCTGCCTTAGCTCCTCTTTTATTGAGTACTCTGGTAACCAAGCTATTCCTTGCTTGTTTAAAACCATATTTTTTAATAACTCACTCATAGAAGAAACAAAAATCGTTCTAAAATTAAGATGTGAGTAGAGATTTAGTTTTCTATTTACCAATCTTCCCATATAAGAATTTTTTGTATAATTAAGTAACGGAGTCTCTTCTTTAGAAAAAGAAAATTCAGGTTCTTTATCTTTATTTAATGCACTTACAGGATATAGATTTGATTCTAACATTTCTTTTGATAAAAAAGGTTCTTGACGTAATAGATCATCATAAAATGAAAAAATAAAATCACTTTTTCCTTCAACCAAAGTTTTTACTGTTTGATCAACATCAATTGCTTCAACGGAATAAATAAAGTTCTGGTGTGATTGACCAATATCATGAATTAACTTTGGCATTACAGATAAAGATAGGGAATGTGCAGCTGCAAAAGTTATATTCGGTTTTTTTTGTGTATTCTGCCCTAATAATTCATCAAGATTATACTGTAACTGTTTTAAAAGGTTTCTAGCTTGCGAATGAAATAATTTTCCTTCTTCTGTAAGTTGAAGTGGGACAGAGGATCTATCGAAGAGTTTTACACCAATAGATTCTTCAAGAGAAATTATTCTCCGGCTAAAAGCTGATTGCGATAAATTTCTATGTTCTGCTGCCTGTGAAAAATTGCGTGTATCTTCCAGTATTAAAAAATCTTCTAACCATTTTGTTTCAATATTTTTCATTTATTATTTCTCTCTATGCTAATTTTGCATACCTTATTCTTAAATATGTAATAGCTTATCACTTTTTGTTTTTTATCATATTGATTTTAATCATTATTTTGTACATTTGTAATGTGCGCAATTTATGCTATGCAATATTTGCATTGGCGTGCGATTTGTTGCATTTCTCTTATTTCATTAGATTTTGTTAAAAATAAATAACCCAAAGATAAATAGGAGAATTTTTCTTATGAAGAACATTATTGGTATTTTAGGTGGAATGGGACCAGCAGCAACGGCAGATATGTTTCAGAAATTTATTCAATTTACACCAGCTCATTGTGATCAAGAACATATTCCTCTTGTTATTTCGTCTATTCCTGATATTCCCGATCGTACAACTTCCATTTTGCATGGAGGAGAATCACCACTACTTGCAATGGAGGAACGCATTTATGGGTTAGAAAATGCGGGTGCTAAATGTATCCTAATTGCCTGTAATACTGCACATTATTGGTATGATGAACTAAAAGAGAAATGTCATGTTGATATGTTAAATATTATTGATTCAACAATTAATGAAGTTCTACAAATGGGTAAAACAAAGATTGGTATTCTTGCTACTGATGCTACTTTAGCAACAAAGCTATATCAGAAAACATTAGAAAAATATGGATTAATTTGTCTTCTTCCCAATGAAGAACATCAAAAATCGGTCATGGAAAGTATTTATTTATATAAGAGCGGAGAGATTCAAAAAGCTGAAGAATTAATGTTAATACAACGTGATGAACTTATTCGTCACGGTTCAGAAGTAATTATTCTAGGGTGTACGGAAATCCCATTGATCCTAAAAAATGCAATGAGAGAGCAACCTATACTTTATGAGGATTCTACAGCAGCATTAGTTAGAGCTGCTATTCGTTGGTATCAAACTCATTGATTAAGGAGATGATTATGGTCTGGGTTGAAATTTTTGTTGTTCTAGCCTCTATTGTACTTGGCCTTAGATTTGGAGGTATTGCCATTGGTTTATTTGGTGGTCTTGGACTTGCTATCTTAACGTTGGGTTTAAGACTACCAATAGGATCTGTTCCAATAGATGTTATTTTGATCATAATGTCTGTATCTCTTTCAGCAGCAACATTGCAAGCTACAGGGGGAATGGCATTCTTAGTTAATTATGCAGAAAGATTAATGCGTAAAAATCCCAAACATATAAATTTTATTGCGCCAATGATTACTTGGTTAATGACCATTTTTGCAGGTACTGGATTTATTGTTTTTTCTACATTACCTGTCATTGCTGAAGTTGCAAAAGAATCTGGAATTAGACCATCCAGAGTTTTATCGGGAGCGGTTGTATCATCTCAGCTAGCTGTTGCAGGCTCACCAATTAGTGCAGCAATGGCAGCAATGATCACTATTATGGAAAATAATTCTGTTACATTTTTCCAAGTTATGGTCGTTTGTTTACCTGTATCTTTTGTGGCTTCAATGGTAGCTGCATTTGTAGCTTCTAAACAAGGTTGTGAGTTAAAAGATGATCCTGTGTATTTACAACGTTTAAAAAATGGATTAGTTTCTAAGACAGAATATAAAACAAGTGATACACCTAAATCAGCTAAGATTTCAGTGCTAATTTTCTTATTGGCTACAGTTGTTATTGTATTATTTGCAACACTACCATCTTTAAGACCTGTGTATGAAAGTGGTAAAGCTATGGGAACAAGAGATATTATAGTTGTAGTTATGCTCACTTCGGCTTGTTTGATGCTAGTAACAAGTAAAACGAAACCCGAAGCCGTTGTTACAAATTCAACATTTAGATCAGGAATGAGCTCCGTAGCAGTTATTTTGGGGATCGTTACATTAGGTATTACATTTGTTGATGCTCATTTAGGAAATATTAAAGAAATTGCAGGAGATGTATTACATACATACCCAATGCTACTTGCACCAGTATTGTTTTTTACTTGTGCACTATTATACTCCCAAGGTTCTACAACTCCATTAATTATACCTCTTGCAGTTGCACTAGGAGTACCTAATTGGGCTATTTTAGGATCTTTCGTTGCAGTTACTGGTATTTTTCTTTTACCAACTTATCCTACTTCATTGGCAGCTATGGAAATGGATACGACAGGAACTACTAGAGTGGGTAAATATATTTTCAATCATCCATTTATGTTGCCTGCATTATTAGGTGTTATAGCTGGTGTTGCATTTGGATTTGCTTGGGCACCAATAATCGTTAAATAAAGTAACCTAATTTTAGGTAGGGAGGTTAGCCTCCCTATTTTATTTTGGATAAAATATAATAGAAGGTCTTATAATATCTCAGGTAAATATAAGAGCATATTCTCGAAAACGGATATTCAATAAGGTAAATAAGAAATGGAAGAAAAAATTCGGCTGACGCAATACAGCCATGGTGCAGGTTGAGGCTGTAAAATTTCGCCTAAGGTGTTAGGGACAATTTTACATTCAGAACTGGAAAAATTTTATGATCCAAATCTGCTTGTTGGCAATGAAACTGCTGACGATGCAGCGGTGTATGATCTGGGTAATGGAACTGCGATTATCAGTACCACAGACTTTTTCATGCCGATTGTGGATGATCCTTTTGATTTTGGACGAATTGCCGCAACCAATGCCATCAGTGATATTTTTGCTATGGGCGGTAAGCCGATAATGGGAATTGCCATTTTAGGTTTTCCAACCAATGTATTACCTGCAGAAGTTGCACAGAAAATTGTTGAGGGAGGTCGTTTTGCTTGCCATCAAGCAGGGATTGCTTTGGCGGGTGGACATTCCATTGATTCGCCTGAACCTATTTTTGGTCTAGCTGTGACAGGTGTGATTGACACTGAAAAAGTGAAACGTAATACGTCTGCAAAATCAGGTTGTAAGCTTTATATGACGAAACCGATTGGTATTGGTATTTTGACGACAGCAGAGAAAAAAGGAAAACTAAAACCAGAACATCAAGGTTTAGCCACTGCCGCTATGTGCCAAATGAATTCTATTGGTAGTCAATTTGCCCAAGTGGATGGCGTCACCGCAATGACGGATGTCACGGGATTTGGTTTACTTGGTCATTTAATTGAAATCTGTGAAGGTTCAAATCTAAGTGCGGTAGTTTTTTCGGACAAAATTAAAACTTTGGACGGTGTAAAAGATTATATTGCTCAAGGTTGCGTACCCGGTGGAACAGGGCGTAATTTTGAGAGTTATGGACATAAAATTGGCGTATTGACGGAAGAACAAAAAGCGATTTTGTGTGATCCTCAAACATCAGGTGGTTTATTAGTGGCAGTTGAGTCTAATTGCGTTCAAACAGTAATTGACATAGCCAAAGATGCGGGCATTGATTTATATGAAGTGGGTAAATTGAAACCTAAATCAGAATCCGATATCGTTGTTGAAGTAAAATAAGGAATTTTAATCGATCATCCTAATGATTAATTAAATTACCATGAGCCACATAGCAAAAAACCTTGGAATATCCCAAGGTTTTTTTAGATTATCATTAAATATAATGGAATTATGCGCCTAAACGCTCTTTAATACGAGCTGATTTACCTGAACGTTCACGTAAGTAGTAAAGTTTAGCTTTACGTACCGCACCTTTACGTTTAACTGCGATAGAATCTACAGCTGGAGAGTGAGTTTGGAATACACGCTCAACGCCTACGCCGTTAGATACTTTACGTAAAGTAAATGCTGAGTGCAAGCCACGGTTACGAATTGCAATAACCACGCCTTCGAATGCTTGCAAACGACGTTTGCTACCTTCAACTACCCATACTTTAACTTCTAAAGTATCACCTGGGCGGAAGCTAGGTACGTTTTGTTTTAATTGTTCTTGTTCAAGTTGTTTGATAATGTTAGACATTGTTTGATCCTTTATTGATCCTAGATGTAACTGAAACTAACTGTTATGCTCGGCTTGCGCCTCTTTTAACAGCTTACGTTGTTCGTCAGTCAGAGCTAGGCCTTCTAAGAGCTCAGGGCGTCGGAGCCACGTTCTCTGTAGCGACTGTTTTAATCGCCATTTCCGAATTTCTTCGTGATGTCCCGACATCAGCACAGGTGGTACAGTTAATCCTTCTAACACTTCTGGTCTAGTGTAATGCGGGCAATCTAATAAACCATCTGCAAAAGAATCTTCCTCTGCGGAGGCTTGTTTGCCTAATACACCGGGAATAAAACGCGCAACAGCATCAATTAATGTCATTGCTGGCAATTCCCCACCAGTTAGAACGTAATCGCCGATTGACCATTCTTCATCAATTTCAGTTTGAATCAACCGTTCATCAATCCCTTCGTAACGTCCACATACTAAAATCAATTTCTGATTTTGAGCAAGCTCGGTTACGCCGCCTTGATCGAGTTTACGTCCTTGTGGCGAAAGGTAAATCACCTTTGCTCCTTCTCCTGCCGCAGCTTTTGCAGTATGAATCGCATCCCGTAAAGGTTGCACCATCATCAGCATTCCTGGACCACCACCATAAGGGCGGTCATCCACGGTTTTATGCTTGTCGAATGTAAAATCTCTTGGATTCCAACATTCAACTTTCAGAAGATTATGTTTTACGGCTCTACCTGTAACCCCAAATTCCGTAATCGCTTTAAACATTTCGGGGAATAATGAAATTACCCCTATCCACATAAAAAGCCTACTACATTACGTTTGTGCATACTTGAGATTAGAAACCAGCGTCCCAATCCACTTCAATTGTTTTTGTGGTGAGATCGACTCTTTTAACTACTTGTTCATACAAAAACGGAATTAACCGCTCTTGTTTTCCAAAAGCATCTTTGGTATTGGCTTTAACCACTAATACATCATTAGAACCCGTTTCCATCATTTCTGTTACTGTTCCCATTGTATAACCTTCTAAGTTTACGACTGTACAACCGATTAAATCGTGCCAGTAATAATCGCCCTCTTCTAGTTCTGGGAAAACAGATAAATCTACACCAATTTCAACATTCGCTAAAATTTGTGCAGCTTCACGGTCATCAACGCCTTTTAATTTAACGATGATTTCGTGATTATGATAACGCCAGTTTTCTAATTCAATTGATTGCCATTCGCCTTTGATTTTTAAAAACCAAGGTTGATAATCAAAAATGCTTTCAGCTTGTTCTGTTGATGAATAAATACGCAACCACCCACGAATACCGTAGGTTGAGCCTAATTTGCCCACAACTTCAATATGTTGTTGTTCCATATTTTTCACCTATCTTAGTTTGAGAACTAAATCAAAAAGCAAAATTATGCTGCTTTTTGTGCTTCTTTTACCAAGCTCGCAACACGATCAGAAAGTGAAGCACCTTGAGCAACCCAGTGATTTACACGCTCAAGATTAATGCGAAGACGTTCTGCATTACCTTGTGCAATTGGATTGAAGAAACCTACACGTTCAATGAAGCGACCGTCACGAGGTGAACGACTGTCAGCGACTACGATTTGATAAAATGGGCGTTTTTTAGCTCCGCCACGAGATAAACGAATGGTTACCATAACCTTCCTCTAAATGTTTAATTACTAAAAGAATATTCTCAAATTCGAAAGTGATTTGAGAATATAGCTTACTTTTTTCTCTGTATATATAGACAAAAAGCCTGCGAATTTTATACTTTTCAAGCAAAATTGCAAGTTTTGTATGCATAAAGTAGGTTGTATTCCTTTTAATTATCATTCACAATTTATTTTGTTTTGCGATATAATACGAGGCATCCAACTGTTTTAGGTCAAATTTACGCGTATAGCGGTATTTTAGCTTGATAAAATATCAGTTAAATGAGGTTTATTATGAAAATTAGTTTTCATTCTGTGTTAATTGGATTAGCATCATTTATTGGTGTTCAACAAGGTGTAATAGCTAGTCCATCTTCTCATCAATCAATATCCACTGAATCAGCTGAGGCTTTGAAGCAACAATTTTCAATGGCTTTAGCTAAACAAGACAAACAACAAATTACAAATTTACAAAAAAAACTTACCGCACTTTTTTCTTTACCTCCCCAATTTCTTGATAATCAGATCCAAATAAGCGAAAAAATCCTCACTCGCATTTTTAAAACAGATAAAAATCTCACGCCTAAATTTCTTGATTACTTATACTTTGAGCCAATAAATACTGTTGATGCTAATTTAATTCAGGAAATGAAGAAAAACTTACTGGTGTCTTTTTTAGCAAATGATCAGGCAAAAATTTATATTCGTCAAACAGATAATTCAGAGCAATTTGTTCAGACTTTAATGGAGCGGGGAGCAAAAGCAGATCAAATTATATTACTGTCTTTGAATGCCAAAGGTATATTTCAAAAAATTATTGAACAAATACGTCAAGATTTTCCGAATCAGACTATTTTTTCGATTACTGAAAATCGTATTAGTTTGATTACTCCTTCTTCAGAAATTAAGTCTCGCCTTGCTTTAGCAAATATGATGTTCAATCGCCAATTTAAAGGTGTGGAAGTTGATGATTTCTCGTATTTAGATCAACCTCGAGAAAATTTACAGCACAATAATGATGCAATTCGTTACAAAACCTTTCAAGCAATGCTAGAAGGTTTAAATTAATCCCTTACCAATAGGAGTTTTTATGCTTTTATCCAAAAAATCAGCTACCTTTGCACTCAGTGCATTTGCGATGCTTTTCACTAGTGTAGCTCTTGCCAAAGAGGCACCACAAGCTCACAAAGCTGTGGAATTAAGTATTTTGCACATCAATGATCACCATTCTTATTTAGAACCGCACGAAACACGGATTAATTTAAATGGTCAGCAAACCAAAGTGGATATTGGTGGTTTTTCTGCTGTCAATGCAAAACTTAACAAATTGCGTAAAAAATACAAAAATCCATTAGTACTGCATGCAGGCGATGCCATTACTGGTACGCTTTACTTCACGCTGTTTGGTGGTTCTGCAGATGCAGCTGTGATGAACGCAGGTAATTTTCATTATTTTACTTTAGGTAATCATGAATTTGACGCGGGTAATGAAGGGTTATTAAAACTGCTTGAACCATTAAAAATCCCTGTGCTTTCAGCTAATGTGATTCCTGATAAAAGTTCAATTTTGTATAACAAATGGAAACCTTACGATATTTTCACTGTGGATGGAGAAAAAATTGCCATCATCGGTTTAGATACCGTGAATAAAACAGTGAATTCCTCTTCACCAGGTAAGGATGTGAAGTTCTATGATGAAATTGCTACCGCACAAATTATGGCAAATGCGCTAAAACAGCAAGGAATTAATAAAATTATCCTACTTTCACACGCAGGTAGTGAAAAAAATATCGAAATTGCTCAAAAAGTAAATGATATTGATGTGATCGTTACTGGCGATTCACATTATTTATACGGAAATGATGAATTACGTAGTTTAAAACTTCCAGTAATCTATGAATATCCACTTGAATTTAAAAATCCAAATGGAGAGCCTGTATTTGTAATGGAAGGCTGGGCTTATTCTGCCGTGGTGGGGGATTTAGGTGTTAAATTCAGCCCTGAAGGTATAGCGTCTATTACTCGTAAAATTCCTCACGTGTTAATGAGTTCTCATAAACTTCAAGTGAAAAATTCGGAAGGTAAATGGGCTGAATTAACTGGCGATGAACGTAAAAAAGCACTTGATACTTTAAAATCAATGAAAAGTATTTCACTTGATGATCACGATGCAAAAACCGATAAGCTTATTGCTAAATATAAAAGTGAAAAAGATCGCTTAGCACAAGAAATTGTGGGCGTTATCACTGGTTCTGCAATGCCGGGTGGTTCAGCAAACCGTATCCCAAATAAAGCAGGATCTAATCCAGAAGGTTCTATTGCAACGCGTTTTATTGCAGAAACAATGTATAACGAACTCAAAACAGTGGATTTAACTATTCAAAATGCTGGCGGTGTACGCGCAGATATTTTACCGGGCAATGTAACCTTTAATGATGCTTATACTTTCTTACCTTTCGGAAATACGTTATATACCTATAAAATGGAAGGTTCGTTAGTGAAACAAGTGCTTGAAGATGCGATGCAATTTGCTTTGGTTGATGGCTCTACAGGCGCATTCCCTTATGGTGCAGGTATTCGTTATGAAGCGAATGAAACACCAAATGCGGAAGGTAAACGTTTAGTGAGTGTTGAAGTCTTGAATAAACAAACCCAACAATGGGAACCGATTGATGATAACAAACGTTATCTTGTCGGAACAAATGCTTATGTTGCAGGCGGTAAAGACGGTTATAAAACCTTTGGTAAATTATTTAACGATCCAAAATATGAAGGCGTTGATACCTACTTGCCTGATGCAGAAAGTTTCATAAAATTTATGAAAAAACATCCGCACTTTGAGGCTTACACTTCATCAAATGTGAAATTTAATGCTTCAACTGATGCATTACCTAAAAAATAAAATTGAAAAATAGGCTAAAAATAGCGCGTATTTAACGCGCTATTTTTGTTATTAGTCCTAGGTTTGAAGACTTCATAGATGATTAAGAATTTTAACTATTCCATATTTAGATGCTTTCTCGTGGAAAATAAATTCCCTATAAAGGTTGAAAAATAGGGTGATTTATTGCGATAATCTACCCCATTTTTTGGGAGATCTTTCTATCTTCTGCATTTTTACGCAGTTTATTTTCATTAGAAATGATCGAATTTTATTTCACTTTTAATTTAATTAGATAAAAAACAATGGCGGAAAAACGTAATATTTTTTTAGTAGGACCAATGGGTGCAGGTAAAAGTACTATCGGTCGTCAATTAGCACAACAACTTAATATGGATTTTATTGATTCCGATGCAGTGATTGAAGAACGTACGGGCGCGGATATTAGCTGGATTTTTGATTTGGAAGGCGAAGACGGCTTCCGAAAACGTGAAGAACGCATTATTAACGAACTCACACAAATGCAAGGTATTGTACTTTCAACTGGTGGGGGAGCAGTGCTTTCTAAGGAAAACCGTAATTATTTATCAGCACGTGGTATTGTGATTTATTTAGAAACAACGGTGGAAAAACAATTCCAACGCACTCAACGTGATAAAAAACGTCCATTGCTCCAAGATGCAGAGAATCCTCGTCAAGTATTGGAAGATTTAGCAAAAATTCGCAATCCGCTTTATGAAGAAATTGCGGACATCACTTTGCCAACTGATGAACAAAATGCCAAAGTAATGGTAAATCAAATTGTTGATTTAATTGATAATATGAATGGATTAAATGGTGCGCTTTAAACACACCTAAGGATAAATTATGTTGTGCGTCAATGTGGAATTGCAAGAGCGTCGCTATCCTATTTTAATTGGTAGCGGATTGTTACAAGATGAACGTAGTTACCCGATTAAACGTGGGGATCGCGTGATGATTGTAACGAATTCTACAGTTGCGCAATTTTATCTCGATACAGTCATCTATGCGTTGGAAAAACGTGGTTGCGTAGTCGATCATGTTTTATTGCCAGATGGCGAAAAATACAAAACACTTGAATCTTTAAACTTAATTTTCACCGCACTTTTGCAAGGTAATCATGGGCGAGATACCACGATTATTGCATTGGGCGGCGGCGTAATTGGCGATGTTGCTGGCTTTGCTGCGGCAAGTTATCAGCGCGGCGTGCGTTTAATTCAAATTCCAACCACATTGCTTTCACAAGTGGATTCTTCAGTGGGCGGTAAAACGGCGGTTAATCATGAATTAGGCAAAAATATGATTGGCGCGTTCTATCAGCCATCAATGGTTATTATTGATACGCTCACGCTTAATACGCTTCCTAAACGTGAAGTAAACGCGGGGCTTGCCGAAGTTATCAAATATGGTGCCATTTTAGATTACGAATTTTTTGAATGGCTAGAGCAACATATTGATGAACTTGTCGCTTTGCATCCTGAGGCACTTCAACATTGTATTTCTCGTTGTTGCCAAATTAAAGCAAATGTGGTCGCGAGAGATGAAACAGAAAAAGGCGATCGTGCATTGCTCAATCTTGGACATACTTTTGGGCATGCCATTGAAACTCACTTAGGTTATGGAAACTGGCTTCATGGAGAAGCTGTTTCAACGGGAATGATGATGGCAGCGGCGCTTTCTGAAGAACTTGGAGATATTTCTATTGCAGATGTGTCTCGCCTTGAAAAATTACTTGCTCGTGCTAATTTGCCCACCGTATCACCGGATACGATGCAGCCGGAGGACTATTTACCGCATATGATGCGTGACAAAAAAGTTCTAGCGGGTAAATTACGTCTGGTGCTACTCAAATCTCTAGGTCAAGCTTATGTGGCGAATGATACCGATCATACCCTCGTGTTAAATGCAATTCGTCGTTGTACTCAAACGGATTAAGATGTTACGTCCGAAAAAACAATCTTTAAAACCTAAGTTAAAACACCGTCCATTTTTAAAATGGGCGGGGGGAAAATTTCGCTTAACGGACGATATAAATAAAGCCTTTCCAAACAAAAAAAACTGCTTAATTGAGCCATTTGTGGGTGCTGGAGCAGTATTTCTTAATTCTAATTTTGAACGCTATATTTTGGCAGATATCAACCCAGATTTAATCAATCTATTCAATATTATTAAAGAAAATGTAGATGGTTATATTGAAGCTTGTAAACCGATTTTTTTTGCTGATGATGCCAATACACCCGATTATTACTATACCAAACGTCGTCAATTCAATGCTTCTACGGATCCTTTCGAACGTTCGATTATTTTTTTATATTTGAACCGTTTTGGTTTTAACGGATTATGCCGTTATAACAACAAAAATGAATTTAATGTGCCTTTTGGGGCTTACAAAACTCATTATTTTCCAGAAGATGAATTACGTTATTTCGCTCATAAAGCGCAAAGTGCGGTGTTTTTATGTTGTGATTTTCAAAAAACTTTTGAACTGGCAGATAAAGATTCGGTGATTTATTGCGATCCGCCTTATGCTCCGCTACAACAGGATACTAATTTTACTGGTTATGCGGGCAATGAGTTTGGTTTGATACAGCAACGTGCTTTGGCAGATTTAGCGAAATCTATACAAAAAGAAAAACAAATTCCGATATTGATTTCTAATCACGATACTAAATTTACCCGTGAAATTTATAACGGTGCTAAATTTAAACGGGTAAAAGTTCAACGTTCTATTAGTCAGAATTCAGAAAAACGCGTAAAAGTGAAAGAATTGATTGCGATATTTGGTGCTCGTAAATAATAAAAATAGCCCTTACTTTATACTAAAAGTACCAAAATCGTAATTTTAAAACCACAATAAAATAATATATTGTGTATTACCATTTATCTCTTACAGTACCTATATACTTTTTTGATACTAACCCCAAATACTCACAAGTCTGTAATTTTACCTGTAATCCTTTTGTTTTATCAGAATGATTATCTAGAAAACTCATCCAATCATCAGAATAATTATTATCCTATAGTAGAATGTAAATTATTTTAATAACGCCTTATTTGTACTGTGGATAATTCATCAAAATTTAAGCCTGTTATGCTTTATTCTTTAGTGTATAACAAATAGGATAAAAATGGAAAAAGCAAAACCATCCAAGCAAAGAAATTTTAATCACTGTCAAGGAGTACATTATTGAATTTGGTAATAAAGCGTTAGGTTTAAAAGATACTAGACCCAAATGCCACTGCCCTATTTGTGCTCAAGTTTTATTTGAGAAAAATGTCAATACAGTGCCATCCTCTAATAGCAATTTTTCTAATTACCCAAAAAGCGAATTCTGCCCCATAAAATTAAACTAAAGCAATTTATACCAATCATATTTTCCATTATTACCAAATAAAACGCATGGACTGAATTAAAAAATTCATTCAGAAAAAATTGGCAAAAATATTATCGTCAAATTAGCTTTTTGGCAAAAAACTTATAACCTATTGAATTTATTATATTAGCTAATCAACAAAAAATTTGGGAATACGATAAACTTGAAGAGTATCAAATTCCTTATATTCTATTAACATTAGCAGACTGTCCTAACCAAAAAGGAACATATAAAAATAAACGCCACTGCTGGTTTAGATTTTGGTTTGATGCTTCAATTCAAAGATATGAAGATATTTGGAATAATAGTTCTTTACCAGTATTGTGGACAACCTATTATTACCTATTAGGGAAACAAAGAAAACCTTCAGAAATAAATCTAAAAAACATGAATTATTTCATCATGGATAAAACTTTCTTAGAACAAGAAATATTATTTCCCCAATTTATTATTCAAAATATAGAGCGGTGGTTTGAAACACACAATTTTGTATAGATAAGTCAGCACCTAATACTATTTCATGACGAAGATCGCCTTTTTCTTCAAAAAGGCAAAAATAATGCTATTAATCAACCATGCCAGCAATGTCGCCACCAACAAATCTATTGGGTAATGCATGCCTAATCGCACACGGCTAATCAACATCAATAAGCCCCACACCGCAATACCCGCCACCAGCAATTTTGCTTTAAAAGAACGGTTACCCAATAATTGGGTAAAGCCAACAGCAAGCATTAGCCAAGTTGCCGCAAAAATCGTATGTCCAGAGGGGAACGAATACCCCGTTTCATTTTCATAATGATGAACTAACCAAGCTGGTGTAATGGCATCCATCGAATAAAAATTCTTAGCTATTTCAGCACGCAAAGTGCGGTCATTTTTATAAAAGTTTTCAGGCGTTGAATGAGTTTGCTCAGCTAGATAAACGGTGAATGGACGAGGTTCTTCAAATAATGCTTTTGCCCCTGTTTTTGCGGCTTGAGTTGCAATAACTGAAATCCCCATCACAATTACGCCTAATAGCCATTGTTTTGGATTTTTAAATAAAAACGCGAACAAAAGCGTAAACAACACACAGGTGATTAAGGCATAAGGTACGCTACCCGTTTCAGTGAGCAAATAAAGCCAATAATCAGCTTCAGTTAATTGGCTATTACCATGCCACTGATAGGAAATACCCCAAATAAAAAATGGTACAAGACAAAGTAATAACGTATATAATGACAGCCTTTTGAACATGCTCGCCCCTTGATAATAAAAAATAACGCGCGCATTCTAACAGAAATGACTACGAATAAGGATCACTTTATGGCAAAAATTCAGCTAGTTGCGCAAGCCAATTTACCCACTGAATACGGTATTTTCAAAATGGTGGGATTTGAATTCCCAGATACAAAAAAAGAACATGTAGCCTTAGTGATGGGCGATATTTCTAATGCTGATGAACCTGTATTAGCACGTATCCATTCTGAATGTTTAACTGGCGATGCGCTTCACAGCTTAAAATGCGATTGTGGGTTCCAACTGGCGACAGCATTGAAACAAATTCAAGAAGAAGGTCGTGGTGTCTTAATTTATCATCGTGAAGAAGGTCGCGGAATTGGTTTGATTAATAAAATCCGTGCTTATTCTTTACAAGATAAAGGAATGGATACCATTGAAGCTAATCTTGCTTTAGGTTTCAAAGCGGATGAACGCAACTTTGAAGTCTGTGCCGATATGTTTGAGCTACTTGGTGTAAAAAAAGTTCGCTTAATGACCAACAACCCAGAAAAAGTAGAAACCATGAAAAAAGCAGGTATCAACGTGGTTGAGCGAGTACCGCTTAATGTAGGCGAAAACCGCTACAACACAAAATATCTTGATACAAAAGCGAAAAAAATGGGGCATTACATTGTGCATAACAATGATGAACAACATTTAATGACCTGTCCACATTGCCAAGAAGAGATTATTTAATAAAACAACACATGTTAAAAAAGCCATACTGTTATATTGAACAGTGTGGCTTTTTTATTTAAACTCTCAGTTACGGAATAATCGAAGGATTTTTTAGCATATTGCTAAAAACGAGAAACCCCGTCTCGTATTCCAAAGATCGGGGCTTATCAGGAGTAAGTAAAATGAAAAAAACGCTCTTTTTCATTTTCTTGATTATCTGTTGTTTAGTTAGCTGTTCAGGTACAGTTATCTAAGATAATCGCAAGGGGACGATGTAGGAGTTGTCCCCAATGCCTCCAATCTTAAAGAATTCTTTCCTTGATTGCAAGGGCAATTATTGACTTTGAACCTTTCTCCACAAATCTTTACTGTAAATGACACCGACAGAATTTACTTGATCACCCATTATACTCGGTGCAAGATAAACAGGCGTACTATATTGAAAAATGGGTAACACTAAATGCTCTTGTTGAACTATCCCTTTTAATTTTGCGTAATTTTCTAACCGCACTTTTTCGGATGTCGTCGTCATTGCACTTTCAAATAAACGATCAAATTCCGCATTTTTATAGCCATTTTTGTTATCTGGGCTTTTTGAATAGAATAAATTTAGAAATGCTGCAGGATCATTAAAATCAGCACACCAGCCAGAACGAATTAATTGAAAATCGCCTTTTGTGCGGGCCGTTTGCAATTCTTGCCAGCTCATCCCTTGATTTTCAACTCGTAATAAATCAGATTGTGATAATTGATGATTTAATCGCATTGCAATGGTTTGATTCAGAGATGAATCATCATAACGAATACGTAATTTCAATGGACGAGTTTCACTAATTTGATTTTGGGAAAAGAGCTGTTCTGCAACAACTGGCTCCCAAACAGATTCTTGCTCACCTAGCATAGATTTTGGCAAAAAAGTATTGTTAGGATAAAGATGAGCAATATCTGCAACCAAATTATTGGTAGAAATCATCGAAACAATCGCTTTTCTTACCGCACTTTTTTGTAACACAGGATCGGAAAGATTAAACTCATAGAAGTAAGTACAAAGTTGCGGATAATCTTGGATATTCTGATCGACTTTTTTCGGATTCATTACAACATCAAAATCAGACAAATCTGCATCAACGGAAATTTTTTGATACTTCACTTGCTGAAATATCACTTTTTCTTTCGCCCAATAATAAGGATTGGTAGTTAAAATATGCTGATTTTCAGCCTGACTTTGTAACTGATATGCGCCATTACTGATAAATATTTCAGTCGATTTAGCATAGTGAGGCAAAAGACTGACATGTGCCAGCATAGAAGGTAAATATGGCGATGCTTTATCTAATTCAATGCGTAAAGTGCGGTCATTTTCAGCAAACAATCCTAGGGATTCAACAGGTAACGCTTTTTCCAATACTGCCTTCGCATTTTTCAGATTCATAAAAGCCAAATAATTTTTAAGTGGGCTTTCAGATTGAGAAAGTGTTTGCCAAGATTGTACAAAATCTGATGCAGTGATAGGCTCATCATTTGACCATTTAGCATTTTCACGCAAAGTGAAAATCCAAGTTTTATTGTCTTCGGTTTGCCAATTTTCTGCTACAGCTGGAACAAGATTACCTTGCACATCATAAGCTGTTAATCCTTCAAAAAGATCTCGTAATAATTGAGTTTGTTCTTCGCTTTGTGCTTGCCAAGGTTGCAAAGTCAAATCGCTATAAACGCCACGTTTTAATTCAACTCGGTTAGATTCTAATTGAGTATTTTTTTGTGTCTCAATTTGTGGCGAAATAGGCTTAGGACTATCCAATTTATCACAAGCCACCACCGTAAAAATAATAGAAAAAATAACCGCACTTCGTTGGCACAAGGCGAACAAATTATTCATTTTCGGTTTTAATCCAAAATAAGAAGAACCAAAACTTAATACAAATCAACGCAACAATAACACTACGCCCTATTACACTTGGCGTGAAATAAAAACCAATTAGTAGCATTGTGGTAGCAAAAGTCAAAATAAAAATTTTGGTATTTTTCTTTAATGATCGATTTTCATGAAAGGACTTGAGATGTTTTTGATAAATACTTGTGCCTAAAAACCATTGTTCTAAGCGTTTTGAACCTTTTGTGAAGAAAAATAAAGTAAGTAATAAAAAAGGCGTGGTAGGCAAAAGAGGAAGAAAAATCCCAATGATGCCAATTGCAAGTGAAAGAAAACCTAAAATAATGTAAATAATTTTCATAATGTTCCTAATAAAAAAGAAAATGCAAACTATTATTACTGATTTTTTAGATTTTTCAACCTTGATATTATAGAATTTGCCGTCACATAAAAAGCAGTTTTCAAAAAAAGGAACATTTATGTCTATGTCAAATCCATTACTTAACATTCAAGGCCTACCGCCATTTTCACAAATCAAGCCAGAACACATTCAACCAGCTGTTGAAAAATTAATTCAAGATTGTCGCAATACGATAGAACAAGTGTTAAAACAACCACACTTTACTTGGGAAAATTTCATTTTGCCTTTAACGGAAACTAATGATCGCCTAAATCGTGCTTGGTCGCCCGTTTCTCATCTCAATTCAGTAAAAAATAGCACTGAATTACGTGAAGCCTATCAAACGTGCTTGCCGTTACTTTCTGAATACAGCACTTGGGTTGGTCAGCATAAAGGGCTTTATAATGCCTATTTAGCGTTAAAAAATAGTGCTGAATTTGCCGATTATTCTATTGCACAAAAGAAAGCCATTGAAAATTCACTGCGTGATTTTGAACTTTCAGGTATCGGGCTTTCCGAAGAGAAACAACAACGTTATGGCGAAATTGTGGCACGCTTATCGGAATTCAATTCACAATTCAGCAATAATGTATTAGATGCCACAATGGGTTGGGAAAAACTCATTGAAAACGAAGCTGAACTTGCTGGCTTACCCGAATCCGCACTGCAAGCAGCACAACAATCTGCCGAAAGTAAAGGATTAAAAGGTTATCGTTTTACGTTAGAAATCCCAAGTTATTTGCCTGTGATGACTTACTGCGAAAATCGTGCATTGCGTGAAGAAATGTACCGTGCTTATGCAACACGCGCCTCTGAACAAGGCCCTAACGCGGGCAAATGGGACAACAGTAAAGTTATGGAAGAAATTCTTACATTACGCGTGGAATTGGCGAAATTACTCGGTTTTAATACTTACACCGAACTCTCACTTGCCACAAAAATGGCAGAAAACCCACAACAAGTGCTTGATTTCTTAGATCATCTTGCCGAACGTGCCAAACCACAAGGCGAAAAAGAACTGCAAGAATTGAAAAATTACTGCGAAAAAGAATTTGGTGTCACGGAACTTGCACCTTGGGATATTGGTTTTTACAGCGAAAAACAAAAACAACATTTATACGCCATTAATGATGAAGAACTTCGCCCATATTTTCCAGAAAATCGCGTGATTTCAGGATTGTTTAAATTAATTAAACGCATTTTCAATATTCGTGCAGTGGAACGCAAAGGCGTGGATACTTGGCATAAAGATGTGCGTTTCTTTGATTTAATCGATGAAAATGATCAACTCCGAGGCAGTTTCTATCTTGATTTATATGCGCGCGAACATAAACGTGGCGGTGCGTGGATGGATGATTGTATCGGACGTAAGCGTAAACTGGATGGCAGCATTGAAACGCCTGTGGCTTATTTAACTTGCAACTTCAACGCCCCTATAGGGAATAAACCAGCGTTATTTACTCACAATGAAGTCACCACGCTATTCCACGAATTTGGGCACGGAATCCATCATATGCTCACGCAAATTGATGTATCCGATGTGGCGGGTATAAATGGCGTGCCTTGGGATGCTGTGGAATTACCAAGTCAATTTATGGAAAACTGGTGCTGGGAAGAAGAGGCTTTGGCGTTTATTTCAGGGCATTACGAAACAGGCGAGCCGTTGCCAAAAGAAAAACTCACGCAATTATTAAAAGCGAAAAATTTCCAAGCTGCAATGTTTATCTTACGTCAGCTTGAATTTGGGATTTTTGATTTCCGCTTGCATCACACCTTTGATGCGGAAAAAACCAATCAAATTTTGGATACACTTAAATCAGTGAAATCACAAGTTGCCGTCATAAAAGGCGTAGATTGGGCAAGAACGCCACACAGCTTCAGCCATATTTTTGCAGGGGGCTACGCCGCAGGTTATTACAGCTATTTATGGGCTGAAGTATTATCAGCAGACGCTTATTCACGCTTTGAAGAAGAAGGTATTTTCAACCCAATCACCGGCAAATCATTCTTAGATGAAATTCTCACGCGTGGTGGCTCAGAAGAACCAATGGAACTCTTCAAACGCTTCCGTGGCCGTGAACCGCAATTAGATGCGTTGTTAAGACATAAAGGAATTATGAACTAATACGTCAAACTATAGGGCATGCACAACATGCCCTTTCTCAAATATTTTTCTCGACATAAAAACATAGTAAATTTTAACCGCACTTTATCCAAACAAAACCTACAAACGAGACATTATTTTTACAAATAGCTGTAAGATAAACGCATAGAAATTCACGCAGAATAGACTAATTTCCTGTATAATTTTTCACATATCTATTCAACTCATTACACAAAATATTCTGAGGATTTTATGGCTGCTGCAATTCAACAACGTGCCGAACTTCAACGTCGTATTTGGCAAATTGCTAATGATGTGCGAGGCTCAGTCGATGGCTGGGATTTCAAACAATATGTACTTGGCACACTTTTTTACCGTTTTATTAGCGAAAATTTTGCCAATTACATTGAAGCAGGCGATGAAAGCGTAAATTATGCCCAATTACCTGATGAAATCATTACCCCAGACATTAAAACAGATGCCATTAAAACGAAAGGCTACTTTATTTACCCAAGCCAATTATTTAAGAATGTTGCGGCTAATGCTGGCAACAATCCTAATTTGAATACTAATTTAAAACAGATTTTTACTGATATTGAAAACTCAGCGACGGGCTTTCCGTCTGAACAAGATATTAAAGGCTTATTTGCCGATTTTGATACCACCAGCAATCGCCTAGGCAACACCGTAAAAGATAAAAACGACCACTTAACGGCTGTTTTGAAAGGCGTGGCTGAACTTGATTTTGGCAAATTTGAAGATAACCACATTGATTTATTTGGCGATGCATACGAATATCTTATTTCTAACTATGCCGCCAATGCAGGCAAATCTGGTGGCGAATTTTTCACCCCACAAAGTGTTTCCAAACTCATTGCTCAAATTGCAATGCACGGGCAAACCTCGGTCAATAAAATTTATGACCCTGCAGCAGGTTCTGGCTCACTTTTGCTTCAAGCCAAAAAACAATTTGATGAACATATTATTGAAGAAGGCTTTTTCGGGCAGGAAATTAACCATACCACATACAACCTTGCCCGTATGAATATGTTTTTGCATAACATCAACTACGACAAGTTTGATATTGCTTTAGGTAACACCTTAATGGAACCACAATTTGGCGATGATAAACCTTTCGATGCCATCGTTTCTAACCCACCTTACTCCGTGAAATGGGCTGGCTCCGACGATCCAACACTGATTAACGATGAACGCTTTGCCCCTGCCGGTGTGCTTGCACCGAAATCTAAAGCGGATTTTGCCTTTATTTTACACGCATTAAGCTATCTTTCAGGCAAAGGCAGGGCGGCGATTGTCTCCTTCCCTGGCATTTTTTATCGTGGCGGTGCCGAGCAAAAAATTCGTCAATATTTGGTGGATAATAACTATGTGGACGCGGTGATTGCGCTTGCGCCAAATCTCTTTTTTGGCACCAGTATTGCGGTGAATATTTTGGTGCTTTCCAAGCACAAACCCAATACCCAAACCCAATTTATCGACGCCAGCGGTTTATTTAAATCTGCCACCAATAACAACATCTTAGAAGAGGAACATATTGAGCAAATCCTAAAACTGTTTGCCGATAAAGAGGATGTGCCGCATTTGGCAAAATCCATATCCTTTGAAGAAATCGCCCAAAATGACTACAACCTTGCAGTCAGCTCTTATGTGGAACAAAAAGACACTCGCGAAGTAATTAATATTGATGAACTCAATGCGGAAATTCGTAAAACTGTAGCCAATATTGACCGCTTGCGTGCTGAGATTGATAAGATTGTTGCAGAAATTGAAAGGTAATAAGATAAGGAAATAGAATGGCTATTTATAAAATATTTTGTGATGAAAGTTGTCATTTAGAACATGATGGCTCTGATATTATGG
This sequence comes from Haemophilus influenzae, assembly GCF_019703545.1. Lineage (NCBI taxonomy): Bacteria > Pseudomonadati > Pseudomonadota > Gammaproteobacteria > Pasteurellales > Pasteurellaceae > Haemophilus > Haemophilus influenzae. Next base: position 814,491 of record NZ_AP018771.1, on the reverse strand, counting down.
CAATCGGAGCAATTCACTGCACAGCAGAGAAAGCAATTGAGTTAAGTAAATCAATTAAGGCATTACGACATAAACATAACTACTTACCAGAATTAAAATGGAGTAAGCTAAATAAACAACAATGGAATCTTTACCGCGATCTAATTGATCTCGTTTTAGATAATGAAGAAATTCATTTTAAAACTACTGTCGTAATGAATAAAAAGTCTTTAAATCACAAAGTGTTCAATGAAGGCTCACACAATAATTTTTACTATAAAGTACTCTATTACACAATACGAGATTTCTTAGAGAAAAAAAATATTTACCGCATTTATTTAGATTATATGGATACATTAGGTGCAGATAAATCTAAGAAATTATGCGAAGTATTACAAAATGGTACAAACTGGGATTTAAAAGCAGAAGTGACCATTGTGCAATCTTATCAGGTACAAATTATTCAACTTTGTGATTTATTAGTCGGGGCTGTCGCTTATAAGAACCGAACTGATATTGACCATAAAAGTGCGATAAAACAACAATTTGTAGAATATTTGGAACAAAAACTATGTCATCCTTTAGACATCACTACTGTACCTTGGGAAAAGCATTTTAATATCTTCCGTATGCAACCACAGGGAAGAAAAAGATGCTAGATGAGATATTAGACTTAAATAAAATTGAAAGTGAAAATTTATTTGATTATTTATATTCCATTTTCCATTCAAGCTTTGTAAAAAATCGAACTTATTTAGCCAGAAAAATTTATATAGACCCTAAATCACATGATTTAGAAGATAATAAAGAAAAAATCTTTTGGCATCTAATCTCACGAGAAGAAAAAGAAACCTATTGGGAAAATGGTATAAAGAGATTTCGCTCACGTGGTCGCTATCCTGATTATAGACGGGCTGAAAGAATTGGCTGGGTGAAGGAGATTCTAGAAAATCATACTCATGAAAAAATTAAGCTTTTTTATCATCGTGAAAGTAACAAAAAACGAGATATTCGCTTATATTTATGGGCTTATAAAGATGATTTTGTTGTGATTTTACAGAAACTAGGTAAATCCTCTTCATTTTTAGTGACAAGTTTTTATATCGATCACCAAGGAAAACGTGATGATTATCAGAAACGCTACGAAAAATACCGAAATGGCGATGAAACTTTGAAAGAATGCGAATGGTTCTAATGATAGAGAAATGGTCGCCTATTGTAAGCCGGGCGAACGGCTACCTCTTTCTACTAAAGAGTAGGTGAGCTGTGGGGATTATAGTTATTCCACAACAATTCTGCAAGCGTTTTCTGACGTTTGAAATTTTATAGTATTCAAGACAAATTAAAATCCAACTATCAACTAAACGTTGACAGTTGTACCCTACGAGGAACAATAAAAAACACAATGAAAAACAACCGCACTTTTTTAGAAAAATTATTAGATGGGGCTGAGGTTGAGTGGAAGCCTTTAGATGAAGTTGCCAATATCGTCAATAATGCAAGAAAACCAGTCAAATCATCCTCACGAGTGTCAGGGAATATTCCATATTATGGTGCTAATAATATCCAAGATTATGTCGAAGGATATACTCACGAGGGCGAATTTGTATTAATTGCTGAAGATGGTTCTGCTAGTCTAGAAAATTACTCTATTCAATGGGCTGTAGGTAAATTTTGGGCAAATAACCACGTCCATGTAGTAAATGGCAAAGAAAAATTAAATAATCGTTTTTTATACCATTATTTAACTAATATGAATTTCATTCCATTCTTAGCTGGAAAGGAACGTGCAAAATTAACAAAAGCTAAACTGCAACAAATTCCAATCCCCATCCCCCCACTCTCCGTCCAAACAGAAATCGTAAAAATTTTGGACGCATTGACAGTGCTTACCAGCGAGCTTACCAGCGAGCTTATACTACGCCAGAAGCAGTATGAATACTATCGAGAAAAATTATTATCTTTTGATAGTTTAGAGCTATCGGGGGTGGTAGTCCAATGGATAAAACTGATTGATTTGGGCGAGTTAATTCGTGGCAATGGATTACAGAAGAAAGATTTTACCGAAACAGGCGTTCCAGCCATTCATTATGGTCAAATTTATACCTACTATGGTACATTTGCCACGAAAACCAAATCTTTTGTTTCGCCTGAATTAGCTAAAAAATTGAAAAAAGTAGATTGTGGTGATGTTGTAATAACAAATACCAGTGAAAACTTTGAGGATGTTGGAAAAGCAATGGTGTACTTAGGGAAAGAACAAGCCGTAACTGGTGGACATGCAACAATATTCAAACCGAATCATGAAAAAATACTAAGCAAATATTTTGTTTATCTTACGCAAACATCATTTTTCACAAATGAAAAACGTAAATATGCCAAAGGAACAAAAGTTATTGATGTATCAGCAACTGATATGGCTAAAATCATTCTTCCTATTCCCCCATTAGAGGAACAACACCGCATCGTTTCAATCTTAGACAAATTTGAAACCTTAACCAATTCCATCACCGAAGGCTTGCCTTTAGCGATTGAACAAAGCCAAAAGCGGTATGAATATTACAGAGAATTATTACTAAATTTTAAACAATAAGAAAATATGCCAAAAACATTAAAAGAATGGAAAAGTTTTGATGACCAACTCTCGCAATTAAAAACACGTGGGCTTGTTATTGAGAATGACTTAAAAGCCTTAGGTTATTTAAAAACCATTGGATATTATCGTGTTAGTGGCTATCTTTATCCTTTTCGCCAAATAGATATTTGTAATCCTGAGAAAAAATTAGACCGCTTTATTGAAAATACATCTTTTACTGATGTAAAACAACTTTACCTTTTTGATAAAAAATTACGACAATTAGCACTTGATGCTTTAGAAAGAATTGAAGTCGCTATGCGTGTGAATATTGCTTATCAATTAGGAAAATATCATCCGCTCGCCCACAAAAAAAGTGAATTTTTTGATTCTAATTTCCGACATTCAGAATGGTTAGATAGACTTGATAGTTTAATTCGCCGAGAAGGAAAAACAAGTTTTGTAAAACATCATTTAGAACAATATGAAGATCTGCCTATTTGGGTATGCTGTGAAGTTTGGGATTTTGGCACAATGTCAAAACTTTATAGTGGAATGAAAGAGGAAGATAAAGACCATATTGCTAAAATATATCATTTAAAAAGTGGAAGACATTTACAAACGCATCTTCACGCTTTTAACATCATTCGCAACATTTCTGCACATCATAGCAGATTATGGAATCGTTCTATTCCTGTAAATGCAACATTAAAAGGGCTAAATGACCCACAGTGGAAAATGCTTTCAACAAAACAAGTATTCGTATATTTTTGTTTGATGAAAAGAATGTTAGATATTATTTGTCCAAATTCAACGTGGGGAGAACGTTTTTTAGCGGTTCTTGATGAATTTCCTAAGGTGCAAAATAATGCAATTTCAATAAAAGATACAGGATTAGTTATTGACCTAAAAGAATGGAATCTATGGAAAAAAATGGCCCCTAGCCTTGTGAATCCAACCACTTGAGTTGGCAAAGCCAGGGGAACTGTTGGCACGCATAGTATAAAAATATGGATCCGAGGTCAAGTTCTTTAGTTAAAACTAAAGTTTTCTTGATTAATATTTAAACTATAAAAATTACGACTAGAAAACATATCCAATAGAAATAATCTTATTATTCAATAACTTATAATAACTCAAGTTATTCAATAATACTGAATAACTGAAAAATATACTAAGGAAAAACTATGACCCAATACAAAACCATCGCTGAATCCAATAATTTTATCGTTTTAGATCAATATAATAAATTTGTGGAAGAACCTAATGCTGGTTATCAAACGGAAGGGAGCCTTGAGCGTGAGTTTATTCGTGATTTACAGGCGCAAGGCTATGAGTATTTACAAGGGCTTAATAATCACGATGAACTGATTAAAAACTTACGTGTTCAATTACAACGGTTGAATAATGTTATTTTCTCCGATGCGGAATGGCAACGTTTTTTAGAAGAATATTTGGATAAACCCAGTGATAGTCTGATTGAGAAAACCCGAAAAATTCACGATGATTATATTTATGATTTTGTGTTCGATAATGGACGCATTCAGAATATCTATTTGCTAGATAAGAAAAATCTTGCCAATAATTCTCTGCAAGTCATCAATCAATTTGAGCAAACTGGCAGCTATGACAATCGTTATGATGTGACCATTTTGGTAAATGGTTTACCGCTTGTACATATTGAATTAAAAAAACGTGGCGTGGCGATTCGTGAAGCCTTTAATCAAATTCATCGCTACAGCAAAGAAAGTTTCAATAAAGAAAATTCTCTCTTTAAATATATTCAGATTTTTGTCATTTCTAATGGCACGGATACCCGCTATTTTGCCAATACCACCAAACGCGATAAGAACAGCTACGACTTCACAATGAATTGGGCAACGGCAAAAAATACTTTAATTAAAGATTTAAAGGATTTTACAGCGACTTTCTTGCAAAAGAATACTTTGCTCAATGTGTTGGTAAATTACTGCGTGTTTGATGTTTCCGACACTCTATTGATTATGCGTCCGTATCAAATTGCCGCCACAGAGCGGATTTTATGGAAAATCAAAAGTTCATATCACGCCAAAAATTGGAGTAACAAAGAAAGTGGTGGCTATATTTGGCATACCACAGGTTCAGGTAAAACGCTTACCAGTTTTAAAGCCTCTCGCCTTGCGACTGAACTTGATTTTATTGATAAAGTCTTTTTTGTGGTGGATAGAAAGGACTTAGATTATCAAACAATGAAGGAATATCAGCGTTTTTCGCCTGATAGCGTGAATGGCTCGGAAAGTACTGCTGGGCTTAAACGCAATATTGAAAAAGACGATAACAAAATTATCGTAACCACCATTCAAAAGTTGAATAATTTGATGAAATCGGAAGAGAATTTGCCGATTTATCAAAAACAAGTCGTATTTATTTTCGATGAAGCCCATCGCTCCCAATTTGGCGAAGCACAAAAAAATCTAAAACGTAAATTCAAAAAATTCTATCAATTTGGTTTTACTGGCACGCCAATTTTTTCTGAAAATGCCTTAGGTGCGGAAACCACAGCCAGTGTATTCGGTACGGAATTGCATTCTTATGTGATTACCGATGCTATTCGTGATGACAAAGTACTGAAATTCAAGGTCGATTACAACGATGTCCGCCCACAATTTAAAGCCTTAGAAACAGAAAAAGATCCTGAAAAATTGACCGCACTTGAGCAGAAACAAGCCTTTTTACACCCTGAGCGTATTAAAGAAATCTCGCAATATTTGCTTAACAATTTTAAACAGAAAACCCACCGCTTGAACGCCACAGGTAAGGGCTTTAATGCAATGTTTGCGGTAAGCAGTGTGGAAGCGGCAAAACGTTATTACGAAACTTTACAAAATCTACAGACTGAACAAGAAAAACCGTTAAGAATTGCCACCATTTTCTCTTTTGCGGCAAATGAAGAACAAGATGCGATTGGAGATATTCCAGATGAAACCTTTGAACCCACTGCTCTAAACAGTACGGCAAAAGAATTTTTAACAAAAGCCATTGATGATTACAATCACTACTTTGGCACGAATTATGGCGTAGATAGTCAATCATTCCAAAATTACTATCGCGATCTTGCCAAACGTGTGAAAAATCAGGAAGTGGATTTACTGATTGTGGTCGGAATGTTCTTAACAGGCTTTGATGCCCCTACGTTGAATACGCTTTTCGTGGACAAAAACTTGCGTTATCACGGATTAATGCAGGCTTTTTCTCGCACCAACCGCATTTATGACACCACTAAAACCTTTGGGAATATTGTTACTTTCCGCGATTTGGAACAAAATACCGTTGATGCAATCACACTATTTGGCGATAAAAACACGAAGAATGTCGTACTAGAGAAAAGCTATGACAGCTATTTTAACGGTGATGACAATCAACGTGGTTATTTAGAGGTTGTTCAAGAGCTGCAAAATCGCTTTCCTAATCCAACAGAAATCGAAACAGAGCAAGATAAAAAAGAGTTTGTAAAATTATTTGGCGAATATTTACGTATTGAAAATATTTTGCAAAATTACGATGAATTTGCAGCATTGCAAGCCTTACAAGCGGTCGATTTAAATGATCCGATTGCAATGGAAAAATTCAAGCAAGTACATTATGTGAATGATGAACAAATTGCAGAAATGCTTGAAGTACCCACTTTACCAGTAAGAACAGAGCAAGATTATCGTTCAACTTATAATGATATTCGCGATTGGTTACGCCAAAGAAAAGAGGGGAATGATAAGGATAATTCGCCGATAAATTGGGATGATGTCGTGTTTGAAGTGGATTTATTAAAATCTCAAGAAATCAATTTGGATTACATTCTTGCGTTAATTTTCGAACATCATAAGAAAAACCAAGACAAAGAGGTGTTAATTGATGAAATCCGCCGTACAGTTCGTTCAAGTTTAGGTAACCGTGCGAAAGAGAGCTTGATTGTCGATTTTATCAACCAAACAAATTTAAATGATATTCCCGATAAAGCAAGCTTGATTGATGCCTTTTTCCTTTTTGCCCAGAATGAGCAACAAAAAGAAGCAGAAGCCCTAATTCAAGAAGAAAATTTGAATGTCGATGCAGCAAAACGCTATATCAGCACTTCATTAAAACGCGAATATGCCAGTGAAAACGGCACGGCACTTAATGAAGTATTGCCAAAAATGAGTCCACTTAATCCACAATATCTCACTAAAAAACAGACGATTTTCCAAAAAATTGCTGCATTTGTAGAGAAATTTAAAGGGGTTGGTGGAAAGATTTAGATTTAAATTTAATATATCAACAATTAGACACCTTATTAAGACATAAAGGCATTATGAATTATGAATTATGAATTATGAATTAATAATACAAAACATACTGGTCAATATTTAACTAGTCGTGATAATAAAAACAGCGCCAATTTATACTTGGAGCTGTTTTATTTTTATATCGATAAACTTATTTTTTACGTGCTAAAATTCGATTTGCACACTCTGCTGCAGCTGTTAAGCCACCTGCCATCATAATAATATCTTTAATCACTAAACGACCAACTCCAGATAAATAAGGGAAACCATAGGCTGGCGTTGGTAAATCTCCACCTAGATTAGGCACCCAAGCCTCGGGCGTTGTGATTAAAAATGACAGCGTGACTATTGACATGCCAAATGTCAGTAGGCCTCCTGCTAAACCTGCCGTTGCATTCCAAATACCAGCTAAAGTAAGAATACCAACAGTAACAATAATTGCTCCAATAATGTAAGAAGCCGTATAGGTGCCATTTTCTTTATGCCATTCGATGTTTTTTGCAACCATTTTTCCTTCAGGATTTTTGTGTAGTGTATATTCCATCACTAACTCTCCTTTATCATTCGGCACTAAATTTGGCCCTTTTTCATACATATAGCTAAAAAACGGGCTATTTGATACAAAGTGAGCAATTCCATCTGCCTCATATTGACAAACTTTCAAACCACCGATCCATGCCATTACAATAAAAATAGCAATACGGATAAAATTAATAAATTGACGCTGCATTGGTGCAACAATTCTCGCGACAAATTCAACAAATGTATTAAATACTGACATATAAATTTCCACATCAAAGTAAATAAAATTGAGAGCCTAATTCTACTCGCTTTAATATTAAAAAGCAAAATCAATTCCCTTTAATATAAAGGTAAATAACGGAGAAATTTGAAAAGTTTTACTAATTAAAATAAAATTTGATTTTCCCATTTTAAGCCTCTTTATTATCTTTAAATCACATTTAAATAATCTTTACACAACTACCTTATGATATTAAAATTTACAAAATTTAAGCAAATCCTCCACATCATCTAACCAAAGATTCCCAATTTCATCAATCAATTCTCCACAATTAAAAACATCAGAATTTTTAGCCGCACTTTCTAAAGTATCCGCTAATTGACGTAAATGATTTAACCCTACCGATGCCGCTGCACCTTTAATTTTATGGGCGATATCTTCTGTTTCTTTCATATTATCTTTTGATAATTGAGCAAGATAATTTGGCATAGTTTGTTTGAATAAAGATAAATTTTCTAAAATTTGTTTTTTTCCAAGTGTTTCTATCAGCGCTAAATCAAACTGTTCTGAAAGCTCATTATCATCATTCATTTCTATAATAGATTCGCTTTCATCTGCAAAAAATTGCTGTAGACAATGGTGTAAATCCTTAATTGAAATGGGTTTACGTAATACGCCATCCATGCCCATTTCTAAATATTCTTGCTCGCTTTGCATAACATTCGCGGTAAAAGCAATCATTGGCGGTAAAAAATCATAAATACCGTTTTCATAGTTCTCTCGCAAATATTGGGCAATTTCAAAACCACTCATATCTGGTAATTTAATATCGAGCAATAGAATGTCGTAAACATTTTTCTCAAATAAAGTAATCGCCTGCTTGCCATTTGTCGCAACATCAACATGATGCCCAAGTTTTTCTAAAATAGTTTTCGCAACCATAATATTGAGATCAACATCTTCCACTAAAAGAATATTCAAGAATGGTATATTTTTCTTAACGGATTCTTGTTCAGAAATTTCTTGAGCGTGGAGAGTAAGATGGAAAGTCGCGCCTTTTCCTCGCTCACTTTCAACTGTTAAATCCCCTTCCATTAACTGAGCGAGATTTTTAGAAATAGCCAACCCAATACCGCTACCCGCACTTTGCTGGCGGCTTTCTTTCACTTGATAATACATTTCAAAAATATGTTTTTGTTCTTCAGGTGAAATCCCCATTCCTGTATCTTTCACAATAAAATGGTAACAATCCTGATTTCTCATAATTTTAAGAATAATATTTCCCTGATCCGTAAACTTCACCGCATTACTAATTAAGTTCCACAAAATTTGGCTCAAGCGAACACGATCAAGATTCAACCAATTAGGCAAATTAGGTTCAAGCTCTAAAGAAAAAATAAGATTTTTTTCTTTGGCGAGGAAACTAGCAAAATTATAAATATCGTTTAATAAGGCGGGGAAATCTGTTGGCTGGCGATTTAATTCAATTCGGCTGGCATCAATTTTTTCCAAATCAATAATATCGCTAAAAATATAGCCTAAACTGACCGCACTTATGTTGATAGTTTTTAAATAATTACGCTGGAGATCATCCAATTCATCATCAAGTAAAATCTGGCTAAGCCCGACAATCCCATTCAATGGCGTGCGAAATTCATGGCTTATTGTGGCAAGTAAGGTACTTTTATCACGGCTATTTTTTTCTAACTTTTCCAATGCTTGGGATAATTTTTTCTGAGCAGCAATTCGCTCGGCGACCTCATTTTCCAATCGATTAACCGAGCTAGAAAGATCAAGACGAGAATGTTCAAGTTTTTCTACTAATAAAGTGAAAAAATAAATAACAAAAGGCGCAGTGAGTAAGCCAAAAGTTACCGAACGAAAAATATCTACCCAAGATATCTGATGAACAATAAATAGACTAAATAAAATCTGAGTACAAAGGGCTAAAACCGCTAGAATCATCACGCCTAAAAGAGAAAAACGAAGACGCCCAAGACGAATAACCCAATCCACATAACTCTGAGCAAAATATTTGAAATTTTTCATCAAATCTCCTAAAACATTATTATCGTTATAAAAAAAAACCTGTGCATATAGGCTTTATTATATCCATAAAGTAAAAGAGATTGTTATTACTATGTGTGCGTAAGAAATGAAAAACTTAATCTTTATTAATTATCTGTTTGACTAAAATTTGTAATTCAGGAATAACTTGCTCTTCAAACCAAGGATTCTTTGTTACCCAAAGCTGATTACGTGGGGAAGGGTGCACGAGAGGCATAAAGTGCGGTAAGAATTGACGATAATTTTTAACAGTGTTAGTTACATTATCTTTATTTTCGGGTAAATAATATTTCTGTGCATATTGCCCAATAAGAATAGTGAGCTGAATATTAGGTAGATGCCCTAAAATCATTGGATGCCATCTTTCTGCAAAACCTTGACGAGGTGGTAAGTCACCCGATTTACCTTTTCCAGGATAATAGAAATCCATTGGAAGAACCGCAAATATCCCAGAATTATAAAAATAATCGTAATCTACTCCCAACCATTCACGCAGACGATCACCGCTTTTATCATTCCAATACAAACGAGATTGCTCAGCTTTTAACCCAGGAGCTTGACCAACAATATTAATTCGAGCTGTTTTAGGAGCCGAAAATAAAGGGAAAATTCCACGTTCTGTAAAATCTTTATTTTGAGGATCAGCGATAATACTTGAAGTTATTTCGTCTAAATTTTTAATCATAATGAAGGAGATTAGAAATGAATATATAAAGTCTATTTGAAAAATATGAAAAATCAAAACTCTAAATGATGTAAATAGGTATATTTATTAAAACTATATTGTAGGCAATACAAAACTAAAAACTTGATATTGAAATACAATCTCTATTTTCTACTTTAATCCTTTTCATGAAATAATGAGTAGATTCCCAAAAGCTAAAACCCCATATCTTTCGACACGGGGTTCTTCTGTTTTTATGTGATTTAGATTTGTATCTGATAACCTGGCGGTGCCCTACTCTCACATGGGGAAACCCCACACTACCATCGGCATTACAGCGTTTCACTTCTGAGTTCGGTATGGTCTCAGGTGGGTCCACCGCACTATCGCCGCCAGGATAATTCTTTGATAACTCGTCTTCTCTTTTATCTCTCGTCTCTTTTATCTCTCGTTACTCAGTCTTTCCTCTACCTTTCACTCGTTCTTATTGGTCACAAGCTGAACTCAATTTTCTTTCTATTAAGTCTTCTATACTTACTTTTCTTTGTTTAGTCTTTTACTTCGGTTTCCGCTCTACTTTTATTTGCTTCGCTTTTCATCTCTTACTTCACTTAGCTCCCAAAAACACTTGAGCGTTGTATAGTTAAGCCTCTCGGGCAATTAGTATCTGTTAGCTCAATGTATCACTACACTTACACACCAGACCTATCTACGTCGTAGTCTACAACAACCCTTACTGACTTAAAGTCAGGGATGACTCATCTCTTGGCAAGTTTCGTGCTTAGATGCTTTCAGCACTTATCTCTTCCGCATTTAGCTACCCAGCAATGCCTCTGGCGAGACAACTGGAACACCAGTGATGCGTCCACTCCGGTCCTCTCGTACTAGGAGCAGCCCCAATCAATCATCCTACGCCCACGGCAGATAGGGACCGAACTGTCTCACGACGTTCTAAACCCAGCTCGCGTACCACTTTAAATGGCGAACAGCCATACCCTTGGGACCTACTTCAGCCCCAGGATGTGATGAGCCGACATCGAGGTGCCAAACACCGCCGTCGATATGAACTCTTGGGCGGTATCAGCCTGTTATCCCCGGAGTACCTTTTATCCGTTGAGCGATGGCCCTTCCATTCAGAACCACCGGATCACTATGACCTACTTTCGTACCTGCTCGACTTGTCTGTCTCGCAGTTAAGCTTGCTTATACCATTGCACTAACCTCACGATGTCCGACCGTGATTAGCAAACCTTCGTGCTCCTCCGTTACGCTTTGGGAGGAGACCGCCCCAGTCAAACTACCCACCAGACACTGTCCGAGACCACGTTTCGTCATCTTCGTTAGAACATCAAACGTTAAAGGGTGGTATTTCAAGGTCGCCTCCACAATGACTGGCGTCACTGCTTCAAAGGCTCCCACCTATCCTACACATCAAAATTCAATGTTCAGTGTCAAGCTATAGTAAAGGTTCACGGGGTCTTTCCGTCTAGCCGCGGGTACACCGCATCTTCACGGCGATTTCAATTTCACTGAGTCTCGGGTGGAGACAGCCTGGCCATCATTATGCCATTCGTGCAGGTCGGAACTTACCCGACAAGGAATTTCGCTACCTTAGGACCGTTATAGTTACGGCCGCCGTTTACTGGGGCTTCGATCAGGTGCTTCTCTTGCGATTACACCATCAATTAACCTTCCAGCACCGGGCAGGCATCACACCCTATACCTCCACTTTCGTGTTTGCAGAGTGCTGTGTTTTTAATAAACAGTTGCAGCCAGCTGGTATCTTCGACCGGTTCAACCTTCAGGGGCTAGCCCTTACAATCTACGCCGGCGCACCTTCTCCCGAAGTTACGGTGCTATTTTGCCTAGTTCCTTCACCCGAGTTCTCTCAAGCGCCTGAGTATTCTCTACCTGACCACCTGTGTCGGTTTTCAGTACGGTTTAGTAAAGCCTTTCGCTTAGTGGCTTTTCCTGGAAGTGTGGTATCAGTTACTTCAGCTCCGTAGAGCCTCGTCATCATCTCTCTGTGTTAAGGAAGTCCGGATTTGCCTAAACTTCCCACCTACCAACTTAAACGCACATATCCAACAGTGCGATAACCTAACCTACTCCGTCCCCACATCGCAGCTTTACCAAGTACAGGAATATTAACCTGTTTCCCATCGACTACGCTTTTCAGCCTCGCCTTAGGAGCCGACTCACCCTGCCCCGATTAACGTTGGACAGGAACCCTTGGTCTTCCGGCGAACGGGTTTTTCACCCGTTTTATCGTTACTTATGTCAGCATTCGCACTTGTGATACGTCCAGCCCACCTCTCGATGAACCTTCTTCCGCTTACACAACGCTCCCCTACCCAACAGGCGTATCACTAATAATCCTCACTCTAAGATGCCCGACTCAACGTTCGGGTTGCTTGAACAACCTTTCATGTCGCTTCGCACCATTCTAGCTTGTTAATCGTAAGGCGTATTAGTGATACGCCTGATGCCGCAGCTTCGGTGCTATATTTCAGCCCCGTTACATCTTCCGCGCAGGCCGACTCGACTAGTGAGCTATTACGCTTTCTTTAAATGATGGCTGCTTCTAAGCCAACATCCTAGCTGTCTAAGCCTTCCCACTTCGTTTCCCACTTAATATAGACTTGGGGACCTTAGCTGGCGGTCTGGGTTGTTTCCCTCTCCACGACGGACGTTAGCACCCGCCGTGTGTCTCCTGAGTATCACTCTTTGGTATTCGTAGTTTGCATCGGGTTGGTAAGCCGGGATGGCCCCCTAGCCGAAACAGTGCTCTACCCCCAAAGGTGTCACCTCAAGGCTCTACCTAAATAGATTTCGGGGAGAACCAGCTATCTCCCGGTTTGATTGGCCTTTCACCCCCAGCCACAAGTCATCCGCTAATTTTTCAACATTAGTCGGTTCGGTCCTCCAGTTAGTGTTACCCAACCTTCAACCTGCCCATGGCTAGATCACCGGGTTTCGGGTCTATACCTTGCAACTACTCGCCCAGTTAAGACTCGGTTTCCCTTCGGCTCCCCTATTCAGTTAACCTCGCTACAAAATATAAGTCGCTGACCCATTATACAAAAGGTACGCAGTCACCCCATCACTTAATCCCACTGCTTATTTTGGGTGGTTTGACTCGCTTCGCTCCTCTTACCATTGTTTAAGTGCGGTTGCTTTTCATCACCTTCCAATCGGATTAAGTGATGGGGCTCCCACTGCTTGTACGTACAAGGTTTCAGGTTCTATTTCACTCCCCTCACCGGGGTTCTTTTCGCCTTTCCTTCACAGTACTGGTTCACTATCGGTCAATCAGGAGTATTTAGCCTTGGAGGATGGTCCCCCCTTCTTCAAACAGGATATCACGTGTCCCGCCCTACTTCTCGTTAGCTTAGTACCACAATATGGTTTTTAGATACGGGATTATCACCCTCTTTGATTGTGCTTCCCAACACATTCTCCTAACTATACTGCTATCACTTACTGGCTCTTTCGCTTTCGCTCGCCGCTACTGACGAAATCTCGGTTGATTTCTTTTCCTCGGGGTACTTAGATGTTTCAGTTCTCCCGGTTTGCCTCAACAAGCTATGAATTCACTTGTTGATAGTAGATTCTTCATCTACTGGGTTTCCCCATTCGGATATCTTGGATTAAACGCCTCTTATCGACTCATCCAAGCTTTTCGCAGATTAGCACGTCCTTCTTCGCCTCTGATTGCCAAGGCATCCACCTTGTACGCTTAGTCACTTAACTATACAACCTCAAATGTTTTCTATCACTTTAAGTTTTCACTTCAAAGTGCGGTCAATTTGATGCGTATTTTCATTCAACTAAACACTTGATTGCTTTTGTTCAATCAAGATTTTATGCAAAACAGGTTTTGTTTTTAGAGTTTCCTTCTCCGTTCCCTCTTTTCACTTTCCCGTCTTGCCTACTCAGACTTTCTCTCGAAAATCTCTTGTTTTCAGCTTGTTTCCAATTTTTTAAAGAACAGTAAGATAATCTAATAAAGTTATCTTTAATTGGCGTCCCCACGGGGATTCGAACCCCGGTTACCGCCGTGAAAGGGCGATGTCCTAGGCCTCTAGACGATGGGGACATCAATTAAAGATACTCTATTTTCTTTTTATCTTTTAACGTTTATTTTTCAACGTTGCTTTCGCTTCGTTTTTAATCTTGTCTACAACTATCAGCCAATCTGTGTGAGCACTCGCTGTCTCTCGTCTTCAGTAAGGAGGTGATCCAACCGCAGGTTCCCCTACGGTTACCTTGTTACGACTTCACCCCAGTCATGAATCATACCGTGGTAAACGCCCTCCAAAAGGTTAAGCTATCTACTTCTGGTACAACCCACTCCCATGGTGTGACGGGCGGTGTGTACAAGGCCCGGGAACGTATTCACCGCGACATTCTGATTCGCGATTACTAGCGATTCCGACTTCATGGAGTCGAGTTGCAGACTCCAATCCGGACTTAGACGTACTTTATGAGATTCGCTCCACCTCGCAGCTTCGCTTCCCTCTGTATACGCCATTGTAGCACGTGTGTAGCCCTACTCGTAAGGGCCATGATGACTTGACGTCATCCCCACCTTCCTCCAGTTTATCACTGGCAGTCTCCTTTGAGTTCCCGACCAAGTCGCTGGCAACAAAGGATAAGGGTTGCGCTCGTTGCGGGACTTAACCCAACATTTCACAACACGAGCTGACGACAGCCATGCAGCACCTGTCTCTAAGTTCCCGAAGGCACAAGCTCATCTCTGAGCTCTTCTTAGGATGTCAAGAGTAGGTAAGGTTCTTCGCGTTGCATCGAATTAAACCACATGCTCCACCGCTTGTGCGGGCCCCCGTCAATTCATTTGAGTTTTAACCTTGCGGCCGTACTCCCCAGGCGGTCGATTTATCACGTTAGCTACGGGCGCCAGAGTTAAACCCCAACCCCCAAATCGACAGCGTTTACAGCGTGGACTACCAGGGTATCTAATCCTGTTTGCTCCCCACGCTTTCGCACATGAGCGTCAGTACATTCCCAAGGGGCTGCCTTCGCCTTCGGTATTCCTCCACATCTCTACGCATTTCACCGCTACACGTGGAATTCTACCCCTCCCTAAAGTACTCTAGTTACCCAGTCTGAAATGCAATTCCCAGGTTAAGCCCGGGGCTTTCACACCTCACTTAAATAACCGCCTGCGTGCCCTTTACGCCCAGTTATTCCGATTAACGCTCGCACCCTCCGTATTACCGCGGCTGCTGGCACGGAGTTAGCCGGTGCTTCTTCTGTATTTAACGTCAATTTGATGTGCTATTAACACATCAACCTTCCTCAATACCGAAAGAACTTTACAACCCTAAGGCCTTCTTCATTCACGCGGCATGGCTGCGTCAGGGTTCCCCCCATTGCGCAATATTCCCCACTGCTGCCTCCCGTAGGAGTCTGGACCGTGTCTCAGTTCCAGTGTGGCTGGTCATCCTCTCAGACCAGCTAGAGATCGCAGGCTTGGTAGGCATTTACCCCACCAACTACCTAATCCCACTTGGGCTCATCCTATGGCATGCGGCCTCTCAGTCCCGCACTTTCATCTTCCGATAATACGCGGTATTAGCGACAGTTTCCCGTCGTTATCCCCCTCCATAGGCCAGATTCCCAAGCATTACTCACCCGTCCGCCACTCGTCAGCAAGAAAGCAAGCTTTCTCCTGCTACCGTTCGACTTGCATGTGTTAAGCCTGCCGCCAGCGTTCAATCTGAGCCATGATCAAACTCTTCAATTCAAGTTCAATCGCTCAATAAACTGCTTAGCTATAAATAAAACACTACTTAAAAAAGTAATAATGAATTTTCAGTTAAGCACCTATTAAGACTTCAAAATTAAAAAATATTTTTAAAACAAGTCAATCAACAAGTGCCCACACAGATTGTCTGATATATTGTTAAAGAGCAAAAAATAACGACGCACTTGGAAACTTAAAAAACTTCACAACAGTGCGTCGTTGTGTGCGGTGCATTATAGGGATTTTCAAATCCCTTGCAAGTACTTTTTTGTAAAAATATTTAAAAAAATGATCTTTTGATGGAAATATAAACATTTTATTAAAAAGTGCGGTTAGAATAGTCAAACTTTTATTGCTATTATTTCTTACGTAATGAAACTTCTCCACCATTAAACATCTGAATTTTATTGCCACATAATACTTTTAAATAACCACGTTCATCTATGCCTTGTTCAATACCTGAAATAACGCCTTTCCCAGTAAGCACCTTTACTTCACTATTTGAAAACGCATTATATGATTGCCATGCTTGTTGAAATTCCTCATCAATACCATTTTGCTCAAAGATATTTAAACGTGTATATAAATGTTGTATAAGTTTGGGTAATAAAGTTTGTCGCTCTACATCAGGATCAATTTCACACACTTCCGCATAAGGCTGACTAATTTCTGTTTGTTTTGACAACGACACATTAATACCTATGCCAATCACTAAATTGAGCATGCCATTTTTATGATTAGCAATTTCAACTAAAATGCCACCTAACTTTCTTTCATCAAACAAAATATCATTTGGCCATTTCACTTGTACATTTAGCACTTCCGCAATCGCCAAACCGATGACTAAACTTAACCCCTCAATTGATTTTTTAGGATCAAATGCCCAATAAAAACTAAACATGATTTGCCCAGCAAAAGGCGATAACCATTGGCGACCACGCCGACCGCGCCCTGCAGTTTGATATTCAGCCACACAAAGATCGCCTTTTTTTAATGAAAGAATATTTTGTAGTATCCATTCATTTGTAGAGGAAATTATCGGCTGATAATGGATGCCATAAGGAAAAAGTGCGGTTGAAATTTGCTGAGGATTTAATAAAGGAAGCATTGGCACTAAGCGATAATGTTGTCCATCAACGAGAATATCCAAACCAATTTCACGTAATTGTTGAATATCTTCCTCTAGATTTTTAGAAAACTTTTCCAATTCAGACCGCACTTTTGTCTGACAATCCGCTAAATATGTCAATAACGTAAAATTCATCATTCATTCCTTATGGCAAATAGTATGAAAATCATAGCATAAGTCCTAAAATTTCGTTTTCAAAATCAAGTAAAATCTGTATAATCCCGCCGCAATATTTTTTAACTTCAACTTAGCGAGAATATTGCAATGTCATTACGCATTAAACAAGAAGCCCTTACTTTTGACGATGTTCTACTCGTCCCAGCTCACTCAACTGTGCTTCCAAATACTGCCAACCTTTCAACTCAACTTACCAAAGAAATTCGCCTAAATATTCCAATGCTTTCAGCAGCAATGGATACCGTAACTGAAACCAAACTTGCGATCTCTTTAGCACAAGAAGGCGGTATTGGCTTTATTCATAAAAATATGACGATCGAACGCCAAGTAGATCGTGTTCGTAAAGTAAAAAAATTCGAAAGTGGTATCGTTTCTGAACCAGTAACTGTTTTACCAAATTTAACGCTTGCCGAACTTGCTGAAATGGTGAAGAAAAACGGATTTGCGGGCTACCCTGTTGTAGATGAGGAAAATAACTTAATCGGTATCATTACTGGCCGTGATACACGCTTCGTAAAAGATTTAAGCAAAACTGTTTCACAAGTAATGACGAAAAAAGAAGACTTGGTGACCGTAAAAGAAGGGGCGAGTCGCGAAGAAATTTTGGAATTAATGCATCAACACCGTGTTGAAAAAGTATTAGTGGTTAATGATAGTTTCAAACTTAAAGGTATGATTACCGTTAAAGACTTCCAAAAAGCAGAACAAAAACCAAATGCATGTAAAGATGAATTCGGTCGTTTACGTGTCGGTGCGGCTGTAGGTGCAGGTGCTGGCAACGAAGAACGTATTGATGCATTAGTGAAAGCAGGCGTAGATGTACTATTAATTGATTCTTCTCACGGTCACTCAGAAGGCGTATTACAACGCGTTCGTGAAACTCGTGCAAAATATCCAAATTTGCCTATCGTTGCAGGTAACGTAGCAACGGCTGAAGGTGCAATTGCATTAGCAGACGCAGGCGCAAGTGCTGTAAAAGTAGGTATTGGCCCTGGTTCAATTTGTACAACTCGTATTGTAACTGGCGTAGGTGTTCCACAAATCACGGCTATCGCAGATGCAGCGGCGGCATTAAAAGATCGTGGCATTCCAGTTATCGCAGACGGCGGTATCCGCTTCTCTGGTGATATTGCAAAAGCTATCGCTGCAGGCGCAAGCTGTGTAATGGTTGGCTCGATGTTTGCCGGTACTGAAGAAGCACCAGGTGAAATCGAACTTTACCAAGGCCGCGCATTTAAATCTTACCGTGGTATGGGCTCATTAGGTGCTATGGCGAAAGGCTCATCAGATCGTTACTTCCAATCGGATAACGCGGCAGACAAACTCGTACCAGAAGGTATCGAAGGCCGTATTCCATACAAAGGTTACTTAAAAGAAATTATCCACCAACAAATGGGTGGCTTACGTTCTTGTATGGGCTTAACGGGCTGTGCAACTATTGATGAATTACGCACCAAAGCGGAATTTGTTCGCATTAGCGGTGCAGGCATTAAAGAAAGCCACGTTCACGATGTTGCTATTACTAAAGAAGCACCGAACTATCGTATGGGCTAATCTTTAAGGTGGGCTTTAGCCTGCCTTTTGCTGTTTAAAGTGCGGTTGGTTTTTGCAAAGTTTTAAATAATATAAACCGCTTACACTATCAATAATAAGAGCATTATAAATGACAAATATCCACAATCACAAAATCCTGATCCTCGACTTTGGTTCACAATACACTCAACTGATTGCGCGTCGTGTGCGTGAAATCGGTGTGTACTGCGAACTTTGGGCTTGGGATGTAACCGAACAACAAATCCGTGAATTTGCTCCAACGGGTATCATTCTTTCTGGCAGTCCTGAAAGCACAACTGAAGAAAACAGCCCGCGTGCGCCTGAATATGTGTTTAACGCAGGCGTTCCAGTGCTCGGCGTTTGCTATGGAATGCAAACTATGGCGATGCAACTTGGCGGCTTAACCGAAACATCTGATCACAGAGAGTTCGGCTATGCTTCAGTTTCTCTTGAAAATTCAACCGCACTTTTTGCAAATCTTAACGATAATTTAACCGCTTCTGAGCCAAAATTAGACGTTTGGATGAGCCACGGCGATAAGGTAACGCGCTTACCAGAAAACTTCAAAGTAACTGGCACAACGCTAACCTGCCCAATTGCTGCGATGTCTGATGAAAGCCGTCGTTTCTACGGTGTGCAGTTCCACCCTGAAGTAACGCATACTAAAAAAGGCTTGGAATTATTAACCAACTTCGTAGTAAACATCTGTGGTTGCGAAACCAAATGGACAGCAGAAAACATTATCGAAGATGCCGTTGCTCGCATCAAAGAGCAAGTGGGCGATGATGAAGTGATTTTAGGCTTATCTGGTGGTGTGGACTCTTCTGTGGTTGCATTACTTTTACACCGTGCTATCGGCAAAAACTTACACTGCGTATTCGTAGATAACGGTTTGCTTCGCTTACACGAAGGCGATCAAGTCATGGAAATGTTTGGCGATAAATTCGGTTTAAACATCACTCGTGTTGATGCTGAAAGCCGTTTCTTAGGCGAACTTGCTGGCGTATCTGATCCTGAAGCGAAACGTAAAATTATCGGTAAAGTATTTGTTGATGTATTTGATGATGAATCGAAAAAACTCACTAATGTGAAATGGTTGGCACAAGGTACGATCTACCCTGATGTGATCGAATCTGCAGCCAGCAACACAGGCAAAGCCCACGTAATTAAATCACACCACAATGTAGGTGGCTTACCAGACTATATGAAACTTGGCTTAGTTGAACCGTTACGTGAGTTATTTAAAGATGAAGTGCGTAAAATCGGTTTGGCATTAGGCTTACCAGCTGAAATGATCAACCGCCACCCATTCCCTGGCCCAGGCTTAGGTGTGCGTGTATTAGGCGAAGTGAAAAAAGAATACTGCGATTTATTACGCCGTGCGGATGCGATCTTTATCGAAGAATTACGCAACAGCGGTTGGTATGAAAAAACCAGCCAAGCCTTCAGCGTATTCTTACCAGTGAAATCTGTAGGCGTAATGGGCGATGGCCGTAAATACGATTGGGTTATTTCCCTACGCGCGGTAGAAACCATCGATTTTATGACCGCACATTGGGCACATTTGCCTTATGATTTATTAGGCAAAGTGTCTAACCGTATCATCAACGAAGTGAATGGAATTTCCCGCGTCGTGTATGACATCAGCGGAAAACCACCAGCGACAATCGAGTGGGAATAGAAAATCTCTATTTCAGATAATTTCTAATTATTTCAGTAACTTTAATAAGTGCGGTTAATTTTCACCGCACTTTATTTTTGTTTAAAAGCCCTTCTATGCCAATCACAATGAGACTTAACCAAATAGGCACATAAGTAAAATAGTCGCTTGTGGTTATTTGATTATCTAGCACAAAGACAGCTATTAAAAAAAGCAATATGGGTTCAATATAACTCAACACCGCAAAAATACTAACTGGAATTTGTTGGCTTGATTTTAAGTTGGCTGAAAGCGAAATCGCACTCACAATACCAAGTGCTGGTAGCAATAACCAATAACGATATTCTTGCGTAACCAAAGAAAGCGTATCGCTTTGAGAAAGAATATAAATAAAACAAGGAATCGAAATTAAAATAATATCCAATGTAATTCCTTGTAGAGCAGGGATTTTCATCCATTTACGGCTTAGATAATAAAATGGATAAACCGTACAAACCCACAAGCTTGTCCATGAAAAACTTTGAGTGTGCCATAATTCATGTGCAACACCGCAGGCAGCCAGTAAAAGCGCGATTTTCTGAATAAATGATAAGCGTTCTTTTAACCAAGCCCATCCTAAAACAGCCATAATCAGCGGAAAAAGAAAATATCCCATTGCAATATTTATCCCTTCGCCATTTAGCGGCGCCCACATAAAGAGCCAGAATTGACTTCCCGCATCTAGTGTCCCCAGTAAAAATAAAACCCAACGCGTCCAACTTTTTCCTAAAGTTGTCGTAATAAGAGACAAAAGAGAGCGGCAACCAATAGTCGGGAATAAAATTAAAAGTAACCCAAAGATCATGGTCAGCATACGCCACGCAAAAACATCCGTTCCGCTAAGTGGTTGGAGCCATATACTAAATAAATACAATATGCCAAATAAACATTGTGAAAAAATGCACAATAATACGCCTTGAATGACTACTTTCATCTTGAACCTCATCTCATCAATGTGATTATTATAAAATCCCAAGACAATAAAAAATCTCAACTTTATTTTTTATTGTGATAATATTTTTCTCAATAGTTACATTTTTGAGAAATTATCTTATGCAAACACTGGATAAATTAGATCGTAATATTTTGAATGTATTACAACAAGATGCCATGATTCCGTTAAAAGAACTGTCAGAGAAAGTGAATAGTTCCGTTGCAACCTGCCAACGACGTGTGCAAGCATTAACTGATTCAGGCGTTATTACAAAACGAGTTGCAGTAGTTTCTCCAAAAGCCGTTGGGCGTACGATTAGCGTATTTGTCATGGTCGAAATGGATAATCAACATTCTTATTATCAAGAGCAATTTGAACGGAAAATGCGTCAAGAAGACGAAGTGGTGAGCTGTTACGAAATCTCAGGGGACTATGATTTTATGTTGCTACTCCATGCAAAAGATATGGAAAGCTATCACGCATTCACACGCCGAGTATTGACGGGTGAATTTCATGTAAGAACTTATAAAAGTTTATTTGTAATGAATTTTACCAAAGCAGATAGTGGAATTATCTTATAGAACAAGTGCGGTAAATTTTTACCGCACTTTGTGTATGATTAACTTAGTTTTGTCGTCTGTTTCAAGAATAAATAACCAAGTATTGCCGAAACCGTTGATCCAAGTAGAATACCTAAACGAGAAAGAGTATTGACACTTTCCCCCGCATTAGCATCAAACGCAAGGCTTGCTAAGAACATTGACATCGTAAAACCGATTCCACATAAAACCGCAACAGCAAAAATTTGTTTAAAATTAATTCCATCTGGTAATTTAGCTAATCCCAATTTAACAGAAATATAACTAAATCCAAATATACCGACTGGTTTACCAATAATTAAACCGCTTGCTATAGCCAATAATAATGGCGACGAAATCATATTCACATCTATGCCTGCAAAACTCACACCAGCATTGGCAAATGCGAAAAGTGGTAAAATAACGAAAGATGACCAAGAGGCTAAAATATGCTCGAAATCATCTAATGGGCGTTCTCCTTTCTTACCTTTCAATGGAATGCTAAAACCAATAATAACGCCTGCTAAAGTAGCATGCACACCAGACTTTAATACGGAAGCCCATAAAATTGCACCTACGACCATATAAGCGCAAAGTGCGGAAACTTTGAAACGATTTAGTAATATCAGCGCAATAATTGCCACGGCAGAAAAAATTAGTGCTTGTACACTCAATCCGTGCGAGAAAAATAATGCAATAACAACTATCGCACCGAGGTCATCAATAATAGCAAGGGCAAGTAAAAATATTTTCAGTGGAAGTGGCACTTGTTTACTCAATAACGCCATAATTCCCAGTGCAAAAGCAATGTCTGTTGCCATTGGAATTGCCCAGCCATTAGCTAAACTTGGATCTTGTTTAGCGATAAACCAATAAACTACAGCCGGTATAACCATTCCGCCAATAGCTGCAATAGCAGGGAAAATAGCTTGTTGATAGGTAGAAAGCGCGCCTTCAAATAATTCTTTTTTGACTTCCATTCCCACTAATACAAAAAACACCGCCATAAAACCATCGTTAATCCAGTGAATTAAGGTTTTATTAATTGAGAAACTACCAATTTGTAAACTTACAGGCAAATTTAAAAAATCATTATATTGGTTGCTTAACGGCGAATTAGCCAGCAACATCGCAACAACAGCTGAAAAAAGCAATAATATACCGCCAGCAGATTCTAATTTAAAAAAACGTTGGATCAGTTTTATCACATAAACCTCTTTAAAAATACATAGCAAAAAATTCACAAAGGGGCATCCTAGCATATTTTCGAAGTTAAAGGAAAAAGTGCGGTAGATTTTGTCGGGATTTTTAGCGAATTGTCGATAAAATGCCATATATTGTGACAAAATTCACATTTTTAATTTTACGCAATAGGGATTTTATCTACTTTGTAGTAGAATGCAGGCCTTTTTATTTTTAGAGTCAAAAATTATGTTTTCACGTAAAGATATTATCGTTTTAGGAATGATGATCTTCGCCTTATTTTTAGGTGCAGGTAATATCATTTTTCCGCCTATGGAAGGATTTTCCGCAGGACAACATTGGACGAGTGCTTCCTTAGGCTTTGTTTTAACTGGCGTTTTAATGCCATTTATTACTCTTGTCGTGGTAGCGATTTTAGGTCGTGGCGAAGAACTTACTAAAGATTTACCAAAATGGGCTGGCACAGGTTTCCTCGTTATACTTTATTTAACCATTGGCTCTACCTTTGCAATGCCTCGTATCACGAATGTTGCTTATGAAATGGCGTGGTTGCCTTTAGATCTAGTGGAAGATAATGCGAATGTTCGTTTCCTATTTTCACTCATTTTTAACTTAATCGCGATGGGCTTTATGATTAGCCCAAATACGATCATTTCAAGCGTGGGTAAATTTATGACACCAGCTTTATTAGTGTTACTTATTGCTGTGGCAATTACCGTATTTATTTCGCCTTTATCTGAAATTCAAGCGCCAAGTAATGCTTATGAAAATAGCCATTCTTTATTAATCGGTTTAACTAGCGGCTATCAAACGATGGATGTACTTGCAGCCATCGCTTTTGGTGGAATTGTCGCCCGAGCATTATCAGCGAAAAATATGACAAAAACCAAAGATATTGTGAAATACACCATTTCAGCAGGATTTGTTTCTGTCATTTTACTCGCCAGTTTATATTTTTCGCTTTTCTATCTAGGTGCAACCAGTGCTGCAGTTGCAGAAGGGGCAACGAATGGTGGACAAATTTTCTCTCGTTATGTAAATGTCTTATTCGGTTCAGCTGGGACTTGGATTATGGCAGGTATTATTGTATTAGCGAGCTTAACAACACTTGTTGGTGTAACTAGCGCATCTGCTGATTATTTTTCAAAATTCTCTGTGCGTTTTTCTTATCCATTCTGGGCCGCACTTTTTACCGCAATGACAATCACTGTTTCACAATATGGTTTAACGGATCTACTTCGCATAACGATCCCAGCCTTGTTATTAATTTACCCAGTAGCTATTGTGCTTGTTTTATTGCAATTCCTACGCAAAAAACTTCCATCAATAAAATTTACATACAATAGTACATTGCTCGTTACGGTTTGTTTTAGTTTATGTGACAGCTTAAATAACGTTAAAATGTTACCAGAAAGCATCAATTCATTATTGAAACACTTCCCTCTTTCATCTGAAGGAATGGCTTGGTTGGTTCCGACTTTAGTAATGTTAGTTGCAAGCATTTTTATTGGAAAAGCATTGCATAAAACCCATTCTTAATATCACAAAGTGTTTTATTTATCAGCTCTGTGCCGTAAAACTCCGTCCTTCAGGGCGGAGATATAAGGCACTGGGCTGATAAATTTCTAACCGCACTTTTTCAAAAATTAAATTAATTTAACAGGTACTTTTACGACCAATTTTTTAATTTTTTCTGTTTTTCCATTGACTACACAGCAAGGCTTGTGCGGTTCGTAAGGATAGAATACAGCGAACATTTTTGGTTTCATTGTGACGGTGAATTTATCATCAATATCTGCACAAAGTTGATAATCATCCGCTTCGTTGTAATCTTCATACTTAGATAAATTCGGATAGGTTGCGCCCACTTCGATATTTTCCGTGCCACGAATAAGCACTTGTACATCTAAGTATTCATGATGTAATTCTGCTTTTTTACTGCTTGGTTCTGCAGTTTCTGGTTCCATTACGTTCATATAAATTTGATCGTTAATATCATGGCGACCATTCTCTAACGCATTCAAATCTAACGTATTTAAATAATCACATACTTCAGCAATCACTTTTGGTAAACCAACTTTAAAATTTGGGCTGGTTAAGCTGCTAATAATCATAGAATTTTCCTTATAGTGGATAAAAGTTACACTATGATACCAAGTCGGTTAAATGAAATAAAGCCACCGATTACATCATCTCTCTTGATTAATCCAATTAGCTCTTGTAGTACCGAGTGGAAGAGAGCAAATATCTTGCCAACTTATTGAAGCATAAAGCCTAAACAATGAAATTACGGCATTAACACAAGCATTTTCAGAAAAAATATTATCAAGAGGCTTATGAGGACCTGTAAAATGAAAGATATTAGGAGAAGTATCGAGAGAATCAAATGAAATCATATGATCTAATTGGAAATTATAACGCTTGTCTAATGGAATCCACCGATCCTCAAAATAGTAATTTAGAATATCTTGATCGCCGTAAATTAAACTTTCTTTTAATTGGGTATGTAATGTAATTAATTCTTTAGAAAATGATGAAATTCCTAATTGATACTTCTCCATATTCAAATATAAAACTCCCGCATTAAAATAATCCTTATCTTTATAAGGACGGCCAATGCGAGTTACATAAGGATCTAAAACTGCTGCTATTGTATGACGAGAGAAATCTAAATATTCAAAAGGAAGTGTAATATTGCCATTAATCACGATATGACAATCAAGATAAATCCAATAAGGAATATCACTATAATGAAGTAAGCGATCAATATAAAATCTTAAATAAGTAGCAGAAGTAATATAATTATTTGCACTAAAAGAATCTAATTCTGATTTATCTATATGAACTAATTGTAATGTTGAATAGCGTTTAGCAAAATAAAGTTAGCCATTAAAGCCAAACATCCTGTATAATGCACGGGCTTTATTTTCTACATTAGCGTGCGGCTATCAAAAGAAATTTTTAAACGCCCAAAGTGCGGTCATTTTTTCGAAAGATTTCTTTTGCTAGTCGCAATCTGGGAAATAAGGCATTGTTTTTAATATAAATTTTAAGGAAAACATTGTGAATCCAATTGTTAAACAATTTAAATACGGTCAGCATACCGTTACTCTAGAAACTGGCGCGATTGCACGTCAAGCAACGGCTGCGGTTATGGCAAGCATGGACGATACCACGGTATTCGTGACTGTTGTTGCTAAAAAAGATGTGAAAGAAGGTCAAGACTTCTTCCCATTAACCGTAAACTACCAAGAGCGTACTTATGCAGCGGGTAAAATCCCTGGTGGTTTCTTCAAGCGTGAAGGTCGTCCATCTGAAGGCGAAACTTTAATTGCACGTTTAATTGACCGTCCAATTCGTCCATTATTCCCAGAAGGTTTCTTCAATGAAATCCAAGTTGTGGCAACTGTGGTTTCTGTAAACCCACAAATCAGCCCTGACTTAGTAGCAATGATCGGTGCTTCTGCAGCATTAACCTTATCTGGCGTGCCTTTCAATGGCCCTATCGGTGCAGCACGTGTTGGTTTTATCGACAACCAATTCGTATTAAACCCAACTATGGCAGAACAAAAACAAAGCCGTTTGGACTTAGTGGTTGCTGGTACTGACAAAGCCGTATTAATGGTTGAATCTGAAGCTGATATTTTAACTGAAGAACAAATGTTAGCGGCAGTCGTATTCGGTCATCAACAACAACAAGTTGTGATTGAAGCAATCAAAGAATTTGCAAAAGAAGCGGGCAAACCACGTTGGGATTGGGTTGCACCACAACCAAACACAGATTTAATCAACAAAGTAAAAGCGATTGCTGAAGCACGTTTAGGCGATGCATACCGCATTACTGAAAAACAATTACGTTACGAACAAATCGATGCGATTAAAGCGGATGTAATTGCGCAAATCACAGCTGAAGATGAAGAAATCAGCGAAGGTAAAATCGTGGATATTTTCACCGCACTTGAAAGCCAAATCGTGCGTGGTCGTATCATTGCAGGCGAACCACGTATTGATGGTCGTACCGTTGATACTGTTCGTGCATTAGATATTTGCACTGGTGTATTACCACGTACTCACGGTTCTGCAATTTTCACCCGTGGCGAAACGCAAGCATTAGCTGTTGCGACTTTAGGTACTGAACGTGATGCACAAATCATTGATGAATTAACGGGTGAACGTCAAGATCACTTCTTATTCCATTATAATTTCCCTCCATATTCTGTAGGTGAAACAGGTATGATCGGCTCGCCAAAACGTCGTGAGATCGGTCACGGTCGTTTAGCAAAACGTGGTGTAGCGGCTGTTATGCCAAGCCTTGCAGAATTCCCGTATGTTGTGCGTGTTGTCTCTGAAATCACTGAATCTAACGGTTCTTCTTCTATGGCATCTGTATGTGGTGCATCTTTAGCATTAATGGATGCAGGTGTTCCTATCAAAGCTGCTGTTGCAGGTATCGCAATGGGCTTAGTGAAAGAAGAAGAAAAATTTGTGGTGCTTTCAGATATCTTAGGTGATGAAGACCACTTAGGTGATATGGACTTTAAAGTGGCTGGTACACGTGAAGGTGTGACCGCCCTTCAAATGGATATCAAAATTGAAGGTATCACCCCTGAAATTATGCAAATTGCATTAAACCAAGCGAAAAGTGCACGTATGCACATTCTTGGTGTCATGGAACAAGCAATCCCAGCTCCACGCGCTGATATTTCTGACTACGCACCGCGCATCTACACAATGAAAATTGATCCTAAGAAAATCAAAGATGTCATTGGTAAAGGTGGTGCAACAATCCGTTCACTAACTGAAGAAACTGGTACATCAATTGATATTGATGACGATGGTACAGTGAAAATTGCCGCAGTAGATAGCAATGCAGCGAAAAACGTAATGGGACGTATTGAGGAAATCGTTGCAGAAGTTGAAGCTGGCGCAATTTACAAAGGTAAAGTCACTCGTCTTGCTGATTTTGGTGCATTCGTCGCAATCGTTGGAAATAAAGAAGGTTTGGTTCATATTTCTCAAATTGCTGAAGAGCGTGTAGAAAAAGTTAGCGATTACCTTCAAGTGGGTCAAGAAGTAAACGTAAAAGTTGTTGAAATCGATCGTCAAGGTCGTATTCGTTTAACAATGAAAGACTTGGCTCCAAAACAAGAAACTGAAATTAACCAAGAAGATCCTGTCGAAGAACAGGAATAATCTTGGAATATAGAATCAAAACTTGGTAGCATTCGCTGCCAAGTTTTGTTGTTTTCCAACTTTTAGGCATAAAGAAAGCAAATGCGGTGTTTTCGCTTATCTCGCCATTTTATAGTCTATTTATTTAGCTTATGTGCGATCTTACTCCTTGCTGGCTGTGTTCAGTCTAGGGGCGGTTTTGTGTCTAAAAATCATGTCGTGTTGGCTGAACAAAACCCGAATACTCACTTTGAACAAGAAGTGATGATCGTGCGATTAAGCCAAGTACTACTGGTTGGAAAAATGAGTAATGAAGAACGTGCATCGCTACATTTTGAACGTGGCGTACTCTATGATTCTCTTGGATTATGGGGACTTGCTCGTTATGATCTTACTCAAGCCCTTGCATTACAGCCGAAAATGGCATCTGTGTACAATTACTTAGGGCTTTATTTATTGCTTGAAGAAGATTATGACGGCGCATTGGATGCTTTCAATACGGTGTTTGAATTAGATTCAGGTTATGACTATACCCACCTTAATCGTGGTTTAAATTTTTATTATGTAGGGCGCTACCATCTTGCTCAGCAAGATTTCTTACAGTTCTACCAAGCCGATAAAAAAGATCCCTATCGTGTCTTATGGCTATATTTGAACGAACAAAAATTAAAACCACAAGAAGCCCAAACAAACCTTGTTGAACGAGCAAAAGGGCTATCAGAGGACTTCTGGGGTACACATATCGTTCAATATTACTTAGGACACATCTCTGTAGAAGAATTACAACAACGTGCAAGTGAATTTGCCGAAAATTCACAACAATATGCTGAAATTCTCACAGAAACCTATTTTTATCTAGCAAAACAAAAACTCAATGTAGGGCTAGTAGATGAAGCAGCAGCTTTATTTAAACTAGCTATGGCAAATCAGGTTTATAACTTTGTTGAGTATCGTTTTGCCGCGTTTGAACTCATGAAATTAAAACCGGTTCAAACAGAAGACGAAAAAGAAGAGAAAAGTGCGGTAACAAAAGCGATTGTTTTCTAAAAATCAATCCAAAACTTACCGCTCTTTGCAGTAGAACGAATAGAAAAATTCATTCGCTCTGCTCAACTTAATAAACCGAAAGCCCGTTGAGCTTTCCTTATTTATATTCGAGTATTTTAATGACTGACAAAATTACTTTTAATGACTTAGGCTTACCTGAGTTCATCTTAAAAGCTGTTTCTGACTTAGGTTTTGAAACACCTTCTCCAATTCAACAATCTTGTATTCCGCATTTGCTCAGTGGCAATGATGTGCTAGGTATGGCACAAACGGGTAGTGGTAAAACTGCTGCCTTTGCACTGCCTTTATTAGCGCAAATCGATCCAAGTGAAAAACATCCACAAATGTTAGTGATGGCACCTACACGCGAACTTGCTATTCAAGTTGCCGATGCGTGCGAACTATTTGTTAAATATGCACAGGGCACTCGCATTGTTACCTTATATGGTGGCCAACGTTATGACATCCAACTTCGTGCATTAAAACAAGGCGCACAAGTGGTTGTGGGTACACCAGGTCGTATTCTTGACCATATTCGTCGCGGAACATTAAATCTTTCTGAACTTCGTTTTATCGTATTAGATGAAGCTGATGAAATGCTACGTATGGGTTTCATTGATGATGTAGAAACCGTCATGGCAGAATTACCAGAAAATCATCAAACTGCGTTATTCTCTGCAACAATGCCTGAACCGATCCGTCGTATTACTAAACGTTTTATGAATGATCCACAAGAAGTGAAGATCAAAGTGAATAACGAAAATGCCCCAGATATCGACCAAAGTTGTTGGTATGTACACGGCGTGCGTAAAAACGAAGCTCTTCTTCGTTTCTTAGAAGTGGAAGATTTTGATGCAGCGATTATCTTTGCTCGTACTAAAACTGGCACGTTAGACATTACAGAACTACTTGAAAAAAATGGTTTCCGTTCTGCCGCACTTAATGGCGATATGACACAACAATTACGCGAACAAACCCTCGATCGCTTACGTAACGGCAGTTTAGATATTGTTGTGGCAACCGATGTGGCTGCACGCGGTATTGATATTGAACGTATCAGCCTTGTGGTGAACTACGACATTCCGCTTGATGCAGAATCTTATGTACACCGAATTGGGCGTACTGGTCGTGCAGGGCGTTCTGGTCGTGCTTTATTATTCGTTGAGTCTCGCGAGCGTCGTTTACTTCGTAATATTGAACACCTAATGAAAAAAGGTATCAATGAAGTAGAATTGCCAAATCATCTTGTGTTACAAGAATGCCGCCGCAAAAAATTTGTCGCAAAAATTACGAAACAACTCGAGCATCACGATTTAGAACAATATCGTAGTTTATTAGAAGACTTATTCACAGCCGATCAGGATCAAGAAGATATTGCTGCAGCAATGTTGATGCTGCTTCAAGGTAAACAAAAATTAATTCTTCCACCTGATCCGCCAATGGAGAAACGTCGTCGTGAACGTAATGAACGAGGCGATCGCCGTGAAAATCCACGTTCAGCTGAACGTCGTGGCGAACGTAAAGGCTATGGAAATCCACAACCAATGGATTTATATCGTATCGAAGTCGGTCGTGCAGATGGTGTAGAAGTTCGCCATATCGTTGGTGCGATTGCTAACGAAGGCGATATTAACAGCCGTTATATTGGTCATATTAAACTTTATGATGACTACACTACCGTTGAATTGCCACAAGGTATGCCGAAAGAATTATTGCAACAATTCGGAAAAACACGAGTATTGAATAAACAAATGCAAATGTCTTTCTTAGGTGCAGTAAAATCCGATAATTCCCGTGGCAGCGATGATTTTAACGGTAAACGTAAAGGTCGTGGTGGCGATTTCCGTGGAGAGCGCGGACGTGAACGCGGCAATGATAATCGTGGAAATCGTAAATTTAATGAAAAAAGTAACCGCACTTTTAGCGATAAACCACGCCGTGATCGTAGATCATCATTCTAAAAATAAATCGTCTGATATTTTAGATACACTTAGCCCCTTGAACCTCAAGGGGGCTTTTTATTGTCTATAGTGAAAGTTTTGGCTACAATCCCATAACTTTTTTATATAGGAAAAATCATTGAAAGGTCTTTTTTTACGTATTATTACTGCTCTAGCGTTATTATTTTGGGCTATTGATATGGTGTTCCCATGGCAATTTTTACGTCATACTGAAGAAAATCATTATACTGCAATTCAAGCTAGGGGATCACTTTATGTAGGAACAATAAATAACCAGATTTCTTATTTTATTAATAAAGATAGCGAACGAGGCTTTGAATATGAATTAGCCAAAGCATTTGCCGATACTTTAGGCGTAGAACTCGAAATGAAAATTTTCGATAATCAAGAGCAGTTATTTGATGAACTTAATAAACACAATATTGATTTAGCTGCCGCCCACCTTTTATACCATCCTAAAAATGCGGAACGTTTCCAAATAGGTCCTGCATATCATTCTGCTTCATGGCAATTAGCTTATCGAAAAAATGAAAATCGTCCTAAAAATTTAGGTAACGTAAAGAAAGATATTTATATCTCAAATAATTTAGCATTAGAAGAAACGCTAAAAGAATTACAAAAACAATATCCACAATTAATTTGGAAAATAAATCAAGCACTTACTCAAGAAGAACTATTACTACAACTGGCTGAAGGCAAAATTCCTTACGTTATTGCAAATTCTATTGATATTGCTGCAATTCAACAAATCAAACCAGAATTAGCCATTGCCTTTGATATTACTGATGAAGCAAACGTTCACTGGTATTTACCCAATAGCCCCTACCGCGATCTACAAACGGCTTTACTCAATTTTATGAATAATGCCGAAGAAACGGGACTTTTAGATAATTTAAAAGAAAAATATTTAGGACATATTTCACAATTTGATTACGTGGATATGCGCTCTTATATGAACGCAATTGAAAATACCCTGCCACAATTCTCACCGCTCTTTGAAAAATACAAAGGTGAATTAGATTGGCGACTACTCGCAGCAGTGGCTTATCAAGAATCTCATTGGAATCCTGACGCAACATCGCCAACTGGAGTACGTGGCATAATGATGCTCACCAAAAATACCGCACAACATATGAAAATCAGCGATAGAACAGATCCTGAACAAAGTATTAAAGCTGGTTCAGAATATTTACACTGGTTGATTAGTCAGCTTCCTGAAAGCATTGAAAAGGAAGAAAGAATTTGGTTTGCCTTAGTTGCCTATAACATAGGACTCGGTCACTTAATTGATGCACGCCGTTTAACTCAAAATCTTGGAGGAAATCCAGATAATTGGATCGATGTGAAAAAAAATCTGCCTTTATTAGCAGAAAAACGCTATTATTCTCAACTGAAATACGGCTATGCGCGAGGCTATGAAGCCCATCAATATGTAGAAAATATTCGCCGCTATATGAATAGCATAGTGAATTATCATCGAGTCCAAGAAAATCAAACAACGAATGATAATGCCAACAACGAAAGTGCGGTTAAAAATTTAGAAGAAATAAAAGAAAATAAGGATTAATAAAATGTTAAAACGTAAAACTTTTCTTAAAAAGAAAGCTAATTTACAACAAAGTTCTTTATCACGTAATCTACGTTTAAGACGTTTAAAACACCGCAAACAACAACAATTTTCGAGACATTCATTACAATTTGTCGTACAAGAAATTTGTTGCTAAGTAATCTATTTTTCTTATCAAAATAAAGAAAAAATAACCGCACTTTTTTATGTAATTTATATCATTAAAGTGCGATCTTTGTTTTACAATAATCGTAAAATATAGTGTGAAATTTTATAGATTAATCAATATTTTATTCTGATTTTATCCCTAAGTTTCCAATTTTCACACCGACTAGACCAATCGAGACGGGATCAAAATAACCCCCTAAAAATTTGAACAATTCATTTAACTCTGTAAAAGAACGCTGAATTTTTATTTGATCCTCCACTTTACGCACAAATTCATAGCGTATGTTATTTTCTTCAAAATAAGCTGTTAGAGTTAAATAAATCGTTTCAAAGAAATGGCTTTTTGCCCCCTCCTCTCCGGGATCACTAATACGCACATTCCACGTATTATTAAGTAGAATTTGAGGCTGTTTTGACATATTTTACTCCTTATTATTTTAACCTAAGAAAAACCCGATTATAAAGTTTCTGTAATCAAAAAATTTATAATCGGGCTTTTCAAACATTTTCCCTGGGTGTTTCGCCTTACGTTGGTAACTGCCTTTCCCTTTACGTTTTTTCTCAACACGCTGACGAAATAATTTATCGCCTAGCAATGCCATCACTGCATTATCTTTTATCACGCCTCGAGTGTGCAAATAAACGGTTTCATTTTCAACCGCACTTTTTTGTTTCTTTCTCATAAATTTTCCTTAAAAAAGCCGCGGAAGGATTTCCACGGCTGGTGTATTATACATGCAAACGTTTAAATTACAAAATCTCAAGTACAGTTTCTGGCGGACGCCCGATTTTAGCTTTATCGCCATTAATAACAATTGGGCGTTCAATAAGTGCTGAATGTTCACTTATCGCTTTAAATAATTCTGCTTGAGAAAGATCTAAATTATCTAAATTTAAGCTTTTATATAGTTCATCTTTCGTGCGCATCATTTGGCGAACATCATCAATTCCTAATTTTTTGGCAATGCTTTGTAATTCATTAACGGAATACTGCTTTTGCAAATACAGTTCAATAATCGGCTGAATACCTTTATTTTCTAATAATGCTAGCGTTTCACGGCTTTTTGAGCAATGTGGGTTGTGATAAATAATAACAGACATAGGATTTCCTCTTAGTAGCTATAAACACTGTAAATTTTAACTTATAATGGCAAAAAAATACTTATAGGAAAAGAAATTATGCTAGAAATGTTGAAAAGCTGGTACTCTCGCCGTTTAAGTGATCCTCAAGCGATGGGACTATTAGCAATATTATTATTTGGCTTTATCTCCATTTATTTTTTTGGAGATTTAATTGCGCCTTTGTTGATTGCTCTAGTACTATCCTATTTACTTGAAATACCAATCAATTTTTTAAATCAATATTTAAAATGCCCAAGAATGTTAGCGACAATTCTTATTTTCGGTAGTTTTATTGGTCTAGCAGCAGTTTTCTTTTTGGTATTGGTGCCAATGTTGTGGAATCAAACTATTTCCTTATTAAGTGATTTGCCCGCTATGTTTAATAAATCTAATGAATGGCTACTCAATTTACCCAAAAATTATCCTGAACTTATTGATTATTCAATGGTTGATTCTATTTTCAATTCTGTGCGAGAAAAAATCCTTGGTTTTGGCGAATCTGCTGTAAAACTTTCTTTAGCCTCTATTATGAACTTGGTTTCTTTAGGGATTTATGCCTTTTTAGTGCCATTAATGATGTTTTTTATGTTGAAGGATAAATCAGAACTTTTACAAGGCGTTAGCCGTTTCTTACCGAAAAATAGAAACTTAGCTTTCAAAGTATGGAAAGAAATGCAACAGCAAATTTCTAATTACATTCACGGAAAATTATTAGAAATACTGATTGTCACTTTAATCACTTATATTATTTTCTTAATTTTCGGGCTAAATTATCCACTCTTATTGGCTTTTGCGGTGGGTCTTTCAGTTCTCGTCCCCTATATTGGCGCAGTTATTGTCACGATTCCTGTTGCATTGGTTGCTTTATTCCAGTTTGGAATCAGCCCAACATTTTGGTACATCATTATTGCTTTTGCTGTAAGCCAACTTTTAGATGGAAATCTCCTTGTGCCTTATTTATTTTCTGAAGCCGTCAATTTACATCCACTAATTATTATCATTTCAGTATTAATTTTTGGCGGTTTATGGGGATTTTGGGGTGTATTCTTTGCCATTCCTTTAGCCACTTTAGTAAAGGCCGTAATAAATGCCTTACCTCAAGATTAAATAATCTTTGAATTTTAAGTACTTTATTTAATTAGAGATTTATATAAATAAAAAATAGTTAATCGTAAATTTTCGATTAACTATTTTTTTAATTTATTCTAAAAGTAAATCAACTAAGGTAATTCATCAATTTCTTTATCTACTTTAGGTGGGATCATATGTTCACGACGTAAACCAACATCGTATGCAATGGCGATGGCAACAAAAATCGAGGAATAAGTACCAAATCCAATACCTACGAGTAAAGCAAGTGAAAAGTTATGAATGGAAGGACCACCAAAGAAGAACAATGCCATCACGACAACTAATGTAGTAACCGAAGTAATGATAGTTCTTGATAAAGTTTGCGTTAAAGAAATATCAATAATATCAATCGTATCCAATCGTCTAATTTTTCGGAAATTTTCACGAACTCGGTCAAATACCACAATACTATCGTTGATGGAGTAACCCACCACAGATAAAATCGCTGCGACAAAAGTAAGATCAATTTCAATTTGTAATGCAGAGAATACCCCTAGCGTAATAATGACGTCGTGCGCAAGAGAAGCGATACTGCCAAAGCCTAAACGCCATTCAAAACGTGACCCCACATAAATAAGCACCATTGCTAATGTCGCTAAAGTCGCATATACCGCACCTTGTGCTAATTCTTCACCAACATTTGGGCCAACGAACTCAATACTGCGAATTTGAATGTCTTTATCTACATTCTGTAGCATACTTTTGACGTGTTCACCAATGGTAGAATCATTATTACTTGCAGGTAAACGAATCATCACATCCTGAACCGATCCTGTGGTTTGAACAACTGGACTTTCAATTCCATTTTCGTGAAGTTTACTACGAATTTGTTCAAGGTTAGCGGACTGCGAGAAGTGAGTATCAAATACCACTCCTCCAGTAAAATCTAAGCCCCAGTTAAATCCTTTGGTAATAATAAAAAATAGAGAAATTACCATTAAAAGTGCGGATAATATATAACCCCATTTACGCACTTTCATAAATTCAGTCAGTGGGAACGGGAGCTTTATCCCATTGATTTCACGGATAAAATGTCTGTCTTTATCTTTTGTAAAAAGTTTCATCATTTCCCGCCTAAATTAATAATTTTTTAAGTTGTTTGCCGCCGTAAAGGGCATTAACTAATGCGCGAGTTCCAGTAATCGCGGTAAACATAGAAATCGCAACACCAAGTGAAAGCGTAATCGCAAAACCTTGAATTGGGCCTGTTCCTACCGCGTATAGAATAATTGCGGTTAAGATTGTGGTTAAGTTTGCATCAAAAATAGAAGTAAATGCGCCGTTATAACCTTCATTAATGGCTTGCTGAATTGAACGACCATTACGAATTTCTTCTTTAATACGTTCAAAAATCAATACATTCGCATCTACTGACATACCTAAAGTTAAAACGATACCCGCAATACCCGGCATTGAAAGTGTCGCGCCGGGTAAAATAGACATTAATCCCACAAGTAATACGATATTAATAACAAGTGCAAAACTTGCAATCACACCAAACATTTTGTAGTAAAACAACATAAAGGCAATAACAGCAACTAATCCCCAAAGACTCGCATTAATCCCTTGCTCTACGTTTTGCGCACCTAATGATGGACCAATTGTGCGTTCTTCAACAATTTGAATTGGTGCAATTAATGCGCCAGATTTCAACAAGGTAGAAAGATTATGTGCTTCGGCAATACTATCAACACCAGTAATTTGGAAATTAGAACCAAAACGACCTTGAATTGTTGCAACATTAATGACTTCTTCATGCTTTTCTAAAATGGTTTTGCCATTTTCATCTTTTTTGCCATTATCTTTATATTCAACATAAAGCGTTGCCATTGGTTTCTTGTAATATTTTTTAGTGGTCTGAGACATAATCTCGCCACCTTCGCTATCCAAGGTTACACTCACTTGCGGCGTACTTGAATGCTGATCTAAACCAGAGCTTGAATTAATGATATGTTCCCCACCTAATACGGCACGTTTAAATAATGCAACAGGATGACCTTGGCGATCATATTTAATTTCCGAATCAGCTGGTAACATATTACGAGAAATAGCATCAGCCGTAACATTTTGATTTACGATACGAAACTCAAGTGTTGCCGTTGCCCCTAAAATTTCTTTTGCGCGTGCAGTGTCTTGAACACCTGGTAATTCAATCACAATACGCTCCGCACCTTGACGTTGAATTACCGCTTCTGCAACACCTAATTCAGCAACACGTTTACGTAAAATCGTTAAGTTTTGCTCAATGGCTAAGTCGCGTGCTTCATTTAATGCTGCAGTAGATAGCCCTAAATTAATACTATCAGCATCAGGCTCAGTAATATCTAATGTTGGATGTAATTGGCGAATAATTCGCTCAGCTTTAGCACGCTGGCTCACATTAGCTAAGGTTATCAACGTACCAAAATGCTCAGTATTTTTAATGGCAGTATATTGAATTTTTTCTTTACGAAGTTCGCCACGCAAACTATCTTGTAATTGCTCTTGGCGTTTTACAAGTGCGGCATTCATATCGACTTCCATCAAAAAACGAACTCCACCACGTAAGTCTAATCCCCATTTCATAGGATTCGCACCAAACATACTTAACCAAGCTGGAGTGGCTGGAGCAAGATTTAATGCGGTGGTGTAATTATTGCCAAGACGTTCAGCAATTTTATCTTTAGCAAGAAGTTGATCATCGGTATTAGTAAAACGAGCTAGAATTGAGCCATTCTCAAGCACAATAGATTTGGTTGGAAGATTATTAGTTTTAAGCACATCTTGAACTTGTCCAAGCACGCTAGTATTCGCTTCTTGACCGCGTGTACCGGAAATTTGCACCGCAGGATCTTCACCATAAATATTTGGAAGAGAATATAAAATCCCGATGGCCACAATAAAAATAACCATCAAATTCTTCCATAATGGATAACGGTTTAACATAGTTTTCCTTTTCTTTTCTAACGCACAGAGCCACAATGCGTGGCTCTGGAAAATAATTTAATGTTATTCTTAAAGTGATTTTAATGAACCTTTAGGAAGAACGCTCACAATGTAGTTACGATTAATCGTAATTTCTGTCGTGTCGTTTAACGCAATCACGATGCTATCGCTACCTTCGGTTACTTTAGTAATTTTGCCGATTAAACCACCAGCAGTTAAAACTTCAGTACCTTTTGCAAGCTCAGACATCAATTTTTTATGTTCTTTATTGCGTTTAGCTTGCGGGCGATAAATCATAAAGTAGAAAATTAAACCAAAGATCACGAAAATAAATAGCGTGGACATTGGGCTTTGTGCTTCCATTGTGTTTTCCTTATTAATTTAAGTTAAAAATTTTGCGTAAAATACCATAAATTGCTTCATTGGGAAAGGCGAACTAAGCCCAATATCCTACGTTATGGCGATTAATTTTATTTTTTCAAGATAACGATAAATTCTTTTTCCGAAGCGTAATATTGCTCGACCAAAGCAACAGAATTTTCTTCGGCAAAAATAGAAAAATTTTCCACCGCACTTTCAAGGTTTAAGATCAACATTAGTTCATCATTTTTATTCAAATTTTTTAAGGCTTTTTTAGCACTTAAAAGAGGAATGGGGCATCGAAGTGCGGTTAAATTGAGCTGATATTTCATTCTTTAACTTGACGACGAGCACTCATGCACTTACCCATTTCTGCCAAAATATCCGCACTTAAGCATTCACGCCCCATTTCAAATAACGGCTCTTCTAACGCAATATGACGATCATAACCTTGAATAAAGCGTTCAATTAAATGTTTATCAATATTTTGACGTTGTTCAGAAATAAGTTCTTCTAACTGCGCTGATAGTGCATTCCAATTTTCATGCAAATATTCGTGCTGTTTTTCTAATTCAACAATGGAAATTTGTGCTTGCGGAGCCACTTTGACTAATTGAGGGAAAAAATCTAATTCTTCATCCTCATGATGTAACGGCGCGGCACGATTAAAATAAGTTAAAATCTGCTCAACATCATTTAATACAGCCTGAGTATAGCCGTGTTTTTCTAGATAATCAGGCAAAATGCTTAACTGACGACAAAAACGTTTTACCTTACTATGACAGGCATAAAGCATTTCAATAGGTTCATTCCATGTGGCGAATTGTTGAGGTTCAAGAATTTGCATAAGATTTCCTTTGTTAAAATAAAAGATCAAAGCCATTTATCTAAAACCGCTTTTTTCTCCTGCCTTGAATTTTCCAACACTTTTTCTAGTTCAGAAATTTGGGTTTCGATTTCATTGATTTGATTAACGATAGATTGTTGTTCATTTAAATCGGGTAAGCTAATTTCTAGATCTTCATAAAATGAAATTGGTACTCGACGATGTCCGCTTGAACCTGTCATATTTCGCTCTGCTTCCTTGCGAATACTCTCACGATTAAGAGAGTAGAATAAGAAAAAAGGCAAAACTTTGTTTTCGTTAGCACGGAAAACATGGAATTCTGAGCTCCCCATGCCAATCCCATTAGACAACCCAATCGCTAAAGCACATTTTCCGTTTTCCATACATGGAGTTATTTTTGCAATAATAACGTCATTTTCACGAAAATAGGTGTAAGAGCCTTTACGAAGAGAACCCAGTGTCTTA
Organism: Haemophilus influenzae; assembly: GCF_019703545.1. Taxonomy (NCBI): domain Bacteria; kingdom Pseudomonadati; phylum Pseudomonadota; class Gammaproteobacteria; order Pasteurellales; family Pasteurellaceae; genus Haemophilus; species Haemophilus influenzae. The sequence goes on along the minus strand of NZ_AP018771.1, from coordinate 774,357 downwards.
TCAATTTTATTTTCAATAAAGCCAAAATTACTCACTGATGACATTTCTACAAAAGAAACCATTAAATCATCGGACAGTGTTTTTAGTTCAGATTTTGATGGATTAAATGAACATAAGTCATTGATTTTAAAGCGTTTTACCCCCCCCCGCACGATTTCTAACTCATTGAAAATTTTAGCAATTTTTGCACGATATTCTTCGATTTGCATGCGAGTGCGGTTAAATTCATCATCAATTTTTTGACATTCTTCGACTACTTTTTGTTGAATGTCTAGAGGGACTTTAGGAATAGGTAAACGTTTAATATCATCAGGATAGACGTGTGGTTGTGCTGCACCATGCGCTAAATCAAAAATATTTTCTTGAATACTTTGCAAATATGTAAAAATAAATTTTGTCCCCACATAATTATCTGCTCTCACAGTTGTACAATCAGATGCAAAAATTTTCTCTGTCCAAAAATTTACAAATCCTGCATTTGCACCTGAGGCACTAATAGTAATTGTGTTTTCCATACGGTTAAATTCATTATGCATATAAGCAAAGTTTTTTCCTCCTGCAACAACTTTGTAATCTCCTACAATTGCATTTTTAGCAGTAATTGATTTGCCTTTTTTAATTTCTGCTGGAAACTCTTCCAATGCAATAATGGGATACTTACTCAAAACCTTAATTTTCTTTTGAACGTTAGTGCGAATGGCTTTATCAAAATCCACACGGCTAAAATCCAGCATTTGTGTAAGCGGTAATAGGCTCACATAATTTGCTAACGTTTGCGGAATTTCGACCGCTTGTTGGTTGAAATTCTGGCGAATAAGGCAGTTAATTTTGGTTTCATCAAACAAGTTTTGTGGGTTAAACAACGGAGTTTGAATTTGGTTAATACCTTTGAGTTTTGCTAGGCTATCGTCCTCATCACCGCTGGTTTGATTGAGATATTTAATCCCTTCGCTACCTTTTGCCGAACTCCATTCATAACCTAAAAAGGCTTTCTTTTCTTTATTGTCCGCAGGCATTTTCACCACTAACACATATTGCGGATTATTTTGTGCCAACATAAAGAATTGCATCTTATCCGCCTCAATCGCTTTGGCAAACTTGAGCCACTCTTTGGCTAAATTTGCTGATTTTGCAAATTTTCTTTTCTCAAATGCCTTGCGGTATTCTTGGAAAAGCTCTGTTTCAGCAATTGCCAAAGGCATTTCTTCGATGGCAGATAAGAAAGCTTTGTAATCATCAAGATTAAAACCGCAATGGTTGCAATAACTTTGTAACAAATGATGATCTTCAAATAAGCCATCAAAGTCAAAGTTACCACTTTGCCATTGTTCTATGCGATTTTTATAGTGTTCGCTTAAATTTGGTGTTGCTTGCTTACGGCGTAAGAAAAGGGTGGCTGTGTTTGTACCTGTTTTGCTAAATGTGCCTGAACCAAATTCTGCAATGGCGACTAAATCAAAATGTTGTAGCAAAATTTCACGGCATTTAATGTAAATGTTGCCGTTGGTTAAAATACTGGAAGGTAATACTATAACCGCAATCCCTTCAGCGTGAAGAAGTTGTTTGGCTTTTTCAATAAAGAAGGTTTCAATGCTGTTAAAGGTTTCTTCGTTATCAATGTTTTCATAAAGGGTAAATTTGGCTTTATCTTCATCGGAAATAGTAGATAAAAAGCCTTTAACGCTATATGGTGGATTAGCCACTAATAAAGAGAATGAACCATCTTGTAAGGCTTTACCTTGTTCTTGATTTTGAGCAAGGGCATCGGCATAGATAATATTCATCTCATCTTGCCCATACATAAAGGCAGAAACCTTTGCCACTTTGGATAAGCGGTATTCTTTTTCAATACCATAGATTTTTTGGTAAAACTCAGATAGATTCCGACCGCTATCTTTTAGCAAGGATTTGATTTGGCTTGCGTATTCCGTTAAGAAATGCCCTGCACCACAAGCGTAATCAATTACTTTTGGTGCATTTTTATTTTGTAAAACCTGTTCCAGTGGCAGTGAAGAAATCAAAAATTTCACAATCGGCATTGGAGTAAAAAACTGTCCTTCTGATTGTTTTACTCCTTGATCTAAAAAGCCCTCAAATAAATCACCCAAAAATTGGTGCTGTTCTTCTTCACTTTTGAGTTTGATGTCTTGCAACATTTGCACGATTTCTTTCAAAATTACTGCATTTTGAAAGAAGAGCTTTTCATTATGTACATCTAGAAACGCAAAAGGGTTGTTGGAATAGAATTTAAGTTGCGTAAAGTATTCTAAAACAGTGCGTTTGGTTTCATCTTTTTTATTTTTGAACAGATGAAATGCGTTGTTGATTTCTTCTTCGCTGATGTAGGTTACTTCTTCGCCCAAAAAATCTTTCATACCAATTTTATAAAGTTGTTGTAGACGATCTTGCAAGTCGTAGTGGTTATCGCTGGCGGCTCCTTTCCAATAAACTTTTAAATTTTCAGGGTTGGCTTTTTCGTCCACTACTTTGCATAGAAAGATATTAACCAGTTTATCAAAAGCATTTTCACGTGCTGAAACGTTATGCTGGCGCATAATCGTGGCAAATTGATGATATTTTTTCTGAATGGTGTCGTTATCAACAATTTTAAGATCGTTCACATTATAAGGACGATTACCGACTTTAAAGATTTCTGATTCAAAGAGATTATGCGTAATAAAGTCTTGTTGATAGGTATCTGTCCAAACGTTGAAATAATCCACTTTTGCCCCATTTTCTGCTTGAATTTGGGCAAAACTTTGTAATTTATCGTTGTTTTTCAAGAAGTCATTATTATCTGTCATCGAAATCAGATGATAAATGGATTCCACTTTATCATTGCGAAAATCTGAACAATATAAACAAAGCCATTTAGCTCGGCGGTAAGTATTAAAATAGTTAAATAACTGTCCACCATTTTTTAACATTTTCGCCCATGCTTTAGAAAATTCTCGACTTTTGCCATCATCTGCGGTTTTACATTCAATTAGTAAGTATTCCACGCCATCGTTATCTTGCACAATAATATCGCAGAAACCACCTGTATCACCGTGTCCGCCTGGCATACCTTGTTCTAAAATAATATGTTCTGGTTTATAACCAGATTGTAATAAGTTATGCACACACTCAAATACCACAAAATTTTCAGGTGCAGAAAAGTTTTTAGTAGTATCTCGTTGTGCTTTTAAGCCTTCAGGATAAATTAATTTTTCGTTAGCAAAATCGACTTTTAATTCATAACTGTTGATTGTTTTATAATAAATTTTATTCGTTTGAGAAAAGTCTAAAGAAGAGAGTAATTCAGGAAAGTTTGAGCGAGTAATCATATATTATCTATTTATTGTGAGGTTTATTATTCATTATACTAAAAAGTGCGGTCAAAAAACGTTTTATTTTTCTACCGCACTTTTATTAATTATGATTTATCCGCTAATTGTAATGGCGGAACAGGTTTGCCCATGCGAGCATAGAATTCCACCACAAAATCATCAAAACGATCATCTTCAATCGCTTGACGAATTTCTGCCATTAAACGTTGATAATAGCGTAAATTGTGAATGGTATTTAAGCGTGCACCTAAAATTTCACCGCATTTATCTAAATGATATAAATAAGCTTTGGTGTAGTTTTTACAGGTGTAGCAATCACATTCAGGATCTAACGGGCTGGTATCATCACGATATTTTGCATTACGGATTTTAACAATGCCATCAGTCACGAATAAATGGCCGTTACGTGCGTTACGGGTTGGCATTACGCAGTCAAACATATCAATACCTCTACGCACGCCTTCCACTAAATCTTCTGGCTTACCCACGCCCATTAAATAACGTGGTTTATCCGCAGGAATTTGTGGGCAGATATATTCTAAAATGCGGTGCATATCTTCTTTCGGCTCGCCAACAGCTAAACCGCCCACCGCATAACCGTCAAAGCCAATATTCACTAAGCCTTCTAGTGATACTTTGCGTAATTCTTCAAATACGCCGCCTTGAATAATACCGAATAGCGCATTTTTATTGCCTAATTCATCAAAGCGATCACGGCTACGTTTTGCCCAACGAAGTGACATTTCCATAGATTTTTTCGCATAATCGAAAGTCGCTGGATAAGGCGTACATTCATCGAAAATCATCACGATGTCAGAACCTAAATCATATTGAATTTCCATGGATTTTTCAGGCGAAAGGAAGATCCGCTCACCATTAATTGGATTTTGGAATTTCACGCCTTCTTCTGTAATTTTACGTAATTTACCTAAACTGAATACTTGGAAACCGCCACTGTCAGTCAAAATCGGGCGATGCCATTGCATAAAGTCGTGCAAATCGCCGTGTTTACGCATAATTTCTTGCCCTGGACGTAACCATAAATGAAAAGTGTTACCCAAAAGAATTTCTGCACCTGTCGCACGCACTTCTTCTGGCGTCATGCCTTTTACTGTGCCATAAGTACCCACTGGCATAAATGCTGGGGTTTCTACACTGAACGTGCCTTGTGGACGTTCAAACACCAAGCGACCACGACGAGCATTGCCGCTTGTTTTATCTAATTCATACTTCATTTTTGCTCCAACGAATAAACAGTTCGAAGATTTTTTTGAACAAAAAAGCCTGTTAAAAAATACAGGCTTTGTGATATCATATTTTCAATGCTCTTTGAGCAGAGGCGGATCTGCTAAAATCAGTCCGCCAGTACGCACCTGACGGGCTGCTTAGTAGATCCTTCATTTGTAATCAAATTGAGGATAAAAACTATGATTAATCTTATTATTAAACTAGTCATTGTTATTCTACTTTGCCTACTATTGAAAGGTAGCGCTGGCTAGGTAGATTCTCCGACACAAGGGATGGTTACAGCCATCTCTTGTTCTTTATTGTAGGTGCTGACTAATTACAAGTCAAACAACTTATTCTAATCCTTTTACATTTGGATTTTTAGTAATAAACATCGCATCACCATAACTGAAAAAACGATAGTGATTTTCGACCGCACTTTTATAAGCATTCATTGTATTTTTATAACCAGCAAAAGCTGAAACTAACATAATCAATGTGCTTTCAGGTAAGTGGAAATTAGTAATTAAGCAATCCACCACTCGGAATTTTTTCCCTGGATAAATAAAAATAGCGGTATCAGAAAAATAAGGCTCAATTAAATCAGGGTTGCCAAATTCTTCCGCAGAAAGTGCCGCACTTTCAATAGAACGAACGGAAGTTGTTCCCACTGCAATTACACGTTTGCCCGCTTTTTTTGTTGCAATAATCGCATTGCAAACTTCTTGAGAAACTTCCACGTACTCTGCGTGCATTACGTGATCTTCAATATTTTCCACACGAACAGGCTGGAATGTACCCGCGCCTACGTGTAATGTAACAAATTCAAAATTCACGCCTTTCGCTTTGAGTTTTTCAAGTAAATTTTCATCAAAATGTAAGCCCGCTGTTGGTGCCGCGACTGCGCCTGGGACTTTACTATAAACCGTTTGATAACATTCTTGATCAGCTTTTTCATCTGGACGGTCAATATAAGGCGGTAATGGCATATGTCCAATGGCTTGCAACACATCTAAAAGAGCGGTTGATTTATCACTTAATTCCACTTCAAACAACGAACTATGGCGTGCTGTCATTACCGCTTTAATGCCATTATTTTCGCCTAATTTATCTTCACCTAAAAATAATTCAGCCCCTTCTTTAGGGGATTTCGATGAACGAATATGCGCTAAGAAACGATGTTCGTCTAACATTCTCTCAACTAAAACTTCAATTTTTCCACCACTGGCTTTACGCCCAAACATTCTTGCAGGAATAACGTGCGTATTATTAAAAATCAACAAATCGCCTTCATCAATTAAATCTAATACATCAGAAAAAGTGCGGTGAGAAATTTCTCCGTTTTCGCCATTTAACTGTAATAAACGACAAGAAACACGATCAGTTTTAGGATAACGAGCAATTAATTTATCGGGTAAATCAAAGTTAAAGTCTGAAACACGCATAACAAAATTTAGGTTAAATAAAATAGGCGGTAAGTCTAGTTTGAATTGAAAATGATCTCAAGAAAAAATCTCCCCTCGGGGAAGATAAAATAACCAGCAATTATGCTGGTCATTTGGGATTAATTATAAATTTGCTTTTTTAGTTGCTTTTACGTTTACATCACAATTTTTAACGATGATGTTATCGCTAGATTTACCTTTTTGAATTAAATTTACAGGCACAACAGAATCAAATTTATCTAACGTTAAGCCACTATCTACATTCCAAACATAATCCCCAGAAACGAAACTTGTAAAGTCATTTTGTGATTTATCACGAGTAAAATCTTTCGCAATAATGCCATCGCCCACACTTACCATTGCAGCAACTGGTTCTTGGTTTTCAAATTGATACACCGCAGTCACCGTTTGTTTATTGCAGGAATATACAACTGTTTTATCAGTGATTGTTGGAAGTGTTTGCATTTCAGCTATTTGCGCAGATGATTTTGTCATTTCAGGTGCATCCTTTGCACAAGCAGATAATACGACTGCAGCAGCAAATGCGGGTAAAATTTTAGTTAAATTCATTATTAAATCCTCTTAATTAATCCCCTATATAGGGTGCTACTTAGATACCTTTAATAAAATAAAGTTCCATTATTGGAATAAAAAAGGTGGGATCTGATCTGACCCACCTTGTTTATCAATAAACGATAAAATTATGTTGATTTTTACCAACGATAGCCCAATTTCACGCCCACATTTTGCTGTTTGCCGAGTTGTGAACCTTGAGATTTTGAGATAAAAGCGGAAATTTGGAAATGTAAAATTTCTGCCTTTAATCCCACTTCTTTTTGCCAATAACGCCCAAATGATTGTTGCAACATCGTGCTATTTACAGTGGTTTGTACGTTAGTGTTTGAAACATCAACATAATTGACGAAGAAATAAGGCTTAACGGTGATATTATCTGTCGGGGTAAATGTATAATCGACCCGTACACCAGCATTATAGCGATTAAATGCAAGGCTCGGTGTTTGCACTTTCACTTCTTCAGATTGATAATTTTCACGTTCAATAAAATATCGATTAACACCCAAATAAGGCTGAATACCCAATTGCCCTAAACGGAACTGATAACTTGCATTCACACCATAATTTATCGCTTTTCGATGAATTTTTCGGCTTTGTTCTTCAGCCATTTTACTCGCACTGATTCCCGCGCCCACGTTTACACCAAATTGTAAATCGCCCCATTGATATTGGGCAAAACCCGACATCATCGTTAATGTCGCATGATTTTTAACCTGTTCGTCAAAGGTATTATCTGAACGGCTATGCGAGAAAACCGCCCCAATTCGTCCGTTAGCTAAGGCTTTTTGCACCCCAATTTGACGCAAGTTCGTTTTCTGCTGATAAGCACGAAACGCATCAGAATCATAACGTCTTTTATCCTGTGCGATATTTGTCCACACGGCAGATTGTGCTTGATCTACAAAAAGACGATCTAATTCATCTTGAACAGAAAGCATACTATTTACTGTTGCAGATAATTCTGATAACGCACTATTTGAATAACGGCTGATCAAGTCTTTTTGTTTGCGTTGTCTTTCAGCTTGCTCTTGAGCTTTACGCTCTTTTTCCACTTGCTGTTGGACATCAATAACCTCAAGTGCGGCTTGTAATACGTTTAACAGGCTTTGATCAAGCGGGGGATCAGAAAACACTGCTCTCAATGCTCTTTTTGACCGCGCTTTTGCTTTAGGGCTTTGTGTTCTTGGCACCAGCTCAGCTTGTTTTGCTTCTAATGTTCGTTCTGTTTGCTCTGCTTTTACTAAATCATTACGCAATTCCTGCTCTTTTATTGGATTATGCAAGCGGAATTCGCCGTTATTCTTCACTAATTTATAACGTAATGCACCTGCATCAACGTGGTCATTTTCTAAAGTAAATTTGAGCTTATCTGATAACGGTTTATTATCTTTGCTTTCAACCAAAGTTAATTGCTCAAGGGTCACGGGTTCTGTGCCTGTGTTGCGAACAGATAATGTGTAATCGCCCTCAGCGTCATCGGATAATTTTAATTTATCGCTTTTATAGCCAAATAAAGATGAAGTAAATTGGAATGTGCCTTGCCCGCTCAATTTACCATTTACTGTCAATGTGTTGAAACGATGTTCAGCCGATGTTGGCGTTGTTTCCGTCTCTAATGAACGGCGACGACGGCGTGGCGCATTGTTTGGACTAGCTGAATAAGCTGAATTTAACGTAACAGTACTATTATTTAGAGTTAAATTCTGCAATGTAGTATCGCTAGGCATTGTCCAAGTCGCATTTTCCAACGTCACTGTTGTGTCTTTGTCGCCCTGAATTTGGTGCGAAAAATGGCTGTTTTTTAAAGAAAATTGAGCAGAATCCGTTAAATGCACATTACCGTTCAAATTTGCATTGTCCACCGTTGCTTGAGCTTGCTGATGAAGACTGATTGTGCCAATCTGTGTTGCTTGATTGCTTAATGTAAAACGGCTAGTATCCGCTAAATTTACATCGCCCGTTAAAGTTGCATTATTCACGGTGGCATTCGCCTGATTAACAAGGCTTAACGAACCAGTTTGGGTTGCATTATGGCTTAATGTAAATTGACTATTCTGCGTTAAAGTCACGTTACCGATTAAATCAACTAAGCCCGATGCCACCGCACTTGCTGAGTTCATTAAATGCACATTACCATTGACTTTTGTTCTTGGTAATGAATCAATTGTTTTTTGTTCTGTTAGATTTTCCGATTTACATTCTGTTAATCCTGTCCAATCTGAACGCGTGCAAATGGTATTTTGTTGATTTGGCACAACACCAAATGTAGCGTTGGCGTTATTGCTGATTGTCCAATTTCCCTCAATTTTAGAAACATTGCGAGAAACCACCGCACTTCCGCCTTTAATTTGGAAGTTTTCAGCTTTAAATGTGCGGTTGATCCAATCGTGATCCCACACAATTTCGCCTTGTGGTATATTTTCCATTTTTGACCAACGTTCGTTCAAATGATTGTAGGCGTGCGGTGTCGGTCTACCGCTGAAAAATAGTTTACCTTTTGTTTGGGTAATATCGCCGTTTAAGTTTGTACCGCCTGAAAGTAGTAAAGTGCTATCTTCTGCAGTGGGTTGATAAATAAGGTTTAATCGCCCATTGTGTTTATTTTCATCTGTTTCGCCAAACCAACCGTTAAATGCAATATCTCGCTTATTAGTTAATTGTTTTAAATCATCATTTATGGTGTCATAACCTGTAATAGTAACATTAGCCACTTGAGTGGTATTATGGTTCACAATCATCGCCCCCTCGTCCGTATTTTGGATACGTTTAAAGGTTAATGAATGTCCGTTAAGATCTAAGCGACCACCACGAAAACCGAAATAGATATTGTTAGGATCAACTTGATCTGTACTATTTAATTGAACTGTTGCTCGACCGCTTACAATACCAACTTCTTTGAAAGCTTGTTTTTGACCCGCTTCATCTGCTTGTTGATCTAAAATGACTTTGCCGTTACCTACGCTAATTGAGCCTAAGTTTTTACCTATACCATTTACAAGGAGTGTCCCGACACCAATTTTAGATAGGCGATCATTTTCAGGATTGTGAACTTTCCATTCAACAGTTGCATCTTGTCCAATAGATACGCCTGCACCTTGCCAAGTTATATTATTTTGACTGCCTTTTACAACAAAATTACCTTCAAAGTACAATCCACCAGCACCTTGATTTATATTATTTTCAATTGTTAAAGTTCCTGTTCCTCGATCGCCAAAGTAAATACTTTTCCCATGATGTAATGCTGGCGACCATGGATTAGGACCTCCATAAGTGGGGGCTTCATCGCCATTTTTATCTCTAGCATCATGAAGTTGGCTGTTATCATAAAGCCCCACTGTTTGTGGTGGTTGTTTTGCACGTACAGGTAATGTACTTTTGATTGTTGTCACTATTCCATTATGATCACTTCCTATATTAAATTTATATTCAGCATTAGTATCTAAAAAATTAACTGTAATGTCTTGACCAAGAATATCTTGAAAATAATTTTTTCGTGTGATTTGGTAGCTGTTTCCTACTGCATCATAAGGATTTCCTTCACGTAACACACCATTTAATAACCATTTCTTAACTACCTTATCATAAATAAACATTGGAGAACCACTATCCCCGAATGAACCTGCTGTAGGTAGTGGGCCATATTTATTAGGATTTTGTACTCGCCCATTTAATTCTAATGTACCGTTACCAGCTGATCCATCTTCAAAAGTATTTCCACCTATTAACCATGAACCTCCATAGGCTAAATCTCCAATGGTTTTATTATTAGCGTCTTTCCACCATTGATGCCCACTTCCAACTCTAACTCGCAAAGGATATTGATTAAAATTTTTGTAACGATTACCGTCCATATATGAAACCATTTCAATAGGTGCGGTTTCCGTTACAAATTTCTCTAATCTTGGATGTTGATAATCATTATATTGTCTATCACCGCCCTTATAATTATATCGTTTTACTACTTTATATTTAAAACGATGTTGGTCTGGATTTCTTCCCTCCATACCAAAATCAACGCCATCATACCCTACATTATGTGCGACGCTAATTAAATGCTGTTCACTTATCAACGTTGCATAACCACCACGAACCATGGGAGATAAATCAGGCATAGGTACATCTTTCATCATCGCACCTATCATTTCCCCTTTCTTGTTATAAACCTCAATATTTTTAGCCCCAACTGTGAACTTCCCTTTATTCTCGGCAAAATCACGATAATATTGGTAGTCAATCCCAAAATAAGTATGACCTGCCCACGCTTGCGATACTATCCCTAATGAAATGCAAGCGGTTAAAAAATTCAGACGAAATACAGTTTTTTTCATAATGTTTATTTAATTAAGTAATTTTTCGTATTAAAAAATACGTGGTTAAACGACTATTGAACAATAAAAGTGCGGTGATTTTCTAAGGGATTTTAGCTAAAAAAACGAACTAAAAGGCACAAAAGAAAATAAATGAGTAAAACTATATAGTAATTAAGCCAAAATTTCTAGGTTTTTGCTTAATACTTAGTGGGTAATCTAATCTTGCGATGTGGTAATATTGTATATAATTTACATAGGCGACTAAAGTTAAAACAATATCACTAATAAAATAACCGCACTTTATGTGAGTTTTCTCTGAAAGTGCGGTCATTTTTTCTAAGGTTTTTCTAAAATCAGTTTAAGGAAGCGAGCGGTGTGGGAGCTTTTTACTTTAGCAACTTGCTCTGGTGTACCCGTCGCAATAATTTGTCCGCCGCCACTGCCTCCCTCTGGGCCAAGATCGACAATCCAGTCTGCGGTTTTAATCACATCAAGATTGTGTTCAATGACGACAATAGTATTTCCTTGGTCGCGTAATCGATGCAATACTTCAAGTAATTGCTTAATGTCAGCAAAATGCAAACCAGTCGTCGGTTCATCTAGAATATACAAAGTTTTACCCGTATCACGTTTAGAAAGCTCGGTCGCTAGCTTAACGCGTTGTGCTTCGCCGCCTGAAAGTGTTGTGGAAGATTGACCTAATCGAATATAGGATAATCCCACATCCATCAAGGTTTGTAATTTTCTTGCAATCATTGGAATCGCATCAAAAAACTCGCGAGCTTCTTCCACTGTCATATCTAAAACTTGATGAATTGTTTTGCCTTTATAACGAATTTCTAAGGTTTCGCGATTATAGCGTTTGCCTTTACATTGGTCGCAAGGAACATAAACATCGGGCAAAAAGTGCATTTCAACTTTGAGTACACCATCGCCCTGACAGGCTTCACAGCGTCCACCTCGTACGTTAAAGCTAAAACGCCCAGGATTATAACCACGCGCACGCGCTTCTGGCACACCTGCAAAAAGCTCGCGAATTGGGGTAAATAAGCCTGTATAAGTGGCTGGATTTGAACGTGGCGTGCGTCCAATCGGGCTTTGGTTAATATCAATAACTTTATCGAAATGTTCTAATCCCTCGATAGATTGATAAGGTGCATAATCCGTCTTTTCCGCTCTATTTAACGCATTTTGCGCAAGTGGAAATAAGGTGTCATTAATAAGTGTGGATTTTCCTGAACCAGACACACCAGTTACGCAAGTAAACAAACCAACGGGAATATCTAAATTCACATTTTTTAAGTTATTACCTGATGCACCTTTAAGTTTGAGCCATTTTTTCTTATCAAGTGCGGTGCGTTTTTTCGGGATTTCGATTTTATCTGCACCCGATAAAAATTTTCCTGTGATGGAATTTGGATTGAGCATAATTTCATCGGCATTTCCTTGTGCAATAACTTGTCCGCCATGCACGCCAGCACCAGGCCCAATATCAATAATATGGTCAGCTGCACGAATCGCATCTTCATCGTGTTCCACGACAATTACCGTATTACCAAGATTACGCAAATGAATTAACGTATTAAGTAAGCGTTCATTATCACGTTGGTGCAAGCCAATAGAGGGTTCATCTAATACATACATTACGCCAACAAGTCCCGCACCAATTTGACTCGCAAGGCGAATACGTTGCGCTTCCCCGCCTGAAAGGGTTTCCGCAGAACGAGAAAGAGAAAGATAATTCAAACCTACATTGACTAAAAATTGCAAACGCTCGCGAATTTCTTTAAGAATTTTTTCTGCAATTTGCGCTTTTTGACCTGTTAAAGAAAGTGCGGTAAAAAATTCGAGGGTTTCGCCAATGCTTTTTTCCGCAATTATCGGCAAATTGGTTTTTCCAATATACACATTACGCGCTTCGGGTCGTAAACGAGATCCGCCACAATCTATACAAGGTCGATTGCTAATATTTTTTGCTAATTCTTCACGCACCGACATTGATTCCGTTTCTTTATATCGGCGAGCCATATTATTCAAAATCCCTTCAAAAGGATGCTTGCGAATAACCACATCACCACGATCATTCATATATTGGAATTCAATTTCCTCTTTGCCTGAACCCTGCATAATGATGTGTTGAATTTTCTTTGGCAAAGATTCATAAGGGGCTTCAACATCAAAATGATAATGTTTCGCCAATGAGGTAAGCATTTGATAATAATAGAAATTACGACGATCCCAACCTTTTACCGCACCACCAGCAAGAGAAATAGTTGGATTTTGCACCACACGATCTTCATCAAAATATTGCTGCACACCCAAGCCATCACAAGTTGGGCAAGCACCTGCAGGATTGTTAAAGGAAAACAAACGAGGCTCTAATTCTGGCACAGAATAACCACAATGGGGACAAGCAAAATTTGCCGAAAAAACTAATTCTTCTGCTTTCGGATTATCCATTTCTGCCACAATTGCGGTGCCACCAGAAAGCTCTAATGCGGTTTCAAAAGATTCGGCTAAACGTGTTGCTAAATCTGACCGCACTTTAAAACGATCAACCACTACTTCAATAGTATGTTTTTTCTGTAAGGCTAATTTTGGCGGATCAGATAAATCGCAAATTTCGCCATCAATACGCGCACGAATATAACCTTGCGCAGCAATATTTTCTAAAATCTTAACATGTTCGCCTTTTCGATTTTTGACAACTGGCGCAAGTAACATCATCTTGCTGTCTTCTGGCAAACTTAATACTTTATCCACCATTTGACTAATTGTTTGTGCCGTTAATGGAACATCATGATCTGGACAACACGGCTCCCCTACTCGTGCAAACAATAAACGTAAATAATCGTAAATTTCCGTAATTGTTCCCACCGTAGAACGTGGATTGTGTGAGGTAGATTTTTGTTCAATGGAAATTGCAGGGGAAAGTCCCTCAATAGAATCCACATCAGGCTTTTCCATTAAAGATAAAAACTGGCGTGCATACGCCGAAAGAGATTCAACATAGCGGCGTTGCCCTTCCGCATAAAGTGTATCAAAGGCTAAAGAGGATTTTCCCGAACCTGAAAGCCCAGTAATCACCACAAGTTTATTGCGTGGAATAGTTAAATTAATATTTTTCAGGTTATGGGTTCTAGCCCCGCGAATATCGATATTTTCCATAAAATAACTCAAAAGTATGAAATAAATGTAAATTTTGCGATCATTATCGCATATTTTAATATCTGTGCAAATATCCAGTTAAAATATATAGATCTTTTAAAAAATTTCAGGCAAAATAACCGCACTTTTTTAGATAAAAAATGAGGTTTTTTTATGGCTGGAATTAATAAAGTCATTATTGTAGGTCATTTAGGTAATGATCCTGAAATTCGTACTATGCCAAACGGCGATGCCGTTGCAAATATCAGCGTAGCAACCAGTGAAAGCTGGAACGACCGTAATACTGGCGAACGCCGTGAAGTAACAGAATGGCACCGCATTGTATTCTATCGTCGTCAAGCAGAGATTTGCGGCGAATATTTACGCAAAGGCTCTCAAGTGTATGTGGAGGGTCGTTTAAAAACACGTAAATGGCAAGATCAAAACGGTCAAGATCGTTACACCACAGAAATTCAAGGCGATGTAATGCAAATGCTTGGTGGACGTAATCAAAACGCAAGTGGTTATGGTAATGATATGGGCGGTGCGCCACAACCTTCTTACCAAGCTCGTCAAACTAACAATGGTAATAGTTATCAATCATCTCGCCCTGCTCCACAACAATCTACACCACAGGCTGAACCACCAATGGATGGATTTGATGACGATATTCCGTTCTAAATTACATAGATTGAAAAGTAAATGATAAAAATCAAAGAGAAGCTGAATAAACGAGAGCTTCTCTTTTTATTTTACTAATTAAAAGGACTAAATCTATGATTATAGATTTAGTCCTTAATTTTATAGCTTTAGTTTTAGGGAAGATTAATTGCTACCATTTATCTTCCATATCACATTTTATTGAAGAGTAAAACTAATTTGCACACTTAAACTCGAAGGAAATCCTGCGGGTCTTGTTCCAACAGAGCGAGATACGTTAATAGCGTCTAATGCCGCCTTATCTAAACTTTCATCGCCTGAGGATTTTGTAACCTTAGCACCACTTAACGAACCATCAGCTCCTACATTAAAAGATACACTCACTTTTCCTTGTTTGCGCATTATCTTTGCTCGAGTTGGATAACGTTTATGGCTTTCAATTTCACGGCGGATTGCAGAACGGTAAGCCGCTATTTCACTCGTATCCGTTCCACTTCCTGCTACCTGTGCATTGCTATTAGCTGCACTTGTTGTACTTGCTTTATCATTTACGTTGGCACTTGAATCAATATTTTCATCGCCTTTTGGTAGCTCTTTATTGATTGGTTTCTTTTGTGGTTTAACCTCTTTTTTAGGTTTCTTCTTCGGCTTTTCTTTGGGTTTTGGCTTTTCCTTTTCTGGTTCTTTGATTTTTTTCGGTTCAGGTTTTATTGTTGGATCTTCTACAATTTCTTGTTTTTCTGGTTCTGGCTCTTTTTGTACATTTTCTGGCTCAGGCTCTGGCTCTTTTTGTACATCTTCTGGCTCTGGAGCAGGTTCTTCCAACACCATGCCCTGTAATAGTTCCATAGAAATACTTGTAGATATATCGCCTTGTGCGCTATTTGCACTATCACTTGGCTCATTCCAATTCCATAAGATAAATCCTATAACAATACCGTGTGTGATCAAAGAAACAAGCAAACCCAATAGCGAACGTTTTGTTTGCTGCATAATTATTCCTTACGGCGTAGTTGGTACAGATTGGGAAGGAGTAGATTCTTGAGAATTTTCACCCGCACTTTTTCCCTTATCTTTCATAGAAACAATTGCCACATTTTTGATTTCATTTTTAGAAAGCATATCTGTAATCGTCACAAAATCTTGGAAAGAGGCTTCGGCATCAATTTTTAAAGTTACTTTCTGATCTTTATTCCATTGAGCAATTTCTGCCTCTAGAGCTTCTTGAGAAATAGGTTTATCATTAAAATAGAGTTGTTTATCCGCTGTCACTGTCAATAATTTAGCTAGCTCGTCAGATTTAAATGCGACCGCTGTACTAGCTTTTGGTACATTTACTTGAATTTTACCTTGAGAGATAAAAGATGCAGTAATAAGCACCACAGTAAGTAGCACCAACATAATATCAATGAAAGGGATAATGTTGATTTCATCGAATTTTTTCACGAATTATTCCTTATCTTTTTGTTCGCTTAATACTTTCCATTTTAAACGATTAACTTCAACTTTACGCCCCAAACCGTTATAAAACACCATAGAGGGAATAGCCACTAGAATACCTAATGCAGTTGCTTTTAATGCTAAAGATAAGTGCAACATAATTACACTTGGATCAATGTCGCCACCGCCGTGACCGATTTGATAGAAAGTTAATAAAATCCCGATAACTGTACCAAGTAATCCAACATAAGGCGCATTTGCACCGATGGTAGAAATCACTGTCATATTACGGTTTAAATCAATATCTAATGCGTGAATAGTAGAATAATGTGCCACGCTTACCTTTCTTAAAAAAAGATAACGTTCAATTACCATCGCAAGCATAATAATGCTCATCAGTAATAATAAACCGATGATAAAATAATCACTGTACTGTTGTAAAAAATCAAAAAGTTGTACCATTTTTTTTCCTTGTTATTTGAGAAATTTTTTTGAGAATATAATTGAGAATGAATTTCAATCACTCGGGGAATTCTAGCAAAGGCTGAATAATGCGTAAACCTTGAATTGAAAAATTTCTGAATTTTTTACCGCACTTTATGTGGAAAAGTGCGGTTATTTTTTGAAATATTATAGGGAACGAAGATAATCAATGATCATTTGATGATGGTCTTTTATCTTAAATTTATCAAATACTTGCATAATAGTTCCGCTTTCATTGATTAAAAAACTAATTCGATGAATACCGTCGTAAGTTCTCCCCATAAATTTTTTTTCGCCCCATACGCCAAATTGCTCCGCAACTTGATGATCAGGATCAGAAAGCAATGTGAAATTAAGTTCTTTTTTCTCAATAAATTGAGCTAATTTTTTCGGGGCATCAGGACTAATACCAAGTACAACTAAACCTAGTGCATCTAATTCAGATTTACTGTCGCGCAATCCGCAGGCTTGTGTGGTACAGCCTGGAGTGAGAGCCTTTGGATAAAAATAAATTAAAACTTTTTTACCACGAAAATCATTTAAAGAAACAAATTTTTCTTGTTGATTTAATAAGGTAAAAGCAGGTGCTTGATTACCAACAGATAATGGATTCATAAAAAACTCCTTTAATGAAAAAAAATTTGCAAATTAAAGTTATTTTAGCGACTATAACAAGTGAAACCAAATAATAAAATTAAAAACCGACGGAGGTTATATGTCAGCGCAAAATTCTTTATTTTCGGGTAGCATAGTTGCCCTTGTTACGCCAATGAATCATTATGGCGAAGTCGATTTTTCCTGTTTAGAAAAATTAGTAGAACACCACATTGAAGCTGGTTCTAATGCGCTTGTTTCTGTGGGTACAACGGGAGAATCTGCCACGCTAAGTATTGAAGAAAATGTAAAAGTCATTGAAAAGACCGTTGAATTTGCCAAAGGACGTATTCCTATTATTGCGGGAGCGGGGGCAAATGCGACAAGTGAAGCAATTACAATGACTAAATTATTACGAGACAGTGGCGTAGCAGGATGTTTATCTGTTGTGCCTTATTATAATAAACCAACCCAAGAGGGAATATATCAACACTTTAAAGCCATTGCGGAATGTACTAATTTACCACAGATTCTTTATAACGTTCCTAGTCGCACAGGCAGTGATATGAAGCCAGAAACAGTTGCTCGTTTAGCTGAAATTGAAAATATTGTAGGCATTAAGGAAGCAACGGGAGATGTTAGCCGAATAGTTAAAATTAAGCAGCTTGCAGGTAAGAATTTTATTGTTTTAAGTGGCAATGATACAACAGGCTTAGAAGCAATAAAATTAGGTGCTGAAGGAGTAATATCAGTAACAAATAACATTGCAGCAAAAGATATGGCTGATATGTGCCGTTATGCACTTGCGGGAGATTTTGATAAAGCGGAAGAAATTAATGCTCGTTTAATGCGTTTGCATCACGACCTGTTCATTGAATCTAATCCAATTCCAGTGAAGTGGGCAGCTTATCGCTTAGGCTTAATTAAATCGCCACATTTACGCTTGCCACTTACAACACTTAGTGAAGAAATTCAACCAAAAGTAGAAGATGCGCTAAAAATCGCAGGATTGTTATAAAAATAAAGGGGTAAGTAATTACCCCTCACTTTTATGTATTATAGATCAGTAAAATAATCAAAAAGTGCGGTCAGAATTTATCAAATTTTCAATTTAGTTAAGGTTAATATATGAAAAAAATAATATTGAATTTAGTAACGGCTATTATTCTAGCTGGTTGTTCGTCTAATCCTGAAACCTTAAAAGCAACCAACGATTCATTTCAAAAATCTGAGACGAGCATTCCCCATTTTTCCCCTTTGGCTACTGGAGGTGTACAGTTACCAAAAGCTGATGATGCCTATTCATTACCTAATATTGAAGTGAAAAAAGGGGAAGATATTGATATTCGCCCACCATTAATCCCTCTCGCTATTATTCAAAATTCAATAACAAAATTTGATGGCGAGCGTTCGTTGATTGTCTATCCAAAACAACAGGCAAAACTATATAATCTTCAGCAAGTTAAGCGTTTATTGAAAGATGAGGGTATTTCATCCACAACAGATGGTTCGATTTTAACAACTGATTGGGCAAAAACAGAACGAATTGGCGATAAATCTATAGAAATAAAATATCAAATAGAACAAGTTATGACAGCTGATGTAAGTGTGCTTACCGTATCTATTTTACATATGCGCCGAGATGGTATTATTTTTACACCAAATGTATCAGATAAACAATATTATACTTCGGAACGTTTAAATCGCATTGTTTTAACACTCACTACCGCGTATAACAAACAATTACAGGATTTATCAAGCACTTTAATTCAATAGGGGGCGTCATATAATAATTTCTCTAAAATAATAGATATTTAAACATGAGACATAGATCATTCTTTTGAAAATTACTCTGATATTTATCTTTAAAACACTTGAAAATCTAAAATAAGAACACTATTTTGTTATTAACTAGAATTTAAATCACGCAACAAAGAGGTAAATGCTATGACACTTAATATTACCAGTAAACAAATGGACATCACTCCTGCAATTCGTGAACACTTGGAGGAAAGACTTGCGAAGTTAGGTAAGTGGCAAACGCAGTTAATTAGCCCACATTTTGTTTTAAACAAAGTACCTAATGGATTTAGTGTTGAAGCCTCTATTGGCACACCCTTAGGCAATTTATTAGCCAGTGCAACTTCAGATGATATGTATAAAGCAATTAATGAAGTGGAAGAAAAATTAGAACGTCAGCTTAATAAACTTCAACATAAAAGTGAATCTCGCCGAGCTGATGAACGTTTAAAGGATTCTTTTGAAAACTAAATACTGTAGATAAAATCTAATCTGGCAGTCTTATTGTAAAATAATATGTCTGTCAGATTAATTTTAGATGAAACAATTAAATCACTAAAAATTGATGATATTAACTCAAAATATTAATAAATTTTATTAAATATAGATTAATTTAACCTATCGTGCACGGCGATGTAAACTTCAGTACATTCACGCTTATCCACTACAAGAACATAAACGACAACTTTATCTTCAATAACTTCATAAACTTAAACAATGCCCTACAGAGCGAAATTTTATTTTATAAAACACACCAAAAAATCTAAAAAACCGCTCGGCAAATACGTATAAATTTCCTAAGCGTTTGATTAATTTTTTCTTAAATTGCTTTTAATAAAAATAGAGACTAATGAAAGATACAGATTAAATTTATATTTTTTAACGAGATAGATATTATTTGACAGGATTAGTGGCGGTGAGAAAGGGATTTGAACCCTTGATGCAGTTTCCCACATACACGCTTTCCAGGCGTGCTCCTTCAACCACTCGGACATCTCACCGTAAAAGGTAGGCGAACTATAAAGATTTACTCTGGTTTAGTCAAGTTTTTTACTATAAAAAATAAAAATCTTTAGAAGATTAGTTAAAAAATAGGCAATAAAGCTATTGATCTAATCCAGAGTTAGAAGAAATTAATAATTATTAAAACAGATAATTTTTAATAAATGCCATATATTAATTTATCTTTTATTCTCTTTCTTAATCTTTTTATTTTAATTAAAAAAGGGATTTTCTCAAAATGATCATACCAAGATGATGGTATATCAATAATTTTATCCATTTCTTTTAAAAGTAAATTTCCTATATGACAATTTAAGTGACTGCATTTTTTGTGCCAAAATTTATATGGACCACAATAATGAGAAATAATTATTGGCATTTTTATGTGTAATAAATTTTTCTTTTTAATCAAACCTCGATCCGTTGGTGTAAAATTAAATCTATTATTAATAAATTTTACTTTTCCTTTACAGATACCATTTAGAATATCTTGATCTTGGTATTTCATAACATTATTGTATTTATTCATCCAGTTTATTGATTTTTGGAAAATATTTTCTTCTTTCCATTTATTTAAATTAATTAATAATATACCTGCATTAAAATAAGAATATCCTTCTAAACCAATGGATTTTTTATAAGCTTCATTTTTTACGTCAATAAAAGTATCTCGACATGCTGCCAAATAATAGTTCGTTATATCTATATCCCAAAGTTCTTGAAGTGAAGAGTTTGTTAATGTATCTACATCAATATAAATAGCTTTTTCTATATTCTTTATATATTTAGTTAAATTTAGTCTAGCGTAAGTCGCTAAAGATATGTAATCTATTGTTTTTGGAAAGTTTTGAAAATCAGCCTCACAAACAGGCAAGAAAAATACTTTACAGGAGTATGAGCTTGCTAAATTATTTATTATGGTCTTATTTTCCTGATTTATTTTCATATCAAGAATATAAAAATTTATTTTTTCAGGTGTATTTTTAATAATGCTAAAAATACTTACAGCTAAATAAGTTGCATAATAGTTGTCAGATGAAAATATAATATTTATCATCTGTCTGTCTGTCTGTCTGTCTGTCTGTCTGTCATAAAATTATCTTCTGATTAACGTGTGAATTATTATTTTTAGGGTTATTTTTTATTGATAGATTAAATAATTTTATTACCTTTATAATTTATTTTTTAAAACGCTCAATGCCTTTGCACGATGAGAAATTTTTTTCTTCTCAGCTGTTTCTAATTCAGCAAATGTGCAACCTTGTTCTGGACTAAAAAATAAACTGTCATAACCAAAACCATTTTCGCCTTTTTCTTCAAAACCAATCACACCGTGACACTCGCCTTCGGCTATAATTGGCGATGGATCCGTTGGATGTTGTAAAAACACGATACAACTCACAAATTTGGCTTGGCGTTTATCTTGTGCAACATGAGCAAGCTCTGCCAATAATTTCTCACGGTTTTTAGCATCATTGCCCTCTTC
Organism: Haemophilus influenzae; assembly: GCF_019703545.1. Taxonomy (NCBI): domain Bacteria; kingdom Pseudomonadati; phylum Pseudomonadota; class Gammaproteobacteria; order Pasteurellales; family Pasteurellaceae; genus Haemophilus; species Haemophilus influenzae. The sequence goes on along the minus strand of NZ_AP018771.1, from coordinate 752,858 downwards.
GCCAGCATAACGAGCAGAATACAGACCTGGTGCGCCATTAAGTGCGGAAACCACCAAGCCTGAATCATCTGCAATAGCAGGTAAACCTGATTTCTCTGAGGCATAGCGTGCTTTTAATAAAGCATTCTCAACGAAAGTTAAGCCAGTTTCTTCTGGGCTTTCAATGCCTAAATCTGTTTGTGCAATCACTTCAAAGCCAAAATCAGATAGGACATCAGCCATTTCTTTTACTTTTCCTTTATTGCCTGTAGCAAGTACGATTTTTTGTTTCATAATCAATCCTTTTATTGATGATAAGCTGCTGTTAAATCAGCCCAGTTTTGCTCGGTAAATTGAATATTCATTCGTCCAATTTCTTTTTCGAAGGAACGTTTTAAACGATTCAGATTTTGCACTTTCCAAAAATCTCCAGATTTTTCGCCGCACTTATCAAAATCCAGTAACCAACATTTTTGCCCTTGTTCAGTTTGTTGAAGCAAAATATTGTGTGCATTCAAGTCTGTATGGCAAATCTGTAAATCATGTAGTTTTCGAATCAAACGACCAATTTGCGTCCAAGTTTCTTTTGGCAATGTTTGTGTTTGTAAAAGTGCGGTTAAATCCTGCGCATTTTCGATTTTTTCCGTCAAAATATCCGCTTGATAGCAAATACCTAACTTGCCTTTTTGAATACGTGCAGCAATGGGTTTAGGCACAGGTAACCCCGCTTCATACAAACGTTGCAACAAATGAAACTCAGCAAAACTACGGGTAGTTTCAAGAGCAGAAAAACGATAACGATCTTTGTTCAGTTTAGCCCAAAGTCCACCGCGATAATAATGACGCAACGCACAATTTACACCAAACCAATCTTCAGTTTGCAAAAAATAAGTGATGCCGCGACCTTTTGCACTTCCTATCAGTCGGTCTTGTTTTTGCCAAAATTCCGCTTGGAAAAACTCGGTTGCTTGCTCAAAAGTGCGGTCAAAATTAAAGATAAAATATTGGTTATCTTGTTGGAATTGGTGCATTAGAACGTTGTTATAAATAGAAAATGGGGTCATTCTACTTTAAAATAGGCACAAATTAAATAATAAAGGAATGCCAATGCCACTTTTTACCAAAGCTCCAAAATCCCTTTGTATTCTCCGATTGTCAGCGGTAGGCGATGTTTGCCACGCCTTAGCTGTGGTTCAGCACATTCAGGCATATTATCCCCAAACAGAAGTGACTTGGATTGTAGGCAAAACCGAAATGGGTTTGCTTTCGGGTATTCCTAATGTCACGCTCATTCCTTATGATAAAAAAGCGGGATGGAAAGGCGTTTTATCACTTTGGAAACAACTAAAAAATAAGCAGTTTGATGCGCTATTAAATATGCAAACAGCATTTCGTGCATCAATCCTTTCTTTAGGAATTAAAGCAAAATTCAAAATTGGATTTGGAGAAAAACGTTCTCGCGAAGGGCAATGGCTATTTGTAAATCGTCGTATCAGAGATCCTTTTTCCCCTCACGTATTAGATGGATTTATGGCTTTCGCTGAATATATTGGCGTACCGAAAGCAGAACCGAAATGGGAATTAGCTATCTCACAAGATGATGATAAATTTGCCGATCAATTTATTGATTTCTCTCGTAAAAATTTATTAATTTCCCCTTGTTCTAGCAAAGCAGAAAAAGATTGGCTAATCGAACGTTATGCAGAGGTTGCCAATATTGCCCATCAGCATAATGTCAATGTGATTTTCTGCAGTTCGCCAGCCAAACGTGAATTAGAAATAGTCGAAAAAATTACCGCACTTTGCCATTTCACGCCAACCAATATTGCAGGAAAAACAAACCTAAAACAGCTTACCGCTTTAATTTCTAAGGTTGATTTGGTACTTTCGCCAGATTCTGGCCCTGCCCATATTGCGACAACACAAGGAACACCCGTTATTGGCTTATATGCCTATCACAATCCTTTGCGTACTGCGCCTTATAATAATTTAGATAACGTGGTATCTGTATATGAAGAAAATGCCCAAAAAGAATTTGGCAAACCATCTTCTGAACTACCTTGGGCAACCAAACTAAAAGGGAAAAATTTGATGGCAGAGATTCAAGTCGAACCCGTCATTGAACAAATGAAAAAATTGGGATTATTTTGAACAAATAATCTGTATCTCAAAACTTAGATAGTTTTAATATAGCCAACTTGAAAGTTGTTTTTGGAAAGTAAGCGCTTTAGTTTTTTAAGTTAAAAATCAATAACTTGTTGTCAAAATAATTATATTTAGTCATAAAATCTATACCTTAATCTCTCGCTTATTTAGTCCAATTTTTGCAGGTACAGATTGAAATCCAAAATTAGTTTGAATTTTACGCAATTAAATGCAAATGATTATAAATAAACCAATTGATTATTATTATTATTATTATTATTATTATCGCCATTCTCCTCTTTTTAATTATTACAATAAGGAAAACAGATGCGATTTTCTAAACTTTCCCTTGCAATTACAACAACCTTAGTGACAGCAAATGCGCTAGCGCAATCCGTTGAATTAGACTCTATCAACGTTATTGCGACACGAGATCCAAGTAGGTTTGCTTATACGCCAGAAAAACAATCTAAAGATAGTCTTCTTTCCAAGCAAGCCACTAGTGTTGCAGCTGCGTTAGAAGACATTCCCAATGTTGATATTAGAGGCGGTTCAAGAAGCATTGCTCAAAAACCTAATATTCGAGGGTTAAGTGATAATCGTGTTGTGCAAGTTATTGATGGCGTGAGACAAAATTTTGATTTAGCACATAGAGGTTCTTATTTTCTTCCAATGTCACTCATCCAAGAAATTGAAGTAATCAAAGGACCAAGTAGCTCCTTATGGGGTAGCGGTGCATTGGGTGGTGTTGTGGCAATGCGTACGCCAAATGCTTTGGACTTATTGAAAAATAATGACAAATTCGGAGTTAAAATTCGCCAAGGTTATCAAACTGCTAATAATTTATCGGAAAAGGATGTGTCTGTATTTGCGGCAAATGACAAATTCGATGTTCTTATTAGTGGTTTCTATAATAATGCGGATAATTTACGCACTGGTAAAGGCAATAAGCTGAATAATACCGCCTATAAACAGTTTGGGGGCTTAGCAAAGTTTGGTTGGCAAATTAATGATGCGAACCGCGTGGAATTATCCCACCGCGAAACTCGTTTTAAACAAACAGCACCAAGCAATAATGAGGTGGAAAACGAACTTACCAATGAACAAATTACAGATCAAATCAACAAGTTCCACGGATCAAAAGACGATCTTCTTCCTAGAAGACAACCATCAGAATCAGAAAGATCAGAGTTTTACTCTAAAGTGAAGACACGTTTTGGTAGTGTCAGTTATTTAAGTGATCAACAAATTCCTGATCAAAGCACGGTATTTAACTATTATTTAACGCCAGATAATCCTTATCTAAATACGCATATCGCGCTGTATAACAATAAAACTATTGAGAAAGAACAGCGTAAAGTCAGTGGTGTGAAAGATCAGACTAAATTGACTACCCGAGGTATAAATTTACGTAATTCTTCCGAATTATCTCACATTTCCTTTGTTTATGGGGTGGATTATATGCGAGATAAAATCCGTACCGAACGAGGCACAAACGGTAGTGATGCGAAGTTTCGAGCGGAACCCTATAATGCGAATTCAAACACTACAGGCGTTTATTTAATCGCTCATATTCCGCTATTTGGGGAAAAATTGCTACTTTCGCCAAGTGTACGTTATGACCACTACGATACCTCAAGTAAAACTGTAAAATACAAGGATAATCATTTATCTCCTGCCACAAAATTGACTTGGATAGTGACCAATTGGTTAGATTTTACTGCCAAATATAATGAAGCTTTCCGAGCACCATCTATGCAAGAGCGGTTTGTGAGTGGTGCTCACTTTGGGGCAAATACTCTAGGGCTAGATCAAGTCAATAGATTTGTAGCAAATCCAAATTTGCGCCCTGAAACAGCGAAAAATAAAGAAATTACCGCAAATCTACATTTTGATAGTCTGTTTAAACAAGACGATAAATTCAAAATTGAAGCGACTTATTTCCGTAATGATGTGAAAGATTTTATTAACTTAAAAATATTTAATGATGCAAAGACAAATACAAATGCAAATGCAAGTGCAAATGCAAATGCAAATGCAAATGCAGGTGCAGGTGCAGGTGCAAGTACAAATAGAGCATTTTTGCCAACAAATTCCCAGTATCAAAACATAACTAATGCCCGTTTAAGCGGTATTGAGTTGCAAGCTCAATACCAAACAGAACGTTTAACGCTATTTACTAACTACGGCAGCACCAAAGGTAAAGATAAAGATAGTGGCGAAGCTTTATCAAACATTGCCGCAAGCAAAATCGGCGTAGGGGTAAATTATGCTTTAGTAAAAGACAAATTCACGGTGGGAGCGACAGTAACCCATTACGCTGCTCAACGCCGAGTGCCTAAAGATCATAGTGTTACCTACCCAAGTTATATACTGACCGATCTTCGTGCTACCTATGCACCATTAAAAGGCGAATGGAAAAACCTGCGTTTAGATTTTGCACTGGAAAACTTGTTTGATAGAAAATATCAACCCGCGTTTAGTTTAATGGAAGGCACTGGTCGTAATGCGAAAATTAGTGCAGTTTATAGCTTCTAAATTTACTTTGGAAAAACGCCCTAAAGCTGTTTTCCCTCAATTTTTGTAATTTTATCAATTAATAGGACATAAGGAATGAAAATGAGACCTCGTTATTCTGTTATTGCAAGTGCGGTCAGTTTAGGCTTTGTTTTGAGTAAATCAGTGATGGCATTAGATCGGCCAGATACTGGATCATTGAACCGTGAACTAGAACAACGTCAAATTCAATCAGAAGCCAAACCTAGTGGCGAATTATTTAATCAAACGGCAAATTCGCCTTATACTGCACAGTATAAACAAGGACTGAAATTTCCACTTAAGCAAGTACAGATTTTAGATCGAAACAATCAAGAAGTCGTCACAGACGAGCTTGCACATATTTTAAAAAATTATGTAGGAAAAGAGGTATCGCTGTCAGATTTAAGTAATTTAGCAAATGAGATCAGCGAATTTTATCGTCATAATAATTATTTAGTTGCAAAAGCAATTTTACCACCGCAGGAAATTGAGCAAGGTACGGTAAAAATTTTGTTACTCAAAGGTAATGTAGGCGAAATACGCTTGCAAAATCACAGTGCATTAAGCAATAAATTTGTATCCCGTCTCTCTAATACAACAGTGAATGCGTCCGAATTTATTTTGAAAGATGAGTTAGAAAAATTTGCTTTAACAATAAACGATGTTCCAGGGGTAAATGCTGGTTTGCAACTCTCCGCAGGCAAAAAAGTCGGCGAAGCGAATTTACTGATTAAGATTAACGATGCAAAACGTTTTTCTAGTTATGTTTCAGTAGATAACCAAGGCAACAAATATACAGGGCGTTACCGTTTGGCTGCGGGGACAAAAGTCAGTAATTTGAATGGCTGGGGCGATGAATTGAAACTGGATTTAATGAGTTCTAATCAGGCTAATTTAAAAAATGCTCGTATAGATTATTCCTCTTTAATTGATGGTTATTCTACGCGTTTTGGTGTAACTGCTAACTATCTCGACTACAAATTAGGTGGTAATTTTAAATCATTACAATCTCAAGGGCATTCCCATACCTTAGGGGCTTATTTGTTGCACCCAACAATCCGTACACCAAATTTTCGTTTAAGTACTAAAGTGAGCTTTAATCATCAAAACCTTACGGATAAACAACAAGCGGTTAATGTGAAACAAAAACGGAAAATAAATAGTTTAACTGCAGGGATTGACGGTTCTTGGAATCTTATTAAAGATGGGACAACTTATTTTTCATTGTCTACCTTGTTCGGTAATTTAGCGAATCAAACTAATGAACAACGACATAATGCAGTAGAGAATTTTCAACCACAATCGCATTTTACGGTATATAACTACCGCTTGTCTCACGAGCAAATTTTACCAAAATCTTTTGCTTTCAATATTGGTATAAACGGTCAGTTTGCCGATAAAACCCTTGAAAGCTCACAGAAAATGTTGCTTGGTGGTTTGTCTGGAGTACGTGGACATCAAGCTGGTGCGGCTTCTGTGGATGAAGGGCATTTGATACAAACAGAATTCAAACATTATTTACCAGTCTTTTCCCAAAGTGTGCTAGTTAGTTCATTGTTCTATGACTATGGTTTGGGAAAATATTATAAAAATAGCCAATTTCTCGCACAAGGCGTGAAAAATAGCGTGAAATTACAAAGCGTTGGTGCAGGACTTTCTTTTTCAGATGCTGGCAGCTATGCCATCAATGTCAGTGTCGCCAAGCCGCTTGATAACAATATTGATAATGCCGATAAACACCAATTTTGGCTTTCTATGATTAAAACTTTCTAAGGAGGTATGCTATGTATAAATTAAATGTAATTTCTCTTATCATATTGACCACTTACACTGGTGCGGCATATGCTTCTACACGGGATTTTCCACAAAATCATCAGATCATTACTGGGAATGCAACTGTTTCTCAAGCTGAAAATAAAATGACGATTAATCAAACAACCCCTACAACTCAAATAGACTGGCATAGTTTTGACATCGGCCAAAATAAAGAAGTGGAATTTATACAGCCTGGCGAAAATTCTGTGGCATATAACCGTGTAACTGGCGGCAATGCTAGCCAAATCCAAGGGAAATTGACGGCAAACGGTAAAGTTTATTTAGCAAACCCTAATGGGGTTATTATTACCCAAGGGGCACAAATTAATGTAGCTGGTTTACTTGCAACGACCAAAGATTTAGAGAAAATCAGTGAAAATGGCAATAGCAATAGCTATCAATTTACCCGTAAAACAAAAGATGGTCAGGTGGTAAAAAACCGTCAGGTGCTAAAAGACGGTCTGGTGGTAAAAGAAGGTCAAGTTATCAATGAAGGGAACATTACGGCACAAGATTTCGTGGTACTTAATGGCGATGAAGTTATCAATAAAGGGAACATTAACGTTGAAAAAAACTCTACAATCAATGGCAAAGTATATTTATCCTCAGGCGAGGATTTCACATTTACCTTACCAGATAGCGTTATAAGTGTGGCATTAGAAGATAATACAGTACAGGGTATTGTTGAAAATGAAGGTATTGTTAAAAATGAAGGGAGTATTAAAGCAGGAGATATTACACTAAGCGCAAAAGGGCGTAAGCAAGCATTAGATAGTTTGGTTGTGAATAATGGTGTGTTAGAAGCGACTAAAGTCAGAAATACAAACGGAAAAATTGTGTTATCTGCTGATGAAATTAAGTTAAATGATAAAAGTGATATTAAAGGGGAAGTTGAAACTTTATTTACCTCAAATGAAAATAAAAAACTTAAAATCACTTCTCAAACTGGCTCAAAAGTTACCTCGCCTAAAATCGACTTTAAAGGCAAAAGCGTTAATATCAAAGGTGACTTTGGACGTGAAGATAATACAAAGCACTATAGCGATGAGCATAAAACATTAAAAACAGAAGTTAATATTGACGTGCCAGACGATGAAAATATTCGTATTGCGGATCAAGATAAAGATAAAACGGGTACGGGTACGGATTCATTTATACAAACAGAGGCGTTAAGTTCATTACTAGCTAATAATGGAAAAGTAAATCTTAAAGGAAAGGACGTTAATATTTCAGGACGTATTCATATAGATTCCTTTAAAGGCACAGATTCGCTATTAAAGCTAACTAACAAAGGTCATATTGATATCAATAATGCGGATATTCATTCAACAGGTCGTTTATTTTTTATAACCAGTTTGCAGAATGAGAAAGATTTTCAATCAAATATTACCATTACTGACAGCAAAATAAATCTTGGTAACGGAGCTATGGGATTGGGGCGTAGTGTCAATGAAGAAGACCTCGATAGATGGCGTAGAACGGAAGGCTCACAACGCAAAAAGTTTGATGTTAAGATGCGTAATGTAGTATTTGATCAGGTTGATGATGTGGTTTTAGCAGGTGGATTTGAAAAAGTTAATTTAGATAACATCGCCGCCACAGGACAGACGAATTTTTACATTGATGGGGGGGTATCCCGTAATAGAAATGGTAGGGGTTCGAAATATGAATACGGTGTATTAGATTTAGACAAACGTACGCAGTTATCGGAGTTAGATCAACGCAGACGCCGTTGGGGATATTACAGTGATTTAGATTTAGATATGAACAGAGCCTATTGGCATCGTTTTGATATGTTTGCCACCAAAAATACAGGGCGAGCAGCTATTAAAGGCACAGAAATTAATATTTCTAACAGTAATATTAATCTGAAAAATGGATTTGTGCATTTACTGGCAGAAAAAATTAAATTAGATAATAGCAAGATTGATATTACTTTTGATAAATATAATTCAGAAGATATTTCAACTCAAATTAACCGTTTAGGAATGAATGGTAAAGTCTCAATGGTAAACTCACATATCAAAATCGTGGGCGATGAGAAAAGCGATATATCTCCAAAAGCACCTTATGCTACGATGTTTTTAATCGGGGAATTAATAGGGGAAAAAAGTTCTATTTTTGTGAAATCTCATCAGGGTTACACCTTTAGAACTGATGGCGATACAAAAATTGCAGGTAAAAACAGCAAAGATGACTTGAAAATTACTGCAATTAACACAGGTGGAAGAACTGGGAAGGAAGTGATCATTAATGGTGCGCCAGGCTCAATTGATAATGATGCTAATATCGCCAATATGGCATTTACTATTGGTGATAACGCAGATACTAAAACAACCATTGAAAATGCCGACATCACTGCCTTAGCACCAAACGGTGGGACAGCTTATTTAAGCTCCAAAGGGGTAGAAATTGAGGTAAAATCAAATTCAAATTTCACATTCTTTGAACTGCCTCGTGAGAAAAACTTTAATCAAACAAAAATTAACGGCGATTCTACCAAACTCAGTGAACGTGGTTTTGCTAGACTTTATGACAAAATTAACGGTGTGCGAGCCACCAACTTGTCTGCTGAGCAATTGAATGTTACGGACTCAAGCGAAAAAATCATTAATACAAATTTAGTGAGTAGCTTAGATGTTGAAAAACTTGTTTCTGTTGCAGTTTGTGATGCAGGTAACGGTTGCGAAGAACAACAATTCGGCGATAAAGGTAATAATACTAAAGTGAGTGTTGGAGAGTTAGAAGCTGAACAATAACTATTCAGAACACAAGGTAAAAGCATAAAGCCAATCTGACAGACATCAATTAAATTGCATGCCTGTCAGATTTCTTAATAGCCACTATCGCTACATTATTTTAAACATCCACGTACAATCAATACGCCAACATTTCGAGCTTGCGCGACGGCTTTTGGTTTACTCAGTTTAATTTTTAATCCTTGAAGTTGATAACGTGACTCAAGCAAATCCGCCACTTCATAAGCCACTCGCTCAATCAGCAAGAAAGGTTTACTTTCCACATAATCAATAATCGCTTGGCTCACTTCAGCATAATTTAAACAATATGCAACATCATCCGTTTCTGCCGCTTGTTTACAATCCCAAGCCATTTCCAAATCAAACACAAGTTTTTGTTTTATTTGCTGTTCCCAATCATATACACCGATTTGTGCAAAAACAGTCAATTCTTCAATAAAAATACGATCCATAAGGTTTCCTCTAAAATTATTGTAGGCGTATGCTATCAATTTTGGGTAGAATAACGAACAGTTTTTCTTGCTGGAGTGCAAAATGAGCCTTTTCGCCCTTTTTTATATGCTTTTTGCCTATCTTTTAGGCTCAATTTCCAGTGCGATTTTAATTTGTCGCATTGCAGGCTTGCCAGATCCACGTCAAAATGGTTCACACAACCCTGGGGCGACAAATGTGTTGCGCATTGGAAATCGTAAGTCTGCCTTGGCGGTGCTTATTTTTGATATGTTAAAAGGGATGATTCCTGTATGGGCAGGTTATTATTTAGGTTTAACCCAATTTGAATTAGGAATGGTCGCACTTGGTGCTTGTTTAGGGCATATTTTCCCAATTTTCTTTCAATTTAAAGGTGGCAAAGGTGTTGCAACTGCCTTTGGGGCAATCGCACCGATTTCTTGGGCTGTTGCAGGTTCAATGTTTGGTACGTGGATCTTTGTTTTTCTTGTTAGTGGCTATTCTTCATTAAGTGCGGTTATTTCTGCTTTACTTGTGCCTTTTTATGTTTGGTGGTTTAAACCTGAATTTACTTTTCCTGTTGCACTGGTGTGTTGCCTATTAATTTATCGTCATCACGATAACATTCAACGCTTATGGCGTGGTCAAGAAGATAAAGTTTGGGCTAAATTTAAAAAGAAATAAAAATTTTACCGCACTTTTCTAAATTTCCACTGGAGTTTTCTGTGTATACTAAAGGTTCCGTTTCCACTCGTATTGCGAAATATTTATTTATCATTCTTATCGTTGCTGGTGTGATTAGTTCTCTCAGTTTGGCAATTATGAGCAGTAATAAATATGATGCCGAAGCCATTAATATTTCAGGTTCTTTGCGTATGCAAAGTTATCGCTTGCTTTATGAAATGCAAGACCAACCAGAAAGCGTGGAAACGAACTTACGTCGTTATCATATAAGTCTTCATTCATCTGCTTTATTGGAAGTTCAAAATCAATTTTTCACACCGAATGTATTAAAACATTCCTATCAAAACATTTTGCAACGTTGGACGAACATGGAAAAATATGCACGCCAACAGGATGTAAAAAACTATAGTAAGCAGCTTACTGACTATGTGGCAGATGTTGATTATTTTGTGTTTGAATTACAACGTTTTAGTGAGCAAAAATGGATTTTGGGCGTTTCAGTATTAGGTTTTGCGATGTTGTTAATTTTGCTGATGGTGTCTTATGTGATTTGGTATACAAACCGAGAAGTTGTGAAACCTTTGCATTTAATGACAAAAGCCAGTATGCAAGTGCAAATGCGTCAATTCAATCATATTCCACTTGACACAAGGAAACAAAATGAACTTGGCACACTGGCTCGCGTATTTACACAAATGTCCACAGAACTGGGACAGCTTTATTCCCGTTTAGAAGAAGCGGTAAACGAAAAAACGCAAAAGTTGCGTCAAACTAACCGCACTTTAAGCACTCTTTATCAAAGTGCTCAACTTCTGAATACAAACACAATTAACGATAAAATTTTAAATCAAGTTTTGCATTACATTTTTATTAGCGACCATTTGAACTTCGTTAAAGTGGAAGTGATGGGGGCTGAACATTGGGATATTACATTGGGTAAGCAAGATGCTAATAATGAACTACAAATCGAAACCCTTTCTGTGGATAACGAAGAATTAGGTGTACTGTCTTGGCAAGCAGGATTACCTTGTCCAGATCCCCGAATTATGCAAAATTTAGCGCAAATGCTTGCTCGTGCGCTTTATTTCCATAAAAATTTACGTCAGAAAGAACAGATTTTATTAATGGAAGAACGCTCAATTATCGCGCGAGAATTGCACGATTCCTTGGCACAAGTCTTATCATTTTTACAAATTCAACTTACTTTGCTCAAACATAACCTGAAGAAAGAAGACGAACAATCAAAAGAAAAGAGTTTGGCAATTATTGCCGATTTTGAACAAGCCCTTTCTGGTGGTTACGCACAGTTACGCGAGCTTTTAGCCACTTTCCGTTTAACCATACAAGAAGCGAATTTACAACTCGCTTTAGAACAGGTAATTAATTCTTTACGCACTCAAACTTCAATGCAAATGAATGTAAAAAGTCAATTACCCTCACAAAGTTTAAATCCTCAACAGTTAGTGCATATACTTCAAATTGTACGTGAGGCAACAACCAATGCAATCAAACATTCTCAAGGCACAGCAATTGAAATAAGTGCAAGAATTAATGCGGAAGGCGAATATGAAATTTTAGTTGAAGATGATGGGGTTGGCATTCCAAATCTTGAAGAACCAGAAGGGCATTACGGCTTGAATATTATGGCGGAACGCTGTCGTCAGCTTAATGCACAATTGCATATTCATTGCCGTGAACAAGGCGGCACGCAAGTCAAGATTACCTTGCCGCATACATTATTTTAGGACATCAAAATGCAAAATTTACAGCCTTTTCATACTTTCCACATTCAATCTAATGCACGTGAAATTATTGAAGCACATAGTATCGAACAGTTACAACAAGTGTGGGCGTATTCTAAATCAGAAAATTTACCCGTACTTTTTTTAGGTCAAGGCAGTAATGTTCTGTTTCTGGATGATTTTAATGGCGTGGTGGTTTTAAATCGTTTAATGGGGATTACGCACGAACAAAATGCAAATTTTCACTATCTTCACGTCAATGGTGGGGAAAATTGGCATAAATTGGTGGAATGGTCTATTAATAATGGTATTTATGGCTTAGAAAATCTGGCTTTAATTCCTGGCTGTGCAGGATCTGCGCCTATTCAAAATATCGGTGCTTATGGCGTTGAATTTAAAGATGTGTGCGATTATGTGGATGTACTTAATTTAAACACGAATGAAACCTTTAGACTCGACACAGAACAATGTGAATTTGGTTATCGTGAAAGTACTTTTAAACATCGTTATCAGCAAGGTTACGTGATTACAGCGGTTGGATTAAAGCTTAAAAAAGATTGGCAGCCTATTCTAAAATATGGTTCGCTTGTAGCGTTCGATCCAAAAACTGTCACGGCTAAACAAATTTTTGATGAAGTCTGTCATATCCGTAAAAGTAAATTACCTGATCCAAATGAAACGGGTAATGCAGGGAGTTTCTTTAAAAATCCAGTTGTCAGTTCAGAACATTTTGAGGAAATCAAAAAACATCACAAAAATCTACCGCACTTTCCACAAGCAGATGGCTCAGTGAAATTAGCGGCAGGCTGGCTGATTGATCAATGTAATCTTAAAGGTTTTCAAATAGGAGGGGCTGCGGTTCATAAAAAACAAGCATTAGTGTTAATTAACAAAAGTGGGGCAACAGGACAAGACGTAGTCAAACTTGCCCATCACGTTCGCCAAACTGTTGCAGAAAAATTCGGTGTATATTTGCAACCTGAAGTAAGATTTATCAGTGAAACTGGCGAAGTAAATAGCGAGCAAACTATCACATAATTTTATAAACTAAGGATAACACTATGAACTTTAAAGAAATTTTAGAAATCTTGCCCAAAATCGATCATCTAACGGGTTTGAACGTGATGAATGGAGAAACTATTATCCATAACATTCCTGCGATACAAGGTAAATTAGGTTCGCTTCGCCTTTATAATGCGTTGGCTGAAAAATTTAACGGAAAATTAAACCGCACTTCCGCACAACAAGGTGTTGAATGGTTTGCAGAACACGTAGAAGATGCTAAAGCAAATCCAGGCAAACATCCGAATATCGATCTACTATTCAAAGTCATTGATGAAAATCTTAATTTAACTTTAATTCCACTTTGCTAATTAATCAGAATTATTTAAAAATAATTGAACTTTCAATTGATAAAATCTGTCTTATTGACAAATTAGTTCAATAAGATAGCTTATTGTGCTATAACTAGGCTCATTGATTGGCAAAAGCCAAAATAAAGAAGGGAAACGATGGATAAAGAAACACAAATGATGTTAGTTCCTCAAGGCAGTATCGAAGGTTATATTCGTGCAGCAAATGAATATCCGATGCTGACCGCAGAGGAAGAAAAGGAATTGGCAGAACGTTTGTATTATCACGAGGATTTAGATGCCGCGAAAAAACTTATTTTGTCGCATCTTCGTTTCGTGATCCATGTTGCACGTGGCTATTCTGGCTATGGTTTGCCACAAGCTGACTTAATCCAAGAAGGCAATATCGGCTTAATGAAAGCGGTAAAACGTTTTAACCCTGAAGTTGGTGTACGTTTGGTGTCATTTGCCGTACATTGGATTAAAGCGGAAATCCACGAATATGTGCTTCGTAACTGGCGTATCGTAAAAGTAGCGACCACGAAAGCTCAACGTAAATTATTTTTCAACCTACGCAAAACTAAACAACGTTTAGGCTGGTTCAACGAAAATGAAGTTGATATGGTCGCAAATGAATTGGGTGTTTCCAAAGAAGATGTGATCGAAATGGAGTCTCGAATGAGCGGTGCCGATGTAGGTTTTGATTTACCTACTGATGATGCAGAAACAGAGACCTATTCTCCATCCCTTTATTTGGAAGATAAAAGTTCTAATTTCGCTGCAGAGCTGGAAAATGAAAACTTTGAAAGCCAAGCAACCGAGCAATTAGGTGTGGCGTTACAAAGTTTGGATGCACGTAGTCAGGATATTATTAAAGCTCGTTGGTTAGATGATAACAAAGCAACATTACACGACTTAGCAGCAAAATATAATGTATCTGCGGAACGTATCCGTCAATTAGAAACCAATGCACTGAAAAAATTAAAAAGTGCGGTGAGTTTTTAAATAATTTAGAAAAAGAAAACCTGCTGATTAGCAGGTTTTTTATTTATCATTTAAACGTAATTTCAAATCTTCAGCAGTTTGGCAAGTCTTAATCTTATCAAACTCTTGGTTCGCCTCATCATATTCCTTATTCAAATAACGTAACCATTGTTTAATTCGTGCCACATGGTAAAAACCGCTGCCATATTCATTTTCAACATTCGCATATTTTTGCAAGATTTTTTGAATCTCATTCCAAGGCATTTTTTCTGCATTTGATTTCAGAACATGGCTTAAGTTCGGAATATTCAATGCACCTCGTCCCACCATTAAATCCTGACAACCTGTTTGAGATAAGCAATCTTGACCATCTTGCCAATGCCAAATTTCTCCGTTAGCAATAACAGGAATGGATAAACGCTCTCGGACTTTACCAATTTTTTTCCAATTAATTCTATCAGCACGATAACCATCAGATTTTGTGCGTCCATGCACTGTAATTTCGGTTGCACCACCTTGCTCCACCGCATCAGCGATTTCAAAAGCTTGAGAAATATTATCCCAGCCTAACCGCACTTTTACACTAACGGGGAATTCACTTGGCACGGCTCTGCGTAAGGCTTGAGTTGCACGATAAATCAATCCAGGCTGTTTCAATAATGCCGCACCGCCATTACTGCCATTCACTGTTTTAGAAGGGCAACCACAATTTAAATCAATGCCATGAGAGCCAAGCTCGATTGCACGAATTGCATTTTCAGCAAGGTATTCTGGATGCTGCCCTAGCAACTGCACTCGCACAGGCGTGCCAGAAGAAGTAAAGCCCTGATTTTTTAATTCAGGGCATAAACGATAAAATACTTTTTCAGGAAGAAGTTGATCAACTACGCGGACAAATTCTGTTATACATAAATCGTAGTCATTCACTTCGGTGAGAAGTTGGCGTACAAAGGGATCTAAAACCCCTTGCATAGGCGCAAGAATAACACGCACTATTTCCAGCCTTTTGCTTTACAAATTAAATCGTAAGCGGCTTGAATCTGTTGAGTTTTTTCTTTTGCCATTTCCATCATTTCTGGCGGTAAACCTTTCGCCACGAGTTTATCTGGATGGTGTTCATTCATTAAACGACGATAAGCACGCTTAACCGTGTCTTGCTCGTCGGACTCAGTCACACCCAATACTTTATAGGCATCATTTAACGTTGGGCCAGAAGCATGTTGGTAACCACCACTATTTTGTTGCTGATATTGGTAGCCACCTTGATATGCATCTTGTTGATATTGCTGATAAAAACCGCCTTGAGTAAAAGCTCGAGCAGCCATTTCCATCGCAATCATTTGTTCAAATTGCATACGAGAAAGACCAAGTTCTTCAGCGATCACATAAAGCACTTCTTTCTCATTTTCGTGAAGTTCTGAATCGGCAAAAGCCGCTTGAACTTGCACTTGTAAGAACATTCGCAATAAATCAGCACGTTGCCCACAACCAATGCGAAATTCACGGATAACTTGGCGAATTGGGAAATCAGATTCTTTACCACGACGAAATGCATCTTGCGCTAATTTACGCCCTGCATCATCCAGTTTAAGCTGAATCATTAGTTGATTAGCTAATTGGATATCTTCTTCTGTTACACGCCCTTTCGATTTACTTAAATGCCCTAACACCGCAAAAGTGGTTTGCATAAACAAGTCTTGACGCGTTGTTTTCTTTTTAAAGAAACTAGAACTTACCGAGCCAAGTTCATACAATTTTTTATCTGCAATAGAACCTAAAATGAGACCAGCTATCGCACCAAAAAATCCACCAACTTTCCAACCTAAAAATACGCCTATAATTTTTCCAATAAATCCCATTCTTTCCTCTGTTAAGTCAAAGTGCGGTTATTTTTATAATGATGATAAAAATTTATTTCTCAAGTTTTATACGCCAAATTCGGCACGATAAGCACGCATTTCTGGCAAATGGCTACTGTATCGAGGATCTTGTTCGATAAATTGCATCAAATCATCTAAATCAATGATTGATAGCACTTGGCATTGATAATCACGTTCTACTTCTTGAATTGCTGAAAGCTCGCCTTTTCCTCGTTCCTTACGGTTTAGAGCGATCAATACCGCCGCCAGCTCTGCTTTATTTGCACTGATTAATTCCATAGATTCACGAATTGCAGTGCCAGCCGTAATCACGTCATCCACAAGCAAAATTTTTCCTTGCAATGGGCTACCAATTAAATTGCCGCCCTCTCCGTGATCTTTCACTTCTTTGCGATTAAAACACACGGGTTTATCAATACCATAACGATTAAATAACGCCACCGAAACTGAAGTGCCAATTGGAATACCTTTGTAAGCGGGGCCAAAAACCACATCAAAATCTACCGCACTTGCTTGAATTGCCGCAGCATAAAACTCGCCTAAACGCGCTAAATCTGCCCCCGTATTGAACAAACCTGCATTGAAGAAATACGGACTTTTACGCCCCGATTTCAAAGTAAACTCGCCGAATTTCAATACATTTCTGCTTAAAGCAAATTCGATAAAATCGCGTTTATATTGTTCCATTTTTTAACTCCTATAAACTGTGTTTATAAGCCTAGCGCTTCGCGTTGAGCGATAAAAATTTGATTACAGCCTTGTTTCGCTAAATCTAATAATGTTAATAATTCTTCATGGCTAAATGGCTCGCCTTCTGCAGTGCCTTGCACCTCAATCATGCGACCATCTTCCATCATCACAACATTCATATCGGTTTCCGCTGCAGAATCTTCCACATATTCCAAATCACAAACGGCTTGCCCCTCAACAATCCCTACAGAAATCGCCGAAACTAGACCTTTAATTGGGTTAGTTTTTAACGTGCCATTCTCAATTAAACCGTTGATCGCATCACATAATGCGACAGCAGCACCAGTAATGGATGCGGTACGTGTGCCGCCATCTGCTTGAATAACATCGCAATCTAAAGTAATCGCACGTTCGCCAAGTGCTTTGAGATCCACCATCGCACGCAAAGAGCGAGCAATTAAGCGTTGAATTTCCATTGTGCGTCCGCCTTGTTTACCTTTAGCCGCTTCACGTTGCATACGACTATGTGTTGAACGTGGCAACATTCCATATTCAGCCGTGACCCAGCCTTGCCCTTGTCCTTTTAAGAAACGCGGCACAGCATCTTCCACTGTTGCAGTACAAAGCACTTTGGTATCCCCAAATTCAACAAGCACGGAGCCTTCAGCGTGCTTGGTGTAATTACGGGTAATTTTAATTTGGCGGGGTTGATTATTTTCTCGATTATTTGGACGCATAATTATTCCTTGATATGGTTTCTAACGATGTAATAAAAAAGCGTACTATTCTAGCACGCTTTGATTTTTATTTTTGTTAAAATTCACTAAGATATTGATTATTGATAATAAAAAAGCAAGGTAAGTAACCTTGCTTTATTAATTTGGTGGAGATAATCGGGATCGAACCGACGACCTCTTGAATGCCATTCAAGCGCTCTCCCAACTGAGCTATATCCCCATAAAAGACAGCAACATGATAAAATTTGACTATGTGGCTGTCAATACGATTTTATTATGCGTTTGTTATACGGTTAAATATTAAGCGTTTTGTGCATTAATAAAATCAATAGCACGCTGAATACGTGCAAGTACGCGATCTCTGCCGATACCGACTAGGGTAACATCCATTGATGGAGATTGACCAGAACCTGTCACAGCGACACGTAATGGCATGCCAACTTTGCCCATACCTACTTCTAGTTCTGCAGCCGTTTGTTCAATGGCTTCGTGAGTAGAATGTAAATCCCAGCTAGAAAGTGCGGTTAATTTTTCTTTCACTTTTGCAAGCGCTTCAGCAGCATTGCCTTTGAAATGTTTTTTCGCTGCAGCTTCATCAAAGGTTTCAAACTCTTCAAAAAAGTAGTGGCTTGAGCTAGCCATTTCTTTTAAGGTTTTGCAGCGTTCCGCAAGCATAGAGACAATTTCAGTTAATGCAGGACCATTGGTTGTATCAATGCCTTGATCTTTGTAATGCCATTCAAGATGTTTAGCCACATATTCTGGCGGTAATTCACGGATATAATGTTGATTCAACCATTGTAATTTTTCGGTATTAAATGCGCTAGCTGATTTGCTAACGTGATCTAATTCGAAATAGTTGATCATTTCTTCGCGACTGAAAATTTCTTGGTCGCCATGTCCCCAGCCTAAACGCACAAGATAGTTAATTAAAGCTTCTGGTAAGTAACCATCATCACGATATTGCATTACGCTTACTGCGCCATGTCGTTTAGAGAGTTTTTGACCATCATCGCCATTAATCATAGAAACGTGTGCATAGGTTGGAATTGGGGCACCAATTGCTTTTAAAATGTTAATTTGACGAGGCGTGTTATTGATATGATCTTCCCCACGCACAACATGTGTGATACCCATGTCCCAGTCATCTACAACTACACAGAAGTTATAAGTTGGAGAACCGTCTGTGCGACGAATAATAAGATCATCAAGCTCACTGTTGCTGATTTCAATACGGCCACGTACGGCATCATCAAATACTACCGAGCCTTCAGTTGGATTTTTAAAACGTACAACGTGGGGTTCATCAGGTGAATAGCTGTGATCGTGTAAGCAGTGACGGTCATAACGTGGTTTTTCTTTATTTTGTTCTTGAGTATGACGAAGTTCTTCCAAGCGATCTTTAGTACAATAACAACGATATGCTAAGCCTTGTTCAATCATTTCATCGATCACTTGGTTGTAACGATCAAAGCGTTTAGTTTGATAATAAGGGCCATGTTCCCACGGAAGATTTAACCATTCCATTCCTTCAATAATTGCAGCCGTTGCTTCTGGTGTTGAACGCTCTAAATCAGTGTCTTCAATTCGTAATACAAATTCGCCGTTATTATGTTTTGCGTATAACCAAGAATAAAGTGCGGTACGTGCGCCACCTACATGTAAATAACCTGTAGGGCTAGGAGCAAAACGAGTACGCACTTTTACATTTGGGTCTAAATTAAAAGGAGCATCTAGTTTCATTTTTATAACCTATCTTCAATAAAATATTAGTCGTTATTCTACTACGACTTGTTTGACTTCTAAATAAAAAAGCGGATTTTATGCTTATTTTTACGACAATTAAACAAAATTTAATAAAAAGGTATTGACTGAAAATGCATTCTCCCTATAATGCCAACCCACAACATTAAGGGCGATTAGCTCAGTTGGGAGAGCACCTCCCTTACAAGGAGGGGGTCACTGGTTCGAGACCGGTATCGCCCACCACTTCTCTAAAAAGTGTTCTTAATGTTACTAAGTTTGACCAAGCGGGCGATTAGCTCAGTTGGGAGAGCACCTCCCTTACAAGGAGGGGGTCACTGGTTCGAGACCGGTATCGCCCACCACTTTTCTAAAGTGTCCTTTCCGCTCAAACTTTCCCTTTATATTTAAACGCTTTCTAGTGGGCGATTAGCTCAGTTGGGAGAGCACCTCCCTTACAAGGAGGGGGTCACTGGTTCGAGACCGGTATCGCCCACCACTTAAAAGTGTTTAAATAAACCGAAAATTTAGGGTTTTGCCTTAATATTATCGGGCGATTAGCTCAGTTGGGAGAGCACCTCCCTTACAAGGAGGGGGTCACTGGTTCGAGACCGGTATCGCCCACCACTTTATTTTCAATTTATCCAAATAATTTCCTTTTCCCGTTCAATCCATTACGTTTACGTGATAAAGTGCGCAGGCATTGTCATATCTAATTTTAAACTGTTTATATATCATAGGGAAAATTTATGATCGCTTATATTTTCTTAGCTTTATTCACGATTGCGGCAGTGATTTTTATTGTAAACTCCCATTATCGTTGGACTTATTTCTTTGCTATTACGCTTTTTACTTTTTTATTTGGCGGCATGCTTATGGTTTCCAGCCAATGGCAACGTGCTTTAAATTTTTCATCAGTGCTTTTTGTAGTGCTGATGTTATTTCATCGTTTAAAAATTCATTATTACAAACAGCCTTTGTTAATTTCAGATTTCTTTCTTGTGGTAGATTGGCGAAATTGGGAAACCTTAATTCATTATAAAGGTGCGTTGTTTGGCGTTATTGGGCTACTGGCGTTATTAGGTTATGCGATTTTTGGTTTTAATGATGTCGAGTCTTTAGGGGTATTAGGTAGTAGCATTGGTGCTTTATTGTTTATCGTTAGCTTTAGCTTGATGTGGCATTATTCTAAAAATCCAAGTGCGGTGCAAGTTTGGTTAGATTCTTTGCCTGATGATGGTCGTGATGTGTTTTTAAATTTACCAATGTCTTGCCGCGGTATTTTTTTCAAGGTGCCAAATTTTGATGGCAATAGCCAAAATTTTATTGAAAAAATGACCGCACTTTCACCTGATACAAATAACCTATCTGAAACAAAACCCGATATTGTTGTAACATTAATGGAATCCACGCTGAACCCTCATCAATTTGCTTTTAGTCAGCAATCTATTCCACCACTTTCCATGTTTGAGTCTCAAAGTGATACAGTATTTGCTTCGCCGTTGCGTGTACATACTTTTGCTGGTGCAACGTGGAAATCAGAATTTGCTTTTTTAGCTGGAGTGCCTTCGACCGATTTTGGTGCGTTAGCAAGTGGCGTTTTTTATTCTGTTGTACCGCACTTGCAATCAGGTTTAGTGAAAAATCTAAAAGCTCAAGGATATTTTTGTGTTGCCTTGTCGCCTTTTACAAAAGGTAATTACAATGCGAAATCTGCTTATGATCATTTTGGTTTTGATTTGATGTTGCAGCCACAAGATCTTGGTTATCCTGCACCTATCAGTAAAAATCTTTGGGATATTAGTAGTGAAGAAATGATGAAGTACACTCGAATGATTTTGGAAAAGCAGCATCCTGCGTTAGAAAATGTAGATCAGCCAATGTTTGTTTATGTATTGACGATGCGCGAACATGGTCCATACGAATTGGGAATAGAAAATATATTTAATCTTCAAATGCCTAATTTAGGGGCTAAAAGTATTTCTGCATTGAATGACTATACTCAACGTATTGTCGCATTGAATGATGCGATTGAAGGAATGAATAACTATTTACATGAACGTAAAAAGCCTTTTGTTCTAGGTTATTTCGGTGATCACCAAGTAGCATTTGATAATGTTATCCCACCGAAGAAAGGGGATTATGCACAACCTGATTATGTGACACAATTTGTTGTAAGAAGTAATTGTAGTCATCAATTTAAGCAAGAACAAAAGTTTTTAGATCTTGCTTTTGCTGGAGGTATTTTGATGAATGTAGCAGGGTTACCAGCAGAAGATGAATTTATGAAAGCGAATATGGCAATGTGTAAATTGAGTGATGGCAAATTAGAAGATTCTTCTGATATTCAGCTACTCAATGATTATCGCCATTATTTATACCAAACATTGGCGATTGCCCAATAATTTTCTTATAGATCGAGTATTATTGCTCGATCTGCTCTCCAATTTCATCCAAGGTTGCAGCTAATTGCGCACCAACTAATACCACAAGCCAACTTATTTGAATCCACAATAACATAATTGGTAAGGTTGCCATTGCACCGTAAATTAATTGATAAGAGGGAAAAGTGACGATATACCAAGTAAATGCTTGTTTACCAAGAGTGAAAAAAATTGCAGCAAGAAATGCACCGTAAGCTGAATGCTTAATTTTTACTTTTTTATTCGGTACAACCGTGTAAATAAGCGTAAAAATAAACCAAGTAAATAAAAAAGGCACAAAACTGAGCAGTTTTAAGCCTAATGATAAATGTTCCGATTGTTCAAACATTATTTTAATATACGAACTAATCCCAATGCTCACGCCAATAATAAGTGGGCCAAGTGTCAAAATCATCCAATAAATCGCAAAAGAAGAAAGCGGAGAGCGAGATTGACTATTGTGCCAAATACTATTTAATGTTCGGTCGATGTTATTAATTAGCATCAAGGCAACGGCAATTAAACTCACAATTCCCACCGCACTCATTTTCTTTGAGTTTGATACAAATTGATCGATATATTCGCCCACCATATCACTGGCTGATGGTGCAAAATTAGTGAAAATCATTTCTTTCAATTCTCCCGTCACTTCATTGAATACAGGAAAAGCAGAGAAAATAGAAAAAATAACCATAACTAAAGGAACCATTGCTAACATTGTGCTATAAGTCAATGCGCCAGCTACTTGATTAAGTTTATTTTCTGAAAAACGTTTCCAAAAGAGCAGGCTAAATTGTTTCAATGAAATCATAAAAATCCCCCACAGCAATGTTTAAATTTTTTACCAGAACCGCATACACAAGGTTGTTTCATTGTCGGTAATGATACCGTTGGATCTACAAAATACCAACGATCTTCAATTTTCACAAAAATTGACCGTTCTTGATGGACTTGTTCACAATCTTCGCCTTGAAAAATCGCCTTAAATTCCACCGCACTTTGAGTTTTTGTAAGGCTTTCTGTTTTTAGAATTTCTAATCCTAGCCACACGGTGTTGTCCGCCCATTCTTGCAATAACCTAGGCTCTAATAAAGTTTGTTGGCTTGGCACAGTTGTTGCAACAATATAGGGAATATTTTTTAACACATAAGCCGTATAACGTGAACGCATAAGTTGCTCTGCCGTTTCGGGAAATGCTTGTTTTAAATGAAATTTTCCACAACAATCTGCATAATGATGACCAGATTGACACAGACAATTTTCTAAAGAAAGTGCGGTTGAAATTTCAGACATATTTATCTCTGTTGTTTGAATTTCGATACTTGCGATCGAATTGAGCGTTTAAAGGCTTCGGCTAATACTTCAATATCTAATGCTGCTTCTAGTTCAGCTTCATTTTCAGGTGAGGATAACAAGCGATTTAAATGGCGAATTGTTATTTGCGGATAAGGACGGGCGAGCAATTTTAATTCATCGTTTTGCTTAATTATTCCTGTTTCAATAATACGAACATACCATCCACTAAGCCCCGTTTGATAAATAATATCACGTGTATTTTCGTTTTCTGTATTTTTTGATAAACGTTCGCAAGGTTTGCGTGGCTGGGATACTTCTAAAATGGTTGAACCGATTTGATAACGATCGCCAATACACACATTGTCTTCATTCAAGCCTGACACGACAAAATTTTCTCCGTATGTCGCAGTATCCATATAAGAAAAATCTTTATTTAATAAAGCATTTAATTTATTAAAAGAATCTGCCGACATAAAAAAGAGAGATTTATCTACACCACCGTGATGTTTTTTTAAACCAACATCGTTTCCTTCCGCACCAAGAGAATGAATTTTTACCGATGGCACTGTTTTCTTACGAATTGCGCTTTCGTATTGGCTTCCATCTGAAAAGGTTAGGGTTTGAACTTCCCCTACTTTTATAACTAAAATTTTTGCATTCATTTTATTTTTCGCTTGTTCTAGAAAAAATTTACGTGGAATTATAACCGAAAACGTTTAACTTTTTGACCGCACTTCTTTTTTTACTTATTATTTGTTATCAGAAAAATGAAAGAGAAATAATGAAAATGTTTGAAAGAGAAAACAAAATTTTCTAAAAATGTTTTATTTCTTTTCTTTACAATAAGATTTTTCCTAAGGGCGAAATCATCACGTTCAATGATAATAAGGAGATTTATTATGTCAGACGTATTTCACTTAAACCTCACTAAAGCACAACTTAAAGGCGCAACACTCGCTATTGTTCCAGGCGATCCTGCGCGCAGTGAGCGTATTGCGAAACAACTTGATAACCCAGAGTTTCTTGCAAGCACGCGTGAATTTACATCGTGGTTAGGTTATGTCAATGGTCAGCCTATTGTTGTATGTTCTACGGGTATTGGTGGCCCTTCAACATCAATTTGTGTGGAAGAACTGGCTCAACTTGGTGTACGTACTTTCTTACGTATTGGTACAACGGGTGCAATTCAACCGCACATTAATGTAGGCGATGTTCTTATCACAACCGCTTCTGTTCGCTTAGATGGTGCAAGCTGTCATTTCGCACCTTTAGAATATCCCGCTGTGGCAAACTTTGAATGTACAACCGCACTTTATAATGCAGCGAAAGCAAAAGGTATCGAGCCTTATGTGGGTATAACCGCTTCATCTGATACATTCTATCCTGGTCAAGAACGTTATGATACCTATAGCGGAAAAGTATATCGTGATTACCAAGGGCTACTTAAACAATGGCAAGATTTGAATGTAATGAACTACGAAATGGAATCCTCAACATTGTTCACTATGTGTAGTGCATTGGGTTTACGTGCAGGAATGGTTGCAGGCGTGATTGTAAACCGTACTCAACAAGAAATTCCAAATGAAGCAACAATGAAGCAAACGGAAGAAAAAGCTGTGTCTGTTGTGATCGCAGCTGCACAAGCGTTGTTAAGTTAAATTAATATTTATTTGAAGCAATAAAACCTTATTTTATTCTGCACCTTAATTAGATTTATTTTCTAACGAAGTAAGGTGCAGATTTTTTATTAACAAACTGCGATCTTCCGATCAATTTAATCAAAGTAGTCTATTTGCTCGTTGGTATTAAAACCTAAACTTGATATAAGTTCTAAATAAACTATTTCTAAAGGCTAAATAACCTGAAATATTGACGACTAAAATTAGATTTCTGTTAAATCTACATTTTTAGTCTCTTTTGACACTAATAATGCCAAGAGAGTCATTAATGCATTGATTGCTAAATAAATCCCTACGCCCATTACACCAAATGACGCATTAATTTTTAAAGAAATCATCGCTGCAATAGTTGCACCAATAATTGATGCCAAATTATAGGCAAGAGAGGCACCTGAATAACGTACTTCCGTTGGAAATAACTCTGGCAATAGCGCAGCCATTGGACCAAATGTCATTCCCATAATCGCCATACCAATCACTAAAAATGCAAATACGCTAACTGGTGTGCCATTTTCTAAGAATAACGGCATTGCTAAACCAAGCACGCCGATAGCAATAGTCACCCAAATCAACCATTTACGGCGACCAATTTTATCGGCATAAACACCAGAAATACTAATAAAAATACCAAATACAATGGCACTAATTAATAACAAGCCAGTAAATGTATTTGCTGGGATACCTAAGCCAAGTGCATAACCTGCTTCAGAAAGCTTTGGCTCGGTTCGAGAATATGCCTGTGCAAAAGCCGTCATAATGTAAAACAAAGAATAAGTTGCCACCATAATAAATGTACCAATAATCATTGGTTTTAAGTGTTTGGTAAACACAACACTCACTGGTGCATTCAATTTTTTGCCTTTTTGCTCTGCTTCCACAAATACGTGGCTTTCGTGCAAAGTTAAGCGAACATATAAACCAACTGCAACTAATAAAATGGAAGAGACAAACGGAATACGCCACGCCCATTCAACAAGTGCATTATGTCCAAGTAAATAGCTAACTAAGAAGAACGTTCCATTAGCGACAAATAAACCAATTGGTGCGCCTAATTGAGGGAAAGTACCGTACCAAGCTCGTTTTCCTTCTGGTGCATTTTCTGTTGCGACTAACGCTGCACCGCCCCATTCACCACCGAGTCCAATACCTTGACCAACACGGCATACGCAAAGCAAAATCGGCGCCCAAATACCAATTTGAGCATAGTTAGGAAGTAAACCAATTACTACCGTTGAACCACCCATTAAAACAAGGGAGGCAACCAAGGTTTTTTTACGACCGATTTTATCGCCGAAGTGACCAAATAATGCCGAACCAATAGGACGTGCAAAAAATGCAAGCGCAAGCGTAGAAAGAGAAAGTAGATCATTAGAAAGAGGATCATCGCTATGAAAGAATTGCGTATTGAAAACTAATACAGCGGCAGCCGCATAGATATAATAATCAAAAAATTCGATTGCCGTACCGACCATCGCGGCTAACGCCACTTTCATCGGATTATTGCGAAGTTGTGTAGACATTGTGTTTCCTTAGTAGTTTATTATAAAGAGAAAGGATTAAATCCTAGCATTTTAACTAAGGTCTAACAATTTTTAATATGAAATTTTCTATTTTTTTAGAGAAATATTTTGAGTTTTCTAAATGTGAGTTATGTCCAGCGCAGGGAATTGTCACTAAATCAATTTGATTTTCTTTGGCTAATACTTGGAACTTATGATCTCTTTCGCCACAAAAATAAAAAAATGGCAAAGAACTTAACCGCACTTTTTCACTAAAATCAGGTTGTTTGGATAGACTTGTCGCCATCAGCATCTTGCCAATATTTTCCCCACAATTTGATTTTCGTTTTTCAACTAACTGCAGCCTTTCTTCTGCAGTCAAATGAGAAAACACAGGTTGTTGATACCAATCATTCAACACTTTTTCTGGTGGTTCTTGTATAAAACGTTGTGCCCACGCAAAATCCAGCTGAAAACGAGCCTGCTTTTCTTCGTCAGTTTTTAAACCTAGATTCGCTCCTTCTAAAATAACGCCTTGCAAATTAGATCGTTCCACCTGAGCTTGCAGCGCATAATACAAAACGATCCTTCCACCTAGAGAATACCCAACAAGAAAATAGGGTTCATTTTTCACCGCACTTTTAATTTGCTGAGCCAAATACTCAGCCGTTTCTTCAAAATTTGTGACTTCAAGGTCTTTAGCTTGCCCGTGAAAAGGCAAATCTAGCGCAATACAATTAAAGTGCGGTAGATTTTCAATGACTTTTTGCCAGTCATTTTTTGTACCAAGAAGTCCGTGAAGAAAAATGATGTTTATCATTGAAGGGATTATTTAAAATATGGCGGACTAAAGCCCGCCTACAGAATACTTAAGCACCAATCACGGCGTGACTAATTTGATCGATTAAGCGTTTATACAAACTACTACCATCACTCGGATTCGTTTTAATTTCAATTAACGTTGCCTTGCGGCGACTATAAGCCTGTTTAACAACGGAATTGAGATCCGCCCAAGTATAAGGATGAGCGTATTTAAGATCGAACATTGCCGCGATTTGAGAAAAATCGCCATTATGCGGTAATCGATAGAACTGATCTTTGACTTGTTCATCCACAGGTAACATATCAAAAATCGCGCCACCATTATTATTGATCACAAAGATTAGCGTTGGTTGCGTAACGTTTTTGAATAATGCGAAAGAATTCAAATCATATAAAGTGGACGTATCGCCAATCACCGCAACAACAGGTTTATTTGAACCAATACCTATTCCAGCAGCAGTAGCCAACAAACCATCAATTCCACTCGCACCACGATTGGTATAAACGGGATAACTTTCTGGTAATTGCGTTAGCGCATCAACTAGACGAACAAGTAAACTATTACCTAAAAATAAAACACCGTTATAAGGTAAAAGTGTTGGTAAACGTAATGCGAGCGAGGCTTCCGTTAAATTTCCACCTACTTGCTGTTCAATAAAGGTCGCACAGAACTTAGATAAAGCTAACGGCTCAAGCAACCAAGGCTTTTGGCGTAAAGGTGGATGTGCACGCAACCAATGATGCGCTTTAGCATTGAATCTTGTCAATGAATGATGGTAAGGATCTAATGCTTTACCGCTTTGTTCAACTAGCCAAAATTCCCCTTTAAACGCTTGCAAGAATTGATTAATGCGTTTACTAATAAAACGCGCGCCAAATTGAATCACAATATCAGCTTGTAGAAGTTTTTCACGAACAGTTTGGTTTGCTAGCCAAATATCTTCATAAGGTGTCGTTGGAACAACACCAGATTGAATATCCGTCAGTAACACCCAGCCCATAGCACTTGCCCAAGAATTAATGCCCATCGCTTGTTCTGCAGGTAATTGACCAACCACAACGACACCACGTTTGGTACGCCAATGATCCCAATTTTCATGCATTAATACTTCGTTTTGTTGGACTTCTACATTTATCCAAGACTTGTTTTGAATTAACCAGCGTTGTAACGGATGTAGCCAACTATGGGAATTTACTTCCTCATCAGTTGCATCATAAAGTGGCTCGGCAAATGGGACATTAATATGAACAACGCCACCTTGTTGTTTTTGTTGGAAAGCTGCCTGTTCAAGTAGAGAAATCAACCATTGTGCAGAATAATCAGCGTTCGGTTTAGGTAAATTAACATTTGCAACTGGATACTGACCAAACATATTTTGTTGCAAAATAGCTTGATTTGCACCGCACTCCCAAAGTTCTGGTGGACGATCAGCAGTTAAAACAAATAAATTCACACCAGTTTGGCGTGCTTCAATAATTGCTGGATAAAGGTTTGCTGTTGCAGTACCTGATGTAACAATAATTGCAACAGGCGATTGAGTTGCCTTAGCAATACCCAAAGCAAAAAAACCTAAACCGCGTTCATCAAAATGCGTATGACAAGTGACTGAACCTGCATTTTGCAAACGTACGGCTTCTAGAGTTAAAGGTGTCGAACGCGAACCTGGCGCGATACAAACGTGAGAAACGCCTTGGCGCACCAAGGTTTCTAAAATCACTTTCGACCAACAACGATTAAACACGCTTACCGACATTTTTTTTCTCCGTTATCATTTTTCTTCTGCAAACAAGGAAATTAACCCTGCTGCTTTACGTTCAATTTCTTTCCATTCTTCCAATGGCTGCGAGCCTGCCACAATGCCCGCGCCAGCAAATACACGAATACGATGACCTTCAATAAAAGCAGAACGAATCGCCACACAAAACTCTGAACATACATCGCTCATCACGCCCAATGTTCCCGCATACCAGCCTCGATCAAAGGTTTCGATTTCTGACAAAATCATTTTGGCTTGTTGCTGTGGCAAACCAGATACTGCAGCCGTAGGATGAATCGCTTTTAATATATTTACATCTGCATAATGTGCGGTCAAATTTGCACGAATTTTACGAATCAAATGTTGTACTTTACGTAACGGTTTCAATTCCACATTGCTTACATCAAAACTTTCTACTTGCTTACGTAAATTCTGCGAAATATCTTTTACGACTAACCAATTTTCTTTTAAATTTTTCTCGTCATTTAATAACCAATTGGCTTGAGATTGCGTTTCTTCCTCACTTTCAGAAACTGATGCTGTCCCCGCCAAAGCCTCTGTTAGCAACAAATTATACTCACGAGCAAATAGGCGTTCTGGCGTAGAACCAACAAAAACCGAATGAAAATTTTCAGCCCATAAAAAATGATAACAACCTTGATTTTGTTTTTCGCTTTCTGCTAAAAAATCGTACGCATTAATCGCTTGCTTTAAATGAAAAGTGGTTTCATTGGCTAACACAATTTTTGTCAGCTCTCCACTTTTAATTTCTACCAAAGCCTGATTGACCCAATCACACCAAGTTCTTTCATTAGCTCGAGGCTCTGTATGCAAAGGAATTTGTTTTGGCAACGCAGAAAGTGCGGTGAGATTTTCAAAAGTTTTGAGGTGGGCTAAAGTATCATTCGCACTTTGCTCATCTTTCACAAAAAAGGATACCAACGTGCCTTTATTATCCTGTTCAACAAGCATTTTGGGTAATACAAATTGTGCAGTGCCTTGAAATTGCAAACCGCCGACCAGTGGAAAACCACTTTCTTCAATAAACTCTTGTGCTAAATTTAACTGTGAAAATGACTGCACTGCCCCAAGCGCAGCCAGTGCTTTTTCTTCATCACGAAAATGTAAATAAAATTGAGGATACGCAGATTGACCTTTCAGCCACGCCAACAAATCGACCTTGTCCAGTTTTACCTGAAAACGGACAAGTTCATTCGTTGATTGCTGTAAATATGCGTGAATTTGCGATTTTAACTCGCCTATTGCCTGCGCTAAATAACTCATTAGATTTTGTTTTAAATACACAAAAAATTAGCCGTATTCTACCGCAGATTGTTAATGACAAAAAATTTTTTTACAAAATCTTTTCAATATTAAAAATTCAGCGTAAATTAACCGCACTTTTCTCGAAAAATTTATTAGAAACAAAAGGATTTCACTATGCGATTATTCCCAAAATCCGACAAATTAGAACACGTATGTTATGACATTCGCGGACCAGTGCACAAAGAAGCACTACGCTTAGAAGAAGAAGGCAATAAAATTTTAAAATTAAATATCGGCAACCCCGCACCTTTCGGCTTTGAAGCACCAGATGAAATTTTGGTGGACGTATTGCGTAATTTGCCGTCAGCTCAAGGCTACTGTGATTCAAAAGGTTTATATTCTGCTCGTAAAGCCATTGTTCAATATTATCAATCAAAAGGGATTCACGGCGCGACCGTCAATGATGTGTATATTGGTAACGGCGTATCTGAGCTTATCACAATGGCCATGCAAGCATTACTCAATGATGGTGATGAAGTACTCGTGCCAATGCCTGATTATCCGCTTTGGACTGCTGCGGTAACACTTTCTGGCGGCAAGGCTGTTCATTACCTTTGTGATGAAGAAGCAAATTGGTTCCCCGCTATTGATGATATTAAAGCGAAAGTGAATACGAAAACTAAAGCGATTGTCATCATCAACCCGAACAACCCAACGGGTGCTGTGTATAGCAAAGAATTATTACAAGAAGTTGTGGAAATCGCGCGCCAAAATAATTTGATCATCTTTGCAGACGAAATCTACGACAAAATTTTATATGATGGCGCAGTGCATCATCACATTGCCGCACTAGCTCCTGATTTATTAACCGTTACATTGAATGGGTTATCAAAAGCTTATCGAGTTGCAGGCTTCCGTCAAGGTTGGATGATTTTAAACGGCCCAAAACATAATGCGAAAGGTTATATTGAAGGCTTGGATATGCTGGCATCAATGCGTTTATGTGCCAACGTACCAATGCAACATGCAATTCAAACTGCACTTGGTGGCTATCAAAGTATTAATGAATTTATTTTACCAGGTGGTCGATTACTTGAGCAACGAAACAAAGCCTACGATCTCATCACTCAAATTCCAGGCATTACTTGCGTGAAACCAATGGGGGCGATGTATATGTTCCCGAAAATTGATGTGAAAAAATTCAATATTCACAGTGATGAAAAAATGGTGCTGGATTTACTCCGCCAAGAAAAAGTACTACTTGTGCACGGTAAAGGATTTAATTGGCATTCACCTGATCACTTCCGTGTTGTCACCCTTCCTTATGTGAATCAGCTTGAAGAAGCCATTACAAAATTAGCAAGATTTTTGTCGGATTACCGTCAATAATGAATGCTTTGACAACATTACAAAGGGGACTAAATGTCCCCTTTTTATCGATATAAATATATTGCACTTTCCTTGCGTACTATTATAATAGTGCAAATTTATTTTAGAGGCATTTTATGATACAACAAAAATCTCCTTCTCTCTTAGGCGGTGCAATGATCATTGCAGGTACAGCGATTGGTGCAGGCATGCTGGCTAACCCAACTTCAACGGCAGGTGTATGGTTTATCGGTTCAATTCTTGCTTTAATTTATACTTGGTTTTGTATGACAACCTCAGGATTAATGATCCTAGAAGCTAATCTACATTATCCAACAGGTTCAAGTTTTGACACTATCGTTAAAGATTTATTAGGAAAAAGTTGGAATATTATCAACGGTCTTTCTGTTGCTTTCGTCTTGTATATTTTGACTTATGCCTACATAACCTCAGGCGGAGGCATTACACAAAATCTGCTCAACCAAGCATTCAGTTCTGCTGAAAGTGCGGTAGATATTGGGCGAACTTCAGGATCTTTAATTTTCTGCCTTATTCTTGCAGCCTTTGTATGGCTTTCAACCAAAGCAGTGGATCGTTTCACAACCGTGTTAATTGTCGGGATGGTGGTTGCTTTTTTCCTTTCTACTACTGGTTTATTAAGCTCTGTAAAAACAGCAGTTTTATTCAATACCGTTGCTGAAAGTGAGCAAACATATTTACCTTATTTATTGACCGCACTTCCAGTTTGTCTCGTGTCGTTTGGTTTCCACGGAAATGTCCCGAGTCTCGTCAAATATTACGATCGTGATGGTCGTCGCGTGATGAAATCGATCTTTATTGGTACGGGCTTAGCATTAGTGATTTACATCTTATGGCAGCTCGCTGTACAAGGTAATTTACCACGCACTGAATTTGCGCCAGTCATTGAAAAAGGCGGCGATGTTTCTGCATTATTAGAGGCTTTACATAAATATATTGAAGTGGAATACCTTTCCGTCGCATTAAATTTCTTTGCTTATATGGCAATTTCTACTTCATTCTTAGGCGTCACTTTAGGGTTATTTGACTATATTGCGGATCTATTTAAATTTGACGATAGCTTATTGGGCAGAACAAAAACAACACTTGTTACTTTTTTACCGCCATTATTGCTAAGCCTGCAATTTCCTTATGGATTTGTGATTGCCATTGGTTACGCTGGATTGGCGGCAACAATTTGGGCTGCAATTGTCCCCGCACTTCTTGCCAAAGCAAGCCGTCAAAAATTCCCACAAGCAAGTTATAAAGTATACGGCGGAAATTTTATGATTGGTTTTGTAATGTTATTTGGCATATTAAATATTGTGGCGCAAATTGGGGCAAACTTAGGTTGGTTTGCAAGTTTTACTGGGTAAGTTTTAAAAAATAAATTTAAATTATTAAATAGCGATCTGCACTTTAACAGTGGGTTATGTAGTCCAACTAATTCGTGCAGATCAGCCCTTAATTATTTTACTTTTTATTAGTTACAAACAATTTTAACTGCAAGTCCGCCTTGAGATGTTTCGCGATACTTGGCGTTCATATCTTTACCTGTTTCGTACATTGTTTCAATCACTTTATCTAAGCTTACTCTTGGATTGGTGGTGCGGCGTAAAGCCATACGCGATGCATTGATCGCTTTAACTGAAGCAATCGCATTGCGTTCGATACAAGGTACTTGAACTTGACCGCCGACAGGGTCGCAAGTTAATCCTAAATTATGCTCCATTGCAATTTCAGCTGCGATGCATACTTGTAGTGGATTGCCACCCAAAATTTCAGCTAGTCCCGCAGCAGCCATTGAACAGGCTACACCCACTTCGCCTTGACAACCCACTTCTGCACCAGAAATAGAAGCGTTCATCTTATAAAGTGAACCAATCATACCCGCTGCTAATAAATAGCGTTCAATGATTTCAGATGTTAATGGCGAGATAAATTTTTCGTAGTAAGCTAATACAGCTGGAATAATCCCACACGCACCGTTAGTTGGAGCTGTGACTACACGTCCACCCGCTGCATTTTCTTCATTGACAGCAAGCGCAAACATATTGACCCAGTCGATCACACGCATTGGATCGTTAGATAAATTCGTATTAGCTTGCAACATACGATAAAGTGAAGCCGCACGACGTGGTACTTTTAATGGGCCGGGTAAAATACCCTCTGTGTGAATGCCGTGTTCAATACAAGCCTGCATCGTTTTCCAAACATTCTCTATATGAGCACTGACAGCCTCTTTGCCATTCAATGCGATTTCATTTTCCAACATCACAGTGGAAAGCATTAAGCCGTTATCACTGCAATGCTTCAAAATATCTTCTGCATTTTTGTAAGGGTAAGGCACTTGGACTGTGGTTTTTTCTTCTTTGCCAAAATGGGCTTCATCGACAATAAAACCACCACCGATCGAATAATAGGTTTGGCGATAAAGCTCTGTGCGATTTTCATCAAGAGCGGTAATTGTCATGCCATTTTCGTGCAATTTTAAAAAAGTGCGGTGGAAAATGAGATTATTTTCAAAATCAAATTTTACCGTTTTTTGATCAATATTAATGGGTAAAAGCGCAGTTTGTTTCACTTTCTCGATGAAACCTGAAATCATATCGATGTCCACATTATGTGGTAAATAACCCGCTAATCCCATAATGATGGCGATATCTGTACTGTGACCTCTCCCTGTCATTGAAAGAGAACCATACACATCCACATGAATTTCAGCTGTTTGTTCAAACTGATTTCGTTTAATTAAGTCGTCTATAAATTGTTTACCCGCTTTCATCGGACCGACCGTGTGGGAACTGGATGGCCCAATTCCCACTTTAAACATATCAAATACGCTAATCATAAATTTCTCAAAATTCGTTAAAAATTAAAAGCGATTATAATAATCCATAAACAACTGCAGAAATAGCAATTAGTCCCATAATTGTTACAAATACATTACTGAAACGTCCGCTGTAGCGTTTCATTGCTGGGATTTTGCGAATCGCATACATTGGCATAATGAATAAAATCATCGCAATGATTGGGCCGCCAAGAGATTCAATTAAGCCTAAGATACTTGGATTAATAATCGCAACGCCCCATAAGGTTAATAAGAAGAAAAGTGCGGTCGCATAATTGAGTTTTTTACGATTTACAGATTCGCCTTTCATTTTCAAATATAAGCCTTCTAATCCTTCACGTGCCCCCATATAGTGACCGAAGAATGAACTTGTAATTGCTAAGAATGCAACAAGCGGGCCAAAATAAGAGATATATGGATTATCAAATTTATTTGCTAAGAAAGACAAGATACTAATATTCTGTTCTTTTGCTGCCACTAATTCTTCAGGTGTTAGTGTTAATACACAGCTAAATACGAAGAACATTACGAAGAATAATAAAATCGTTGAAGCGCCTTTTTCTGTATGGCTGATATGGCGTTCTGCGCCCTCAAACGTTTTGTATTCACGGAATTGTGAGCAAGTGAACGATGAAGTCGCTGGCGAATGGTTAAATGAAAATACTAATACGGGAATGGTTAGCCATAAAGTGGTTAAGAAACCACCTGCTGTTGGAAATTCATATAATACGGCACTATTCCATTCAGGAATTAAGTAAATAGAAAGAACAAATAAAATTAAGACTAACGGATAAACAAGCCATTCTGTGATTTTTAACATCACTTTTTCATTAAATAACATCACGGAAATCAATACCGCAATTAATAAAAAAGAGAGAATGACTCGATTTGGTGATGCCATACCAAGTTGATTTACAATAAAAGAATCTACGGTGTTAGTAATACCGTTACCGTAAATTAACAGAATAGGGAAAATTGCGAAAAAATAAAGTAAGGTAATAAGTTTACCAGCGGTTTTACCAAAGTGTTCTTCCACTACTTCAGTAATATCGCTGCCAGGCTTTTTAGATGAAAGCACAAAATAAGCTAAGCCACGGTGAGCAAAATAAGTCATTGGCCCGACGATAATTGCCATTAAAACTAACGGCCAAAATCCACCCATCCCTGCGTTAATCGGCAAGAACAATACGCCCGCGCCAACCGCCGTACCGAAAAGGTTTAACATCCATGTTGCATCAAATTTGTTCCATTTGAGTTTTTCTGTTGATTTCATAGTTTGCTCCAAAGCATAAATTACTTAAATTTGTCAATTTGTAGAGCAAAATATGCCCTAACAAAATTTGAGTATTATGTTATGCCGATAAATAGAGAATCTCAAAGAGAAAATTCTAAAATTGTGATCAAGTTAAAATTTTTTTATAAAAAGTGCGGTAATTTTCAGCGACAAAAAAATCGGTGCGATGACGACACCGATTGCGTATAAAAATAAATGAAATTAGAACCGCACTTTTTTCAATCTTAAGGAGTTCATCAATACGGAAATTGAGCTCAACGCCATAGCAGCACCAGCGATTATAGGGCTAAGAAAACCGAAAGCTGCAAGGGGTATGCCGAGAATATTGTAAATCAAAGCAAAAAATAGATTTTGTTTGATATTTTTCAAGGTTGCTATTGCAATAAAAAGTGCATCCACAAGTTGATTCACCGAATGTTGCATAAGCGTTGCAGAGGCAGTTTGTTCTGCAATATCTGAACCTGATTTCATCGCAAAACTGACGTTTGCCGCGGCTAAAGCAGGCGCATCATTTATTCCATCGCCTACCATTGCGACAATATGACCTTGAGCTTTCAGCTTTTGGATTTGTTCCGCCTTATCTCTAGGACTGAGTCCACCAAAGGCTTTCTTAATGCCGAGCTGTTTTGCTATGTAATCAACGACAGATTGTTGATCGCCACTCATAATTACGACATCAATATTTTGCTGTTGTAAGCGTTGAATGGCGTGCAAGCTATCGTTTTTTAAAGTATCCGTCAGTGCAAATGCACCGATGGGTTCATCATTTATGGATACTGCGACAATGCTCGCAATTTGCCAAATATCCTCTAAATTTTTAGGCAAGATTAAACCGCAATAATCAGGTTTACCGACTTTTATTGTTCCCACTTGTTCTAATTCGGCTTGAATGCCTTGACCCACTTCCATCTTTGAAAAAAGTGCGGTGGGAATTTCTAACATTTTTTGTTCTGCTGCTTGCACAATAGCTTTTGCAATTGGGTGGTTAGCTTGTCGTTCAACTGCTGCTGCAAAACGATACAAATCGTCTTCAGAATACACCGCACTTTGTGGCTGCCATAAAGCAGAGATTTCAAGCTCTCCTTTTGTTAATGTGCCAGTTTTATCAAGTACAACGGTATCCACGTGGGCGGTTTCCTCCATTGCAGCCGCATCTTTAAACCATACGCCAGCATTGACTGCTTTACCTAAACCAACCATTATGGCTGCTGGTGTGGCTAATCCCAAGGCACAAGGGCAAGCAATCACAAGCACGGATACCGCGTGAATTAGTGAAGACACACTATCATTCGTCAGAATATAAGTGAGTGCGAAAGTAACAAGTGAAATCACTAAAACGACAGGAACAAACACGGAAGCAACTTTGTCAGCAAATCGAGCAATGGGTGCTTTTGAACCTTGTGCATCTGATAATGCATTCATCATATCGCCAAGTAAGGTTTGGCTACCAAGCTGATTTGCTCGATAGATAATAGAACCTTCTGTTACCATCGCCCCCGCTAATACTTTTCCACCTTTCTGTTTTTCTTCTGGACGAGACTCGCCCGTTAAATGGCTTTCATCACACCATCCATTTCCACTTTCAATTATGCCGTCTGCCGCAATACGTTCGCCTTGATTCGCACGAATGATTTCGCCGATATTGACTTGGTCAAGAGCAATTTCAGTCCATTTTTCATTACGTAAAACAGTGACTTTTTTCGGTGTCAGCTGCAAGAGCATACTCAAACTATTTAGGCTGTGCTTTTTAGTGCGATCTTCAAGAAATTTTCCAAGACTGACAAAACCAATTACCATTACAGAAGCTTCAAAATACACATGCCCCATTGCATGATCGGCGTGGTAAAACAGCATAAAAGCAGAATAAAGATAAATAGTGAGCGTTCCTGTGCTGACAAGGACATCCATATTGGCAAGTCCACCACGAATACTACCGATTGCTCCGCGATAAAATGGAATGGCTAACCAAAGTTGCACAATGCTTGCTAATGCAAATTGCCAAATCGGCGGTAACATCAAGTGATGTGAGCCACTCATCATGCCAAGCATACCAATCAGAAATGGAATATTGATTATCCAAAGTATGATTAATCGCCAAGGGATTGATGTATTTTCTTCTATTGGTAATTCATTGGCTTGTTTGATATGAGCAGAAAAACCTGTTTTATGGATAATCTCGATAATTTGAGTTTCGCTTGCTTGCGTAGCGTCAAATACAACTTGTGCTTCTTCGACGGCAAAATTCACTCCCGCTTGTTGCACAAATGGTTTTTTATTTAAAACTTTTTCAATGCGATTGGCACAAGATTGGCAGGTCATCCCACCAATCTGAATTGAAATTTTTTTACTCTGTGGCGTCAAATCCAGCATCTTCAATGACCTCAATCAACTGTGCAACATTGACTCGATTTTCATCAAAAGTAATATTTGATTTACCCTCTAATTGCACATCAGCAGATTGTACACCATCTAATTCAGTTAAAACTTGAGTAAGACTTTTTACGCAACAGCCGCAATGTATGCCTTTTATGTTTAATGTGATAGTTTTCATTTTTACTCCTTGTTAGTTGTTTTATTGATGAATGCGATTGGCAGGCCATCCCACCAATCTGAATTGAAATTTTTTACTCTGTGGCGTCAAATCCAGCATCTTCAATGACCTCAATCAGCTGTGCAACATTGACTCGATTTTCATCAAAAGTAATATTTACTTTACCCTCTAATTGCACATCAGCAGATTGTACACCATCTAATTCAGTTAAAACTTGAGTAAGACTTTTTACGCAACAGCCGCAATGTATGCCTTTTATGTTTAATGTGATAGTTTTCATTTTTACTCCTTGTTAGTTGTTTTATTGATGGTTAAACTATAAACCTTTACATAAGGTTAAGGTCAAGAAGTTTTTTATGAATATTAGTGAAGCCGCAAAATTAGTAGGTTTATCTACAAAACAAATCCGTGATTATGAAAAAATAGGGTTAATTAAACCCGCTGTTCGCAGTTTGTCAGGCTATCGAAATTATGGAGAAAGTGATTTAGAAAGATTGCATTTTATTCGTCATTCACGGGATGTGGGATTTTCACTACATCAAATCGCACAATTATTAGCACTACAAGATAATCCTAAGCGTAGCTGCCGAGAAGTGAAAGTGCTAACTGCTCAACATATTGCGACATTAAATCAACAAATAGAACAGTTACAAAAAATGGTACAAAAATTGCAGCACTGGCACGACAGTTGTCAGGGCAATGACAACCCTGAATGTTTAATTTTGAATGGCTTGAACGGATAAGTGAAAAGTGCGGTTAATATTCCCAGCTTTCTGGATCGACACCTAATTCACGCATAAGCACTTTGGCATCTTCAGGGATTTCATCATTACGCTCTTTCATTAAATCTGCATCGGTGGGTAAAGGTTGTCCTGTGAATGCGTGTAAGAATGCTTCACAAAGCAATTCACTGTTAGTTGCGTGACGTAAACTTTTTAATTGGCGGCGAGTGCGTTCATTCGTCAAAATTTCCAGTACTTTAATGGGAATAGATACTGTAATTTTTTTTACTTGCTCACTTTTTTTGCCGTGTTCTGCATAAGGGCTGATATATTTTCCGTCCCAATTCGCCATAATTTCCCTTAAGTGCTTATTGATAACCTTACAAATTGTCCGTATTCTAATTAAAAATCAAATAAATAACAATCTAGACGGCTAAACTTCCAAAATAAGTTCTTAAAAAAAGTGCGGTAATTTTTTATATTAAATGCTAATAAAAGCTAGACAGCGTAGGGTTTTAGTGGTAATTTACGCGCCATTCAAAGGGTGCAAGCCCACCATTCGAATAATCAATTCTTATTAATTCCAACATTTATTCATTATGCATTTAACAGAACTTAAAAATACGCCTGTTTCTGATCTTGTGAAACTCGGCGAGGAGCAAATGGGCTTAGAAAATTTAGCTCGTTTGCGTAAACAAGATATTGTCTTTGCAATCTTAAAACAGCACGCCAAAAGTGGCGAAGATATTTTCGGCGGTGGCGTGTTAGAAATTTTACCAGATGGTTTTGGTTTCCTTCGTTCTGCTGATAGCTCCTACCTTGCAGGCCCTGATGATATCTATGTTTCCCCAAGTCAAATTCGTCGTTTTAATCTTCAAACTGGGGATAAAATCGAAGGCAAAATTCGTCCACCAAAAGAAGGCGAACGTTATTTTGCACTTTTAAAAATTGATCAAGTTAATGATGACAAACCAGAAGTTTCTCGTAGCAAAATCTTATTTGAAAACTTAACGCCATTACATGCTAACTCTCGTTTAAGAATGGAGCGAGGCAATGGCTCAACAGAAGATTTAACTGCCCGTATTTTGGATTTAGCCTCGCCAATTGGTAAAGGCCAACGTGGTTTGATCGTAGCTCCGCCAAAAGCGGGTAAAACAATGTTGTTGCAAAATATTGCACAAAGTATCACGCATAATTATCCTGATGTGGAACTTATCGTATTACTGATTGATGAACGCCCAGAAGAAGTGACAGAAATGCAACGTTCAGTAAAAGGCGAAGTCATTGCTTCTACTTTTGATGAGCCAGCAACTCGTCACGTTCAAGTGGCAGAAATGGTAATCGAAAAAGCGAAACGTTCAGTAGAGCATAAAAAAGATGTGGTGATTTTACTTGACTCTATTACCCGTTTAGCACGTGCTTACAATACAGTCACTCCAGCTTCAGGTAAAATTTTATCTGGTGGTGTGGATGCTAACGCATTGCACCGTCCAAAACGTTTCTTCGGTGCTGCACGTAACGTGGAAGAAGGCGGTAGTTTAACGATTATTGCCACTGCGCTAGTAGATACAGGTTCGAAAATGGATGAAGTGATTTTCGAAGAATTTAAAGGTACAGGTAATATGGAATTACACCTTTCTCGTAAAATTGCAGAAAGACGCGTATTCCCAGCCATTGACTTTCAACGCTCTGGTACTCGTAAAGAAGACTTACTCACAACAGCTGATGAATTACAAAAAATGTGGATTCTTCGTAAGATTCTTAATCCAATGGATGAAGTGGATGCAATGGAATTCTTGATTGATAAGCTGATGATGGCGAAAACCAACGAAGAGTTTTTTGAAGTGATGAAACGTTCGTAAAAGTAACCGCACTTTTATGAAGAACAAGGGGAAAATATTATGTTTTCCCCTTTTTTAATACCAGTAATATTTGACGAAATAAATGATGACAGCCGATAAGTTCATAAAAGGGGCAAAAGGTATAAATTCTTTTTTCTTTTTATGAATAAGCGAAAAACATATTCCAAGAACTGAGGCTAATAATAAAAAGTGCGGCAAGGTTTCTAAATGAATAAAACTTCCTAATGCCATTGCTAGCCAATAATCTCCCCGTCCAAAGGCTTCTTTGCCGTAATAGAATTTTGCAATCCAATAGATTGTGTAGAAAACAATAAAAAAACTTGCCGCACTTTTTATACTTTCAGATAACGTAAGCAATGAAAAGTTATTGTCTGCGCCAAATAAACCGATTGTAAGTAGCCATAAACAGGGTGTCGTAGAAATAAGTTGATAGTGCCAATCAAGATAACTGATTGCCCAAAGGATAAGAAGTGTGAGCCCGAACCATACAGTAAAAATAGAATCTTTGAAGGCAATTTGTAAAAATATAAATCCTACCCCAACACTTAAAAAATACCTCAAAATATGACCGCACTTTTTTTGTTGAATAGAGGAAACGCTAGGCTGAAATGAAAGAAAGTTTTGTGGGAATAATTCAAT
The DNA here is from genome assembly GCF_019703545.1 of Haemophilus influenzae. Classification (NCBI taxonomy): domain Bacteria; kingdom Pseudomonadati; phylum Pseudomonadota; class Gammaproteobacteria; order Pasteurellales; family Pasteurellaceae; genus Haemophilus; species Haemophilus influenzae. The sequence continues at coordinate 711,313 of NZ_AP018771.1, read as the reverse complement.
ATAAGTCGCATAAATCTCTTGCTGTAAACGGGTAATAAAACCAGATAGGTAGAACCACAATGCGATCCCTAAGATGCCGCCTAATAAAAACATTGCGAAGTAAATCATTGAATAACAGAGCCCATATTAAAGATAGGTAAATACATTCCCATCATAATAATTCCAATCAGACTGCCGATAATTACCATCATTAATGGTTCTAGCATTTGTGAGAGTAAGTCAATTTGATGATTAAGTTTTTCTTGGTAATTATCCGCGATATGCTCTAGCATCAAAGCGAGTTTTCCGCTTTGTTCGCCAATTTGGAGCATTTGTTGTGCTTCCATCGGGAAAAGATCGCTACTTACACTATCAGAAAACGCATAGCCTTGAGAAACCCATTGTAAAATTGACCGCACTTCTTTATCTAATACGATGTCATTTACAAGCGTTTTCTTGGTTTGCCACGTTTGTGTGCGAGGAAGAAAACTGTCTAGTGCCTGATTAAGCGGTACGCCAGCCTGCAACATAATTTGTAAACTGCGACTAAAGTTCACTAAACGTGAAAGTTTTTGAATTGTGCCAAAAATAGGCGTGACAGAGATAAGTTGGTTTTTCTGTTGATGAAACCAGATCTGGCGTTTTAGATAGAAGTAATAAAATAGAACAAAACTCAAAGCGAAAAATAGCAAAATGCCAATATTTTGCTTAAGAAAATTGGATATAGAGAGCAATATTGCGGTTATTGTTGGTAATTCGGCATTATTGCCACTGTACATTTCAGCAAATTGAGGCACGATAAAAAGCAGTAATGCGAGTGTCAATAATAGAGAAATTCCCAATACCATTGAGGGATATAACATAATTTTCTGTAATTTGCGTTGTAATGCTAAAGATTGGCTACGGTGCGTGGCTATTTTTTTACAAACTACGGCAAGTTTTCCTGTCATTTCTCCCACTTGAATCAGTTGAATTTCTTGTTGTGTGAGATATTTTCCTTGTTGTTCAATTGCTTGTGAGAATGCTAAGCCAGATTCAATGGATTGAAGCAGTCGTTCAAGCCATTCGTTGAGCATAATTTGAGTACAATTTTGTTGCAAAATTTGCAGGCTGTTTTTTAACGGAATGGCAGATTGTAGTAGTGTCGCTAATTGATTGAGTAATTCACTGATTTCTGAATTTTTGGGCTTTGCCACAAATTGCCAGTTTTGTTGTAATTTGATGTGAGTAAGCCCGCAGCTTATTAACTGAAAGTGCGCTTGTTGTTTCGTATCCGCAATAATTGAGCCTTTTTGTTTCTGATTTAATGCGTTACTACCTTGATAATAAAAGAGTTTTTTAGTCATGAGTTTTTACCTAACACACGTTCAATTTCTTTCTCATCTGTTATGCCTTGGCTAACTTTTTCTAAACCACTCTCTCGTAAATTCTCAAAATCCGTTTGATAGCCATTCTGTTGCCAATGTAGAAATTGATACACGCCGATTCGCCCTCGATAACCTTGATGGCAATCACAAGAATTTATTAAATTTCCACCGCACTTTGAACAAAGCTTTCGTACAAGACGTTGTGCAATGACAAGTAGTAAACTGTTTTCAATTTCATACTGCTGAATACCGAGTTGTTGTAAGCGAGAAATGGCAGAAATTGCATCATTGGTATGTAAAGTTGAAAGCACCAAATGCCCCGTTTGGGCGGCACGTAATGCAATCCTTGCACTTTCTTCATCGCGAATTTCACCTAGCATAATGATATCGGGATCTTGACGTAAAAAAGCGCGCAATAGACGGCTAAAATCTAATCCAATCTGTGGATTAATTTGGCTTTGAATAATACCATCAAGCTCAATTTCAATGGGATCTTCCGCTGTCATAATATGTTTATCAGGTGTATTAAGCCATTGAAGTGCGGTGTAAAGTGAGATACTTTTTCCACTTCCTGTTGGGCCAGTGACTAAAATTAATCCTTGTGGCTGGCTAAGTGCGCGTTGAAATGCTTGTTGCTGATTTTCGGTCATACCCAGTTCAGCAAAGCTAAGTTCTACAGGTTTATTTTGTTGCGCTCGCAACACGATTTTTTCGCCCCAATGGGTTGGTAAGGTTGAAAGGCGAAAATCAAGAATATCGGAAAAAGTGGTTTTAAATTGAAATCGTCCATCTTGTGGAAGTCGATTTTCACTAATATCTAATTTAGCCAGTAATTTTAAGCGTGAAATAATACGATTGGCGAATATTTTGCTTATTAAGGGTTGTGGTTGTAAAACACCATCAATTCTAAACCGCACTTGAAACTGATCAGCCAAGGTTTCTAAATGAATATCAGAGGCATTTTTTTGTAAGGCAGATTCAAAAATCTGATTAAGTAAGCGGATAACAGGTTCATCATCTTGTTGTTCAAGATGAGACTGTTCTTGATGTTGGTAATATTTAACTTGCTCTTCCACTTGCATTTGGTGCGGAGTAAGTTGTTGTAACAGTTCTTTGAGTTGGCTGCTTTCTAACAAAATTGGTTCGACAGGTTTTCCTGTTATAAACGAAATGGTTTCACAAGCTGAAAGATTGGAGAGAGAATCAACCCCTAGCCAAAGACGATTATTTTCTTCTTTAATTGGCAAAGCAAAATACCGCAAGAGCAAGGATTGCTGTTGTTGATTGCGTTCCCATAAATCTGGCGAGATCGTAAATATCTCGCCATTTTGAGCGGTTACACGCTGAGTATGAAGTAAAGCATAGCTCGTCATTGTGTGACACTTCCGCAAAAATTTGCTGGAAATAAAGAGGCATCCGTTCCTTTGCAAGTTGTTGTCCAAGTTACACCTGTTGCAGCATTACCTGTAGCTTGCAAAATATATTCCATATTTGCCAATGTGCCATCCCCTTTTACGGTAATGCCACCTGATTGCGTTTTTACTGAGGCTACATAGCCTTTTGCTGTGGTTATATCTGCTGCAATACCATTTTTTCCACCCGTACAATTTGTTGTTTCATTTGTACTATATACACATAATTCCACATCAGCCTTATAAGGCGCTGACGCTTGCAGTAATTCAGATACCGCTGCTTTTTTAGTATAATGTTGATAAGAAGGAATTGCGATAGTGGCTAAAATAGCAATAATTGCAATCACAATCATTAGCTCTATTAATGTAAACCCTTTTTTCAAGGTTTGCTGTGTTGTTAGTTTCATTCATTTTCCTTTTATTAAGCCTTTGTTAGCAACGACATTGTGAAAAGGAAAAATTTGTTTGTAAAATTGACCGCACTTTTTCTGCGAGCCTGATCGCAAAAAAAGGAAAAAAGTATGCAAAAACTAAAAGATATTGAACAAGGTATATTGGATTGTCGGCAAATTCAGTCACCTCACTTCGATAAACGCCCAAATCCACAGGATATTTCCTTATTGGTTATTCATTATATTAGTCTGCCGCCAGAACAATTTGGCGGCGGATATGTGGATGATTTTTTTCAAGGAAAATTAGATCCTAAGATTCATCCTTATTTTGCAGAAATTTATCAAATGCGTGTTTCAGCACATTGTTTGATCGAACGAAATGGGCGAATTACGCAATATGTCAATTTTAATGATCGTGCTTGGCACGCAGGCGTATCTAATTTTCAAGGACGAGAAAAATGTAATGATTTTGCCATTGGAATTGAGCTGGAGGGGAGTAATGAACAGCCTTTTACCGACGCTCAATATTTTTCATTGCAAGAGCTTACTAACGTAATAATGAAAAGTTACCCGAAGATTACGAAAAATCGAATTGTTGGACATTGCGATATTTCGCCAGGACGTAAGATCGATCCTGGTCAATATTTTGATTGGGAACGTTATTTATCCAGTGTGAAATAACCTGTATAAAAATTAAACATCAAATTTTGATGTATTCTGTGTATTATAAATACGTTCACTCTTTTAACTCTAACTAGTTGAATTAAAAGGAATAAATTTAAATCTGAAATTTTATTAAAAAAGTTAATTTGAGTTATACAACATTATAGATTTTCTCAACCACAATTTTATCCACAGAAATATTGAATAACTCAAAGAGATGATAAAAAGATCTTTTGTGAATAAAACTGTTTTAGAAATTGTATTTTTTTACCGCACTTTCTTCCATTTTTGAATGTGAAAAGTGCGGTTTATTTTTGTTTAAGATCTTTTGGTTGGAAATAACCCTATTTATTTTTAAGTTTGATGTGATAAGGATCTTTGCCTGTTTTTACGAGATCAATTCACAATCAGAAATCCATTATTCACAATGTTATCCACAACATAGGTACATATAAACAAAATAAGAATATTTTGTTGTCTAGAATTTTCCCCTTCCGTAAAATTGTATATTTTTAACCGCACTTTAGGTTCAAACCCAATGTGCGATTATTTTTATTGATTTTCCTCTTTTCGCTTTTTGCGATTTTTTCTAAAATGTGATACTTTTTCGCCGTCAATAAGACATCAAACACAAATCAATATGAACGACGAACAGCAAAATTCAAACCAATCTGAAAATACGAAAAAACCTTTTTTCCAATCTTTATTCGGTCGCTTTTTTCAAGGCGAATTAAAAAATCGTGAAGAACTTGTGGAAGTGATTCGCGATTCAGAACAAAACGATTTAATTGATCAAAATACGCGTGAAATGATTGAAGGCGTGATGGAAATTGCGGAACTTCGTGTTCGCGATATTATGATTCCTCGTTCACAAATTATTTTTATTGAAGATCAACAAGATTTAAATACTTGTTTAAACACAATTATTGAATCCGCACATTCTCGTTTTCCTGTGATTGCCGATGCCGATGACCGCGATAATATCGTGGGCATTTTGCACGCAAAAGATTTATTAAAATTTTTACGTGAAGATGCCGAAGCGTTTGATTTATCTTCATTATTGCGCCCCGTCGTGATTGTGCCAGAAAGCAAAAGAGTGGATCGTATGTTAAAAGATTTCCGCTCAGAGCGTTTCCATATGGCCATTGTGGTGGATGAATTTGGTGCAGTGTCGGGGCTTGTTACTATTGAAGATATTTTGGAACAAATTGTTGGCGATATTGAAGATGAATTTGATGAAGAAGAGATTGCGGATATTCGTCAGCTTTCTCGTCATACTTATGCAGTGCGTGCGCTCACCGATATTGATGATTTCAATGGGCAATTTAATACGGATTTTGATGATGAAGAAGTAGATACCATTGGCGGTCTGATTATGCAGACTTTTGGTTATTTACCAAAACGTGGGGAAGAAATTATTTTGAAAAATCTTCAATTTAAAGTGACTTCTGCAGATAGTCGTCGATTAATTCAACTTCGAGTCACAGTGCCAGATGAACATTTGGTAGAAATGAATAATGTAGATGAAAAATCTGAATAGGATTTTATTATCAATTAAATTTATGAATAAATATTTAACTTATTTTATTGCTTTTATATCGGGTTTAGTCGGTGTTTTTGCCTTTTCGCCATTTGATTATTGGCCTTTAGCCTATGTGTCTTTACTCGGTTTACTTTATGTCGCTAAAAATCCTAAAAAATCCACCGCACTTTTATCCACTTTCTTGTGGGCGATGGGATTTTTCTGCTTTGGAGTAAGTTGGCTTAATGTTAGCATCCATCAGTTTGGAGGTGCGTCTTTAGGGGTAAGTTATTTCCTTGTCGGTTTGCTTGCGGCTTATCTTGTGCTATATCCAATGCTCTTTACCTATTTAGTTCAGCGTTTCAAAGTGCAAAGTGCGGTAATTTTTGCCGTGATTTGGACATTGACAGAATTTTTACGGGGTTGGATTTTTACTGGTTTTCCTTGGCTTCAGTTTGGTTATACACAAATTGACAGCCCATTTTATGGTCTCGCCCCGATTTTTGGGGTAACAGGATTGACATTCTTTACCCTTTGGGCAAGTGCGGTCATTTTTAATCTCGTTTCCTCTTTGTTTAAAACGAAAAATCTTAAATTAGTTTTAGCGAATGCTTTGTTATTGATTATCGTAGGGGGATTAAGTGCTTATTCATCGCAAATTCACTTTGTAAAATCTGTTGAAGATAAGGCGATTTCAGTCACGCTTGCGCAAGGCAATATTGAACAAAATCTTAAATGGGATCCTAATTATTTCTATTCTACTTTGGCAATTTATCAAAAATTAATCGCAGAAAATCTTGGTAAAACCGATTTAATTATTTTGCCTGAATCAGCCTTGCCAACCCTTGAAAATGCAATTACACCATTTTTTGAAAAATTAGAGCATGCTGCTAAAGAAACTAAAACGGAGATTATGATTGGAACGGTATTCCAAGATACAAAATCTGGTAAGTTATTAAATTCAATTATGACTGCTGGAAACCCAGATTTTCCTTATCAACCAGATACGCCAAATCGTTATAATAAACATCATCTCGTGCCTTTCGGGGAATATGTTCCGCTAGAAAGTATTTTGCGACCGCTTAATTCAGTGTTTAATTTACCAATGTCAGCATTTCAAAGTGGGGAGGCAGTTCAACCCTCTTTAATCGCAAAAAAACGTGCTTTTTCGCCAGCAATTTGTTATGAAATTATTTTCGGCGAGCAAGTGCGACAAAATTTGAAACAAGATACGGATTATTTGCTCACCTTATCTAATGATGCGTGGTTTGGCGATTCTATTGGGCCTTGGCAACATTTACAGATGGCAAGAATGCGCGCTTTAGAATTAGGCAAACCGCTTATTCGTGCAACAAATACGGGGATTTCAGTTTTTGTTGATGCGCAAGGTAAGGTATTAGCACAAGCCCCGCAATTTATTGAAACAACTTTGACTTATAAAATTGCACCTGCGGAAGGCAAAACCCCTTATTCTGTGTTAGGAAATATGCCTTTGTATGCTTTATCTTTATTGTTTTTACTCTTGCACAGTATGATGGCGTTTATTCGTCGTAAGATGAATATCTTATAAAAACACCAGTTAAAATGACCGCACTTTTTCATTCATATAAATAAACATTATGCGCATACCAAGAATTTATCATCCAATATCCCTTGAAAATCAAACTCAATGTCATCTTTCAGAAGACGCGACAAATCACGTTGCTCGAGTGTTAAGAATGACAGAAGGCGAACAGCTTGAACTCTTTGATGGTTCTAATCATATTTATCCAGCAAAAATTATTGAGTCAAATAAAAAGTCCGTAAAAGTAGAGATTTTAGGGCGTGAGCTTGCGGATAAAGAATCCCATTTAAAAATCCATTTAGGACAAGTGATTTCTCGTGGAGAACGAATGGAATTTACTATTCAAAAATCCGTAGAATTAGGGGTAAATGTGATTACGCCATTATGGTCAGAACGCTGTGGCGTAAAACTTGACGCAGAGCGGATGGATAAAAAAATCCAACAATGGCAAAAAATTGCGATTGCAGCTTGTGAGCAATGCGGTCGTAATATTGTGCCAGAGATTCGTCCACTGATGAAATTGCAAGATTGGTGTGCAGAAAATGATGGCGCATTGAAATTGAATTTACATCCACGCGCGCACTATTCTATTAAAACCTTACCGACTATTCCTGCTGAGGGTGTTCGCTTATTAATTGGCTCGGAAGGTGGATTATCAGCACAAGAAATTGCCCAAACTGAACAGCAAGGATTTACTGAAATTTTATTAGGAAAACGTGTTTTACGCACTGAAACTGCATCACTTGCAGCGATAAGTGCATTGCAAATTTGTTTTGGGGATTTAGGCGAATGATGGAATTACAAGGAAAATTTTTGATCGCAATGCCACATTTAGACGATTATTTTAATCGCACGGTGGTGTTTATGTGTGAGCATAATGAACAGGGTTCAATGGGTTTGGTAATTAATCAGCCGACAGATTTAAGCATTGCGGAACTTTATTCAAAACTCAATTTTATGATGAAAAATGACCGCACTTTTGGTAATGAAATGGTGGTTGCGGGTGGCCCTGTGCATACAGAAAGAGGGTTTATTTTACATAAGAATACGCTTAATGCTTTTCAACATACTTACAAAGTCACAGAGGAACTTTCAATGACAACCTCCGCTGATGTGGTGGAAACGCTAGGTTCAACTTTTGCACCTGAAAAATATCTTGTTGCGCTAGGATGTTCAAGCTGGGGGGCTGGTCAGTTAGAAAAAGAAATCAGAGATAATGCGTGGTTGGTGGTGTCATCTAATGATCAAATTTTATTTGATATGCCCTATGAAGATCGTTATGCTGCAGCCAATCAGTTACTTGGTATTCATCCTTATAATTTTGCGTTAGCGCAAGTAGGGCATAGTTAATGGGAATTACCGCTCTGGCTTTTGATTTTGGCACTAAAAGTATCGGTTGTGCCATAGGACAAAGTATTACTGGTACAGCACAGGCCTTACCCGCTTTTAAGGCGCAAGATGGCATCCCAAATTGGGAAGCGATCGAAAAATGTTTGAAAGAATGGAAACCAGATGTTGTCATTGTTGGTCTTCCTTTAAATATGGACGGAACAGAACAAGATCTCACTCTACGTGCTCGTAAATTTGCAAATCGTTTACAAGGTCGTTTTGGCGTTAATGTTCATTTACAAGATGAACGATTAACCACCACGCAAGCTCGTAGTGAGATTTTTGAACGTGGTGGTTTTAAAGCATTAAAAAAAGGCAAAATCGATGGAGTGTCAGCTTGTTTAATTTTAGAGAGCTGGTTTGAATACGCTGAATATTAGATTCACATTGTAAAAATAAACTTCATTTTAGAATGATTAAAGCGCGATTTTATAATCTCGCTTTTTCGCCACCAAATTCATCTAATAAATTTTCGGTGAGTTTGGCTAAAATACCAGTCATCAGTACAAAATCTGCATCGAAACGCTGTGCAAAATCTTCTTTCAGAATATCATCATTTTTTTCCCGTACAGTATCTGCAAATTTTAAACGTTTGATTGTGCAATCTTCGTTAAAAACGAAAGTTAAGGTATCCTCCCATTCTAAGGCTAATTTACTTACTACTTTTTTGCCATCTTGCAGAAGAGCGAGAATTTCTTCATTTTCTAAGGGTTGTTTTTTACAACGAATAACGCTGTCTTCCTGACTGCCACGAAGCTCGGCTTCTTCCAATGCAAGTAACCAATGCGGTAAAGTATCTTGAAGGATCCAATTGGTTAAAATCGTGCTGGGTTCATTAGCAAAGGCTAAAGGTACGACAGGGAGCGAACCTAAGGATTTCCGCAGTAATGCGAGCGCATCTTCCGCGCGTTTACTTGATGCAGCATCAATATGAACAAGATTATTTTCCGTATCAATCCACAGTGCCGTATGCTGATTTTTACTAAATGCACGAGGTAATAAATTCATCACGACATCATCTTTTAATGTCTGTTTTTCTACCTTTTTAAGTTTACGGTTTTCTTTTTGTTCGAGGCTTTCAATGCGGTCATCTAATTCACGTTTGACTACATTTGCCGGCAAGATTTTTTCTTCTTTTTTGGCGATTAATAGAATTTGTTTTCCAACAGAAAAATAGAGTAAATCAGCACCTCGTAATGGGGCTGACCAGCCAAATTTACTTTGATCTTGAGCACCACAAGGATGGAATTGACAATCTTCTAGTTGAGTTTGTAGCTGTGCAAGATCCCAATCTAGGGGTTTAGTCAGTCTATAAGTCATTAAATTTTTGAACCACATCGTAACACTTCCTTCAATATAGGGTAGAATGTGCGGTATTATAGCCCATAAAAGTAGGAAAAACGATGCAACACAAATTGATTGCCTTTATTGGTGGCGGCAATATGGCACAAGCTATTATTCTTGGATTATTGAAACAAGGTTATCCTGCCGAGCAAATTATTGTGAATGATCCGAATGAGGAAAAAAGAGCATTTTTTGCTAATCTTGGCGTGGCAACTTCAGAAAATAATGTGGAAAGTGCAATCAAAGCTGAGGTTGTGTTGCTTGCGGTAAAACCTCAAATGATGGCTGAAGTTTGTTCGCCACTAAGTGCGGTGGATTTTTCCGACAAATTGTTAATTTCCATTGCCGCCGGTATTTCAACTGAACGCTTGAACGCATTAATTCCAAGCGTAAAATCAATAGTATGCGTCATGCCAAATACGCCCGCATTAGTGGGGGAAGGTATGGCGGGGTTATTTGCACCGAAAAATACGAGTGAAAATCACCGCACTTTTGCACAAGATTTATTGGGAGCTGTGGGAAGAACGGTTTGGGTGAATGATGAAACTCAAATGCACGCAGTCACTGCCGCGTCAGGAAGTAGCCCAGCCTATTTCTTTTTAATGCTGGAAGCGATGCAGAAAGCCTTAATCAAAATGAATATAGATGAGAAAACTGCCCGTGAATTAGTGCAGCAATCTATGCTTGGTGCAGCCAAAATGGTGATAGAAAATCCGCAAATTGCACTTTCAACTTTGCGTGAAAATGTTACCTCGAAAGGTGGCACTACTGCGGCAGCGTTAGCAGTATTTGACGCACAACATTTTAATCAAACAATAGAGCAAGCTATGCAGGCTTGTTTGTCTCGTTCACAAGAAATGGAAACTTTATTCTAATGCAAGTTCGTCCTTTTTATTGGCTCGCACTGAGCTTTCTAGGTTACTACTGCGCTTATGGCGTATTTTTGCCTTTCTTTCCCGCATGGTTAAAATCACAACAATATGGGGAGGAAATGATTGGTTTGGTTATCGGGAGTGCTTATATTTTCCGATTTGCGGGCGGATTATTTTTTTCATCGCTGATTAAAAAAGCCAATCATATTATTAGTTCCTTACGCCTATTGGCGTTAGCATCGGCAATTATTATGGCGGCTATGAGTTTAGTTGCGCATAATTTTTGGCTGTTGTTTATTGCTATCGGTTTGTATGCTTCTGTGAATTCAGCAGGAATGCCGATTGGGGATTCGTTGGCATCCACTTGGCAACGCCAAATCGGCTTGGATTACGGCAAAGTACGTTTAATTGGCTCTGCTGCTTTTATTCTTGGTGTAGTAGTATTTGGTGGCATGATTGGCTGGGTTGGCGAGCAAAATATCGTGTGGATTTTAACCGCACTTTTATCCTTCTATACCATCATTCAGCTTTTAAAACCGACCATTCCCCCAAAAGATGAAATACCTGAAGATGGCGTTCAAAATGATGTTGGTTTTATTGCTTTACTGAAAAATCCGATGACATTACGAGTCATGGTTGCAGTAGGGCTGATTCAAGGCTCTCATGCGGCTTATTATGTTTATAGCACGATTTATTGGACAAGTATTGGGATCTCCGTTTCTCAAACTAGCTTACTTTGGGGCATTGGCGTATTAGCGGAAATTGTATTATTTTTCTTCTCTCGTCGTTTATTTCAAAATATTTCTATCAGCGTACTACTTTATATTTCTGCGCTTGCGTGCATCGGACGCTGGGCTGTAATAGGATATATTGACGATTTCTGGTTGATATTCTTATTGCAACTTATACACAGTTTAACCTATGCCGTTTGCCATTATGCGATTGTTCGCTATATCACCACGCAACCGCAAAGCCATATTGCGAAGTTACAAGGTTTGTATAATGGTTTATCCAATGGTGTGCTCATTGCTATTTTCACCGCGATTGCTGGCATGATTTATCCAACGTCGCCAGCGATGACATTTGTATTTATGAGTATCATAGCAGCTGCAGCATTTTTTGTGATTCCACGCAAGTTAAATGCCTTTTTGATTGTTCAGCATAAATAGGACGCATCGCTTTCCTTTTAAAAAAGTAATATGAAAAATCTTGCACTTATTGATTTGTTTCTTAACGAATATTGGATTGAAAAAGGGCTTTCAGAAAATACCGTTCAATCTTATCGTTTGGATTTAACCGCACTTTGTGATTGGTTGGATAAAAACGACTTATCTTTGGAAACTTTAGATGCTGTAGATTTGCAAGGTTTTCTAGGAGAGCGTTTAGAGAAAGGTTACAAAGCCACAAGCACCGCGCGAATGTTAAGTGCAATGCGTAAACTTTTCCAATATTTATATCGGGAAAAATACCGAGTAGATGATCCAAGTGCGGTGCTAAGTTCGCCTAAATTACCCAGTCGCTTGCCAAAATATTTAACCGAGCAACAAGTGTCTGATTTGCTCAATACGCCAGATGTGGAAGTGCCTTTGGAGTTGCGTGATAAAGCAATGTTAGAGTTGCTTTATGCAACGGGGCTTCGTGTCACGGAGTTAGTTTCGCTTACGATTGAAAACATGAGTGTGCAACAAGGCGTGGTGCGAGTGATTGGTAAAGGGAACAAAGAGCGTATTGTGCCAATGGGGGAAGAAGCTGCTTATTGGGTTCGTCAATTTATGCTGTATGGTCGCCCTGTTCTCTTAAATGGGCAGAGTTCTGATGTTGTGTTTCCAAGTCAGCGCACACAGCAAATGACTCGTCAAACTTTCTGGCATCGTGTAAAACATTATGCCATTCTCGCAGATATTGATGCGGATGCACTTTCCCCTCACGTTCTCCGCCATGCTTTTGCCACCCATTTAGTGAATCACGGTGCGGATTTACGCGTGGTGCAAATGTTGTTGGGTCATACAGATTTATCTACAACACAGATTTATACTCACGTGGCAAAAGAAAGATTGAAACGATTGCATGAAAGATTTCATCCTAGAGGATAATTTCGGGGTAAATTTTTATAGTTTTAAAGATTGATTGTGGATTTCTTATTGATTAATTAATTTGACACGCATCACAAATTTTGAATAAAAAATTAGACAGCTCAAGCATATTTTGCTATCTTTCGAAAAATTTCGACATTTATTCTATCGAAAAGTAATTTTGGATTCTAAAATGAAAAAAATCACGCTTTTTTTTACCGCACTTTTATGCTTATTTTCAACTTCTGTTTTAGCCGAATCTAATTCAATGCCTAAACAATGCGAACAACTATTTAAAGAAACAGAGAATTTGATTGCCCAAGCAGAAAAACAACCTGGAACCCACATTCAAGTAAATAAAATCAAAAGTAAACTAAACCAAAGCAAACAACAAATTCTTCAAATGGAATTAGCGACTCAGTTAAAAAGTTGTGAAGTGGGTTTAGCAAAATTAAGTAATTTGAAAAGTTATAGTGAGTAATTAAAAAAGCCTTATTGAGTACAATAAGGCTTTTTTAGTGGTTAAATTTATCTAGTCTGATAATTTCTGCAAACCAAAATGGCGATAAGTTTGTGATGTTGCAATACGACCACGCGGCGTTCTTTGTAGAAACCCCTGTTGAATCAAATAAGGCTCTAACACATCTTCAATGGTATCACGTTCTTCGCCGATCGCAGCGGCAAGATTATCTAGCCCCACAGGCCCACCGTCAAAACGCTCAATAACTGCAGACAACAACTTTCTATCTAAATAATCAAATCCAGCATCGTCTACATCTAGCATTGAAAGTGCTTGTTTTGCCACATTTATAGAAATAATACCGCCATTACGTACATCTGCATAATCACGCACACGTCGTAATAAACGGTTTGCAATTCGAGGCGTGCCTCGTGAACGACGAGCCACCTCGAAAGCGGCTTGTTGTTCTAATTCAAGATTTAAACAGTCCGCACTTCTTGCAACGATAGATGTTAAATCTTCTACAGAATAGAATTCCAAACGTTGCACAATACCAAAACGATCACGCAATGGAGAAGTCAAAGAACCCGCTCTAGTGGTCGCGCCAACCAAAGTAAAAGGGGGCAAATCTAATTTAATGGAACGAGCAGCGGGTCCTTCGCCAATCATAATATCCAACTGATAGTCTTCCATTGCTGGATAAAGGACTTCTTCAATCGCAGGGGAAAGTCGATGGATTTCATCAATAAATAATACATCATGCGGTTCAAGATTGGTTAGCATTGCGGCTAAATCTCCCGCTTTTTCTAATACAGGCCCTGATGTCGTACGAATATTCACGCCCATTTCATTTGCCACAATATTAGCAAGCGTTGTTTTTCCCAAACCTGGAGGGCCAAAAATCAATAAATGATCTAAGGCATCTTGACGTAGTTTGGCTGCCTTGATGAAAATATCCATCTGCTCGCGTACTTGCGGCTGCCCAACATAATCTGCTAATAGTTTAGGACGAATAGCACGGTCGATAACATCTTCATCAACCTTAGCTTGCCCGCTAATAATTCTATCTGCTTCAATCATATTTTTCCTACAATGCGGCTTTTAATGCTTCACGAATAACTTGTTCACTGGTTAATTCAGGTTTAGCAACGCGTTTTACCATTTTTTCTGCTTCTGCAGGTTTATAACCTAAAGCAATCAAGGCTGAAATTGCTTCATCAGATGAACTTTCCGAGTGGGATTCAATAGATGGGGATAATGGAATATGCGTACTTTCTACAAAGAAATCGCTTTGTTTTACGCCTTTAAATTTACCTTTGAGTTCAACTAACAAACGTTCAGCTGTTTTTTTGCCAACACCTGGAATTTTAGTGAGTTTAGAAAGTTCTTCTCTCTCTATTGCATAGGCAAATTGTTCGACCGACATGGCGGATAAAATCGCTAAGGCTAATTTAGGCCCCACCCCATTTGTTTTAATTAATTCACGAAATAAAGTGCGGTCTGTTTTCTGGGCAAATCCAAAGAGTAAGTGAGCATCTTCCCGAACAACAAGATGGGTGAATAAAGTAGTTTCTTGTCCAATTTCTGGTAAATCATAGAAACTCGTCATAGGCAAAAGCAATTCATAGCCTACGCCTTGCACATTGAGTAAAATTTCTGGAGGTTGTTTTTCTAAAAGAATGCCTTGTAAGCGACCGATCATAACTCTTCCGAATGATAAAAAACTTAGCGCATAGAATAAAATAAAACTGGACGAACATCCAGTTAAATTTTTAATCTAAAGCGTCCTCGGCTATATCTGGTCTTTAAAAGTGCGGTCATTTTTTCTTGCGTTTCTGTCATTTTCACAGAATTGGCAATATGTAAAGAATGTTGAATAGAATGAGCGTGTGTAATCGCAATAGCCAACGCATCCGCTGCATCGGCTTGAGGTTTATCTGACAACTTCAAAATACGAGTCACCATTTCTTGCACTTGTACTTTATCAGCAGAACCAATGCCCACAACCGTTTGTTTTACTAAACGTGCGGCATATTCAAAAACAGGTAAATCATGATTTACCGCTGCAACAATCGCCGTGCCGCGAGCCTGCCCAAGTTTCAAGGCTGAATCCGCATTTTTCGCCATAAACACTTGCTCAATCGCAAACATACTAGGTTGAAATTGCGTGATGATTTCAGTTACCCCAGCATAAATGCGTTTCAAACGGGTGGGTAAATCTTCAACTTGAGTACGAATTGCGCCACTACCGAGATATTCTAAATGTCTCCCTGTTTGGCGAATCACACCGTAACCCGTTACGCGAGATCCAGGGTCAATACCTAAAATAATGCTCATAATTTCTATAAAAAATGGGTAATTAAATTACCCATTTATTGCATTATTAAAGTTGAGATGCCACTTCGTCACAGATTTCTCCGTTGTGATATACGTTTTGTACGTCATCACAATCTTCCAACATATCAATTAAACGAAGTAATTTTGGTGCGGTTTCGATATCAAGATCAACGGTTGTTGATGGAATCATCGTTACTTCAGCTTCTTGAACTTTAAAGCCAGCTGCTTCAATGCCATCACGCACTGAACCCAAATCTTCCCAAGCAGTATAGATTTCAAATGAACCATCATCTTGTGGTTGAATATCATCAGCACCCGCTTCGATAGCCGCTTCAGTTAAGGCATCTTCGTCCGCTTCTGCGATTAAGATTAAACCTTTTTTGCTAAATAAATAACCAACAGAGCCTTCTGTTCCTAAGTTACCACCACATTTGGTAAAACTTGGGCGAACCTGTGAAATGGTGCGGTTTGCATTATCACTTAAACATTCAACCATAACCGCTGTACCACCTGGGCCATAACCTTCATAGATTTTGGTTTCCATATTGGTGTCATCGCCACCACCTACGCCACGATCAATAGCACGGTTGATAGTATCGCGCGTCATATTGTTGCTAAGTGCTTTATCTACTGCAGCACGTAAACGCGGGTTAGCACTCACATCGCCACCACCAATTTTAGCTGCGGTAACAAGTTCACGAATTAATTTAGTAAAAATTTTACCGCGTTGTGCATCTTGTGCTGCTTTGCGGTGTTTAATATTAGCCCACTTACTATGACCTGCCATTTTATTTCCTTCTATTTATCTTTAAGAATATATTTTCTAATTGCTTCCGCGTTATTGGAAGATTTTGTCATTTGGATTGCTTGTTCAGGGGAAACCCATTGATATGCCAAATGCTCACTCAATACTGGAATAAATTCTTTTTCCACCTCACACAAAAACCAATGTTCTTTGCAATGAGTAATATTCGGTGCGTATTTATAGCGGAAATGTGGAAAAATTTCAAATTCTATGCTCTCATTGCAATCAAAAAGTGCGGTGGAATTTTCCGAAATTTCTAACCGCACTTCTTCCCATAGCTCACGAATTGCTGTTTTTTTTGGTGTTTCACCACTTTCAATGGTGCCAGTAACAGACTGCCAAAAATCAGGATCATCTTGGCGTTGGAGCATTAAAACTCTGTTTGTATCTTTAGTGTAAATTACAACGAGAACAGATTGATTATTTTTGTATTGCATCATTAAAAATGCGGTCAAATCTGACCGCACTTCATTCCTAATATTTCAAACTTATTCTGCTTTAACGACAGAAATTGCCAACTCTTCCAACGCTTGCGGATTTGCAAAACTCGGGGCTTCTGTCATTAAGCACGCTGCTGCCGTAGTTTTAGGAAAAGCAATCACATCACGGATATTTTCAGTGCCTGTTAAAAGCATGGTTAAACGGTCTAAACCAAATGCTAAACCAGCATGCGGTGGAGTACCAAATTTTAACGCATCTAATAAGAAACCGAATTTCTCTCGTTGTTGTTCTTCGTCAATACCAAGAATACGGAACACAGTTTGTTGCATTTTCGGATCAAAAATACGCACAGAACCACCACCCACTTCGTAGCCGTTGATGACCATATCGTAAGCATTGGCTACCGCACTTGT
Source organism: Haemophilus influenzae (assembly GCF_019703545.1). NCBI lineage: Bacteria > Pseudomonadati > Pseudomonadota > Gammaproteobacteria > Pasteurellales > Pasteurellaceae > Haemophilus > Haemophilus influenzae. The sequence continues at coordinate 694,281 of NZ_AP018771.1, read as the reverse complement.
TGGATCAGCCTCTAATTGCTCTGGGCTGAAATCTTTTGGTGAAGTGAATGGATGGTGCATTGCTGCAAGATTACCTTCTTCATCACGTTCAAACATTGGGAAATCAATGACCCAAAGCGGTTTCCATTCGTCTAAACGAGTTAAGCCAAGATCACGACCTAATTTCAAACGTAACGCACCCATTGCATCAGTGGTAGTTTGCCATTTGTCTGCACCGAAGAATAAAATATCGCCAGTTTGTGCATTCACACGTTCTGCTAACGCTTTCCATACCTCTTCATTTAAGAATTTCGCAATCGGACTTTGCACGCCTTCAAGACCAACATTAATATCGTTTACTTTTGCCCAAGCCAAGCCTTTTGCACCATAAATACCAACAAATTGTGTATATTCATCAATTTGTTTACGAGTAATTTCTGCACCATTTGGTACTCGAATGACTGCAACACGGCCATTTGGATTGTTTGCTGGCTCATTAAATACTTTAAATTCAACATCTTTGACAATATCTGCTACATCTACCATTTCTAATGGGTTACGCAAATCTGGCTTATCAGAACCGAAACGACACATTGCTTCTTGCCAAGTCATCACTGGGAACTTACCTAAATCCACACCGATGGTATCAAGCCATAAGCCGTGCACCATACGTTCCATAATTTCGCGGACTTCTGGCGCAGTTAGGAAAGAAGTTTCCACATCGATTTGAGTAAACTCAGGCTGACGGTCTGCTCGCAAATCTTCATCACGGAAACATTTTACGATTTGATAATAGCGGTCAAAACCAGACATCATTAAAAGCTGTTTGAAAAGCTGTGGTGATTGCGGCAATGCATAGAATTTGCCTTTATGCACACGGCTTGGCACTAAATAGTCACGCGCACCTTCAGGCGTTGCTTTGGTAAGCATTGGGGTTTCAATATCAAGGAAACCATTGTCATCCATAAAACGACGCACAAAGCTGGTGATTTTCGCACGAGTTTTCAAACGTTGAGCCATTTCTGGGCGACGTAAATCTAAATAACGATATTTTAAACGTTGTTCTTCCGTATTGTTTTGGTTAAAGTCGAGAGGTAACACATCAGAAGCATTGTAAACACGCAATTCTTTCGCTAACACTTCCACTTCGCCTGTCGCCATATTTTTATTGATTTGGTTTTCAGGACGCGCAATCACTTCGCCTTTAATTTGGATACAAAATTCATTACGTAACCCCGCAGCCGCTGTCAATGCTTCTTGATATTTCGGATCAAAACAAACTTGCACGATACCATCACGATCGCGCATATCAATAAAAATCAAGCCACCTAAATCACGACGGCGATGAACCCAACCGCTTAATGTTACGTCTTGTCCGATATTGTTACGGTTTAATGCTCCGCAATAATGTGTACGCATCATTTCAAAATCCTTTGTACTCTTTTAATTATGCTCAAAAAATCTGTCGCAATTATAGCGGAAAACCAAGAGAGATAAAAAGTTTATTTATGCTGACAAATCAATCAAAAAAGCAAAGAAAAGTAATAAATGTTCAAAATAAAGGCTTTTTTGTGCCATATCATCAGATTTTTTGTTATATTATGCGGCTTGTTGAGATTAAATTACGTTAAGGATAACCACATGTTATTTATCAATATTACTTTTGCCTGTATTTTAGCGATCCGTTTTTACAGTCTGTCTATTTCAATTCGTCATGAAAAAGCACTCATTGCAAAGGGTGCAATACAGTATGGTAAACGCAATTCCACACTGTTGTCCATTGCCCATGTTGTATTTTATTTTGCGGCGATCATTGAGGCTAATAACCAAAACCTGTCATTTAATAGCACTTCACAAATAGGGTTGGCGATTTTAATTTTTGCTATTGCAATGCTATTTTATGTGATTTATGAGCTAAAAGAGATTTGGACAGTAAAAATTTATGTTTTACCAGAACATCAAATTAATCGCTCTTTCTTGTTTAAATACGTACGTCACCCGAATTATTTCTTAAACATTATTCCCGAGTTAATTGGTTTATCGCTTTTCTGCCAAGCAAAATATACCGCATTGATTGGATTACCCATTTATTTGCTTATCCTAGGCGTGCGTATTAAACAAGAAGAGAGTGCCATGTCGCATTTATTTCCTAAATCATAATTTATAAATTTCTTCTAAAATAACGACTCTTTCTCTCTGCCTTTAACACATTATGGTAAAAGATACTCTATTTTCTACCCCCATTGCTAAATTGGGGGATTTCATCTTTGACGAAAACGTTGCTGAAGTCTTTCCAGATATGATTCAACGCTCCGTGCCTGGCTATTCCAACATTATTACTGCAATCGGTATGCTGGCGGAACGTTTCGTCACGGCTGATAGTAATGTTTATGATCTTGGTTGCTCGCGAGGTGCCGCCACACTTTCTGCACGTCGAAATATTCATCAACCAAACGTAAAAATTATTGGTATCGATAATTCTCAGCCTATGGTTGAACGTTGTCGCCAACATATTGCGGCGTATCATAGTGAAGTACCTGTAGAAATTCTCTGTGACGATATTCGCCACGTTGAAATTAAAAATGCCTCAATGGTCATTCTCAACTTTACCTTGCAATTTTTACCGCCTGAAGATCGTATCGCATTGCTTACCAAAATCTATAAAGGCTTAAACCCAAATGGTGTATTGGTGCTATCTGAAAAATTCCGTTTTGAAGATACCAATGTTAATAATTTGCTTATTGACTTGCACCACCAATTCAAACGTGCCAATGGTTATAGCGAACTTGAAGTGAGCCAGAAACGCACTGCACTTGAAAATGTGATGCGTACAGATTCTATCGAGACACACAAAGTACGGTTAAAAAACGTAGGATTTTCACAAGTAGAGCTTTGGTTCCAATGCTTTAATTTTGGCTCGATGATTGCGGTTAAATAAAACAACAGCGATTTAATCTTCTTACTTGCATACAGCAATTGAAATGATTAGTATATACTTATTAAATACATAGTATATACAGGAGGGTAAATATGCTTGCTAAAGTGTTTCAAAGTGGTAACAGCCAAGCTGTTCGGATCCCGATGGACTTTCGTTTTGATGTCGATACCGTAGAAATTTTCCGAAAGGAAAATGGAGATGTGGTATTACGCCCAGTTTCTAAAAAAACAGATGATTTTCTTGCGTTATTTGAAGGATTTGATGAGACCTTTATTCAAGCACTTGAAGCGCGTGATGATTTACCGCCTCAGGAGCGAGAAAATTTATGATTTATATGTTAGACACTAATATCATTATTTATTTAATGAAAAATCGTCCCAAAATTGTTGCCGAACGAGTATCACAATTATTGCCTAATGATCGCTTAGTTATGAGCTTTATTACTTATGCTGAACTTATTAAAGGCGCGTTTGGTAGTCAAAATTATGAGCAATCAATACGAGCAATAGAATTGCTTACTGAGCGAGTGAATGTACTATATCCCAATGAACAAATCTGTTTACATTATGGCAAATGGGCAAGTACACTCAAAAAACAGGGGCAACCTATCGGAAATAATGACCTATGGATTGCTTGCCACGCATTGAGTTTAAATGCTGTTCTTATTACACATAATATAAAAGAGTTTCAGCGTATTACAGATCTTCAATGGCAAGATTGGACAAAATAGATAATTCTGATTTTTTATTTTACTTATGCCATAATTCGTTTAACTCAATTAAAAAAGGACAAATTAATGCGAATTTTACACACTATGTTACGCGTGGGCGATTTAGATCGTTCAATCAAATTTTATCAAGATGTTTTAGGTATGCGTTTATTACGCACCAGTGAAAACCCCGAATACAAATATACGCTGGCTTTTTTAGGTTACGAAGATGGCGAAAGTGCGGCAGAAATTGAATTAACATACAACTGGGGCGTAGATAAATATGAACACGGCACAGCATATGGACATATCGCTATCGGCGTAGATGATATTTATGCGACTTGTGAAGCTGTTCGTGCAAGCGGTGGTAACGTTACTCGCGAAGCAGGGCCAGTTAAAGGTGGCTCAACCGTCATTGCTTTTGTTGAAGATCCAGATGGTTATAAAATTGAATTTATCGAAAACAAAAGTACTAAATCTGGTTTAGGCAACTAAAGTGCGGTCAATTTTTATTGTATTTTTAATAACGTAGGGATTCCTACGTTATTTTATTTTTAAGAGATAGATTATGTCCGATTCTCAAGAAATCCCTTATCACAATCAATTAAAAAATCGCTTTCGTGGCTATTTCCCCGTCATTATTGATGTTGAAACTGCAGGTTTTGATGCAAAAAAAGATGCGCTTTTAGAACTCGCTGCAATCACTTTAAAAATGGATGAAAACGGTTATTTACACCCAGATCAGAAATGCCATTTTCATATTGAGCCTTTTGAAGGAGCAAATATTAATCCTGAGTCCTTGAAATTTAATGGCATTGATATTCACAATCCATTACGTGGTGCAGTATCTGAACTCGATGCAATCACGGGGTTATTTCAAATGGTACGTCGAGGACAAAAAGATGCGGATTGCCAACGATCCATTATTGTGGCACACAACGCTGCTTTTGACCAAAGTTTTGTGATGGCTGCTGCTGAACGTACCGGCGTAAAGCGTAATCCCTTCCACCCTTTTGGCATGTTTGACACGGCAAGTTTAGCAGGCTTAATGTTTGGTCAAACTGTTCTTGTTAAAGCCTGTCTTGCTGCTAAAATCCCCTTTGATGGGAAACAAGCCCATTCAGCGTTATATGATACCGAACGCACGGCGAAATTATTCTGCTATATGGTCAATCATTTAAAAGATTTAGGTGGTTTCCCACATATTGCGTCTGAACTAGAACAGGAAAAAACAACTGAAAAAGAGACCGCACTTTAAGAAAAATAAAAAACTGGTTGCAATCGTTTTATTTTTCCAGTAGTTTAAAAGCAATTCTTATTTGGAGATAAAAAATGAACATTATCCGTCGTCACCATCATCACCATTCAACTGAATAATCTTTCAGGTTTTTGGTGTGCTTGGAAGATTTCTTCCGAGCTGACAGGATAATAAAAATCTTACCCCTCGGAAGGCAACTTTCGAGGGGTTTTGTTTTATTTACGATATAGGAGGCATTAATTTAGCGTTATTCTTTATTCAATAAAAATTTTAAAGTAAAGTATTTATCATTTAATTTACAAGGAAAAACACAATGTTATCAAACCCTGTTGTTATCTCAATCATCGTTTTGCTGGCACTTAGTTTGCTACGCATCAACGTTATTATCGCACTGGTGATTGCTGCGCTTACCGCAGGATTTATCGGTGATTTAGGTTTAACTAAAACCATCGAAACCTTTACAGGCGGCTTAGGTGGCGGTGCTGAAGTCGCAATGAACTATGCAATACTTGGAGCGTTCGCCATTGCTATTTCTAAATCAGGCATTACTGATTTAATCGCTTATAAAATCATCATAAAAATGAATAAAACGCCAACTGCTGGCAATTTAACTTGGTTTAAATATTTCATTTTTGCGGTATTGGCATTGTTTGCCATCTCCTCTCAAAACTTACTTCCAGTGCATATTGCTTTTATTCCAATTGTTGTACCACCGCTACTTTCAATCTTTAACCGTTTAAAAATTGACCGCCGTGCAGTAGCTTGCGTACTTACATTTGGTTTAACTGCTACCTATATGTTATTACCAGTAGGCTTTGGAAAAATCTTTATTGAAAGTATTTTAGTTAAAAACATTAATCAAGCTGGCGCAACCTTAGGTTTACAAACAAATGTAGCACAAGTTTCTTTAGCAATGTTGTTACCTGTTATTGGAATGATTTTAGGCTTACTCACAGCCATATTTATTACCTACCGTAAACCACGTGAATACAATATCAATGTTGAAGAAGCAACAACTAAAGATATTGAAGCTCACATTGCTAATATTAAACCAAAACAAATTGTTGCAAGTTTAATCGCGATTGTCGCAACCTTCGCAACACAATTAGTCACAAGTTCAACTATCATTGGCGGTTTAATTGGCTTAATTATTTTCGTACTATGTGGCATTTTCAAACTAAAAGAAAGCAACGATATTTTTCAACAAGGCTTGCGCTTAATGGCAATGATTGGCTTTGTAATGATTGCTGCTTCAGGTTTTGCAAATGTGATTAATGCCACCACTGGCGTAACAGATTTAGTACAAAGCCTAAGTTCTGGTGTTGTGCAAAGTAAAGGTATTGCCGCATTATTAATGCTTGTCGTTGGTTTATTAATTACAATGGGTATTGGCTCATCATTCTCTACAGTACCGATTATTACATCAATTTACGTACCACTCTGTTTATCTTTTGGTTTTTCTCCATTAGCGACAATTTCTATTGTAGGTGTAGCAGCGGCTTTAGGAGATGCAGGTTCGCCCGCATCAGACTCAACATTAGGCCCAACATCTGGCTTGAATATGGATGGCAAACACGATCACATTTGGGATTCTGTTGTACCTACCTTTATTCACTATAATATTCCATTATTGGTATTCGGCTGGATTGCAGCAATGTACCTTTAACGATTATAATCCCCCTCTTGGGGGATTTTTTTATGGCTGTTCAACAACTTATCCAACGCTTAGATCAAAAAGTTCAACAACTTTATCAAGCTCATTTATCCAAACGAGAAGAAAAAATCTTCGCCAAATTTGACCGCACTTTGTTCAGTGAAAATGGACAGAATGTTTCCTTTTATCTAAAAGAAATCAATCAAACGCTAGATAGAATAAAGACATTAGAGTCTAACGATTCTAATCACTATAATTTTCTAGCTGAGCGTTTACTCGCCCAATGTTCCGCTCTTTCGGAAGCTTTAGTTCGCAAGAATACTCATCTAACTGAATCCCAAACAACAACGAAACAAACCATTCAAAAATCTCAACATAGCATTCATAAATTACCACCAAGAGAACGCCTAGAAAAATATTACGAAGCACGAGAACAATTGAATAATCTTTATCGACAGCATAAAGATTTAGCACAAGCTGAAAAAAATAATGATGAAAAAATACGTTATGCTCAACTTGCAGAAGTTTATAAAAAACGCCAGCAAAAATGCCAAGATGCAATCGATCTTTTAGAAGAATATTTGGTGTTTAAAGAAGAAGTGGAAAACCGTGAAAACACAGAAAATAGATGATGAGAAATAAAAAAACTAATTCTTCCGAATTAGTTAGCTCGTAAAAATTGATGGCGGAGGAATAGGGATTCGAACCCTAGGAGGGCGTAAACCCTCGCCGGTTTTCAAGACCGGTGCCTTCAACCACTCGACCATTCCTCCGTGATTTAACGAGCGTGAATAATACGTTCTCTAATAAAAACCGTCAAGTAGAAATAATCTCATTTTTATCAAGTGATTATTTTTACCACAGCTTATAAAAAATGCCTTTCCTATTTATGAACGGAAAGGCATTTTTATTGAATGAATTTCAGTGCTTTTATTACTGCAACATAATACACCGCAGAAATTAACCGCACTTTTGTCATCTAAACAATTATTTTACGCGAGAGACGTATTCGCCAGAACGAGTATCGACTTTGATTACTTCACCGATTTGAACGAAAAGCGGCACTTTTACAACTGCGCCTGTGCTTAATGTTGCGGGTTTACCGCCAGTGCCTGCGGTATCGCCTTTAAGACCTGGGTCTGTATCGACGATTTCTAATTCAACAAAGTTTGGTGGCGTAACAGTAATTGGCGCACCATTCCATAAAGTCACGACACAATCTGCTTGGTCTAATAACCATTTTTCTGCATCGCCTACGGCTTTTGCATCAGCAGAGTACTGTTCAAATGTTTCTGGGTGCATAAAGTACCAGAATGCATCGTCTTTGTATGAATAAGTTAAGTTAAGATCCATAACATCAGCCGCTTCAACCGAAGTGCCAGATTTAAAGTTTACGTCTAATACTTTGCCTGAAATTAATTTACGAATACGAGTACGAGTGAATGCCTGACCTTTGCCTGGTTTTACAAATTCATTTTCAACGATGACACAAGGCTCGCCGTCTTGCATAAATTTTAGACCTGGTTTGAAATCACTGGTAGTATATGTAGCCATATTTGAAATATCCTAAAAATGAGAGATGGTTTGAAAAGTGCGTATTTTACCCCAAGAACCCGTCATTAGAGAAGAACAAAATTGGCTCACAATTCTAAAAAATGCCATTTCAGATCCTAAATTATTACTAAAAGCCTTAAATTTACCAGAAGATGATTTTGAGCAATCCATTGCTGCGCGGAAACTTTTTTCGCTCCGCGTGCCACAACCTTTCATTGATAAAATAGAAAAAGGTAATCCGCAAGATCCCCTTTTCTTGCAAGTGATGTGTTCTGATTTAGAGTTTGTGCAAGCGGAGGGATTTAGTACGGATCCCTTAGAAGAAAAAAATGCCAATGCGGTGCCAAATATTCTTCATAAATATAGAAATCGCTTGCTCTTTATGGCAAAAGGCGGTTGTGCAGTGAATTGTCGTTATTGCTTTCGCCGACATTTTCCTTACGATGAAAACCCAGGAAATAAAAAAAGCTGGCAACTGGCGTTAGATTACATTGCGGCACATTCTGAAATAGAAGAAGTGATTTTTTCAGGTGGCGATCCTTTAATGGCGAAAGATCACGAATTAGCGTGGTTAATAAAACATTTGGAAAACATACCGCACTTACAACGTTTGCGTATTCACACCCGTTTGCCTGTTGTGATTCCGCAACGGATTACTGATGAATTTTGCACTTTATTAGCAGAAACTCGTTTGCAAACAGTTATGGTGACACACATTAATCATCCGAATGAAATTGATCAAATTTTTGCTCATGCGATGCAAAAATTAAATGCCGTGAATGTCACGCTTTTGAATCAATCTGTTTTGCTAAAAGGCGTGAATGATGATGCGCAAATTCTAAAAATATTGAGCGATAAACTTTTTCAAACAGGCATTTTGCCTTATTACTTGCATTTGCTGGATAAAGTTCAAGGGGCGAGCCATTTTTTGATTAGCGATATTGAAGCTATGCAAATCTATAAAACCTTGCAATCTCTGACTTCTGGCTATCTTGTTCCTAAACTTGCACGAGAAATTGCGGGCGAGCCAAATAAGACTTTATACGCAGAATAAGATCCGATAAAATACGCATAATTTTTTCGCCGCACTTTTGGGCTTCTCAATTTTGTGGCTAATTAATATGAATAAGAACAAGCATCAGAGGCAATCCAGTGAATTCTATGGATAAAAATGAACAATCATCTCAAAATGAATTGGATTTAGGGCTTAATCAAGAGCCAATTACACCAAAGAAAACAATTCAGCCAAGTTCGTCAATTTTAGGTAAAGCAAAAGGGTTATTTGCCAAAAAAAATCACGTGCAAACTAACTTTCAGCAACGTAAAGAACCTACTTTTGGCGATTCATCAACGCAAGAAAATGATCCTTTAATTCCGAGTGAAAATTTGAAAAAAGCGCAAAAGCCAGTTCTTCAAACTTCTTTCACAGAAGAAAATATTTCTGCGGTTGATGAAGAAATCAGTGCTGAAAATAACGCGGATGAACCCGTCGAAAAGGCTGAAAAACCTATTTTAGCTCAACCAGAAAAATGGAAAATATTACAAGTATTGCCAGCAAAACATCGCCGTTTATTTATGGCTATTTTTGTGTTGGTTATTTTATTGATTATTTTCTTCGCATTAAAACCAAGTTCTGACACCGTTGAGTCTTTTACTCAATCTAACAGCAATGAAGTTCCTGTGCAGTTCCAATCGTTAGATCAAAGCCAGCCAGTGGAAACCACGATTTTAGATAATCCTCCTGCACAAAATCAAATGGCTGTAGAACAAGCTAACCAATCTGAATTTGCACCAAAAGCAGAGGAAGCGGCGAATAATACGACGGCTCAAAACCCATTAGTAGAAAATGCGCCAATGCAACAAAATGTTGTTCAAGCTCCAAGTCAAATGCCAAATGAAATGGCTGCGGCATCTGTTGCGCCTATGCAACCAGCTCAAGCGGAACAGCCAAAAGCAACTGTGCCTGTTCAGCCGATGAAAAAAGCGGTAGAATCACAAGTTGCGCATAAAGATACTGTGAAAAAAGAAGTGAAAGTGGCGGAGAAAGCACAGGCTCCATCAAAAGCAACGGAACAAAACGTCGCTAAAACAGCAGGAAACGCACCGATTGTTGAAGCCAAACCTGTTCAAGTAAAAAAAGAAAAGAAAGTTCAAATCGTTGATGCAAAACCTGTGAGTAAATCTACAGCTTCTCACCTTTCTGCAAAAACATTAACTGTGCCGAAAGGTGTTTCACTGATGCAAGTCTTCCGTGATAATCAACTTAATATTTCCGATGTAAACGCAATGAGCAAAGCGGCAGGGGCGGGCAATGTTTTAAGTAGCTTTAAATCTGGCGATAAAGTAACGGTATCTGTGAATAATCAAGGGCGAGTAAATGAAATGCGTTTATCCAATGGTGCGCGTTTTGTGCGTCAGTCTGATGGTTCTTATCAATATAAAAAATAATTTTTTGGGCGAGTAATCGCCTTTTTTCTTTTTAAGTTATTTTCTCAAGGTAGGATTTATGTTGAAAAAAACATCTCTTATTTTTACCGCACTTTTAATGACTGGCTGTGCGCAAAATGCGAATGTAACAACACCTCAAGCGCAAAAAATGCAAGTAGAAAAAGTGGATAAAGCCTTACAAAAAGGCGAAGCTGATCGATATTTATGTCAAGATGATAAAGTTGTTCGTGTTGTACACGCCACGCATAAAAAATACAAAAAAAATTTGCATTATGTTACTGCCACTTTTCAAGGCGTATCAGAAAAACTAACCTTAATGATTTCTGAACGTGGTAAAAATTACGCCAATATTCGTTGGATGTGGCAAGAGCGTGATGATTTTAGTACGCTAAAAACGAATCTCGGCGAAATTTTAGCAACGCAATGTGTGTCACAAACAAGTGAACGCTTATCTGGACAATAATCGTGCAAAGCGAACTTCAACGTGGTTTTGTTTTGCATCGTCGCCCTTATAGTGAAACGAGCTTATTGGTGGATTTATTCACTGAAGAAAGTGGGCGTTTAACGGTCATTGCAAAAGGGGCGCGTGCAAAGCGTTCATCTTGGAAATCGGTTTTGCAACCTTTCACACCTTTATTGTTGCGTTGGACGGGAAAAAGCACATTGAAAACCCTCACTAAAGCTGAACCTGCCGCAATTACACTGCCTTTACAACAAATCGCCCTTTATAGTGGATTTTATGTAAATGAATTACTCACTCGTGTTATTGAGTCTGAAACGCCAAATCCTGCGCTTTTTCAACATTATTTAAAATGCTTAACGGGCTTGGCAACGGAAACTAATATTGAGCCAACGTTGCGTCTTTTTGAATTTCAACTGTTACAAATTCTCGGTTACGGCGTGGATTTTCTGCATTGTGCGGGGTCTGGCGAGCCAGTGGATTTCTCAATGACATACCGTTATCGTGAGGAAAAAGGTTTCCTTGCGTCTTTAGTGAAAGATAATCTCACGTTTTACGGCAGAGATTTGTTAGCCTTTGAAGCCCTCGATTTTTCCGATGATGCGGTACGTCAAGCAGCAAAACGCTTCACTCGTATTGCGCTGAAACCTTATCTTGGCGATAAACCGCTAAAAAGCCGAGAGTTATTCACTCAAAATATTTTACTTTTAAAATAATGGTTCTTCTTTATACCCCAAAGCAAAAAACAAACAATGTTCAAACCATTACGGCTGATATTCTTGATTTAGATTATCAAGGTTTAGGCGTGGCGAAAATTAATGGTAAAACTTGGTTTATTGAAAATGCGCTTCCGCACGAAAAAGTGGAATGCCGTATTTTGGAAGATAAACGCCAATATGGACGCGCCATTGTAAAAAAATGGCGAGTAAAAAGTTCTGAACGTTTAGCACCTAAATGTGCTCATTTTATGCGTTGTGGTGGTTGCCAAGGACAGCATATTCCTATTGAAATGCAGAGAAAAGCGAAAGAATCTGCATTGTTTAAGCGGTTAAGTAAATTACAGTCAGAACCGATTTCATTTCAACCTATGATTTGTGGCGATGCTTGGGCGTATCGTCGTCGTGTGCGTTTGAGTTTATGGTTTAATCCAAACACAAAACAAATCGACATGGGCTTTCGTCAGAAAAATACCAACGATTTAATACCCGTTCAATCTTGCGAAGTAGCAGAACCTGCAATTAATTATTTACTACCTAAATTAACCGCACTTTTAGAAAAATTTTCAGCACCGAAACAGCTTGGGCATATTGAACTTGTAGCAGCTGATAATGGCGTCGCAATGTTGTTACGTTACACGAAAAACCTTGCGGAAATTGACCGCACTTTATTGCTCAAATTTGCTGAACAAGAAAAGTTAATGCTGTTTTTACAAAGCGATGAAGGCATTGAACAAATCTATGGCGATGCGCCTTATTATCAATTTTCTGATGGCATAAAATTACATTTTGATATTCGTGATTTTATTCAAGTAAATAGTGCATTAAATGAACGTATGGTCAATACAGCGTTGGATTGGCTTGAATTGAGCCAACAAGATTGCGTGCTAGATTTATTTTGCGGCATGGGAAATTTTACGCTTCCTTTTGCCAAACGCGTGAAAAGTGCGGTAGGAATTGAAGGCGTTTTTGAAATGGTACAAAAAGCGGCGCAAAATGCCGCAAGAAACCAAATCAAAAATATTGAATTTTTCCAAGCCGATCTTGACCAATCCTTTGTTGAACAACCTTGGGCTAATCAGTCGTTCAATAAAATTTTGCTTGATCCTCCACGCAGTGGCGCAGCTTTCGCGTTAAATGCTTTGTGCGAGCTGAAAGCAGAGAAAATTTTATATGTGTCTTGTAATCCTGCAACATTAGTGCGTGATGCGGAAATTTTATGTGATTTTGGCTACAAGATTGAAAAAAGTGCGGTGATAGATATGTTCCCTCATACGGGGCATTTGGAATCGATAACCTTATTCACTACAAAATAACTCGGTTATTCGGTACAATATCCACCCAAAATAAAAGCGACAGGAAGTTGCTTGCTCTTCATCAACAAGGGGGTATTATGGTTGCTGTTCGTGGTTCTCATTTGTTAAATCCGCAGAATTTTGTGATTGAACAATGGTGCACTGGCTTAAAACTAGCAGAACAAACAGAAAAAAGTTTGATCGATGCGTGGTATTACGCACGTGATTTAATGAATGCCTACCCCGATGAAATGAAGAATGCGACCTTAATGCTGCAGTCTGGCGTGGAAATGGTAGAAATTTTGCACGAACTTAATATGGATGCGGAAACATTGCTTACTGCCATGTTGTTTCCTATTGTTGCAAATAAATTAACAGACTGGGAAAGTCTAAAAGAAAAATTTGGTGCGAAAATTACTAAATTACTTAAAGGCGTGTTGGAGATGGATAATATTCGCCAACTTAATGCCAGTCATTCCGCTAACGCTCTGCAAGTGGATAATGTTCGCCGTATGTTGTTGGCAATGGTGGACGATTTCCGCTGCGTGATCATCAAACTTGCCGAACGTATTACTTTCTTGCGTGATGCAGAGTATCGTTGTGCAGAGGAAGACAAAGTCCTTGCCGTCAAAGAATGTTCTTATATTTATGCCCCTCTTGCCAATCGTCTTGGAATTGGTCAGCTGAAATGGGAGTTAGAAGATTACTGCTTCCGTTATCTTCATCCTGAACAATATCGCGCTATTGCTAAATTATTACAGGAACGTCGTCTTGATCGTGAACATTACATTGCTGATTTCGTCAGTGAGTTGAGCAGTTATTTACGTGAAAATATCAAGCAAGTGGAAGTCTATGGTCGTCCGAAACATATTTACAGCATTTGGCGCAAAATGCAGAAAAAGAATCTTGAGTTCAGCGGTTTATATGATGTAAGAGCGGTCAGAATTATCGTGCAAAAATTGCAAGATTGTTACACCGCACTTGGGATTGTTCATACTCAATTTAAACACTTACCCAAAGAATTTGACGATTATGTCGCGAACCCGAAACCGAACGGTTATCAATCTATTCATACTGTTGTTTTAGGTAAAGGTGGCAAGCCAATTGAAGTACAAATTCGAACCCAACAAATGCATGATGATGCAGAGTTAGGTATGGCGGCACACTGGAAATATAAAGAAGGCAATACAGGCAGTATGTCTGCCTATGAAGAAAAAATTGCGTGGTTGCGTAAATTGTTAGCTTGGCAAGATGATATTACGGATTCTGGCGAAGTGATGGCAGAGTTGCGTAGCCAAGTGTTTGATGACCGTGTATATGTGTTTACGCCAAAGGGCGAAGTGGTGGATTTGCCAACGGGATCTACACCATTAGATTTTGCTTATGCCATTCATAGTGAAATTGGTCATCGCTGCATCGGGGCAAAAGTGGCAGGACGTATTGTGCCATTTACCTATCAGCTACAAATGGGCGATCAAATCGATATTATTACCCAGAAAAATCCGAACCCGAGCCGTGACTGGTTAAACCCAAATTTAGGATTTACCCATACGTCAAAATCTCGCGCAAAAATCCAAGCGTGGTTTAAAAAACAAGATCGCGATAAAAATATTCCAGCGGGTAAAGAATTACTCGATAATGAACTCACGCTTTTGAATTTAAGTATTAAGCAAGTGGAACCTTATGCGTTACCACGCTATAACTTGAAAAATTTGGACGATCTTTATGCAGGTATTGGCAGTGGCGATATTCGTTTAAATAACTTAATCCATTTCTTGCAAAGTAAATTGATTAAAGTGACTGCTGAAGAAGCGGATCAAGAGATTTTGCGTCATGTTGCTAATAAAAGTGCGGTCAATTCTCAGCAGAAATCTGAAAAGAACAATGGCTATGTGATTGTGGAGGGTGTGGGCAATCTTATGCATCATATTGCGCGTTGCTGTCAGCCGATACCAGGCGATGCGATTGTTGGCTATATTACAATGGGACGTGGTATTTCTATTCACCGAGCGGATTGTGAACAATTCTTAGATTTGCAAGCGACTCATCCAGAACGCGTAGTGGAATCAATTTGGGGCGAAAATTACGCAAGTGGTTTCCATATTAATATCCGTATTGTGGCAGGCGATCGCAATGGCTTATTACGTGATATTACGACGGTTCTAGCAAATGAAAAAATTAGCGTGCTAGGGGTCTCAAGCCGTGCTGATACCAAAAAACAGCTTGCTACCATTGATATGGAAATTGAACTCCATAATGTTGAAAGTTTAAGTAAAATATTGGCTCGATTAGCAAAATTAGATGATGTTATCGAAGCGAAGCGTTTATAAAAATAGGAAAATTTATGTATAAAACGACGGGGCTAACCCATTTAATCAATTCCACGAAATATTCGTTACAAGGCTTAAAAAGTGCGTTTAAAAATGAAACGGCTTTTCGCCACGAATGTTTTTTAGCCTGCATTTTAATTCCTCTTACTTTCTTTTTAGGCGAAACAAAAATTGAAATTATATTGATGATTTCTTCTGTTTTGCTTGTGATGGCGTTAGAACTTTTAAACAGTGCGGTAGAGGCAGTTGTTGATCGCATTGGTACAGAACGCCACGAACTTTCAGGGCGTGCGAAAGATCAAGGTTCTGCATCGGTATTTATTGCCCTTTGTATTGTCGGTATCGTTTGGGGCGGAATTTTATTCTTCTAACCCTCCAAAAGTGCGGTAAGTTTTTACCGCATTTTTGATTGATCCAATCACGTCAAAATTATTTATAAAAATAAGGAAAAATATGACCGCACTTTTAAAAATTGGTCTGGTATCTGTTTCTGATCGCGCATCAGCAGGCGTGTATCAAGATCAAGGTATCCCAGAATTACAGGCTTGGTTAGAACAAGCGTTGGTAGATCCCTTCCATTTGGAAACAAGATTAATCCCCGATGAACAGCCGATTATTGAACAAACCTTAAAAGAGCTAGTGGATGAACAAGGTTGCCATTTAGTGCTGACAACTGGTGGAACTGGGCCAGCAAAACGCGATGTAACGCCTGATGCAACCCTTGCGGTAGCGGATCGAGAAATGCCGGGTTTTGGCGAACAAATGCGTCAAGTGAGTTTGCATTTTGTGCCTACCGCAATTTTATCCCGCCAAGTGGGTGTGATTCGTAAGGAAAGCTTGATTTTAAATCTTCCTGGGCAACCTAAAGCGATTAAAGAAACCTTAGAGGGCGTGAAAGATAAAGAAGGAAATGTGCTTGTAAAAGGCATTTTTAGCGCAGTGCCTTATTGTTTGCAACTGATTAACGGCTTATATATTGATACCAAGCCTGAAATCATCGAAAGTTTCCGTCCTAAATCTGCAAGACGCGAAAATCTGGAGAAATAGCATGAAAAAAATCGAAGCAATGATTAAACCCTTTAAATTAGACGATGTGCGAGAAAGTCTTTCAGATATTGGTATTTCAGGTATGACAATCACGGAAGTACGCGGATTTGGTCGTCAAAAAGGTCATACAGAACTTTATCGTGGTGCGGAATATATGGTGGATTTTCTGCCGAAAGTGAAATTGGAAGTAGTGGTTCCTGATGAACTTGTGGATCAATGTATTGAAGCGATTATTGAAACGGCACAAACAGGTAAAATCGGTGACGGCAAAATTTTTGTTTATCACGTTGAGAGAGCGATCCGCATTCGCACGGGCGAAGAAAACGAGGATGCGATTTAGTGCAAAATAATTTAAATTTACACCGCACTTTGCTTGGCATTGCTGCAGTGATTATTATCTTAGCTGGCGTAAAATTGGCGGCAGAAATCGTGGTGCCATTCTTGCTATCACTCTTTATCGCGATAATTTGCTCGCCGATGATTAAGGCGATGACCCAACGCCGCGTCCCGCATTGGTTAGCCATTACTTTGCTTTTCGTCTTGATTTCTTTGGTGTTTTTCTTCTTAGCTGGGCTGATTAACAGCACTGCAAGAGAATTTACTCAATCAATCCCACAATATAAAGTTTTGCTTTCACAACGTGTGAGTGATTTAACTGGATTGTTGCAACGTTTCAATCTGCCTTTCACGCTTTCGCGTGAAACCATCCAAGAAAATTTTGATCCAAGCATCATTATGAATTTTGTAAGCCGAGTATTGCTAAATTTCTCTGGAGTGGTGAGTAATGTGTTTGTTTTAGTGTTGGTTGTGATTTTTATGCTTGCCGAAGCACCAACGATGAAACATAAATTTGCAATGGTAATTAGTTCAACCCCTCATGACGCAGCCAAAGAAGAACGCCATATTGATCGCGTTTTACAAGGCGTAATTGGTTATCTTGGCATTAAAAGTATCACGAGTTTGCTTACTGGCGTTGGTATTTTTATTTTGTTGGAAGCATGTGGGGTTCAATATGCCATTTTGTGGGCAACCTTGAGTTTCTTGTTGAATTATATTCCCAATATTGGTTCTATCATTGCGGCTATTCCAATTATTGTGCAAGCCTTATTACTAAATGGTTTTGGTGTTGGCTTTGGCGTGGCAGTTGGTGTTATTGCGATCAATATGGTTGTCGGTAACATTATTGAACCTAAAATGATGGGGCAACGATTAGGGCTTTCAACTTTAGTGGTGTTCCTTTCATTATTGTTTTGGGGATGGTTACTGGGAACCGTGGGAATGCTACTGTCTGTCCCTCTGACGATGGCATTAAAAATTGCCTTAGAGTCCAGCCCCAATACGGCGAAATATGCCTGTCTATTAGGAGATGTCGAAGATTTCAAATAGATTTTAGAGATAAAAGTGCGGTGAATTTTCACCGCATTTTTTATGATAAGTCTTGCGGATCGACGTCCAAAATTAACCGCACTTGGCTGTTTTTTTCAAGTTCGGCTTGTTGATATTCTCTTAATGCTTTTTGCAACGTCATTCTTGATGGATGCTGCAATAATAACTGCCAGCGATATTGCCCCGCTTTTTTGCTGAACGGTGCAGGCATTGGGCCAAGCATTTGTAATCCCGTAATTTGCTTCGATTGAAAAAAATCTGCAATTTGGCTTAAGCAATTTTCTGCAAGCTCAGAATGTCGAGCCTGTGCTTTGAATAACGCCTGAAAAGTGAAAGGCGGCAATCCCATTGAATGGCGTAATTGTAAGGTTTCTTTTGCAAAAGCTTGGTAGCCATTCGCTAATAATGTAGTGAGTAAAGGATGATCTGGATAATGTGTTTGTAGCACCACTTCACCTTGTTTATCGGCACGTCCAGCTCGTCCAGCAACTTGAATATAAAGTTGAGCTAAACGTTCTTCTGCACGAAAATCCAGTGAAAATAATGCACTATCTACATTCACTAAGGCAACGAGAGTAACATTCGGGAAATGATGTCCTTTCGCAAGCATTTGTGTGCCAATCAAAATTTGACTTTTGCCTTGTTGAATATCTTCTAAATAACCTTCCAATTTTCCTTTACGCGCAGTGCTATCGCAGTCGATTCGCGCTACAGAATAATGAGGAAATAGCGTTTTCAAGGTTTCTTCTAATTGTTCTGTGCCGAGACCAGTAGTAACTAAATGGGTAGAACCGCAATCGCCACATTGGCGAGGAATAGTTTTTTGCGCGCCACAATGATGACAACGCAATACATTTTGATGCTGATGATAGGTATAAGGTTTTTCACAATGAGGGCATTGTGCAATCCAACCACATTCATGGCAAAGCAATACGGGCGCAAAGCCACGACGATTCAAGAAAAGCAACACTTGATTGCCTTTTTCTAAGTGGGCTTTCATTCGTTCCAATAAGGGTTTTGAGAGCCCGTTTTGTATGTTTTGATTTTTCAAATCAATAACGAAATGACGAAGTGCGGTAGAATTCCCCGCTCTTTTTGATAACACTAAATGTTGGTATTTGCCGTTTTGTACATTATTAATACTTTCTAAACTTGGCGTGGCGGAGCCCATTAATACCGCAATATTTAGTTTTTGAGCCAGCACAATCGCCAAGTCTCGCGCATGGTAACGCCAACTGTCTTGTTGTTTGTAAGACGAATCGTGTTCCTCGTCCAAAATAATTGCACCAAGATTAGAAAATTGCGTGAACAATGCCGATCTCGTGCCAATCACAATGGCACTTTGTCCAGAGCGGGCTCGATCCCATACATAAAGCCGTTGCGTATCGGTTAAATTAGAATGCAGTACATCAATTTCTACGTTGAAACGTGCTTTGAAACGTTGCACCGTTTGAGGTGTTAGCCCGATTTCGGGTACAAGCACTAATACTTGCTTACCCGATTTTAAAATTTCTTCAATATATTGCAGATAAATTTCTGTTTTACCTGAACCAGTTACCCCATCGAGCAGCCATACATTGAAACCAGAATGAAAGAGCAGTTGGCTAAACGCTAAGGCTTGCTGCTTATTTAAGGTTAAACGATTTTCAGCATTGACAATTGGGTTATTGCCTAATCTTTGTTGCCAGCTTAGGGGATTTGTGTGGATAGTAATTTCTTCAATAAACCCTTTGGCTTTTAAGGCAGACCAAATGGCAGAGGAAAAATTATTATTGCCTTTTTCAAGATCAGTTTCAGATAAGTATTGTAGGGCTTCAGCTTGCTTTTTCGAGCGTTTTAATTCGCCTTGTTTAAGGGCATTTTTCCCCGCATCCGTAATTCGCCAAAAAGTGCGGTCATTTTTTACCGCACTTTCGCCGTTACGCAATTTCACAGGCAAGGCTTGAAATAACACATCGCCTAATCCTGCTTGATAATAATTTGCTGCCCAATGAAGCCAATCCCAATAAATGGGCGTAAAAAGTGGGGCTAAATCCAATGGTTGAAGAATAGCCTTGAGTTTATCCTCTGGCACGTCCGATTTTGTCGGAAAATCAGCCACAATGGCGACACGTTTTTGGGTGCCAAAAGGCACAAGAACACGCATACCGATTTGTAATGAAACATCATCGGGGACGAAATAATCAAATAAACGAGGAAGCGGCACAGCCAGTGCCACTCGGACAATTTTCATAATCAACCTTGGGAAAAAATTTGCCCTATTATACGAGAAAAATTGGTATAATCGCCGCCAATTTTTTTCACGAACAAGATTTTTATGACACAAACTTTTGCTGATCAAAAACGTAAAACCGTTGAAACCGCAGAATTTACCGAAGATGGCCGCTATAAGCGCAAAGTCCGTAGTTTTGTTCTCCGCACTGGTCGTTTGAGCGAATTTCAAAGAAATATGATGAATGATAACTGGGGAACACTTGGTTTAGATTATCAAACGGAACCTTTTGATTTTGCTAAGATTTATGGCAATGATAATCCAGTTGTATTAGAAATTGGCTTTGGAATGGGAAAATCGCTCGTGGATATGGCTTTTGCTAATCCTGACAAAAATTACCTTGGCATTGAAGTTCATACTCCTGGCGTTGGTGCTTGTATTGCTTATGCAGTGGAAAAAGGCGTAACGAATTTACGCGTGATCTGTCATGATGCAACGGAAATTTTACGTGACAGTATTGCTGATGGCACGCTTGGCGGTTTGCAGTTATTTTTCCCCGATCCTTGGCATAAAGCAAAGCATCATAAACGTCGTATTGTTCAACCGCACTTTGTGACACAAGTTATACAAAAATTAAGTGAAAATGGTTTTATCCATATGGCGACAGACTGGGAAAATTATGCAGAGCAAATGCTAGAAGTATTAAGCGCAAACACCGATTTAGTGAACACTTCGAAAAATGGTAATTATATTCCAAGACCAGATTTTAGACCTTTAACTAAATTTGAAGCCAGAGGTCACAAACTTGGACACGGTGTTTGGGATTTATATTTTGTGAAGAAATAAATCAGTTTTAGGCAAACTCGATGCCTAATTGATGAATTTAATATAGAATATGCCTTCAAATATAACCTTAATAGGAGAAATACAATGTCTAAATCTTACAATCAACGCCAACGCAAAAAACTTCATCTCGCGGAATTTCAAGAACTGGGTTTTCTTGTAAATTTCCAATTTGCAGAAGGTACTGCGATTGAAACTGTAGATGAAATCGTTGATCGTTTTATTAACGAAGTGATTCAACCAAATGGATTAGCTTATGAAGGTAGCGGTTATTTACATTGGGAAGGTTTAGTTTGCCTAGAAAAAATTGGCAAATGCGATGAAAGTCACCGTGAAACAGTGAAAAAATGGTTAGAAACAAATGGTTTGCAACAAATTGAAGTAAGCGAATTATTTGATATTTGGTGGGAATATCCAGCAAAAGCAGAATAATCTAAATTGAAAGCAGCATAGCAAAAATCGCTATGCTGTTTTGTTTTAATCCCTTGCAAAATTCATTAAATCTTAGATTTTTTGATCTATAACAAATAAAGTTCAAATAATTGACAAACTACCTATTTTTGGTTGTTTTCATTTATTCATCGTAAACACATAATCCTTCGTCTACAGAAGCATTCAGAAATATTTGAAAGACATTATGACCGTTGAAAATTTACCTCGCAGACAATTTTTACGCGGTAAATTTTCAACATTGAGCTGTTTAGAAAATAATCAAAAACAGAATTTTGTGGGTATTAGACCGCCTTGGTCCGTGGAAAATTCTATTTTTGTAGTGCAATGTACGCGCTGTGGCGACTGTCTTTCTGTCTGTGAAACCAATATTTTGGTAAAGGGCGATGCTGGTTTTCCTGAAGTGTGCTTTGATAATGGCGAATGTACTTTTTGTGGGAAATGTGTAGATGCCTGTAAACAGCCTATTTTTTATCCGCGTGACCAGTTACCTTGGTCACATAAAATCGACATTGGCGTAGCTTGTTTAACATTGCACCGTATTGAATGCCGAACTTGCCAAGATAATTGCCCAGCTAATGCGATTCGTTTCAAATTACAAATGGGTGGCGTAGCACAACCTTTAGTTAATTTCGATGCTTGTAATGGCTGTGGGGCTTGTGTACAAGGCTGCCCTGTGAATGCAATAACAATGAACGATCTAAAACAAAATGAATAATACAAATTTAATATTAGAAAATGCGAGGGATTGGCACGTTGTTGGATTGATCGTGCAAGGTAATCCAAAAAAATTATCAGCAATTCAAACCGCACTTTTAGCGATTGAGCATACTGAAATTCCGACTTTTGATGAAAAACTTGGGAAATTTGTGGTGGTAATGCAATCGCACGATCAACATCTCTTGCTTGAAAAAATGGAAAGTGTGAAAGATATCGACGGTGTGATTAATGTATCGTTGGTGTATCACGAGCAAGATGAACAAAATAAATAATTTTAAAATCAAACGTTTAACGTGGGGGAAAACGCGATGAATTTAAGTCGTAGAGACTTTATGAAAGCCAATGCGGCTATGGCAGCCGCAACGGCAGCGGGGCTAACCATCCCAGTCAAAAATGTGGTTGCGGCTGAATCCGAAATTAAATGGGATAAAGGCGTATGTCGTTTCTGTGGTACTGGTTGTGCTGTGCTGGTTGGGACTAAAGATGGGCGTGTTGTGGCATCTCAAGGCGATCCTGATGCAGAAGTAAACCGTGGTTTAAACTGTATTAAAGGTTACTTCTTACCGAAAATTATGTACGGTAAAGACCGTTTAACGCAGCCGCTTTTACGTATGACAAACGGAAAATTTGATAAGAACGGCGATTTTGCGCCAGTTTCTTGGGATTTTGCGTTCAAAACAATGGCTGAAAAATTCAAAGAAGCGTTCAAAAAGAACGGTCAAAATGCAGTAGGTATGTTTAGTTCTGGTCAGTCTACCATTTGGGAAGGCTATGCGAAGAACAAACTTTGGAAAGCAGGTTTTCGTTCTAACAACGTAGACCCGAATGCGCGTCACTGTATGGCATCTGCAGCGGTTGCATTTATGCGTACTTTTGGTATGGATGAACCAATGGGTTGTTATGATGATATTGAACAGGCAGATGCTTTTGTTCTTTGGGGCTCAAATATGGCGGAAATGCACCCAATTTTGTGGTCGCGTATTACTGATCGCCGTATTTCTAATCCTGATGTTCGTGTCACTGTACTTTCTACTTACGAACATCGTAGTTTTGAACTTGCCGATCACGGTTTGATATTTACACCGCAAACTGATTTGGCAATTATGAACTACATCATCAATTATCTTATTCAAAATAATGCGATTAATTGGGATTTTGTTAATAAACATACCAAATTTAAACGCGGAGAAACGAATATTGGCTATGGTTTACGTCCAGAGCATCCATTAGAAAAAGACACGAATCGTAAAACAGCTGGGAAAATGCACGATTCTTCTTTTGAAGAATTAAAGCAACTTGTATCAGAATATACAGTGGAAAAAGTATCGAAAATGTCTGGGTTAGATAAAGTCCAGTTAGAAACTTTAGCGAAACTTTATGCTGATCCAACGAAGAAAGTGGTTTCCTACTGGACAATGGGCTTTAACCAACATACACGTGGCGTGTGGGTAAACCAATTAATCTACAATATTCATTTACTTACTGGAAAAATTTCAATCCCAGGTTGTGGGCCATTTTCATTAACTGGTCAGCCTTCTGCTTGTGGTACGGCGCGTGAAGTAGGTTCATTCCCTCATCGTTTACCTGCCGACTTAGTGGTAACTAATCCTAAACACCGTGAAATTGCTGAACGTATTTGGAAATTACCAAAGGGGACAGTTTCTGAAAAAGTGGGGTTACACACAATTGCACAAGACCGTGCAATGAATGATGGCGAAATGAATGTGTTATGGCAAATGTGTAACAATAATATGCAAGCAGGGCCAAACATTAATCAAGATCGTTTGCCAGGCTGGCGTAAAGAAGGCAACTTCGTGATTGTTTCAGATCCTTACCCAACTGTATCCGCACTTTCTGCTGACTTAATTCTTCCAACGGCAATGTGGGTGGAAAAAGAAGGGGCTTACGGCAATGCAGAACGTCGTACCCAATTCTGGCGTCAGCAAGTCAAAGCACCGGGCGAAGCAAAATCAGACTTATGGCAATTAATGGAGTTTGCAAAATACTTCACGACGGATGAAATGTGGACAGAAGACTTACTTGCACAAATGCCTGAATATAGAGGTAAAACTTTATATGAAGTGCTCTTCAGAAATGGTCAAGTAGATAAATTCCCATTGAGCGAACTTGCTGAAGGCCAATTAAACGATGAATCAGAATATTTTGGTTACTACGTTCACAAAGGTTTATTTGAAGAATACGCTGAATTTGGTCGCGGTCACGGTCACGATTTAGCTCCATTTGATATGTATCATAAAGCACGTGGTTTACGTTGGCCAGTTGTAGAGGGTAAAGAAACCTTATGGCGTTACCGTGAAGGCTATGATCCGTATGTTAAAGAAGGGGAAGGCGTGGCTTTCTACGGTTATCCTGATAAGAAAGCGATTATTCTTGCGGTGCCTTATGAACCACCAGCTGAGTCACCAGATAATGAATACGATTTATGGTTATCAACAGGTCGTGTTCTTGAACATTGGCATACGGGGACAATGACACGCCGTGTACCAGAATTGCATCGCGCATTTCCAAATAATTTAGTATGGATGCACCCATTAGATGCACAAGCACGTGGTTTACGTCATGGCGATAAAATTAAGATTTCATCTCGTCGAGGCGAAATGATTTCTTATTTAGATACTCGCGGACGTAATAAACCACCTCGTGGCTTAGTATTTACCACTTTCTTTGATGCAGGTCAGCTTGCAAATAGCTTAACACTAGATGCGACAGACCCAATTTCAAAAGAAACCGACTTCAAAAAATGTGCGGTAAAAGTGGAAAAGGCTGCGTAAAAACCATGTAAAAATCAACCGCACTTTATTTTCTCCCATCAATAAAAGAGGAAGATGAAAGTGCGGTTAAAATCTAAAAAGAAAATGAAGAAACCCGCCCTTAATCCTGAACGTAGAAAATTTCTTAAAGAAGCAACCCGTACTGCGGGTGGTTTAGCTGGCGTTGGGATTTTGTTGGGATTGCAGCAAAATCAAAGTCTTGCACGCGAAGGTGTGCCATTACGCCCTCCATTTGCTTTGCAAGATGCGAAAGCGTTTTCTGCCGCTTGTATTCGTTGCGGACAATGTGTTCAAGCCTGTCCTTATGACATGCTGCATTTAGCCTCTTTATTATCGCCAGTAGAAGCGGGAACGCCGTATTTTATTGCGCGTGATAAACCTTGTGAAATGTGTCCTGATATTCCTTGCGCAAAAGCCTGTCCTAGTGGTGCATTAGATCGTCAAGCAACAGATATTAATGAATCGCGTATGGGGCTGTCAGTACTGTTAGATCACGAAACTTGCTTAAATTATCAAGGATTACGTTGTGATGTTTGTTATCGAGTTTGTCCATTAATCGATAAAGCGATTACATTGGAAACACAACATAATCCACGTTCTGATAAGCATGCCTTATTTATTCCAACAGTACATTCTGATGCCTGCACGGGGTGTGGAAAATGTGAGCAAGCTTGTGTATTAGAAGAAGCAGCGATTAAAATTTTACCAATGGATCTTGCAAAAGGTATGTTAGGTAAACATTATCGTTTAGGCTGGGAAGAAAAAGCGAAAGCTGGTCATTCTCTTGCGCCTAAAGATATGATTTCGTTGCCAACTCGAACGCCAGAGGGAGCTACAGTAATGCCTGAACCAGCAGAACCCGTGCTTGCGCCTATTTTAGGGAGTGGCAAATAATGGCAAATGCACCAAAATTTGCAGGTAAAGAGGCTCGAGAAAAATGGGGCTGGTGGTATGCAAACCGCTTTTTGTTTTGGCGTCGCTTAAGCCAACTTAGCATTCTTGCGATGTTTTTGAGTGGCCCTTATTTTGGCGTGTGGATTTTAAAAGGTAATTATAGTGGTAGTTTATTACTCGATACTATTCCACTAAGTGATCCTCTAATTACCGCTGAAAGCTTGGCTACAAGACATTTACCAGATGCTCTCACTTTAATTGGTGCTGCAATTATTGTGTTATTTTACGCAGTACTTGGTAGTAAAGTATTTTGTGGTTGGGTATGCCCACTAAATGTTGTGACTGACTGTGCTGCGTGGCTTCGCCGTAAGTTAGGCATTCGCCAAACAGCAAAAATTTCGCGCGGTTTACGTTATGGTATTCTTGTGCTTATTTTACTAGGCAGTAGTGTCAGCGGAATGTTGCTTTGGGAATGGGTTAATCCAGTGGCTGCTCTTGGTCGCGCCTTTGTATTTGGTTTTGGTGCAACAGGCTGGTTATTACTTGTTATTTTTCTTTTTGATTTATTGATTGCTGAACACGGCTGGTGTGGACATCTTTGCCCAATTGGTGCTGCTTATGGTGTGATTGGTGCAAAAAGTTTAATCCGTATTAAAGTGATTGATCGCGCTAAATGCGATAATTGTATGGATTGTTACAATGTTTGTCCCGAAGCCCAAGTGTTACGTTCGCCTTTACACGGAAAAAAAGACGAAAGCCTACTAGTGCTTTCCAAAGATTGCATCAGCTGCGGACGTTGTATTGACGTTTGCGCTGAAAAAGTTTTTAAATTTTCGACCAGATTCGATCATTCAGGGGAGTGATTAATATGACTAAACAGGTATTTAAAATTTTAGCGGGATTATTTACCGCACTTTTTGCTGGCTCACTGATGGCATCTGATGCACCAGCAGTGGGAAAAGATTTAACTCAAGCGGCAGAAAATATTCCACCCGCATTTCATAATGCACCGCGTCAAGGCGAATTACCCGCATTGAACTATGTAAATCAGCCTCCAATGGTTCCACATAGTGTGGCAAACTATCAAGTGACAAAAAATGTAAATCAATGTTTAAATTGCCACAGCCCAGAAAATTCTCGTTTGAGCGGTGCAACTCGAATCAGCCCAACTCACTTTATGGATCGTGATGGAAAAGTAGGTTCAAGTTCATCGCCACGTCGTTATTTCTGTTTACAATGTCACGTTTCTCAAGCAAACGTAGATCCTATTGTTCCAAATGATTTCAAACCGATGAAAGGTTACGGAAACTAATTTAAGAGGTCTATATGTCTGAGAAAAAACCAAATATCTTAAAGCGTTTCTGGCAATGGTTTAGAAAACCAAGCAGTATGGCGATAGGTACAATTATTATCTTATCGGCTATTGGCGGTATTCTTTCTTGGGTTGGTTTTAACTATGGTTTAGAAAAAACCAACACTGAACAGTTCTGTGCAAGCTGCCATATGCAAGATGCTTATCCAGAATATTTACATAGCGTGCATTATCAAACTCGTACTGGTGTGGGGGCAAGTTGTCCAGATTGTCACGTACCACACGAATTTGGTGCAAAAATGAAACGTAAAATTATTGCAGCTAAAGAAGTATATGCGCACTATACTGGAAAAGTGGATACCTTAGAAAAATTCAATGCGCATCGTTTAGAAATGGCTCAAAATGAATGGGCGCGTATGAAAGCTAACGATTCTAAAGAATGTCGTAATTGCCATAATGTAGATCGTATGAACTTCAATGATCAACGTTCTGTGGCAGCACGTATGCACCAAAAAATGAAAACTGAAGGTAAAACTTGTATTGATTGTCACAAAGGTATTGCACACCAATTACCTGATATGAGTGGCGTTGAGTCAGGCTTCAAAGACGAGAAGTGATTTTCTAAAAATAGGCTGAAAAAATACCGCACTTTTTTCAGCCTATTATAAATTTGGGTAGTTTATAAAAAAATCTGCACTTTAATTCGCTGATTTATTCAGCCTTTAAGGTGCAGATTAATTATATTTTCTAAAGTGCGGTTAATTTTTAGATTATTTTTAGCCTAAGATTTTATCTAACTCTTGGCTAACTTCTTCTACTTTTTGTGTACCGTCTAAACGGAAATATTGAGTATTCCCCGCTTTCGCTTCTGCTTGGTAATAATCAATTAATGGGCTAGTTTGTTTATGATATACGGCTAAACGATCTAATACAGTTTCTGGTTTATCATCTGCACGAATAATTAAATCTTCACCTGTTACATCATCTTTACCTTCCACTTTTGGTGGATTATAAACGATGTGGTAAGAACGACCAGACGCTTGATGTACGCGACGGCCACTCATACGTTCAACAATCACTTCGTCTGACACATCAAATTCTAAAACAAAGTCAATTTTAACGCCTGAATCTTTCAGTGCATCCGCTTGTGGAATAGTACGAGGGAAACCATCTAACAAGAAACCATTTGTGCAGTCAGCTTGAGCAATACGATCTTTTACAAGGGCAACGGTTAATTCATCTGGTACTAATTTACCTTCATCCATTAATGCTTTAGCTTGTTTGCCAAGTTCAGTCCCCGCTTTGATTGCAGCACGGAACATATCACCAGTTGAAATTTGCGGGATACCAAATTTGTTCATAATAAATTGTGCTTGAGTGCCTTTACCTGCACCCGGTGCACCTAAAAGAATAATTTTCATAAAAAATCTCCATTAATACAAAACGTGATTAAGATACTGATAAAGCATAGTGCGGTCAAATTTTTTATAATTTTTACCGCACTTTTATACTGAGCTGGTCTTATTATTTTCTTGCTTCCAAGGTGCTACCCAAAATAAACAAAGCATGCCGGGAATCGCTAAAAATAAACAAAACCAAAAATACTGATAATACCCCACTGCTCCCACAACATAACCAGAAAGTATACCTAAAACTTTACTTGGCAAAGCTGAAAGGCTTGTAAAAAGTGCAAGCTGTGTTGCAGTATAAAGAGGATTACTCTCACGCGCCATAAAAGCCACAAAAGCTGCGGTACCAAGTCCAACGCCGATATATTCTGCTGCAATCACAACACCTAGTTTCCATAACTCGGCAGATGTAATAACATCAAAATGACCGAAAGCAGACAACCAAATAAACCCACCAATTGTTACCATTTGTACAAGCCCAAATAACCACAATGCACGGTTAATACCCAGTTTTAGCATTATCATACCACCAGCAAGCCCAGATAAAATGCTTGACCAAAGTGAAGTACTTTTTACAACAATAGCAATATCCTCTTTGCTAAATCCCATGTCATAAATAAATTTGGTTTGTAACGTTGTGGCAAAAGAATCCCCGAACTTATACAAAAACAAAAACAGTAAAAAACCGATAGCCTGAATGACGCCCTTACGCTGGAAAAATTCTTGTAATGGAATCCAAAACGCTTGATAGAACGGCTGATTAGTTTGCTGCATGTCTATTTTTGGCTCTTTTGCTAAAAATAGTGTCATGAAGATGCCTGCTAACATACAAAGTGCGGTCCACAAAAAGACGGTTTCCCAAGGATAAATCGCCGCCAAATATAGCGATAATCCCCCTGGAATTAATCCCGCAATTCGATAAGCATTAATATGAATAGTGTTTCCTAAACCTAATTCATGATCACTCAAAATTTCACGACGATACGCATCCAACACGATATCTTGTGTAGCTGAAAAAAAGGCGATAAGCAACGCAATATTTGCTACTGTACCCAGTTGTGTGAGCGGATCAAACAGGCTAATGATGTAAAGTAAAATCAATAATGCCACTTGTGAAAGCAACATCCAGCTACGACGACGCCCTAAAAAACTCGGGAAATAACGATCTAATAATGGTGCCCACAAAAATTTCAATCCATAAGGCAACATCACTCCAGTTACTGCTCCAATAAGCTCAATTGAAAGATGTTTATCTGTCAGCCAAACAGGCAACATTTGCAATAACACAAATAATGGCAAACCAGAATTAAAACCTGTGAAGGCGCAAATTAACATCTTGCGCGTAAAAATTTGGGAAGAAAGGGAATTTGACATAAAGTGCGGTTAATTTTAGTTGTATTTTAGAAATTTCGCCTTTCAATTAAAGGATTTTTGTAAAAATTAGGGGATTTTTAATCATTCCCCTAATGTTTAGCATTCTTCTTCCTAAAAAAGAAAAACAAATATTAGAGAATATTAATCTCTATACCCTTTTGGATTATTTTTCTGCCAGTTCCACGTGTCTTGCATCATTTTTTCAAGACCACGTTCTGCCACCCAACCAAGCTCTTTTGCGGCTAAACTAGGATCAGAATAGCAAGTGGCAATATCGCCAGAGCGGCGTTCTACAAGTTTATATGCAATTGTAATATTGTTGGCTTTTTCAAAGGCTTTTACCATATCTAATACGGAATAACCATGGCCCGTACCAAGGTTATAAATATGTAAGCCAGCGTCATTTTCATGACGTTGAAGCGCTTTTAAATGCCCCACAGCTAAATCCACTACATGAATATAATCACGCACACCTGTTCCATCATGAGTGTCGTAATCACTACCAAATACAGAAAGTTGTGCTAATTTACCGATAGCAACTTGGCTAATATAAGGTAATAAATTATTTGGAATACCATTTGGATCTTCACCAATTAAACCACTTTCATGCGCCCCAACTGGATTAAAATAACGCAAGATAGTCATGCTAAATTTTGGTTCCGCTTTTGCTGTATCATGTAAAATCTGCTCAACCATATATTTAGATGTACCATAAGGATTGGTTGTACCGCCGACCTCACAATCCTCTGTAATTGGAATAATTTTTGGATCGCCGTAAACCGTTGCAGATGAGCTAAATACAAAGTTCCAAACACCTGCTTTTTTCATTTCTTGAATTAATACAAGGGTACCAGCGACATTGTTCATGTAATATTCTGTCGGCTTTTGAACACTTTCCCCTACGGCTTTTAACCCTGCAAAGTGAATAACCGAGTTAATCTCATTTTCTGCAAAAATTTTTTGTAACAAAGCACGATCTAAAATATCGCCTTCATAAAACTTTGCTTCTTTGCCCGTAATTTGTTTTACGCGCTCAAGGGATTTTGGCGATGAATTGCAAAGATTATCTAATACCACCACCTCTTTGCCAGCATTTAATAATTCTACAACTGTGTGAGAACCGATATAACCAGCGCCACCTGTCACTAAAATGGCCATAATGATTTCCTTGTTAATTATTGAGACTAAAAAATTATATCACTATTTTGTGTGGTAAGAATGGTGATTTTCAATAAAATAAAAAACCTGTTGCTAAAAAGTATTGTTGTAGCGAGTGAGATAACCTCTCATATTTAGGGCTATGTCCATTAGTTGTGTGATATAAGGTTATCTAATCCCATTTTCTTGATTTTAAGGCGTGTTTTATATCATTAGGTAAACGTAATATATCCCAGATCAACCGAAAAATCAGATTTTGGTAAATTCTTGGTTTGGAATATACACCAATGTTTTTATACACAAACTTCGGCGGAATTAAAATATCTTGTGTGTAATTTTTCTTTTCTTCTGGAATAAAAGCAATTGGGTTATTCAGTGGTGATAAAGGAAAATAATTACATAGAGGACTTTCTGGCGAAATACAGTAAATATTTACTCCATAATGTTTTTGTAAAAAATAAAGTGCATTTAAATCATATTCCATAGAATGGATATCGCTTTGACTTTTATTTTGTGAAAAAGAAGGTAATAATTTAATAATATTTTCTTTTTGATGATGAAATGCATAAGGATTCTCTTTTTCTTGATAAAAATCAATGCCTGTCAAATAAAGATCTTTATAACCCATTGCAGTCGCCACTGCACACATATAAACGCCTGATGTAATCCTCTTATTCTCATATAATTCGTGATATTGTAAATGAGCATTAAAAGCTCGTAGTTTTTTCAAATAGCAATGACCAAGATCAATTTGTGGCAGTAATTTTTCTAAATGCTGGATTTTCTTTAATGTTGAATCCCCTAAATTCAGAAAAGATGCTAAGATAATATCAGCATATTCATATTTATATTCATTATTTTTAATTAATTGCATAAACGTATAGTATTGTTCAAAAATTACAGAACAATTAAAAAATACTTTTTTTATTTTCTTGCCAAGAAAATAATGATCTTCAAAATAAAATTGATTGCAACGGAAAACATCATAATCTTTAGGTAATAAACTATAGTCAATTGATTTTAAACTTGTTCCATTACCTGCAATAATGACAGACTTTGATTGATTGATTGATTGATTGATTGATTGATTGATTGATTGATTGATTGATTGATTGATTGATTGATTGACATATTGTACCGTTCATTGAATAAAATAGAAGTTATCCCTAAAAAATAATAAACATTATATAGATTTATAGAACTTTTTACTAAACGTTAATTATACCTTCCTAAAATTATTATCTAATATCAGTTGTACTATCTCCGTTGTATCTTAACAAGAAAAATTTTAAAATGCTTTTCTTGTTCCATTCGGATAGAAACCTAATCGCTTGTTTTTTCTACCAAGCAAGCGTAAACTTACCAACAATTTTTAGTCGGGGTGCCGAAAGGCTGAGATGATACCCGTGAACCTGAAACAGTTAGCACTGACGTAGGAAACTAATATGCCAAAAAATCCATTTTCTTTTCATTCCATTTCTTATCCTTTCTTTTTTATTACGCATTCCCTTTAATCATTGAGGCGAGCAATGGTGCGTATTCAAGATTTGAGTCTTGCCTTTAATGGGCAAACGTTATTTGAGCATCTTAATTTAACCCTGTTGCCGAACGAATGGGTAAGCTTGTTGGGCAGTTCAGGCGTGGGAAAATCGACACTTTTGCGACTACTGGCGGGCATTGAAACGCAAGGTGTGGTGCAGGGGAAAATCCTATTTGAACCGAAAGTTCGCATTGCGTGGTTGCCGCAAAAAGAGACACTTTATCCGTGGTTGTCAATTGTCGATAACGTGCAGTTGCAAGCGGTCTTATTTGGGCGAAAATCTGCAAAAACCACTGAAAAAGCTAAAATGTTGCTTGAAAAAGTGGGAATGGCAGCACATTGGCACAAGCCTTGTTCGCAGCTTTCGGGCGGGCAAAAACAGCGGGTTGCCTTGGCACGCACCTTAATGCAAGAGGCGGATTTGATTTTGCTTGATGAGCCTTTTTTCGCTCTTGATGCCATCAGTCGCCATCAACTTCAAGATTTAGCCTTTGAACTGCTCGAAGATAAATCAGTGCTGCTCGTAACCCACGATCCGCAAGAGGCATTACGGCTAAGCCATCGTATTTTTGTGTTGCGTTCGCCTGAATCTCATCAAACAGCATTATCGTCGGTGATTCTGCCCGAAGGTAATGCCCCGCGTGAGTTGCATCAAGCCAATTTATGGGCGTTGCAGCAACAATTATTGCGGGAATTAGGGGGCGAACAATGAAAATTCGCCTACTTAAACCGCTTTTAATTGTTGGCGTGTTGTTGATGATCTGGCAAATGGTCGCAACCTTAGGCAGCTTCCCACACTACATTTTTCCCTCACCGCAAGCTGTAGGGCAGCAGTTATTCACACACGCTGAACTGCTTTGGCAGCATACACAAGTCACGTTGTTAGAAATCTGCTTAGGGTTGTTGTTAGGCTTTCTATTTGGGTTGATTTCGGCGTTGTTGCTCTCATTTTCTCGTCAAATTTCTGCCGTCTTATTGCCGATTTTGGTCATTTCGCAAGCGATTCCCGTGTTTGCCATTGCGCCGTTGTTGGTGTTGTGGTTTGGCTATGGAATGGCATCCAAAATTGTGATGTCGGTGCTGATTATCTACTTCCCCGTCACGGCAGCTTGTTATGATGGACTACGCAACACCCCACAAGCGTGGCTCGATTTGGCGAAAACCTTTAACATTTCCCCCTTGCGTTTATTGCTTAAAGTGCGATTACCTGCGGCTTTGCCTGCTTTTGCTTCGGGCTTGCGAATTGCGGTTTCGGTCGCCCCGATTGGTGCGGTGGTAGGTGAATGGGTAGGTTCATCTGAAGGGTTGGGGTATTTGATGATTCACGCCAATGCCCGAATGCAAGTCGATTTAATGTTTGCTGCCTTGCTTATTTTAGTAGCAATTTCACTCTGTTTATATTTCAGCATTGATTGGCTATTACACCGTTTTATTTGGTCTGTTTAACTTTTCATTAAAGGAGAAAAAAATGAAGACAATCATCCGTTATTTTAGCTTTGTAATGGGGCTAATGCTCACGCTTCCTAGCTTTGCAAAAGAGAAAATCAGCATAATGCTAGATTGGTATGTAAATCCCGATCACGCTGCCATTATTGTGGCACAGCAGAAAGGTTTTTTTGAAAAAAATAACCTTGAGGTTGAAATTATCGAACCTACTGATCCTGCATTACCGCCGAAATTAGCGGCGGCAGGAAAAGTTGATTTAGCCGTGAGTTATCAGCCTCAGCTTTATCAACAAGTGGCAGAAGGCTTGCCTTTAGTGCGAGTGGGTTCACTGATTTCAAATCCATTAAATAGCGTAGTGGTACTAAAAAAGAGCAATTTGAAAAGC
Source organism: Haemophilus influenzae (assembly GCF_019703545.1). Classification (NCBI taxonomy): domain Bacteria; kingdom Pseudomonadati; phylum Pseudomonadota; class Gammaproteobacteria; order Pasteurellales; family Pasteurellaceae; genus Haemophilus; species Haemophilus influenzae. Next base: position 659,972 of record NZ_AP018771.1, on the reverse strand, counting down.
CTTGCTGATTTAAAAGGTAAAAAAGTGGGGTATTCTGTCAGCGGTTTTGAAGATGGATTACTTGATACAATGCTTCATTCTATTGGTTTAAGCAATAAAGATGTGGAATTAGTGAATGTAAATTGGTCGCTTTCGCCCTCTCTTTTAACTGGACAAGTGGATGCTGTGATTGGTGCATTTCGTAATTTTGAACTCAATCAGCTTGCTTTAGAAAAGCAAGAAGGTATCGCATTCTTCCCTGAACAATATGGCGTGCCTGCTTATGATGAGTTGATTTTAGTTGCTAATAAAAACAACGTAACAGATAAAAAAACATCGGCATTTTTGACCGCACTTGAACAAGCCACAAGCTATCTACAAGCTCACCCTAATGAAGCGTGGCAAGCCTTTGTCAGCTATAAACCGAACGAACTCAACACGCCATTAAACCAACTGGCGTGGAAAGACACGCTCCCCTTTTTAGCCAATAAACCTCGCCAATTAGACGCTAAACGTTATCAACAAATGGCAGAATTTATGCAACAAAAAGGCTTAATTCCAAAAGCCTTAGCGTTGAAAGAATATGCGGTAGAAATTGAATAAGGAAAAAAGATGATTGAACAACTCATTCAACAAGCTCAGCCTTATTGGCAACAATATATTGAACACGAATTTGTGCAACAGCTCGCAAAAGGTACGCTACCAAAAGCTTGTTTTCAGCATTATTTAAAGCAGGATTATCTCTATCTTTTTCATTACAGCCGAGCCTTTGCCTTAGGTGTATTCAAGGCAAAAAATTTCGCTGAAATGGAAACACCTCGTAAAACCTTAGAGATTCTTTGCCAAGAAATTCAACTACATTTAAATTATTGCCGTGAGTGGGGAATTAGTGAGCAAGAGATTTTTGCTACTCAAGAAAGTGCCGCTTGCATTGCTTATACTCGCTATTTGCTTGATTGCGGCATGACGGGCAGTTTGGCTGAGCTTTATGCAGCTGTAACCCCTTGTGCTTTGGGTTACGCTCAAGTTGCTCGTTACATTACTCAGCATTATCCTCGCTTACCGAACAATCCTTATCAAACGTGGATTGACACCTATGCAAGCGAGGAATTTCAACAAGCCGCCCAAGAAACCGTTGATTTTCTTACCGCACTTTGCAAACCACTAAACCCAAGCCAGCTTGCTGAGATTCAACAGATTTTCACCACCGCAACTAGAATGGAAATTGCGTTTTGGCAAATGGGGTTGGATTTGGCTTAGGCTTAGATTGGCGATTAGACGAATGACTTTATTTATCTCCCAACGGATAAAGTTATTGCGATTTTCTACCTTCTCTTTGAGAAAAGAGGGGTAGAAAAATTATCTTATTCTAATCTTGCTATAAGCTAATGCTATAACAAAAAATGCGGCTTGCAGAAGAATGATACAAGCACCCGTTGAGGCATCAAAATGATAGCTCAATATTACGCCAATTAGGCTTGATGTAATGGAGCTGACAATAGCAATCCATAGCATTTTATCAAAAGATTTAGTAAGCGTAAGTGCGGTAATTCCTGGTGCAATTAACATTGCTACCACCAAAATAACGCCGACTACTTGCATCGTGCTTACAATGGTTAAAGCAAGTAGAATTAATAAACCATAATGTAAAATTTTAGGAGAAAGCCCTGCAACACGGGCGTGGCTTGGATCAAAACAATAAAGCAGAAAGTCTTTACGTTTAAAGACAATCAGACAAAAAATTATCGCAGAAATGACCGCACTTTGAATAAGCTCTTGATAACTTACACCCAATACATTACCAAACAAAATATGGGTTAAATGCTGTTCTGTTTGAATTTTGGTAAACATAACAAGACCAATGGCAAACATTCCAGAAAATACAATGCCCATTGCGGTATCTTCTTTTAGGCGACTATTTTCTTTTAAATATCCCACGCCAAGGGAGCAAAAAATGCCTGAGAAAAATGCGCCAATCGCTAAAGGAATTCCTGCCAAATAAGCGAGTACAATACCAGGCAATACGGCATGAGAAATGGCATCGCCCATTAATGACCAACCTTTCAAGACTAAATAGCAAGAAAGTAATGCACAGATAATCGAAACAATCAATGCAGTCAATAAGGCATTTTGCATAAACTCAAATTGTAGCGGTTCTAAAAGCCAATCAAACATTTTCTACCGCCTTTTTATTACGTGTGAGTAAGCCATATTTTGGTGAAAATAAGAAAGCGACTAAAAACAATAATGTTTGCAATGTCACAATCACACCGCCAGTGGCACCGTCTAAATAATAGCTAATATAGACCCCAACAAAATTTGTCACTGCACCCAAAATAATAGCGATGATTGACAAGGTTTTGAATTTATCAGTGAGTAAATATGCTGTTGCACCAGGGGTAATGACCATTGCAATGACTAAAATCGCCCCCACAGTTTGCAATGCAGCTACCACACAAGCACTTAATAAAGTAAAAAATAAAACCTTATAAAATAATGGCGAAAGCCCTACTGTTCTTGCCTGTGTTTCATCGAAAAAAATCAGTAATAAGTCTTTCCAGAACAATAAAAGCAATACTAAACAAACACCGATAATAATTGCGACTTGGTAAATATCTTCATCAGCAATGCCTAAAATATTACCTAAAATGATATTGTGCACATTTACTGCGGTTGGATTTAAAGAAACGATTAACAAACCTAATGCAAAGAAAGTACTGAAAATAAACCCGATAACGGCATCTTCTTTCAGTTTAGAAATGGATTTAATCCAAAGAATAGAAAGTGCGGCAAAAATACCTGCAAAAAATGCACCAAGTGCATAAGGCAAAGAAAAGGCATAAGCAATAGCGACACCAGGCACAACGGAATGAGAAAGCGCATCGCCAATCAAAGACCAGCCTTTAAGCATTAAATATGAAGACAAAAACGCACAAATAGCACCCACTGCGGTACTCAAAATCATCGCCTTGAGCATATAATCATAGGAAAAAGGTTCGAGCAATAAATCTAACATTACCTAATCCCTCTTATTTTTAACCGCACTTTTATAAGGGCAATCTTCAAAATGGCAATCCTGTGTTGTTGGCGCAGGTGGATCTTGCTTAGTTTCGCCATAGAATACAACGGCTTTTTCATCATCTGTTAAGACGGTAACAGAACGTTTATCTTCATCATTATGTAAATTTTCGCCCAATAATTTAATATGACGTAACACCCCACCAAATACAATTTCCAAATTATGTTGGTTAAAGGTGTCTTCTGTTTTTCCTGCGGCGATGACCGTGCGATTAATCATTACCACTTGATCACAAAAATCAGGAACAGAACCTAAGTTATGAGTTGAGACAAGAATAAGATGACCTTCTTCTCGAAGCTGTTGAAGAAGATCAACAATGGCATTTTCAGTTTTCACATCAACGCCAGTGAAAGGTTCATCCAATAAAATAATTGGACTTTGTTGTGCTAAAGCGCGGGCCAAAAACACGCGTTTTTTCTGCCCGCCAGATAACTCGCCAATTTGACGATGCGCAAGATGCTCAATATTTACTCGCTGCATCGCCTCTTGAACTTTTTGTTTATCAATCGCTTTGGGTATACGAAGAAAATTCATATACCCATAACGCCCCATCATCACGACATCATACACTGACACTGGAAATTGCCAGTCCACTTCTTCTGATTGTGGTACATAAGCAACCAAATTACGTTTCAGTGCTTGGGAAATTGGCAAATCACAAAGTTTAATTTCACCTTGTTGTGGCTTCACAAGCCCCATTATGCTTTTAAATAATGTAGATTTACCACTGCCATTCACACCCACTAATGCACAAATAGTTCCACTATTGAGTGAGAACGTCATATTGTGAATAGCAGTATGACCATTGTTGTAACGAACAGTTACATCATTAACCCAAATTGATGTCGAGAAAGAGTCCATTATTTTCCGAATCCTTTAACAATGGTTGATACAGTGACGTTAAGCAAATCAAAATAAGTTGGCACAGGGCCGTTTTTCGCAGAAAGTGAATCAACGTACAACACGCCACCGTATTTTGCACCACTTTCTTTGGCTACTTGTTGTGCAGGTTTGGCTGAAATTGTACTTTCACTAAACACAACAGGAATATTGTTTTTACGAACTAAATCAATCACTTTACGCACTTGCTGTGGTGAGCCTTGTTGTTCAGCATTGATTGGCCATAAATAACCTTCTTTTAAGTTGTAATCTTTCGCCAAATAACTGAAAGCACCTTCACTTGTTACAAGCCAGCGTTGTGCTTCTGGAATCTGTGCTAATTTTGCACGAAGTGGCTCATCAAGTTGTTTAATTTTTTGAGCATAGTCAGCGGCATTTTTTTCGTACACTGCTGCATTTTGTGGATCGTATTTCACTAACGCATTTTTAATATTTTCAATATAAATTAATGCATTCGATGGCGACATCCACGCATGTGGATTAGGCGCATCTTTATACGGGCCTTCATAAATAGATAATGGTTGAATACCTTCTGTTACTACCACAGCAGGTTTATCTTTAACATTTTGGAAGAAACGCTCAAACCAACGTTCTAAATTTAAGCCGTTCCATAAAATTAAATCGGCAGATTGTGCTTTTACAATATCTTTTGGAGTGGGTTCATATTCGTGAATTTCAGCACCGGGTTTGGTGATAGATTCCACTGTAGCTGCATCACCTGCCACATTTTGTGCAATATCTTGAATCACGGTGAAGGTGGTAACTACTTTAAATTTTGCGTTAGCTTGCATTGCAAATAAACCAAGTGCAAGTGCGGTCATAATTTTGAATGAATTTCGCATAAGATGTCCTTATTTAAAAAAAGATAGATTGAATGCCTGAATAATTGTTCAATAGCTCAACAATTATTCATCGGAGATAATAGTACTACTTTTTATATTGTTTTGGAATGGGAATGATTATCAAAATAATAGATTTATTTATAATTATTTCGTACAAAATGTATTGAATGTATGAAAAAAGAACAAAACATTTTGGTTAGTATTAAGTTCAGCAATAGTCTTGGCTGCTTGTGATGATAAACCTAAAATGACAGAACAAACCAAAACAACTGACCAAGAAAAAGTCACTGTAGAACAGCCTGCTCATCAGCTAAAAACGCGAGATAAAACAAACTGTTATCTTGCGTTTTTATATTTACGAACATTATTTTGATAATTTCTGAATTAGCGTATTAAATCCCACTTCATCATAGCCATCTTCATATTGGGCTTCTCCTGCTACATCACGAATTGTTCTTCCATTTAATGCCGTGCAGCCGAATTTTTCTAATTTGCTTTTAGTAAAACTAGAACGATACGCTGAGGAAGTGTTATTTAAACTAATTACGCCAATAGTTGCATTTTTGCATAGGTGTTTATTAATGAAAACGAGATTATAACCAGATTCTTGAATGTAGCCTGTTTTATTTACCACAGCATCAAAAATTTCATCACGCACTAACTTATTAGTATTTTTAATATAAAGCTTGTGTTTCCCTGCTTGGATATAAGTTGCACTAAGATTAGATAAACGTTTAATGTCCGATTTATTTAATGAATATTTGGCGAGCTTAACTAAATCCATTGGGCTGGAAATATTATAGCTAGATAACCCTGAACTATCGTGAAAACGAGTAGAATACATACCAAGTTGATGGGCTTTTTCGTTCATTTTATTAATAAATTGGCGACGACTTATTCCCGCTGCACGAGAAAGCGCGTGGGCGGCATAGTTATCAGAATGGACAAGCATTGCTTTCAATAATTCGTTACAAGAGATAGGAATATTTTTAGGTAATTTTGTTCCAGTGCCTTTAATTCGATCCGTATCCTCTTTTGTGATTGCGATTCGACAATTAGGATTTTTATTATTCTCTAAAAATACATTAGCCGTCATTAATTTTGTTACAGAGGCAATAGGCTGAATACTATCAGACGCGTGGCTTTCCAACACTCGATTATGGGTAAAATCATACACAACATAAGACTGTGCCAGCGCAAAAGAAGGACACAAAGATAAAATAAATAAAGCTTTTTTAAACATTATTGGTCACCTTAGAAAATAGGCTGATATTTTACCGCACTTTTTCCGCTGTAATTGAAAATATTTGCGATCTAGATCGCAAAAAAGTGCGGTAAGATTTTCTATCGTTTTTCAATTCCGCTAGATTATGCGGTGACAAATCTGTACAATCTCCGTTCATTTTTTAATTGCGAATTTTTCATTGTGAGTTTTTGATAAAAACACCTGCACAACGCTATCGCCACAATGTGTAATAACGAGGCTAAAATGTCAGAATTATTGTCAGTGCAATCAGATGCACCCGCTAAAAAAATTAATCTAATGGATTTAACGCGCCAACAAATGCGCGAATTTTTTAAAGAACTCGGCGAAAAACCATTTCGAGCAGATCAGTTAGTTAAATGGATTTATCATTTTGGCGAAGATAACTTCGACAATATGACAAACATTAATAAAAAATTACGTGAAAAACTTAAGGCGGTTGCAGAAATTAAAGCCCCAGAAGTTGCCGTTGAACAGCGTTCAGCCGATGGCACGATAAAATGGGCAATGCAAGTGGGCGAGCAGCAAGTTGAAACTGTGTATATTCCCGAAGCAGATCGTGCGACGCTTTGTGTATCTTCCCAAGTTGGCTGTGCCTTAGCTTGTACCTTCTGTTCAACCGCACAACAAGGATTTAATCGCAATTTAACGGTTTCAGAAATTATCGGTCAAGTATGGCGAGCCTCTAAAATTATTGGCAACTTTGGCGTAACTGGCGTTAGACCCATTACAAATGTGGTAATGATGGGAATGGGCGAACCCTTATTGAATGTTGCTAATGTTGTTCCTGCAATGGAAATTATGTTAGATGATTTTGCCTATGGTTTATCAAAACGTCGTGTAACCTTATCGACTTCTGGTGTTGTGCCAGCATTAGATAATTTGAGCAAAATGATCGATGTGGCTTTGGCTATTTCATTACATGCCCCAAACGATGAATTACGTGATGAAATTGTGCCAATCAACAAAAAATACAATATCAAAACATTGATTGACTCGGTAAATCGTTATTTGACAGTATCAAATGCAAATCACGGCAAAGTGACGATTGAATATGTGATGCTCGATCATGTAAATGATGGCGTAGAACACGCTCATCAACTTGCAGACGTATTAAAAAATACGCCTTGTAAAATTAATTTAATTCCGTGGAATCCGTTCCCAGAAGCACCTTATGCAAAAAGCTCGAATACGCGCATCGATCGCTTCCAAAAAACCTTAATGGAATATGATTTTACCGTGATTATCCGTAAAACCCGTGGAGATGACATTGATGCAGCTTGCGGACAATTAGCGGGAGATGTTATCGATCGTACTAAACGTACCGCAATGAAACGCCAATTTGGACAAAATATTGGGGTGACAGAAGTTAATTAATATTCTAGGCATGTGAATTAATCAAGTTCACATGCCCTATGTTTTCATACAAATTAAAGCATATTAAATATTTCTTCCTACCCTGTTAAAAGGAGAAAAAATGCAAACAATAAGTAAACAACTAAGTGCGGTTATTTTCCCTTTCATTTTTTCTGCCTGCGTTTCACAATCTGCGTCTAGCTTAGATCATCAAGCTGCCGCCAAAGCGCGAGTGGAACTCGCTTTGAGCTATCTTCAGCAAAATAATCCTCAACTGGCTAAAATCAATTTAGACAAAGCACTTCAACACGATAAAAATTACTATCTCGTGCATTCAGCACTTGCACATTATTATCAACAACAAGGGCAAATAAAAAATGCCTTTCGTGAGTATGAAATAGCCGTAAAACTTAATCATAAACAAGGCGATGTACATAATAATTTTGGTACGTTTCTATGTAGTCAAAAGAAATTTGAGCAAGCCCAGCAACAATTTGAATTAGCCCTTAATTCGCCGAATTATTATCATCAAACAGATACATTTGAAAATATCGCGCTTTGTGCTTATTCCGCGAAAAAAATGAATATTTATCAGCAAACATTAGAAAAATTACGTCAAATCGATGGAAAACGTGCGGAAAAATTCAATAGCCTAAAATAAAGCATTGCCAAATCAAGTATTGGACTTTAAAATTTAGCCCTTATTTACCGCCTAATTATTTGATTAACTTTATGAATCCAACTACTGAGCAAGTGCTTTCTCCTGGTGAGATTTTTCGTCAAACACGCGAAGCCTTAAATCTTTCTCTTGAAGATGTCGCTAAAGAAATCACGTTACGCCCTTCTATATTAGAGCAACTTGAAAATAATGAATTTATTCAAAAATCAACGCCTTCTATATTTGTCAAAGGTTATGTTCGCAGCTATGCAAAATTCTTACGTTTGCCAGATTCTGTGTGGGAAAATATTGTTTTTGCTGAAACAGAAAAAAATGATTTAGGGAAAAATGCACGTTCAACCCGTGCCGTTAATCAATATTCTTCTCACAATCGTTGGATCGGGCGTTTAACCGCAATAGTATTCGTGATTGTAATTGGTATGACTGGGCTTTGGTGGTGGCAAAGTTATCAACAAAATACTCAAGAACGCGATGATTTAGTGCAAAGCTATGTTGCCTCTACCGAAAACAATCAGCCTGCCACCGCTCTTGTAACAACAGAAGAAAGTAATAAATCTGCACCAGAAACAGCAGCACCAGTCTCACAACCAGTAGAAATAACAAATAATCTGTTACCAGAAATAGCACAAGAAAATAGCGTTTCACTACTCAAAAACGATGAAAAATCAGTTTCAGACATTCAAAGTGCGGTCGAAAATCCAAGTATTTCTCCAACGTTACCTATAGCAAAAGGCGATTTAGTGATTGAAATATTGACAAATAGCAGTTGGATTAGTGTAAAAGATAACGCCCGTCACGTATTAGCACAAAAAGAATATAAACAAGGCGAAATATTAACCTTTAATGGCAATGAATTTTCATTAATTGTAGGCGCACCAAGCAATGTGCGCATCACTTACAAAGGCGAGAATTATCCTCTGAAAGTGGATGGTCGTGTAGCAAAATTCAAACTTTCACAACCTTAGGAAAAATAATGTCAGCTTTTCAGCCAACTATTAAGCGTCGTGAATCGACAAAAATTTATGTGGGAAATGTACCAATTGGTGGAGATGCACCGATTGCCGTGCAATCAATGACAAATACTCGCACTACTGATGTGGAAGCGACAGTTGCTCAAATTAAATCATTAGAACGTGTTGGTGCAGATATTGTTCGTGTATCTGTTCCAACAATGGATGCTGCGGAAGCATTTAAACAAATTAAACAACAAGTGAATGTCCCGCTCGTAGCAGATATTCATTTCGACTATCGTATCGCGTTAAAAGTCGCAGAATATGGCGTGGATTGTTTACGTATTAATCCCGGCAATATTGGTCGTGAAGATCGCATCCGTGCCGTTGTTGATTGTGCTCGTGACAAAAATATTCCGATTCGTATTGGCGTAAATGCAGGATCTTTAGAAAAAGATTTACAAGAAAAATACGGCGAGCCAACACCAGAGGCATTATTAGAGTCCGCATTACGTCACGTAGAAATTTTAGATCGCCTAAATTTCAACCAATTTAAAGTGAGCGTAAAAGCCTCCGATGTATTCTTAGCGGTGGAAGCTTATCGTTTACTGGCTAAAGCAATTAAACAACCTTTACATTTAGGCATTACAGAAGCAGGTGGCGCACGCGCTGGTGCAGTAAAATCTGCGGTGGGTTTAGGAATGTTATTAGCTGAGGGCATTGGCGATACGCTGCGCGTTTCTTTGGCGGCAGATCCTGTAGAGGAAATCAAAGTCGGTTTTGATATTTTGAAATCTTTAAGAATTCGCTCTCGTGGCATTAATTTTATTGCTTGCCCAACCTGTTCTCGTCAAGAATTTGATGTGATCGGCACAGTCAATGCACTAGAACAACGCCTTGAAGATATTATTACACCAATGGATGTATCGATTATCGGCTGTGTAGTGAATGGTCCTGGTGAGGCACTCGTCTCCGATCTCGGCGTAACGGGTGGTAACAAAAAAAGCGGTTATTATCTTGACGGCGAACGTCAAAAAGAGCGTTTTGATAACGAAGATATAGTGAACCAATTAGAAGCAAAAATTCGTGCGAAAATCGCACGACAAGATCCAAAAAACAGAATTATTTAAGGAAAGCTCGTGGCAAAAACAATTCAAGCAATTCGTGGTATGAACGATTGCGCCCCAACAGAATCTCCATTATGGCAATGGATTGAAGCACAAGTACGCAATGTATTAAATAGTTATGGCTATTCGGAAGTGCGTATGCCAATTGTAGAAAGCACGCCATTATTTGCGCGCGCAATCGGCGAAGTAACTGATGTTGTCTCAAAAGAAATGTACACATTTTGGGATAACGATGAACAATTAACCTTACGCCCTGAAGGCACAGCAGGTTGTGTGCGAGCAGCCATTGAACACGGTTGGATCTATAATAATGAACAACGCTTATGGTATATCGGGCCAATGTTCCGTCATGAACGTCCACAAAAAGGGCGTTACCGTCAATTCCATCAAGCAGGTGTTGAGGTATTCGGTATTGCAAACCCAGAAATTGATGCAGAATTAATCATGCTTACCTACCGTTTATGGAAAGCATTAGGTATCGATCAATATGTTACACTTCAACTTAACTCTATTGGTTCTTTAGAAGCATGCGCAAATTATCGCTCAGCTTTGGTTGGTTTCTTAGAAAACCATCAAGATTTAATGAGCGATGAAGAAAAAGATCGCTTGGTAAAAAATCCATTGCGTATTTTGGATACCAAAAATCCAGAATTACAAAAAGTATTGGATAATGCACCAAAATTACTTGATTATTTAGATGATGAAAGCCGTGAACATTTTGAACAATTATGTGCATTATTAGATGCGGTTGGTATTCAATATGAAATTAATCCTAAACTCGTGCGTGGTTTAGATTATTACAACAAAACTGTATTTGAATGGGTAACCTCTGCTCTTGGCGCACAAGGTACAGTGTGTGGTGGTGGTCGTTATGACGGTTTAGTGGAACAACTTGGCGGACACGCAACACCAGGCATCGGATTTGCTATGGGGTTAGAACGTTTAGTCTTGTTGGTACAAGAAGTTAATCCAAATGTTCCTGTTAAAAGTGCGGTGGATATTTATGTTGTTTATCAAGGCGAAGGCACAACATTAGCTGCTTTTGAATTAGCGGAAAAAGTACGCTCGGAATTACCGCACTTAAATACCATGTTGCACTGCTCTGGCGGTAATTTCAAAAAACAATTTAAACGTGCAGATAAATCTGATGCAACATTAGCATTAGTTATCGGCGAAAGCGAAGTCCAAAATAAACAAGTCGTTGTTAAACACTTACAAGGTGGTGCAGATCAGCAAACCTTAGATTTAGTGAATGTAATCGACTATATTCAAACTCAATTTTAATTTAAAAGGGGAAAAACATGGCTTATTCCATTGAAGAAGAACAAGAGATTAACCAGTTGAAAGAGTGGTGGAAAGAGAATGGCAAAACAATTATTGTCGCTTTTATCTTAGGTGTGGGCGGTATGTTTGGATGGCGTTATTGGCAAGCACACCAAGCAGAACAAATCGCTCAAGCCTCCGCACAATATGATGCTTTAATTAATTCTGTGCAACAAGACGAACAAGTTAAAAAAGCAAATATAGAACAATTTGTGCAAGCTAACAGCAAAACGGCATACGCTGTCTTTGCTTTGTTAGATGAAGCGAAAAAAGCCACTGAAAAACAAGATTTTTCAGCAGCAGAAGCAAATTTAAACCAAGCATTAACCCAATCTCAAGATGAAGTATTAACATCTATTATTGCATTACGTTTAAGTGCAGTGCAATTTCAATTGGGTCAATTAGATAATGCTTTAACTACATTAAACCAAGTGAAAGGCGAAAGTTTTAATGCTCGCAAAGCGATTTTAACTGGCGATATCCAAATTGCAAAAGGAGATAAAGTTGCGGCGAAAAACAGCTTTGAGCAAGCACAACAAAGTGGTAGCCAATTAGAACAACAAATGGCAAAAATGAAATTAAACAACCTTTAAAAAATAATACCCGCATCAAAGTGCGGGTATTTTTTCAATCAAATTTCTGATTATTCAAATTCATCTAACCATTTTAATAAAATAGCCTCAAGAATTGATTCATTTGATTTATTTGGATCATCGTCAAAATCTTCAAGTTCACAAATCCATTTATGTAAATCAGTAAAACGAACGGTTTTTGGATCTAAATCTGGATTACGATCGTAAAGTTCTTCTGCAATTAATTGGGTGTCTGTCCATTTCATTAGTGAGCAGCCTCATTTGCGTGATTAAGGTTATATTTTGGAATTTCTACCACAAGATCTTCATTTCCCACGACACATTGACAAGATAAACGGCTATCCATTTCTAATCCCCAAGCCTTATCTAGCATATCTTCTTCTTGATCACTCGTTTCATTTAAAGAATCAAACCCCTCACGAACAATCACGTGGCAAGTTGTACAAGCACAAGAACCATCACAAGCGTGATGAATTTCTACTCCTGCATTGTGAGCAACTTCTAATAAGTTATCTCCTGTTGCAGCATCAACGACCATACCTTCAGGACAAAAATCTTCATTAGGTAAAAAAATCACTTTTGGCATAATACTTTCCTCAAAATTATTTAATATCTGACCGCACTCTTACGGATTTTCAATGTCTGACAGATTTTTACCCGTCAAAGCTTTATTAATTGACGCATTCATTCGACGAGCCGCAAATTCTTGGGTAGCAGTGTCTAAGGCTTTAATTCCTTGCGCAATTGCATCGCGATCTGAACCTTGTTTTACATCCATTAATTGTTTTAACACAGTTTCAATATGATGAAATTCATCTGTGCTAAGCAATTCAGCCCCATCTGCTTGTAACGCAACAATTACGCTTTCAATAACACGATCTGCTTCCACTCGTTGCTCGGCTAATTCACGTGCTTGTAAATCCTCTTGCGCATTATCAAAAGAAGATTTAATCATTGCGGTTACTTCTTCATCAGTTAAGCCATAAGATGGTTTAATTTGTATTGAAGACTGTACTTTTGTCGATTTTTCCATCGCTGTAACGCTTAATAAACCATCTGCATCCACTTGATAAGTCACTCTAATATGGGCTGCACCCGCTGCCATTGGCGGAATACCTCGTAGAGTAAAGCGTCCTAAAGAACGACAATCATCCACTAGCTCTCGTTCGCCTTGTAGCACATGAACAGTCATTGCCGTTTGTCCATCTTTGAAAGTAGTAAACTCTTGCGCACGAGCTACAGGAATTGTTGTATTACGTGGAATAATTTTTTCCACTAATCCGCCCATCGTCTCAATGCCTAAAGAAAGTGGTACAACATCAAGCAATAACATATCAGAATCAGTTTTATTCCCGACTAAAATATCTGCTTGAATTGCAGCACCAAGTGCCACAACTTTATCAGGATCGATTGAGGTTAATGGTGTTTTACCAAAAAACTCGCCAACTTGTTCTCTTACATAAGGCACACGAGTTGAACCGCCAACCATTACCACCGCTTGCACTTCTTCGGATTCCACATTGGCATCTTTCAATGCCCGACGACAAGTTAGCAATGAACGTTTTACAAGCGGATAAATTAATTCATTGAATTGTTCCCGCGAAATTTCTACTGAAAAATCTTGCCAAGAAATAACCGCACTTTTTTCATTAGTCAAAGTAATTTTAGCTTGGTTAGCAAGGGTTATTAACTCACGCTGTTGATTTGCTGTTTGTGGTTTTAGCTTAGTTTGTTCTATTACCCAATCTGCAATTAAATGATCAAAATCATCTCCACCTAATGCAGTGTCTCCACCCGTTGCAAGAACTTCAAAGATACCTTTTGATAAGCGTAAAATTGAAATATCAAATGTACCGCCGCCTAAATCATAAACCGCAATAATGCCTTCCTGCCCACTATCTAATCCATAAGCAACTGCAGCTGCAGTAGGTTCATTCAATAAACGTAATACATTTAGCCCAGCTAAACGCGCAGCATCTTTAGTGCTTTGACGTTGAGCATCATCAAAATAAGCTGGAACCGTAATCACAACCCCAGAAAGCTCACCTCCAAGGCGTTGTTCTGCAATGTGATTTAAGCGCGATAAAATATCTGAAGACACTTCAATTGGACTTTTAGGCCCCTGTGCCGTAATAATTAAAGGTAATCCATTTTCACTCGCCACAAATTCATAAGGCAAACTAGAATAACGAGATTGAACATCAGAAAGGCTGCGACCAATTAAGCGTTTTACTGAAATCACCGTATTTTTTGGATCAAGTGAGGCTTGTTCAAAGGCTTCTAAACCAACTTTCTTCTCTTCAACGCCATAATGAACAACTGACGGCACAAGACTGCGTTCTTGTTCATCATTAAGAATCACGGATTGCCCACTACGCACGGATGCAACCAAAGAATTGGTTGTTCCCAAATCAATCCCAACGGCTAAACGATGTTGATGCGGTGCCGCAGCTTGTCCTGGTTCTGCAATTTGTAATAATGCCATATGCTATTTTTCTACTGGTTATGCGACGGAATACGCCAAATCAAATTTATTTTTTTCTGCAAAGCTTGCTTGGTAATGGGTTTCAATATTGACTTCCTGTTTTTGACGTTCATCAATTGCTATTTTTCTATCTTGGTTTAAATCAGGCGTAAATACAAAAACTTGGTTACCATCTAATTGTTTTACATCATCTTGCCAATTTTTCCAAAATAGCCCTTGATAAAAGGCCTCTACATCGCCATTCAATGCCCAAGCTAAAAATTCTGTGTAAGTAAAATTTAAATTATGCCAAGTAAGATCTTTTGATGAATAGTAATAAATTTTTCCAATATTATTGCCTAACGAACCACCATTTAACGCAAAATAACCACCAATCACATCATCTGCAACTAATAAATATTTTGGTTTTTCGCCTGACTCACTAAAAGATTTACTGAAATTCCAATCCATCAAGCCACGCGGTAATTTAAAACTTCCAGAACCTAAAATACGTAACCAACCATAATGAATTAAAATTCCACCTGTTTCATAGATTACTGCACCCATTGGCGAGGATGTTGGCATTTGCATAGTAAAAAGCTCACGCTCCGCACTGGATTGATCTTTTTTAATTACTTCACAATGATTGCGAGCGTTATCAATCCATTGGGAAAGGGTTATCCAAGCAGAATGTTCTGGGCTAGTGAGCTGTTCAAGAGTTTGCATAGTGTTATTTATTCACATCTCGTAGGGGCAAATTACATTTGCCCCCACATTTAATCTAATTCAAAAATTCGTTCTTCCACACGTTCAATTTCTTCAGAAAGTTTATGGGTAAAACGTAATTTATCACAGTATTGAGATGCTCTCGCCCATTGTTGAGATTTCAAACTCTCAAAAAGTGCGGTCAATAATGATTGAGTTTCTTGTTTAATTTCTTTAGCAAAAGCATTTAATGCTCTTTCATCTTGCTGGCTTTCAAGCTCTTCTAATTGTTCGTGCCATTGTAATTGTTGCATTAAAAACGCCACATCTTGCGTGCTTTTTTGTTCAAGATCTAACTGCTCACCAGTATTAAGAGCAATGATCGCTTCAGCTCGCAAAATTGGGTCTTTTAACGTTTTTAAGGCATCATTCACTTCGGTAGATTTTTGCATCGCAACACGTTGATCTAAAGCACTACTTGAGACAAAATTATCTGGATGTAGGGCCTTTTGTAATTTTAAATAACGTGCATTTAGTACTTTTTCATCCAGCTGAAAATCAACTGGCAAATCAAAAATTTGAAAAGGATTGAACATCAGATTATTACCTTAAACGTGGAAACTTTCGCCACAACCACAAGATTCTTTTACATTTGGATTATTATATTTAAAGCCTTCATTTAGGCCTTCTTTTACATAATCCAGCTCAATGCCATTGAGATAAACAAGACTTTTTGGATCGACAATAATATTAACACCGTGCTGCTCAAAAACTTGATCTTCGGAATTTAAAACATCTACAAACTCAAGTACATAAGCTAAGCCAGAACAACCTGATGTTTTCACACCTAAACGTAATCCAATACCTTTACCACGATTATCCAAAAAGGCTTTCACTCGCTGAGCTGCTTTTTCTGTTAATGTAATACCCATCTATCCCCCCGCTAAAAATGCGGTCAAAATTGACCGCACTTTTTCACATGATTAGCCTTGTTTTGCTTTATAATCAGCAATTGCTGCTTTAATTGCATCTTCTGCTAAAATAGAGCAATGCACTTTCACTGGCGGCAATTCTAATTCTTCAGCAATTTGGCTATTTTTAATTGCCCCAGCTTCTTCTAAAGATTTACCTTTTACCCACTCAGTAATTAATGAACTAGATGCAATCGCAGAACCACAGCCGTAAGTTTTGAATTTTGCATCTTCAATAATGCCATTATCATCTACTTTGATTTGTAGTTGCATAACATCACCACAAGCTGGCGCACCAACCATTCCAGTACCAACATTGCTATCTTTTTTATCCAATGATCCCACATTACGTGGATTTTCATAATGATCAATTACTTTTTCGCTATAAGCCATTTTAACTTTCCTTTTTTCAATTCTAGTGAATGCCATTGTCAGATAATGGCAACTAAATATTAGTGAGCTGACCACTCAATGGTATTTAAATCAATACCTTCTTTAAACATATCCCATAATGGCGATAATGCACGAAGTTTTTCTACCGCGCCCTTCATTAAATTAATTGTGTAATCAATTTCTTCTTCAGTAGTATAACGACCTAATGTGAAACGAATTGAACTGTGCGCCAATTCATCATTTAAGCCAAGTGCACGCAATACATAAGATGGCTCTAAGCTAGCAGATGTACAAGCAGAACCAGAAGAGACAGCAATATCGCGCAACGCCATCATTAAGGACTCTCCCTCAACATAGTTAAAACTAATATTTAAATTGCTATCTAAACGATGTTCCATTGAACCATTTACATAAGTTTCTTCAATATCTTTTAAGCCATTATATAAACGATCACGAAGTGCTTTTAAGCGTGGCATTTCTGATGCCATTTCTTCTTTTGCAATTCGATATGCCTCTCCCATTCCTACGATTTGATGAACAGGTAATGTACCTGAACGCATACCACGTTCGTGACCACCACCATGAATAATCGCCTCTAAACGTATGCGAGGTTTACGACGAACATACAATGCGCCAACACCTTTTGGCCCGTAAAGTTTATGGCTAGACATCGACATTAAATCAACAGCTAATTCTTCCAAATTAATTTCAACTTTACCAACACTTTGAGTTGCATCCACATGGAAAATTGTTTTATTTGCACGACAAAGTTCGCCAATAGCTTTAATATCTTGTAACACACCAATTTCATTATTAGCGTGCATAATTGAAGCTAGAATTGTATCTGGACGAAGCGCAGCTTTGAATTTTTCTAAATCAATTAAACCATCAGCTTCTGGAGACAAATAAGTGACTTCAAAACCTTCTCTTTCTAATTGACGGCAAGTATCTAACACTGCTTTATGTTCAGTTTTACAGGTAATAATGTGTTTACCTTTAGTTTGATAGAAATGCGCCGCACCTTTAATAGCGAGGTTGTCGGATTCTGTCGCACCAGAAGTAAAGACAATTTCACGAGAATCTGCACCAATGAGATCAGCGATTTGATTACGCGCAATATCAACAGCTTCTTCTGCTTGCCAACCAAATTTATGTGAGCGAGAGGCTGGATTACCAAATGTGCCATCGATGGTTAGAAACGCCATCATTTTTTTCGCAACACGTTCATCGACTGGACAGGTCGCTGCGTAGTCTAAATAAATAGGTAATTTCATTTTCACTCCTAAATTATGCTAAATATAACCGCACTTTTTTATTAAAAAATATACTGCTTATCCTTTTTATTGATTAACTAATAAATTACTAAAATCACGATGAGATTGACGTTTTACATTACGCTTATTTACCAGCTCTGCTAACGTAATCTCATTTAAAAAACTTTCAATACGTAAACTTAAATCTTCCCAAAGTTCGTGAGTTAAACATTCCACACCATTTTTACAATTTTCACGCCCCAGACATTTCGTTACGTGAATATTTTCATTTACTGCCGCAATAATCATTCCTACAGAAATTTGTTCACTTGGTAGCCCTAACTGATAACCACCTCCTGGCCCGCGAACACTTTTGACTAAACCATCTTTACGTAATTTAGCAAAAAGTTGCTCTAAATAAGATAAGGAAATATGTTGGCGTTCAGAAATATCCGCAAGGCTTACAGGCCCGCCATCTGCATTTAAAGCAATATCTAAAACGGCTGTAACTGCATAACGACCTTTCGATGTAAGTTTCATAAAGAATCCCTAAAAATTAATTGCGCAATACTTACATATCTGACTAATTTAGTCAATTATTCTCTTTTGTTAAATCAATTCGTTTTTCAACCGCACTTAGCATACCATTTAAAATATTTAATTCGTTTTTCTCTAATTTTGCACGATAGTATAAACGCTTTAATTTACGCATAACTCCTTGATTTTGAATAAATCCAAGAGACTGATATATACGTTCTGTGTAGTCAAAAAAATAAGCTAACTGATCTGTTGTTGGATAGTTTTTCTCTATTAAAGAAAGTGAATTTTTCTTATTATTTTGAACTAAGAAAGCCATACGCAATTCATAACTTACCAGCTGCACAGCCATTGCTAAATTTAAAGAAGAATAATCAGGATTCGCTGGAATATTCAAGTGGTAATGACATTTCAGCAGTTCTTCATTGGTTAATCCAATACGCTCACGACCAAACACAATAGCTATCTTGCCTTTATACGCTACAACTTTCTCTGCGCATTCTCGAGGCTCGATCAATGTATTTTGTAAATGACGTAAGCGAGCACTTGTTCCAATTACCAAAGAGCAATCATCGACGGCTTCATCAAAACTATCGACAACCCTAGCATTTTTTACAATATTTTCTGCGCCAGCTGAAAGGGCATAAGATTGTTCATCAACAGATTTAGGTGAAACAAGACAAAGCTGGGTCAATCCCATCGTTTTCATTGCTCTAGCCGCAGAACCAATATTACCACTGTGCGAAGTTTCAATTAAAACAATACGAATATTTTCCAACATAATGATGCCCGACTAAAATTTAAGGGTATTCTACCACAATAACCGCTAAAAATAGTCAAGAATTTAAGCAAATTAAAGAAACTTAAAATATTAGAGATGAATAATAAAAATGGTGGGTTGTGAGAGACTCGAACTCTCGACTGACGGATTAAGAGTCCGCTACTCTACCAACTGAGCTAACAACCCAACTGGACAACTAAATCAGAGAGTGGTGGGTCGTGAAGGATTCGAACCTTCGACCAACGGATTAAAAGTCCGCTGCTCTACCGACTGAGCTAACGACCCACTGTATTAATGGATTTATGATAACGCATTTGCTCTAGAATCGAAAGAATAAATTCATTCGTTCAAGCTAATTGGTTAAATTACAAACGATGAAAACAAAACAGAATCCAATAAAAAATGGATCCTGTTTTTCAAGTATTAGAAATACTAAGAATTAGTACGCTAACACTGCACGACGGTTTTTAGAATATGCAGCTTCATCATGACCTAATACTGCAGGTTTTTCTTCACCGTAAGATACGGTACCTAATTTACCAGCATCAACACCTTTACCAGCCAAATAACCTTTAACTGCATCTGCACGACGTTGGCCTAATGCGATGTTGTATTCTGGTGTACCACGTTCATCAGTGTTACCTTCTACTAATACTTTAGCAGCTGGCGTTGCATTTAAATATGCAGCGTGTGCGTCTAAGATTTGAACGTATTCACCAGTAATGTCATATTTATCAAAACCGAAATAAACGGTATTGTAACGTTGTTGAAGATCAGCAACAGAGTAACCGCCAAAAGTTTGAGCAGCACCATTGCCTGCAGCATCGTTGTTAGATGAACTACAAGCTGCTAATGCAGCTACAGAACCTGCAACTAATAATGATTTAACAAATTTGTTCATTAGATTTCTCCTAAATGAGTTTTTTATTTAGTTAAGTATGGAGACCAAGCTGGAAATTTAACTTGACCATCACTTCCTGGAAGGCTCGCCTTAAAGCGACCATCTGCGGAAACCAATTGTAGCACCTTTCCTAAGCCCTGTGTAGAACTATAAATAATCATAATTCCATTTGGAGAGAGGCTTGGGCTTTCGCCTAGAAAAGATGTACTAAGTACCTCTGAAACGCCTGTTGTGAGATCTTGTTTAACTACATTATTGTTACCATTAATCATCACAAGTGTTTTTCCATCTGCACTAATTTGTGCGCTACCGCGACCACCCACTACTGTTGCACTACCACCGCTTGCATCCATTCGATAAACTTGTGGCGAACCACTTCTATCGGATGTAAATAAAATTGAATTTCCGTCTGGCGACCACGCTGGTTCAGTATTATTACCCGCACCACTCGTCAATTGAGTAGGTGTACCGCCATTTGCTCCCATAACGTAAATATTCAGAACACCATCACGAGAAGAAGCAAAAGCTAAACGAGAACCATCTGGCGAAAAGGCTGGCGCACCATTATGCCCTTGAAAAGATGCCACTACTTTACGTGTGCCAGAATTTAAATCCTGTACAACAAGTTGTGATTTTTTATTTTCAAACGATACATAAGCCAAACGCTGACCGTCTGGAGACCAAGCTGGAGACATAATTGGTTGGGCACTACGATTGACGATAAATTGATTATAGCCATCATAATCTGCTACACGAACTTCATAAGGTTGCGAACCGCCATTTTTTTGCACAACATAAGCGATACGAGTTCTAAAGGCACCGCGGATCGCAGTTAATTTTTCAAAAACTTCATCACTCACAGTATGTGCGCCATAGCGTAACCATTTATTTGTCACTGTATAGCTATTTTGCATTAATACAGTCCCTGGCGTACCTGATGCACCAACCGTATCAATTAATTGATAAGTAATACTATAACCATTACCCGATGGAACCACTTGTCCAATTACAATTGCGTCAATTCCAATATTCGACCAAGCCTCAGGATTTACCTCTGCTGCTGAAGTTGGGCGTTGAGGCATTTGAGACACCGCAATAGGATTAAACTTACCACTGTTACGTAAATCATCTGCAACAATTTTACTAATATCTTCTGGTGCAGATCCTGCAAACGGCACAACAGCTATAGGACGTGCACCATCAACCCCTTCATCAATGACAATGCGTACTTCATCGCCAGCGAATGCATTGCTTCCAACAGTAAGTACAATCGCGAATACGCTCACTAAACGTTTTAATAATTTCATTTTGTTACCTTTAAAATTTAACAATAAATTTTTCTAAAGAATTATCGAATATCAAAGTCAATAATTGGTGATTTATATTTTTCATAAATTTCATCTGATGGCGCAGCTGGAACTTTTTTCGTTCTAGCCACCGCACTTAATGCAGCTGAACAAATATCATCAGAGCCTGAAATTTTTTGATACCCCAAGATTGTGCCATCTCGACCTAATTGAATTTTAATACGACAAACCTTTCCTGCAAAATTTGGATCTTTTAAGAAACGACGTTGAATCTCTTTCTTAATTACACCTGCGTATTGATCCCCAACCTTACCACCATCGCCAGAGCCAAGTGCAGCACCGCTACCTTGAGTTCCACCTTTATTTGTGTTTCCCCCTTTAGATGCACTGCCGCCACCAATATCTCCGCCATTTAAGAAATCATCTAGGCTTGCTTGATCTGCTTTACGTTTCGCTTCCGTAGCAGCTTTAGCTTTTGCCTCAGCAGCGGCTTTCGCTTTAGCTTCTGCATCAGCTTTAGCTTTTGCCTCCGCTTCAGCCTTTGCTTTAGCTTCAGCGGCGGCTTTTGCCTTAGCTTCCGCTTCTACTTTAGCCTTAGCTTCTGCATCAGCTTTCGCTTTTGCCTCCGCTTCAGCCTTTGCTTTAGCTTCAGCAGCGGCTTTTGCCTTAGCTTCCGCTTCTAGTTTCGCCTTAGCTTCCGCCTCTTGTTTTGCTTTTTGAGCAGCAATTTCTGCTGCTTTCGCTTTAGCCTCTTCTTCAGCTTGTTTTGCCGCAGCAGCTAAACGTTTAGCCTCTGCATCTGCTTTTAATTTTGCAGCTTCAGCCGCTTGTTTAGCCTTAGCCTCTTCAGCTTGCTTCTGTTTTTCCAACGCTTCTTGACGAGCTTGCTCTTGTTGTTTTTTGATTTCTTGCTGACGTTGCTGTTCTTGCTGACGTTTTAACTCTTCTTGTCGTTGAACTTCTTGTTGATGCTTAATCTCTTCTTGATTAGGCTCAGGTGGTTTTTCTTCCACAACAGGTTCTGGGCGTTTTTGTTTATCCGCTTGCCCTTTTTTTTGTTGTTGAATACGCCCCCATTCCTGAGCAGCCGTACCAGTATCAACAATCACTGCCCCTATTACATCTCCTTCACCTTCTCCTCCACCCATAATTTCAACAGTGTGATAAAGTGAACTTAAAATCAATAAGCCAAACAAGATAAAGTGCAAAAGGATAGAAATAGCAAAAGCATTGATTCCTTTCTTTTGTCGATTATTTTGCACGTGTTACCTACTTAGCTAAATGGGATTTGTCATTAAACCTACAGATTTAATGCCTGCAAGATGAAGTAAATTCAATGCCTTAATCACTTCTTCATAAGGCACTTCTTTAGCTCCGCCTACTAAAAATAGCGTATTATTATCCTTATCAAATTCCTGTCTAGATAATTGAGTAACCATTTCTTCTGTTAAACCTTCTTGACGTTCTCCGCCAATAGAAATCGCATATTTTCCAATACCTGCCACTTCAAGAATGACGGGGACTTTATCTTCATTAGAAACCTCTTGGCTTTGCACAGAATCAGGCAATTCAACTTGAACGCTTTGACTAATAATAGGGGCGGTTGCCATAAAAATTAACACTAAAACTAAAAGCACATCTAAAAAAGGCACAATATTAATTTCAGATTTAATTGCTTTACGCTGACGACGAGCCATATATTCCTCTAAAATTTTAACTTATTTTTACCGCACTTTTTCTTCAAAGTGCGGTCAATTTTCCCTATTTTTAGTGAGGGGCTTTACCAAAGGCTTGACGGTGTAAAATCGTCGTAAATTCATCAATAAAATTACCGTAATCTTGTTCAATGGCATTCACTCGTAAGCTTAAACGGTTATAAGCCATTACTGCAGGAATTGCGGCAAATAAACCAATTGCGGTGGCAATCAACGCTTCGGCGATACCTGGTGCTACCATCTGTAACGTTGCTTGTTTTGCACCACTTAATGCCATAAAAGCGTGCATGATACCCCAAACAGTGCCGAATAAACCAATATAAGGGCTAACAGATGCCACTGTGGCTAAAAATGGAACTCGGTTTTCCAAACTTTCAATCTCACGGTTCATCGCAAGATTCATCGCACGCATTGTGCCTTTAATAATCGCTTCAGGTGCGTCTGGATTTACTTGTTTTAAACGTGAAAATTCTTTAAATCCCACGCAAAAAATTTGTTCGCTGCCCGTCAATCCATCGCGACGATTAGATAGCCCTTCATAAAGTTTATTTAAATCTTCTCCTGACCAGAAACGATCTTCAAACGTACGTGCTTCTTTTAAGGCATTCGTTAAAATACGGCTACGTTGAATAATAATTGCCCAAGATATGATTGAGAAAGAAATCAAAATCACAATTACCAGTTGCACAACAATACTTGCTTTTAGAAAAAGATCTAAAAAATTCAATTCTGCAGTCATTGCATACTCCGAAAAATTATTTTAAGTGATGAAACGCCGCTTTAACTTCTTTGGGAAACGCCACAGGTTTCATCTTGCCTAGATCAACACAGGCTACTTTAACAGTAGCCTTTGATAACATCAGGGTGTCGCGCATCAGTCTCTGTTCAAAAAGGATTGTAGCCCCTTTTACTTCTGAAACCTCTGTTTCCACCATAAGTAAATCATCCAATTTTGCTGCCACGCAATAATCAATGGCGAGCGTTTTGACAACAAATGCGAGTTGTTGTTCCTCTAGTAAGGTTTGTTGCGTAAAATTTAATGTACGCAAATATTCTGTTCTTGCTCGTTCAAAAAAATGCAAATAGCGAGCGTGATACACTACGCCACCTGCATCAGTATCTTCATAATACACACGAACAGGAAAAGAAAAGCAATTATCCAACATATTCTCACCCAATTGGTCGCAATAAACCCTGTATTCTAGAACCAGTTTTTGGGATAAGCAAGCTATCTATGAAAAAACTCAATAAGATTTTATTCATTTTAAAACATCTAAAATTTTTACCGCACTTTTAGCCTGACTAGCAAAAGATAAGGTAATGACAAATCATTTTTAACCTTTCTCATTGAGCAAAATCTATTCAAAACATAACCGTTCTTTAAAAATAGCCTCTATGTAATCTTAAGCCACCAGTATTTTTATTCTTGATATTTAGCGTTTCTATGCGACAATCTTCGCGGTTATTTACTTTAAAAATATGTTTTACTAGATGGATTACGAAAATCAAATTGCCAATATTTTCTCACTAAATGGCGAATTAAGCCAAAATATCAAAGGTTTTCGTCCTCGAGCTGAACAACTTGAAATGGCATATGCTGTAGGTAAAGCAATTCAAAATAAATCTTCCCTTGTCATTGAAGCTGGAACGGGTACAGGAAAAACCTTTGCATATCTCGCACCTGCTTTAGTTTTTGGTAAAAAAACCATTATTTCTACAGGATCTAAAAATCTTCAAGATCAGCTTTTTAATCGAGATCTTCCTGCTATTAAAAAAGCCCTTAATTTCACGGGAAAAATTGCGTTGCTAAAAGGTCGGGCAAACTATCTTTGTTTAGAGCGTTTAGATCAAGTGATTGCTCAAGGTGTGCTTGGAGATAAGTCTGTTTTAGCTGAATTAAGTAAAGTACGAAAATGGAATAATAGTACTAAAACAGGCGATTTCACAGAATGTATCGAGCTTGCAGAAGATAGCCCAATTATTCCTCAACTGACGAGTACAGCTGAAAGTTGTTTAGGCACCGATTGCCCTAATTATTCAGAATGTTATGTAGCAAGTGCGCGTAAAAAAGCATTAAGTGCTGATTTGGTTGTAATTAATCATCATTTATTTTTTGCTGATATGGCTGTGAAAGAAAGTGGTTTTGGCGAACTCATTCCAAATGCAGAAGTGATTATTTTTGACGAAGCTCATCAGTTACCCGATATTGCCAGTCAATATTTTGGTCAATCTTTAACATCACGCCAGCTTTTTGATTTATGCAAGGATATTAATATTGTCTATCGCACAGAACTTAAAGATATGCAGCAGCTTGGCACAACATCTGATACCTTACTGAAAGTGGTACAAGATTTTCGTTTATTACTGGGTAATGGGAGTAATGTTCGAGGAAATTGGCGTGAGCTTTACAGGCAAAGTGCGGTGAAAAAATCCTTTGAATTATTACAAGAGAAAATAGATTTTTTATCTGAAGTAATTAAATTAGCACTTGGTCGTTCCCAAACTTTAGACAGTATTTTTGAGCGTGTTGAGTCCATTAAAATCCAACTCAAACGTTTATCAGAAACAAATATTGTGGGTTATTGTTATTGGTATGAAGGAAATGGTCGCCAGTTTGGTTTACATATTACGCCATTGACAGTGGCCGATAAATTTGGTGCTCAGCTCGAAGCGAA